>DAOUEQ010000035.1:0-4469 GCA_034430395.1 Anaerolineales bacterium | reverse complement strand
CGCCGTTGGATCACGCGCTTTGTCAACCGCTATGCATTGGCCTATCCAGGCGTCCGTATCCAGCTTCAACAGGAAGGGCGTTCTCTTATAAAGACAACAGGGAATGGCGATCCGCGTGAGGTTCTCACGGAAGTATTCGGCCTCGAAACCGCCCGGCAAATGATTTCCATTCCACCTTCTCCCGGCGCGGAGATATCGGTCTCCGGCTTTGTCAGCCCGCCTGAGCTAAATCGCAGCAACCGCCGCGAGCTGACATTCTTCGTGAACGGGCGCTGGGTTCAAGACTCAAGCCTGTCAGCGGCGGTGCTGCAGGCATATCACACGTTATTGATGGTTGGAAGATACCCCATCGTGGTTCTCTTCCTGCAAGTCCCTCCCGAGCAAGTGGATGTGAATGTCCACCCTTCGAAATCTGAAATCCGCTTCAGAGAGCCGGACCGCGTATTCGCGGTACTTCAAAGGGCGATCCGGGCGACTTTAATGGGGCATACTTCTGCCCCTCACGTCGATCTTCATTCGACGTGGTCTCGAGAGGGTCTCTCAAGCAGCCCTGGTGTTATTAGCACGGATTGGGGATTTGCAGGGGAATCGTCTTTCGACCCATCAGCATCCCACCATCTCTCACCTCAGGGAGTGCTTCCCACCGCTACAATCCCTCTGCTTCGGGCTGTAGGGCAGATTGGAGCAGCATATCTCGTTGCTGAAGGCCCTGATGGGCTCTACCTGATCGATCAGCACGCTGCTCACGAGCGTATTCTATTTGAAAAAATGATGGCTGAGAGAGACGCGGGAGCATTGGAATCCCAGAATCTGCTCGAAGCGCAAACGATGGAGTTTTCACACTCTGAAGCCGCTCTATTGCAGGAGAATCTGGAGGCGCTAATAGAGTTGGGTTTTGCCATCGAGCCATTTGGTGAACGATCCTTCCGGCTGCGTGCAGTCCCTTCCCTTGTAACAGGGAAGGATCCATTATTTGCTCTGCGGTCTGTGGTTGAGGAATTTGAAGAGAATGAAGAACCGCTGGCAGATGCGCTTGAGGCCCGGCTTGCGGCTCGAATATGTAAACGTGTAGCTATTAAAGCTGGTCAGGTTTTATCTTTAACGGAGCAGCGACAGCTGCTCCAGGACCTGGAGTCGTGTTCAATGCCGCGAACATGTCCCCATGGACGACCAACGATGATCCATCTATCTGTAGACGCGCTGGAAAGGCAGTTCGGTCGCCGTTAGTAGAGAGCGTTATCCTCACTCGGACTAAAAGGTAGTATGACCGAAAAGGTGGTTCCCTCACCGACTTTGCTGTCAACCTCGATAGTGCCGTTGTGGTTTAGTGCTATACGCTTCGCGATCGCCAAGCCCAATCCCGTGCCGCTAATGAGACCTTCTCGGTCTGGCACTCTGTAAAAACGGTTAAAAAGTTTAGAAATACTCTCGGCTGGAATCCCTTTTCCGTTATCTGTAACCCTCAACTGTGCGATGTTTTCTTCCCGCTGCAACGAGATCCGCACCCAACCTCCTTTTTGGGTGTATTTAATCGCGTTGGTTATCAGGTTCAAAAGAAGCCTTTTTAACTGATTACGATCACCCATCAGCGGGGACAGTGTGCGATCGATGTCGGTCTCAAGTGATATTCCTACTGAATCCGCTTGTAGTCGCATAATCTCGATGCACTCTCGAACGAGCCCTTCGAGAAGTACAGGTTCGCGTTCGAACCGGACTCTTCCGGATTCGAGCCGGGAGAGCTCCAGGAAGTTAGTGGTCAGCTCATTCAGGCGCTGTACTTCGTTAAAGAGAGTTTGCCGGATCTTGCTGCGCTGTTCATCTTTTAATTCTGGTCGCTGAAGGAGGTGGATAGCTGCCGACAATGCAGATAATGGTGTTCGCAGTTCGTGGACCATCTCAGCGACGAGGTCGCTTTGCTTGAATAAACGTGTGTTCTCGATCGCGATTGCAGCCTGAGCGGCTAGGGCTTCCAAAACATGCTTGTCCTGTTCGGTGAATGTTCCTTCGAGTTTGTTCACAGCTTCAATCACACCAATCGTCTTTTCTTTTGTTCTCAAAGGCACACCGAGGATCGATTTGGAACGGAAGGATATTATCAAGTCGGTCTCGCGGAAGAAGCGAGAATCTCCAGGAGCAGTATCTACAAGAAGTGGTTCACGGTTTGTGAAAATCCATCCCGCTACGCTATTTTCTGGCGGTATTGCTATTAACGTGTCGTCAGAACGGAGAGGTACGGTAGCAGCTTCGAAATAGAGTTGATTCCTTTGCGGATTGTAAAGGAGCAGAGCGGCGGCTTGTGAGTCGGTCAGCTCTACAGCAGCGTCAACGATCATTTGCAGGAGCGTGCTCAGCTCTAGAGTCGAAACCAGATCAGAGGTCATCTCTAGAAGACGATCATATCGCTTGACCACCGCGTCGACGCTGTTATGGTTATTGGTTTTTGGAGAGACGTCTTGTTTCTTGGGGCTCACTCAGCACCTCTTGAAGGATCATTGGTAGTACATCAGCCACATCGTCATGGAAGACGAAATCCGCACGCACGTCAAGGTATGTTGGCTCGTGATTGATGATAACGAGTTTTGCACCAGCGTTCAAGGCAGGGATCGGCATCGAAGCTGCTGGCATGACTTCCAGCGATGAACCAGCAACCACGACTAGATCCGCTTCATCGATCAGGGCTTGCGCTTCACAAATGATTTTGGTTGGCAGCTGCTCGCCAAATAGGATGATGTCCGGTTTAAGCAAACCAAGGCAATGATCGCAATATGGTAAAGCGCCAGTTCGGACAAATGCATCGATCAATTTTCCTGCGTCGTGCTTTCTATAACATGAAGTGCAAGTCGCCTCTCGCAAGTGACCGTGGATCTCGTATACGCGCTTCGATCCCGCTTTGCGATGGAGGTCATCGATATTTTGGGTAATGATGCCATGTAAGAAACCAGCTTGTTCTAATTCGGCAAGTGCAGTGTGTGCTGGGTTTGGCTCAGCGTCAATCATCATTTTCACAAGCGGTCTAACCCACTTGAAAAATTCCTTGGGTTGATAGCGGAAGGAGGAGAGAGATGCAACCGTCATTGCGTCAACTTTATTCCAAAGACCGGAGTCAGGTGAGCGAAAGTCGGGGATTCCGGATCGAGTAGAGATCCCAGCGCCGGTAAGGGCGACCACCCGGCGGGCAGAGCGGAATATGGCTGCACTCTTCTCAATAGAGTTCGTGAGTTGAGAATCGGTCACAAACGCAATCAACCTTTGGGGGGAAGAAGGTATGTCTGTAGAGATTCAGCTAGTTTGCGAATTTGTTCGCTCACCAAAGAATCAGCATACGAATCTACAAGCGGTGATCCAGATTGTGAAGCCTGGTGCGCTTGCTCGGGGGCGGGGGAGACGATCCCAGCTAATTCAATTCCAAGATCACTTTCCACCTGTCTCCAGGGGACTTGTAAGCTTGTCCGTACGCGGTTAATTAATGCAAGTCCAACTTTCTTCGTGTTAACTCCGCTGGTTTCCAGTTCTTGTAGCACTGCACGGCCCATGGCATCCGAGGGGTAGACTGGTTCTACAACCAGGATGATGCGATCGCATTGCTGCAAAATGGGCTTTGCGTATGGTTTCAACCCTGCTCCCAAGTCAAGAATGAGCAAGTCGCACATGGATGCCAGGTTGGATACCACCGCTTCCATTTGAGGGACGGCTTGTTCAAGTTCTGTCTCTCGAGGATGGAACGAAGAAAGGAGCAATCGAACGCCACTCGAGTGATTGATGATCTCTGCATCTACCGATCTGAGATGGATGTCCTTCAAAGATCTGGAGAGTACATTGGAAAGACCGGATGGATCCTGGATGTCCAGTTCCAAACCCATTGAGCCGTGACCCGGGTTAAGCTCGGCGACAATTACATCGTATCCTTTTTCGCTGAGTGTAAGTCCGGAGTTTAGGGCTAGTGTTGTCGTACCAATGCCGCTTCGAGATCCTAGAAAGCCGACGATTTGAGCATTCGCCTCAGGCGCTGCAACTGCTTGTGCAGAGCGAGCAAGCACCGCTTTCACATGCGCCGTAAGTTCAGCCGGGTGGGTAGGTTTGGTCAGGTAGTCGTCGACCCCTGCTTCAAAACCCGCTACCTTATCATCCACCATCGTTTTAGCGGTGAACATGATTATGGGAATATGTGCAAGAGCTGGGTTGGAGCGGAGACGCTTCGTTACTTCGTATCCATCGAGATCTGGCATCATGACGTCTAAGAGGATTAACTCTGGCTTGTCCTCCGCGGCCTTGGCAAGCCCAAGCGTCCCGTTGCTGGCGACGGAGATCTCGTAACCCTGGCGTTCCAGCATCAAGCCAACGAGTTTTAACGTGTCGACATCATCATCAATGATTAGTACTTTATTGGTCATCCGGAATACACCTTAGCGATGATCCATCTGCTTCAGGCAGTTTAACATAACAGTGAAGGATATTGCAAGAAGACAAAT
>DAOUEQ010000034.1:0-31080 GCA_034430395.1 Anaerolineales bacterium | reverse complement strand
ACGCATTAAGATCAAATATTGGGCGCTGAGCACGGCGGTGTAGGGATCATGCGTTGTGAAGATTACAGTAACACCTTGAGCGGCTAAATCCCGCAGGATCCGTAGTATGTGACCCTTATTGCTCAAGTCGAGATGTGATGTAGGTTCATCAAGCAGCAAGATGCGTGGCTGCTGCGCCATTGCCCGAGCTAAGAGGACCATCTGGCGTTCGCCCCCACTAAGATCGAGTACCACCCGATGGGCCAGGTGGGTCAGTTTCAACGCCTGTAATATTTCCAAGACTGTCTGGTAGTCCTCCTCCGACGGCATCTGTAAAATGCCCAGGTAGGGAGCTCGGCCCAATAAAACATATTCCATCACTGAGAATTCAAACGGAATATGCTCGATTTGAGGAACAAGCCCGACGAGGCGGCTCATCTCTCTACGCGAATAGGTAGACAGGTTTTTTCCTTCGAGAAGTACCTGGCCGCCCTGTGGGGTGAGCATGCCAAGGATGATGTGTAGAAGTGTGGACTTGCCGGCGCCGTTCGGCCCCAAGATGGCGGCAATCGACCCGGCTGGGATTTCGAGCGATAGATCGCTAATCGCGTTTTGAAGGTCAGCATCGTAGCTGAAGGTCAGGTTTGCGAGAGAGATTATCCCAGGAATATTCATATTCGAATCTTTATTTTGGGACTGATCATCAATGCCAGGAAAACAACGGCACCGATTAGTGATGTGATAATGCCAAGGGGAATTTCGCCGGGTAGAAGGGAGCGGGCGAGATTGTCACAGATTACGGTTAACACGCCGCCGATCATCATGGATGCCGGGATCGTATATTGGGCGTTTGCGCCGAAGATGCGGCGGGCGATATGAGGCACGATCAGCCCTATCCATCCAACGATGCCGCCCACCGCGGTGATGGCAGCTGTGGCGGATACGGCGCCGACAAGTAGAAGTGTTCGTTCGCGTGCAGGAGCTGTGCCCAGTGAAAAGGCGGTTTCATCGCTCAAGGAAAGCAGGTTGAGCCGCCAGCGCATTAGATAAACAATCGACAAGCCGACGAAGACAAACGGTGAAATGAAAAGGAGCTTTTTCCATGTCATTCCCCAAAGTCCGCCCAACATCCAGAAGGTGATTTCAGGCAGTTGGGATAGAGGATCGGCAAGATATTTCATAATGCCATTGCCGGCTGAAAAGAGCGCTGAGACGGCGATGCCGGAGAGGATTAAGCGCAGCGCCCAGCTGCCGTGGCGCATTCGGCGTGCCAGCGAGTAAGATAGCAGCAGCCCCATCAACGCAAAAAGAATGGCAGATATCTCCATAACGATTGGGGATGACCCTACCCAAAGGATGCTTAAAGCCGCGCCGAAAGCAGCGCCTTGAGAAACCCCAAGAAAGCCGGGTTCGACCAAGGGGTTGCGAAAAATCATCTGGAGCACGGCGCCAGCCGCAGAAAGAGACATTCCCATCAATAGGGCTGTAAGCACCCTTGGCAAACGCAGCGAAAGCAACAGTCTGCGAGCTAACTCATCATCGCGAAGGATGGCGGGCGACATCCAATACGGCGATGGATATCGCCCGACAAATATCGACAAAAGCAGAATCCCCAGGAGCGTCAACCCAAGCAGCCAAAACAATCGGGCTAGTCGTGATCGCTGCGGCATCATGAGGGTTCCAACGGACGGGGCTCTCAGGGAAGGTCCCCGTTTAAGACGGGAATTACTTCTTCCTGGATGGTTTCCTGGTCCAGCCGATATAAGGTTCCGTAAAACTGGTTAACCTCTTTCATGATGTCGATGCCATCGGAGAGCTCGGGATGAACTCTGGTGAACAACCAAGAAAGCCCCAGTATCCAGCGGGTGTCGGGCTGGTCCCAGCTTAGAAAATCACCCGGGAAGGCAAAGAGCTGGTTTGCTTGTACTGCCCGGATTGCCTGCCATTTGGGATCGGATTTCAGATGCTCGGTGATAGGACTTGCGTCACCCGGGTAATAGATGACATAGATCTGATCGGGATTCCAAGCGGCGATCTGCTCGAAATTGACGACAGCCCATCCACCTGTCTCGCTTGCTTCTGTCCAGATTGGGGTTCCTCCGGCTAACTCTACCATCATGGTTTGCAACCAGGAAGCTGGAGGGACCTTAAAGGCGATGTCGCCTCCCTTATCGCTGTACTGGATGATTATCACGCTCGGTTTCTGCGCTTCGGAGATGTCATCTGTATGCTGCTGGATGTCGTCAAGCCGTTGCTGGTAGTAACTCTGGACTTCTTGGGCGCGTTCCGGGTTACCGAATAATTCTCCCAGAATCGCGATATCACGAAAGAACTGCTCCGGTGTTTCTAGATCGAGGTAGACTACGGGTATCCCCAATACTTCCAGTGGTTCCCCGAGTGATTCGGCCATGTAGCTTTTCAGGATGACCACATCTGGCTGCGCGGGCGCAATCTGTTCTGGACCAGCATTCTTCTCAAAAAAAATCTTGTCATTTGGATTTGGATCGATCACCGGAAGAATCGGGCTCGCAGATTGCGTGCTGCGGTCTTCAATGCCAACGATCCTTTGACTGGCCTCGGGGAATAAATAAAGTGCATTCGCGAGAAGTGAGCTTGCACGTCCGGCGATCGCTAGGCGTTGAGGAGGCTGCTCGAAATCGAGCTCACGTCCCAGACCATCGATGATGGAAAAGCCGCTGTCCGTTTGTGGAGTAATTACTCCCTCGGTCGGATCTTGTGCTATTGGGTCCTCGATCGCTGGGCTGCAGGCTGTGGTGATCATCAGAATTGTCAGGGTGAAGAATAGAGTGTACCGGCGGCGCATAGATAAAACCTCCAGGGAAAGGATTTTTTAGTCAGAGCATCGTGCTGCACTGGGGCAGCCAGTCCAGTATCGACTCAAGCTGGCGAATGCGCAGTTCAAGCGCTAATCGATTGAATACTTGATCGAGTGGGAGTAGTTCGAGAGCATTCTTAATAATTCCAAGGCGTTTGTGACTTTCCATGATCTGCTCATCTACAAGGTGAATGGCCTGTTCCTTATTTATAGAATACGCAAAATATAGACGGGTGATGAATTCTACGCGAATCGCCCGCACGCTTGATCCACTGGGGGTATATAACCATTCCTCAAATCGTTTGGCTCCTTTTTGGGTTGCTTTAAAATGCCGCCTTGCAGGCGTACCAACCTGTTCCTGCATCTGGCCGATGATGAACCCATTTGTCTCCATGCGTTTTAGGATGTTGTATACCTGGCTTAGGCTGATGCGCCATATTTGACCGAGATCGGTTGTGAGGCGCTGGTGAAGCCTGTATCCATGTGCCGGCTGCTGAATGAGCAGGCCAAGCAAGGGATATTCGGGCGAGATTGCGCTGGCATACGCTTGTTTAGAGGGCATTGTTATAAACTAGTCACTCAGTGAGTAGATTGGCTATTTTATCGTACTTCTCGAGAAAATGCACTGCTTTCGCACCTATTAATAGGGGGAATATCAGCGCTCAGATTGCACTTGATTTCGGCGGTTCCGCGGCGTAAGTTTTCACTGTAATTTTGAGGAATCTTTGGTCGGGGAAAATAACATCACCCGGCGATTATTCCACCGGGCGATGTTTGGCTGGGGGTCGAGGATTCGAACCTCGGCTGACGGATTCAGAGTCCGCTGTCCTACCACTAGACGAACCCCCAGTGCGTGAAGAATTGTAACATAGCAGAAGTTTGCCTGTCTATCGCCCTCGCTCAGGCGAACTAAGCATCCCCGCGGAGCGCTTGATTCGCTCCAGGACGATTTCCTTGCCGATAATTATCATGCTTTCGATGAGAGGGGGGCTGACCTTCTGACCTGTCACAGCGAGACGCAAAATCCCAAAGAGCTGCCCGGCTTTGATTCCCAACTCGTCCGCCAAATCACGCAATGCATGTTCAAGCGGTTCATTTTTAAACTCAGGCAACGCCTGGATGATCTCATAGGCGCTCTGCGCAGCGTGTGCAGATTCTAGGGCAGACATATTCTTCCCGACGAGTTCCGAAGGTTCCGGTTGGACGTCGGATTGAAAGAAGAATCCAGCCATGTCGATCGCTTCATCGAGAGTGCGAATCCGCTCCTGGATCAGTGGAACAAGTACTTTGATCTCGGTTAGATCGGCACCGACCTCCGCTTTAGTGAAAAACGGGAGCAGTTGTTCAGCGAGCTCATCCGTTGACAAACTGCGAATATAGAGGCCGTTGAAGTGATCGAGCTTACTGAAATTAACCGCTGCCGGGCTTGGGCTTAACTTCTCAACTGAAAACTTCTTAATTAGGTCTTCCATCGGGAAAAACTCGCTGTGGTCATCGAAAGACCAACCCATTAGACTGATCCAATTGTCCACAGCCTGTGGGATGTATCCCATTTCGCGCAGGTCATGCACGAATACCGCCATTGCCCCACTTTTCGGGTCCACAGCGGAACGTTTGCTGAGCTTGCCTTTACCGCTCGGGTTAAGAAGTACGGAGAGATGGATCCAAGTTGGCTGCTGCCAACCGAAAGCTTCGTAGATCAGGACGTGGAGCGGGAAGGTGGGAAGCCATTCAGAGCCGCGTAAAACGTGCGTAATCTTCATTAAGTGATCATCAGCCATTGCTGCCAGGTGATACACAGGCATTCCGCTTGATTTAACGAGAATGTAATCGTCGATCGTGTGGTTGTCCACTGTGATTGGACCGCGGAGAAGGTCCACAGCGATTGTCTGTCCTTCCTGCGGTGTTTTGAAACGGATGACGTGACTCTCGCCTCTCTGAGTTCTTTCCCGAGCTTCTTCTGGAGACAGTCGACGGCAGTGTCCATCGTAACGCGTTGGTTCTTTACGCTTCTGCTGGAGTTGTCGAATCTGCTTAAGTCGGTCAGGGGAACAGAAACAGTAGTATGCATGGCCTCCGTCGATCAATTCTTCGGCAAGCTGCCGGTAGATATCCATCCGTTCAGATTGGCGATAGGGCGCATAAGGCCCGCCTATATCCGGTCCTTCATCCCATTTCAAGCCTAACCATTGCAGCGCTTCGTAATATTCTTTCTCCGCATCCGGGTCGAAGCGGCTGCGGTCGGTGTCTTCAATGCGAAGGATGAATTGGCCTCCCGACTGACGCGCCAGAAGGAAGTCGTAAAGAGCTGTGCGGGCGCTGCCGATGTGGAAACGACCGGTCGGGGAGGGGGCAAAGCGAACGCGTGCAGGTTTTCCTTCGGTCATTACAATGCCTCAACGGAAGATAATTTGCTAGAGTTCGATCTGTTTATGGCGCAGGATTACGCTCTCCACAAGGCCGATTCCTAACAGGCTGGCGAGCAGAGAGGAGCCGCCGTAACTTAAAAATGGGAGGGGGAGACCAGAGACCGGTAGAAGTTTGAGATTCATAGCGATATTGAAGAAACCCTGGAATGCCAGAAGAACGGCAACCCCATAGCAAATTAAAGCGCCATAAAGATCGCGGGCGATGCTTGCGGCTCGTAAACATCGATATATCACAAAAATAAAAATCAAGATAAAGATGAGCGCACCAGCGAAACCAAATTCCTCTGACATCGCCGAGAAAATAAAATCCGTATGGCGCACTTTCAGGAACCGTAGTTGGACCTGGGTGCCACTCCCGTAGCCCTTGCCAAATAACCCCCCGGATCCGATCGTGATAAGTGCCTGAAGTACATTATAAGTCTCTCCGAATTGCGCGTTTGGATCTGGAAAGAGGAACGTGATCATGCGCGCTTTCTGATAATTCTGCAAGAAAGGCCAGGCGATCAACGGTGTCATCGCTCCCACACCTGCCAGAGCAAGCAGGTGTTTCGGTCTCGCGCCTGCTGCCCATACCAACGCAACCCAGATTACTCCTAAGACAATTGCAGTGCTTAAGTCTGGTTGGAGGAATACAAACAACGCGGGTACGCCGACCACCGCCAAACTACGGAGGATCGTTTTTGGTTGATAGATATCCAGTTTATGTTTGGATAGGTAGTCTGCGAGGACAAGGATCATCAGGATCTTCGCCAGCTCGGATGGCTGGATATTGACGATGCCGACGTTGAACCAACGCGCAGATCCGAAGCCGACAACCCCGGCCGCCAATATTAGCCCCAGGAATACCAGGACAACTATATACAATACGCGGGATAGGGCTGACCAGATGCGGTAGTCGATCGCGGCAGTAAGGAGTAATACGACCAGGCCAATCAACGCGTAGATCGACTGGCGCGGCACAGTCTGTGCGAGATCCTCGTTCCCACCGATGGCGGATTGGATCATTGCCACACCGGCAATTGTCAAAAAGGCGACAGCCGCCAACAGCCATATATCGAAGTGACGCCAGATACGGGTTGTCTGCATCGGTTAAGAACTTGTATGCCTTCGTTTACGATTCGGGACGAGCGGAATATCTGCTACAAGTCTATGCTGATCCCGATCCTTCGTCAGTGTAATCTCTACGGCATCGGTCTCGATCTCGATATGCCTGGATATTACCTTGATTAAATCATCTTTCAATGCATCGAGTTTTCCAGGGGATATACCGGCTCGATCGTGAATTAGGACCAGCTGGAGCCGCTCTTTGGCGGATTTTGCGCTGCGGGAACGGCCAATGCCTACCTTCTGAAAGAAATTCATGATTCGCCTCCCGCTCTCATCATGCGTGTAATCCGACCGAAGAACCCATCGCGGCCACCAAGGTCCGCAAATGGTACTTCCTCCCCTTTCAAGCGACGAGCAATATTTACGAAAGCCTGCCCGGCCTTGTTGTTTCCTTCAAGCGCAACAGGAACGCCCTGATTGGTCGCTACGATGACCGACTCGTCTTCAGGCACGATGCCGATCAATTCGACGGCGAGGACATCAAGGACGTCATCGGTGCCAAGCATGTCGCCCCGGCGAATCATTTCCGGTTTAACCCGGTTCAGGATCAGCTTTCCTGGTCCCTTCTCCTCAGCTTCGATCAAGCCAATGATCCGGTCTGCGTCTCGGACCGCCGAGACTTCGGGGTTGGTGATGATGAGAACCAGATCGGCAGGAGCAATCGCATTTCGGAAACCGCGCTCAATCCCTGCCGGTGAGTCAATCAGAACCCAGTCGTATTCCTGGCGTAGTTCGTCGGTGAGGCGGATCATATCTTGTGGAGATACGGCTGTTTTATCCCGCGTTTGCGCGGCGGGGATTAAAAACAGGGTATCTAGGCGCTTATCTCGAATCATCGCCTGGCGTAGTTTGCATCGACCCTCGACGACATCGACGAAGTCGTATACGATACGATTTTCCAAGCCCATGACGACGTCGAGGTTCCGGAGTCCAATATCTGCATCAATGCAGACGACACGCTCCCCGGCCGAGGCAAGGGCAACGCCGATATTCGCGGTCGCTGTCGTCTTCCCAACCCCCCCTTTGCCTGAAGTAATTGTGACAATTGTGGCACTCATGCCCTTCTCCGTTTGTTGATTAATTCTCTACTTGTGACCCGCCTGCCAGGGTTTCGCGATAAGTTGACCGTCTCGAACAAAGGCGCGCTCAGGTTTGGGTTTTCCCCGTTGCGAAGGCGATACAGTGATGTGCCCTGCGATCCGCAACTGGGTTGGAGCAAGGTCGAGCGCACAGACCATCGCACTTTCGTCCCCAGCGGCTCCTGCGTGGACCACACCCCGCAATCGTCCCCAGACAATGACATGACCTCCGGCGATAATCTCGGCGCCGGGATTAACATCACCGATGACAATCACGTGCCCCGGGTGACGGACGCTGTGTCCTGAACGCAATGTCCTTCGAAGCAGAACTGCCTCCTCACCCTGGAGTTGAGTGTCAACCGGGATGTCATCATCTTCCGCTCTGTGTGATTCAAGATCCCTCGAAAGCCCAAGATCAGCTGCCGCAGACTGGGTTGTTTCGGAAGTCGAGAGAATCGCCCAGAGTGTAACCTCATGCTCTGCCAGGGCGGAGCGCAAGCTGCCCAACTCTGCGGCGCCCAGAGAACGATCCTCCATCTGGATTGCGAGTCGAGCCCCGCGAAAGAAGTCGTCCTGCGCAGCGACAGTCGATAATAGCAGATCGGTAATGCTTAACCACTCTCCCGCGGGCAAAGTGATCAAAAGGCCGTCTTGGATACCCTTAACCGTAAGCGATGTATTCATCCATAACTCGATTGGCGATTATAGCATGCGACGGTTTTCGGTGCTAACCAATCAACCTCTCCTGCATGGAAAAGTCATTATGTAAAGCAAATTATTGTGGTTGCTCCTTTCTTAGTGAAAGAGTAGTTGCTCAGGTTGGTCATTCTAAGCGACCATAGGAAATGAAGAATCTCATTTATGTCTGTAAGATTGCTGCGGTTGGGTGAGATTCTTCGTAACTCTGCTCTTCACATCTGCTCTGTGAAGTCCCTTGCTTTTTGGGTGGCGAAGACCGCGAATGAAGGGAATGGGAGCAACACCGAAGGGATGACAATGCCCCGAAGAGCCCGAGTAGTCACTTGAAAGATCAAGCGTTGCCAAGCGTTTGTATGGATAAGGATACCGATTATCGCAACGTACGCATTCGTGATTGGACGTAGATGGTTCCGTAAGGATTGGGTGAATGAAGTTTACCCTAAAGGAGTAAAAAACTTATCAGATTCGAAATCAGGAGAGCAATCATTGGGCGCGGGCAGCATCAATCGATTTGATTTCGAAGTAAGCCTCCAGCACCTGTCTTACGATGGGTCCTGAGGTAATGGCTCCTTCGCCACCGTAATAAACGAAGGCAACCACTGCGATCTCAGGGTTTTCAAAGGGTGCATAGGCGACGTACCAGGAGTGGGTGGGCCATTCACCAGGTTTACAGAGCCCTTGCTTGTAAACAAACTGATCGCAAAATTCACCCGTGCCGGTTTTCCCGGCGGAGGAGATTGTTTCGAGATCGCCGCGACCATATGCAGTCCCATCCGGATCGGTAACGACCAGATGCATTCCTGCTTGGGCTAACTCGATTACCGCTGGGTCGACCAGAACGTCAGGGCTTTCGGGGCGGCTGTTCTGAACAAGCTCTCGAAGTTCAGCTGGCATTGTGGGGCAATTTGCGCCGATCTCTTCCAACGGGGTGAGCACCCCGTCTCCAATATCCCAGAGCACGCATGGTTCGTAGCGCTGGATGATATTGCCTTCTCCATCGAGGATCTCCTGCACGATGTGAGGCCACATTACACGACCGCCATTTGCTAGTGTTGTGACTGAAGTGAGCACTTGAAGAGGTGTTGCCGCTACGAAGCCCTGTCCAACCACGGTGTTGTAGGTATCCCCGGTTGACCAGTTCTCGCCCAAATTAATGCGCTTCCAATCCTCGTCCGGAATGAGTCCGTCCTCCTCACCGGGGAGATCAATCCCCAGAGGGGCACCATAACCTAGCGCTGGAGCGTACGTGTTAATTCCTGTCACCCCAAGCCCACCGTCCTCGATCTCACCAGGGTAGCCGCCGCCGATCTTATAGAAGTAAACATTGCAGGACCAGGCGATCCCATGCACAAAATCAACATCCCCATGCCCCTCGCGTTTCCAACAGACGAAGTCCTTTGCTTTTCCGGGGTCTTGTGGGAAATACTTATTCTCGATCGTGATCTTGCCCGGATCGTTCAATTTCCGAGTGGGTGTAATCACCTCTTCATTGAGAGCGCCGATGGCTGTAACCATCTTAAAGGTCGAGCCGGGTGGAAACTCGCTTGCGATAGCGTGGTTCGTCAGCGGGCTGCCGCGCGTATCGTTATCCAGTTCATTGTAGTAATCGGTTGGGATAAAGCGGGCGAAACGATTGTTCTCGTATGTTGGTAGGGAAACCATTGCCAGGATTTCTCCGGTTTGCGGGTTCATGGCGATGACGACGCCGAGTGGTGTCCGCTCTTCCCCGGAGTAGCGATTGATAAAGTCCATTCGATTGCGCAATGCTGTTTCGGCTGCTGCCTGGAGCCGCGTATCAATGGTTAATCGCATATTGTTGCCGGGATTGGGCTGAGTAAAGGTCCCAACATCGCGCAGATACTGACCGGCGACGTCGCGTTCGACGAGCTTGAGACCATTCTGGCCGGCGAGGATTTCTTGGTACATCCCATCGTAACCAATCTCGATGCCGGCGTAACCGATCTTATCGCGCTCCTTGAGGAACCCCAGCTCCTCGTAGTAGTCCGCCAGAACAGGTGGGATCGGACCCATATATCCGACCATGGCGGCGGAGAGCTCACCGGTCGTGTAGTCTCGAACGGGCACTGCGATTACGCTCACCCCCGGGAGGTCGATTTGTTCCTCGCGCAGTACTCTGGCAACTGTTTCATCAACGTCGCAAGCGATTGGCCAGGCGTCAAAGGGTCGGTTTGTGTCACCCTCATTGACCAGCTGTAGGACTCCGCGTCCCGGCACGCAGGGAGCGGCTGCAGGGCCTTCCTGGTCCAGAGGTACACCGGTTAAATCGGAGATTCGTCTATAAATCAACTCCTTCTCGGCGTTACTGTCCGGAAGCAGTGCAGGTGTAACCATAACCCGGTACTCTGGGATGTTCCTGACCAATTGGAAGTTGTTTCGATCATAGATCACGCCTCTCTGCGCAGGGATGCTTATTTCATCGAAGCGGTTGTCGTCTGCTATTTCGCGATAGGACTCGCCCTGTATGATCTGTAGGCTGAAGAGTCGCCCGATGAAGATCAGCAATATCACGGTGATGGTGATATATGTCATCGTTAACCGGGTGGCTTGGATGCGCATACTTGGATTTTCATTCATACCATCACAACCTTATATCTCAACCTCTGGCGGATAGAGCCGATTTCGGATAGCCTTCAGTGCCTGCACCGTTGGAAGTGCCAGAAGGAGATTGATGAATGTACTGGGTAAGATCACACGTGAGAACGCGTACGCCCAATCGACCTCTCTTCCCAAGAGCAGGATTACCCCCAGGCTCATGATGTGAAATAGCAGTGAACCTGCAAGAGTGGTCCCTAACGGCATCAGGAAATTGGCCTCCCAGATCCGATCTTCATAGATCGATACAAGCGTCCCGATCAAAATGAGCGTGATGCTGGTGGATCCAATCGGGACACCGGAAAGCATATCCAAAAAGATGCCTCCAACTAACCCCCATACCATCGCCTCCTCGGACCCTCCCGCTAACCCCCACCCAATTACAGCCAGCAAAATGAGGTCGGGTCGACCTTCAAGAAATTGAAAGTTTCCAAGCAGGGCTGATTGGAATATGGCGAGCAGCATCAGGAGTGGAATTCCCAGGACGTAAGCCACGCTTCACCTTATCACGGGTTAGGCTGTTCAAAAATCAGGGGGCGGAAATTAGTGATAACCAGGACAATATTCAACTGGTCAAATTCCACGCTGGACTGAATGGTTGTCTGCTGGAAAAGATCGTAATCCCTATGATGGATGCTCAATATCCTTCCAACTGGGATATCCACCGGATATTTTCCACCCAATCCGGAGGTTAGAACGAGTTCTCCTTGACTAAGTTCAGTGTTCAAGTCGATGAGATCGACGATGAGTTCACCGTTTAGTTGCGCGGTGAGTATCCCTTCAGTTCGGGATTCCTGGAACTTGATATTGACTGCAATCTCTGGATCAGTTATCAGCTGTACCCTAGAGTAGGTAGCGAAAACCTCCTCGACCCGACCAATTAGACCTCGCGACGTAACAACCGGCATTCCTCTTGAGATTCCTGCATCGGACCCCCCTCCGATCAGGATCGAGCGTATGAAGGGACTCACATCTCGTCCGATGACATTCGTGGCAAGATATCGGCTCTGCGGTTGAGAGCGAGCATAATTGAGCAGCGCTGCAAGAACATCAGCTTCCGCAGCCTGCTCGCGGAGCGAGATGATCTCCTGTTGGAGCAGCGCGTTTTCCGCCTCGAGGCGGTTGACTTCGCCGCGCAGCGTTGCCATGTCACGAGGGGAGGAGAGAACGTCCCGCAGGGCTGAGAATCGGAGAGCAAACCAGGATTGGACTGTGATAATTGGACGAGCTACAAGGTTTTGAACAGGTTGGAGGAACCCACTCAGATTCAGGATCAGCAAGCTGAGTGCGATCATGAGCAAGATTGTTACAATTAAGACTCTAGGGGATAAGCGTCTCATAAGTCCGATCCCGTTTAAGCTCGGGACCAATCCTGAAGCTGATTAGTAGCCGGGGGTTCTTTCTAAGCCGACGAGAAAACGGCCAAGGGTGTCGAAGTCATCAAGGATTAAACCAGCCCCGCGGGCTACACAGGTCATAGGATCATCCGTGAGCCATACTCGCATGCGAAGTTCATTGGTGAGTCGATCATTCAACCCCTGTAACTGAGATCCACCGCCCGCAAGAGCAATTCCTTCTTCCATGAGGTCAGCGATAAGTTCAGGTGGAACCTCGTCTATTGCGTCCCGCAGCGTATCTACGATGATCTTCACCGATCCTGCCAAGGCCTCGCGAATTTCAACGGATGAAACTTCGATCGCCTCCGGCAAGCCGCTAACAAGGTTTCGGCCGCGAACGCTTATTGTTTTTTCTTCCTTAAGAGGATATGCCGATCCGATCGTAATTTTGACCCTCTCTGACATTCGTTCGCCAATCAGCAAGTTGTATTTATTTCGGATGTAATTGATGATGTCCTGGTCCATTTCATCGCCGGCGACACGAAGTGAGCGGGAAACAACAATCCCGCCCATCGAATACACGGCCATTTCTGTCGTCCCTCCACCGATATCCACGATCATCGAACCACGGACTTCCCCGATGGGGAGATTTGCGCCTATTGCCGCTGCGGTTGGTTCTTCGACCAGGTAGGTCTCTCGCGCTCCCGCTGCCATCGCTGCATCATATACAGCGCGTTTCTCCACTTCAGTTGCACCGCTGGGGATGCCAATAACGATGCGCGGGCGGGGGACAGGCACGAGACTCTGCTCATGAGCCTTGGCAATGAAGTACTCGAGCATGCTTTCAGTGATATCGAATTCAGAAATGACGCCGTCGCGCAACGGGCGAATGGCGACGACATTTGCAGGTGTCCGCCCCACCATCTGCTTTGCTTCCGCGCCAACAGCAAGGGTACGTTTGGTTTTTTTCTCAATGGCAACCCAAGATGGCTCGTTAATCACGATCCCTTTCCCACGCACATTGACCAGAGTGTTCGCAGTGCCCAGGTCAATTCCGATGTCAAGAGAGAAAAGGCCCAAGAGCCAGTTAAGTGGGTTGAAAGCCAATGCGGAAATCCTCCAATGGGACTAAGTTGCGATTATACCATGCAGGGTAGAGGATACATGTTCTCGCGAACCGTTATGTTAGGTTTTCGGGCTGCCGTACATCGCAATGCTATAATCTTTCTACCATGAAAAGTTACGAGCAGGTTGGCGATTTTATTAAAGAGCACCAGCTCTTGACTCCCGGCGACCGGGTCGTGATCGGTGTTTCAGGTGGACCGGATAGCCTCTGTCTTTTGGATAGTTTAAACCATCTAGGGTATCCGCTTATCTGTGCACACCTCGATCATGGACTGCGAGTGGAGAGTTCCGAGGAAGCAGCCTATGTGAAGAGTATTGCCCAATCCTTCAATCTCCCTTTTGTGATTGAGAAGCAAGATATCGCTTTGAAGGTGGAATCTGGCGTTTCAGTGGAAGAAGCAGCCCGGCTTGCTCGTTATGATTTTCTCACGCGAGTAGCCCGGAAAAACAATGTGCATTTGATCGCGACGGGCCATACGGCCGATGACCAAGTCGAAACGGTGCTAATGCATTTCCTTCGCGGGACAGGTCCTTCCGGGCTGCGAGGCATGCTGCCCGATACACCGCTCGATTCCTGGGTGGGGATTCCAGATGCCCAGGGGATCCGGCTTATTCGGCCCCTGCTAATCTTGAACCGCGATCAGACTGAGGCCCATAGCCGAGCCGTGGGCTTGAAGCCGGTCATCGACTCAAGCAATTTGGACCACACTTATTTTCGGAACCGTATCCGTCATGAACTTCTTCCCCTGCTGGAGACTTACAACCCGGGAATCCGTCCAATCCTTCTGCGTCTATCACGCATCATGACTGCAGAGGTAGATCTCTTGGCGGACATGGTTGCGAACGTCTGGGAGTCTGTATTTAAATCTCAGGGGGAATCTGCGCTCCTAATACGAGTGGAGTCCATTGTGAGGAGACCACTTGCCCTGCAGCGGGCATTGCTTCGATCGGCGATTAAGAAACTTCAACCATACGCTCGAGATATTAGTTTCGATACAATTGAGCGAGCGATTACGTTCGTATCTGACCCAACGAGACCAGCATCGCGCCCACTAATTGCCGGTCTGATGTTGAGAGACTTGGGTGAGGAAATCCTCCTTATCCACGCAGACTCACCCGTCATTTTCGATCGTCTGCCGCAACTCATTGAAGGTACTCAGGTGGAAGTATCGATTCCTGGAAGTGTGGAACTCGCTGGAGGATGGAAGCTAACTGCAACGAGCGAGTCAATCACCCCCGGTAATTATCAAACATATCTGAACGCGCAAGAAGGGGATTTTGCCGCGATTGACGGGGCGCGTGTATCCGCTCCGCTCAGCGTGAGAACACGAATGCCAGGCGATAGGATTCAACCCCTGGGGCTTGATGGGGAAACAAAGGTGGCTGACATCATGATCAATAACCACATTCCTGAGCTGGCGCGGGCACGCTGGCCAATTGTTGTTTCTGGGGATGAAGTCGTGTGGGTTGCTGGAATTCGCATGTCCCATTTATTTCGACTCACCAAGGAGACAAGCCGTGTAACCATCCTTCATTTATTCCCACCCCCGGAGGAGTGAGACCAGTCCCGCTGACCACACGTTTGACGACGTACTATGTTCGGTTGACGCTATAATCCCTGTCTGCTAGAATCGCGAAATCCCCCTTTAGGGGGTGTCACAATTGAATATTGGGAGATTAGCGTATGGGTCTCACGCCAAGGTATGAGACAACGAGGTGGAGGTTCCCCTCTGCGAGGAGGGGCTAACCTTTGGCTTTGCCCAAAGGGAAAATCGACCAGATCAGCGGATGCCTCCGGAGTTTGCCACAAGCTCCTCTCTCCCTTCCGAGAAAGCGCTCTAATAAATCCACTCGGTGACGAGTGGGACAAAAGGGGTGCGGTGGCCAGGACAAGGATTGAAATCGTCCTTGAACTGCACAATATTGGTAGGGCGATGAAGTCGGGTTGAACCCAAGGCGCGCCCTGCGTGCCTTTTTCATTATCCGGTCATCGAATAACCCCAGGAGGAGTCAAATGTCTACGGAAATCATCAAGCGTGTAAAAGAAGACGGGGTGAAGTTCATCTGTATGCAGTTCACGGATGTCACGGGTGTTGTCAAGAGTGTGGACATTCCAGTTAATCGTTTGGAAGTTGCGATTGAGGAGGGGATCTGGTTCGATGGATCCTCTGTTGAAGGGTTTGCTCGAATACAGGAAAGCGATATGCGCCTAAAGCCGGACATCGACACCTACTGCATTCTTCCTTGGTCGCAGTCTGAACGCAAAAGGGCGCGGATATTCTGTGATATCTACTTACCCGATGGAACACCATTTCCCGGGGATCCACGCGGTGTGTTAAAGCGTGTCCTCGCGCGGATTGCAGAACGGGGTTGGCGGTTCAATATCGGACCAGAACCTGAATTCTTCCTGCTGCGCAGAAACGGACCGGATGCGATCCACCCTGTTCCGCATGATGTTGGCGGATACTTCGATTTCTCCGCAAGTGATGATGCGCAGCGGGTTCGGGCGTCTCTGATGGCGGCTCTTGCGAGCATGGGGCTAGAGATCGAAATGGGCCACCATGAGGTAGCGCTCGGCCAACACGAGATTGATTTTCGCTTCTCCGACGCCTTAGAGGCTGCAGACAATGTTGTGACGTTGAAGTACACAATCCGCGCCTTGGCCGCGCAGGAAGGGTTAATCGCTACCTTTATGCCCAAACCGATCTTCGGAATGAACGGCTCCGGGATGCACACTCATCAATCGATTTTCGATTTGGATGGGAAAAACCTTTTCTTTAACGCAGAAGATGAGCATTATCTATCTTCGCTCGCTTATGGGTTCATCGCTGGTCAGATCGAACATGCGCGAGCTTTATCAGCAGTCGTCGCGCCGACGGTCAACTCCTACAAACGGATTGTGCCCGGGTATGAGGCACCGGTGTATGTGTGCTGGGCGCAAATTAACCGTTCAGCGATGATCCGCATCCCTAGCTATTCAGAAGGGCGGGAAGCCTCGATCCGTGCTGAACTGCGGTTCCCTGATCCTTCCTGCAATCCATACCTCGCATTCGCAGTGATGCTCGCTGCAGGCTTAGATGGAATTGACCGAGACCTGCCGTGTCCACCACCGGTGAATAATCTAAATATTTACGAGATGGAGGAGAGCGACCTTCAGAAGAGCGGCATCAGCCAACTCCCCGGCTCATTAGCGGAGGCGCTTCGAGAACTGGAGGGTGACTCGGTCATAAAAGATGCCCTTGGCCTAGAAGCCTATACAGCCTTCACTCGGGCGAAACAGGCGGAGTGGGATGAATATCGCACCCGTGTGATGGATTGGGAAGTCGAGTATTATCTCGAAACCGCATAAGTTGGAAAGAGGATAAGGCTTTCATAAAGAAAGGGTTTGTCTAAAAGAGGCAGACGAATAAACAAGTTCCCATAGTCATTACCTTCCTATTGGGGCGAGCCGCTGGTCCGCCCTTACAGGTCTTGAAAAAAATGAGTTGAGAACGGGCCAACCCACGTGTTGGCTCGTTCTCTTTTAACCCAGGCGGGATTCGAAACCCCAAATGCGAATAATGCCACCATTCTGGAGCAATCCACGATTGCTGCAACGACCAATCCAGAGAAGAGATCTTCGTAGATTGATGGTCATACGGGTGAATGATAGGGATCATCCATTAATAACAATCGACGGGTCAACCTACGTGAAGCGGGTTGAAGTCGGTGTTGGTATCAAAAGCGTCAAAGCTCTCGGCGCGCTTGAGAGCGTTCACAACCAGATATGTCAACGGGGTGGCAAGTACCTCGTAGGCGCTTTTAACGAGCCACTGAGCCAGGATGGCGGAGACGAGGATCGAAGTAGGAAGTACACCAAAGAAGGCGACTGAGATGAAAAACAGAGAATCAATGCCTTGTCCGACCAAAGTGGAGCCAATCGTGCGCGTCCAGAGAAATCGACCCTGCGTGAGTATTTTCATCTTCGCCAGTATAAAGGCATTCACAAACTCTCCGGCAAGATATGCAATGAAGGATGCTAACAGCAGCCGGGGAGTGAACCCGAGGATCGCCTGGAAGGCTTGTGTTGCCTCTTCTGGTCCGTTAAGCACACCAACTGTCCAGCTCGGTGCGGGCGGCAGGAGCCCCGCAACCCAGATTGCAGCGACGGCTAGAAGATTACAGCCGAATGCGATCCAGATCGCTTGACGCGCTCGTCCATACCCGTATACCTCGGTGAGCACATCGCCAATAATATAGGCCACTGGAAACAAGATTACTGCGGCTGGCAGGATGAGTCCTAAGACTGCAACGACCTTCACGGCGATGATATTCGACACAATAAGCGTTGTGACAAAAACAGAAAGGACGAGGTGATACCAACGATAACGGGTCATCCAGTTATTCTTCTCTTTCACCGTGCTCGGCTTCGACTGTTATGACGATACCGCCGCGGACATTGAATTTGCTTGAAACCCGGCACCAGTGTGGATCGAGGGCTTTCACCAGGTCGTCCAAGATCACGTTCGTAACATGCTCGTGAAATACACCTTCATTCCGGAAGGACCACAAGTAAAGTTTGAACGATTTTGACTCGAGGATCTTATCCGCGGGGAGGTATTCAACAGTAATATGGGCAAAGTCAGGCTGCCCTGTAGCTGGACAAATGCATGTGAATTCATCCGTTTCGAAGCGCACTATGTAGGGACGATCAGGATGATGATTAGGGAATGTCTCTAGTTTCCGGTCAGGTTCTACTTTTCCTCCGAGAAAGGTGAGGCCATTCAAATCTGAAGCTTCTGTCATGATTCAATCCCTTGTTCTAGCATCGTTACCCTTCTGCTACGAACTTCTACCCATGTTCGGCAGTACGTGCAGAGATCGGGAGCTGATGTCGGTTGTCCGCAGGATGTACAGGGGTGAAGTATCAGCTCCACATCATCACCCTCCGAGATAAAACTCATCGTTTCCTTCGCTCGTAAAAAGGATAAGTAAAAAGATAACTTTGCCCCGGGCCGGTCCGTCTCCAACCTGTTCAGTAATTGTTTGTAGTAGATGCTTTTTGCACCGACTGCATGAGGACACTCATCATACATGTAATCGATTCCCCGTAAAAGGGCATAAGCGGTGGTCTCGCGCTCATAGAAACGGAAGAATGGTTTTGCTTTTTTAACTAATCCCGAGCGGGACTGAAGGACCGGTCCTTGACGTTGAAGGTATGCAGATAGCCAGTTTAAGGTGTTTCCGAAGAGGACGGCGGCTTCATCGTCCAGGTTGTGTCCGGTCACTAGAACGTCATAGTCATTATCGACGGCGATCCGATTCATGATATGCCGTTTGGAGAGTCCACAAATCGAGCAAGGCCTGTCCCTGCCGCGGCGTGTCAGCGATGCAGCAGTGGGGATGTCCGACCCTTCGTTTTCCTCGATATCATAAATGAGTAGAACCAGATCGTGCGCAGCTGCGAAATCCTCGGTTATTCGTTGGGATTCGGCCGAGTAGCTGATGCCTTCATCGATTCCCAGACCGATGTAAAGTCCGTCAACTTGATAGCCCAACCGTGAAAGCACATCCCAGAGAGCAAGCGAGTCTTTTCCGCCAGAGACTGCCAGGAGAACTCGATCTGCGGGATCAAACATCATGTAATCGTGGATAAATCGTTGGGTTTGTTCAGGGATCCAATCGAGGTAGTGATTCTTACACAAGGCGAGCTTGTGCTGGCGCATGTGGATCACAGCTTTCTCGTCGCATTTCCGACATTTCATCGTCTGCTGCTGAGCCTCGGTGAGGAATTAATATGTACCTCCAGAGATGACGGCGATAAGGCGTATTTCATCGCCTTCCTGAAGAATCTCATCATCGGTCAGGAGCTCGCCACCGCGTGTCGGAAGTACGGCTTCAGGTTGGATATCCAGCCGCAGGAGAGCGGAGCGAATCGTCATCCCCGACCGCACCTTGAACTCTTGATCTCGCAGATGAATGTGTGCAATCACCGGTTGTCCGTTCTATAAATGGATTGTACCCAGCGCGCAGAAGGGCGTCAATGAAACACGCATCGGCATTGGAATATTGAGGGAATTGACGGACGTTAATGGAAAAGCTGGCAGATGAGAAGCAGCAACGATGGTTAGATGGCCACTTCCTCCAAAGCCTGTTCTTCTGCCCTCATCGCTTTGAAAGCAGAAACTGCGACCTCAATCATATCCGCGTCTGGCTCACGGGTGGTCAAGCGCTGGAGCCAAAGATTAGGGGCGACCAAAGGCTTCGCCCATGTGAACCGTAATAAATTGGACGAGAATCGTATGTATTCGTACGCCAGTGAGGCGAGCAGCGGGAGAAGCAGGATCCGGCTTAACAAGCGAGGGATCAGCGAAAGAGGTCCAATTGCACTGAAGAGTAGGATGGAGAAAACTACGACCGTCAACAGGAAAGCCGTACCACAGCGCGTGTGCTCCCGAGAGTAGTTTTGAATCTGATCCACCTCAAGAGGGACGCCGGCTTCGAAGGCGTTGATGGTCTTATGTTCTGCGCCATGATAGCCGTAAACCCTGCGGATGTCGGGGACGAATCCGATTGCCCAGATGTACCCGATGAGTAGGAGGAGACGAATCAGCCCTTCAACTAGATTTGACCAGAAAGGTGCCCAATTTAAAAATCGCTCAAGTAAGTAGGCTGCACCCGTTGGCAGGAGAAAGAATAAACCCACACCTATAACCAGCGAAAACAGCACACTCATCGTGATCGCGAAGCCATCGAGTTGTTCATCCTCTTCGGATTGCATGTTGGCGGAGAAGGTCAGCGCCCGCATGCCCAAGACCAACGCATCCCAGAGGATGAAAAGCCCACGGATGAAGGGCGTCTGGAAAAGTCGGCTCTGGTAGAGAGAACCAAGCGGCTGCATCTCGACCTGAATGGATTGGTCCGGGGCGCGAACAGCGACGGCACAGGTTTTTCGTCCGCGCATCATCACACCTTCGATTACAGCTTGGCCGCCATAGTTGGGTAGACGTTCTTCCATGGAGTTCCTTACCCCTTTGACTTCTAAATCCCAGAGAATATTTCGATGAAGTGAATGAAGGTCTCGATGCCGCGGTAGAAGCTGGGCAGGTGCTGTTTCTCATTAGGCCCATGGATGTTGTCGTTGGGGAGTCCAAAGCCCAGCATAAGGCTATCGATGTCTAGAATCTCTTTGATCAGCGAGACGACAGGGACAGTTCCGCCAGTACGAGTGTAAACGGGCGCTATACCCCAGACAGTTTCCAGCGCTTGAGAGGCAGCTTTGACGGCTTCGGAATCGCGTTCGATAATCGCCGGTGTAGCGCTGGACAAATCCTCGATCTCCCACGTCATGGTGGGTGGGGCGTTCTCCTCCATGTACTTGATCAGACTCTCTTGAATTCGTGCAGGGACCTGATCTGGAACGAGACGCATCGAGACTTTCGCCATCGCTTTCGCTGGTAATACCGTCTTTGAGCCCTCGCCGGTGAAACCGCTTAGCAAGCCGTTGATGTCAAGGGTTGGACGCGTGGTTGCGCGCTCTGTTGGTGTGTAGTTTTCCTCGCCATATAGGGTTTGCGTCCCGGCGCTTTCCAACCACCACTCATCTGAAAGCGAGGGGAGAATATCTCGTTCCTCCTGTGTCAGCTCACGCACATCATCATAAAAACCTGGTAGCAGTATTTTTCCCTGTCGATCACGCATACCTGCTACGAGCTGGCAGAGCACAATTGCTGGATTGTCGATCACGCCGCCAAATGTCCCGCTGTGGAGGTCTGACTTCTGCCCTTGAATCCGGATCTCGAAGTATGTCAAACCCCGCAGCGCGACTGTGAGCGCCGGTTGGTCAGGAGCGAGGATCCCGGAGTCGGTATTCAAACATACATCACTTGCCAGCAGGTCTTTATGCTCTTCGATGAACGCTGGCAGGCTTGGAGAGCCGATCTCTTCTTCGCCCTCAAACATGAATTTCAAATTCAGCGGTACGTGCGAGGCGTGAACCATGGCTTCCAGCGCTTTGAGGATGGCGACGAGCTGGCCTTTCATATCAGAAGCACCGCGTGCATAGATGTTATCGCCCCGGATTTCAGGTTCGAAAGGCAGACTCTCCCACTCATCGAGTGGATCCACAGGCTGGACGTCGTAGTGGCCATAGACAAGAATGGTGGGGGAGTCGGGTCCGGCTTTCAACCACTCGCCGTATACGATGGGGTGTTTCGCAGTGGGCATGATTTCGACAGAATCGAAACCTAAATCCTGTAATTTGCCCGACAGCCATTGCGCTGCACGATTGATATCCCCCTCATGTTCTGGAAGAGTAGAGATGGATGCGATTCGCAGGATCGTTTTTAGATCCTCGAGAGCAGCGTCCTTGTTGTCCTGGGCATATTCGAGTGCGGTTTGAATTACAGACATGGAAGACTCCCTATAGCAGAACGAGACGTTGGTTGGAAAATTGGTCGATCGATTTGTCCACCAAAGAATCCATGAACAGCCTTATAAAGGCATATTCTACCACCGCCCTTCCATACCTGAGGAGTTACGGGTATGGAGAGCGGATGTGTTGATTTTGCTCCGCAGAAGATGCGGGATTGTTTAAGAGGCTTCAGCGCCGTTTGAATTAACCCCATCTAAGGCTGCTATGTTTGGCTTTAAGGTGTAGGTTTTGGGAGATTTCATCACCGCGTCGGTTTCAAGATTGGAGGGTTATCCAGCATGGAAGTCACGGGTCTCAGATGGAAAGGTACGAAACATGCTACTTGGCATGTATGAGGGTGGGGGTGTAAATTGTATAAAATCGGCGTTTGTTATCCGTAAATAATACTTTATACTGTGACTGTTGTTCGATGTTCATTCAGATTGAAGATTCCGAAGACGCACCCGTCCCTCCTGAGGACGTGCGGATACAGTCGGTCCACATCGACCCTTATCCGGATGGGAAACGAATTCGAGTCGCACTGGAGCTCACTCCCTTCCAAATCCCCCCAGATCTCGATGTGATCGTGCTTGATCAGGACGGCGAAGAGTCGGCGAGTATGAGCATCATCGGCGCAGCAACCCCGAAGTTAAACTTCACCGCGCACTTGCGTGGGGATCGCCTATCTTCAACCTATCAATTATTAACAAGATTGAGCTACGAAGAACTCGGAGAGGTTGACCGGGAGGAGACTGCCTTCTCTACGACGGGGGAGGGCGAATAGATCCCAGTGGCGAAACTCGATTCGGTCCTACGGCATGCCATAACGGCGCCGACCTTCGACCAGACCAAGCTGCATCGTGATCGATTGGTCGATGAACTCCATGCCGATATCCCCCGTAAATTAATCGCCATCGCTGCTCCGCCAGGGTACGGTAAAACCACGCTATTGGCGGACTTCACCGCCCATACCGAACTTCCGGTCTGCTGGGTGAGGATCACGGAGGCTGACCGTGATGTCTTGCGCTTTGCCAGCATCCTGAATATCTCTCTCCAGAAGCGTTTCCGGCGTATAAAAGATGCAATCGATCTGGAGAAACTCTTCAGTACCCCTCCGGAAGCGCTAGCTCACATTTTTGCAGAAGTGATCGATGCCAATGTCAGCGACACATTCGTGATCGTTTTAGACGACATCCACCTCATCAATTCTTCGAAATCGACATTGGCGTTTATCGACACCCTGCTCGAGGTCCTTCCCGAACAAGTGACACTCATCGCTGCGGGGCGGGAGGTTATTGAAGTCTCACTTGCGAGTCTCATGGCTGCCGGTGATCTCGGGGGGATGGGACCCCAAGACCTGGCACTCACGCGAGATGAGATTATTAATATGGCGAAGGTCCAATCCGATCTCTCTCTGACGGAAGACCACGCCGATCGGCTCTTGGATGAGACGAAGGGCTGGATCACCGGTTTGATACTCTCGGGGGAGATCTCCGGGAAAGACATCCCCTCGCTCGTGTTTGAAGCCCGGCCGATGGTCTACGAGTACCTGGCATCGATTGTTCTTAACCGTCAGCCGGATGATCTGCGGCGATTCATGCTCGATTCCTCGGTTTTCCCCGTGATGACAGCGGATGCCTGTGATGAGGTGCTCAAGCGCGAGGACAGCCAGCGCTATCTGACCCGCCTGCTGCGAAAGGGGCTTTTCGTCTCGGCGACAAATGAGAGCCCGCGCATCTATGAGTACCATCCCCAGTTCAGGGAATTCCTGCTGGACTCCTCCCGCGGTGCGGATCCAAAGAAGCTCCAAATTTTACAAATACGAGCGGCGAAGCATTTGGCTGAGGGTGGGTCGATTGAGCAGGCTGTCGGACTGTATTTCAATGCAGGTGATCATCAGAAGGCGGCCCGCCTGGCTGAGAAAAACGCGGAAGATCTTTATGATCGAGGGCGCTGGCAGACGCTGGAATCATGGGCGGAGATGATGCATGATGTCGAGGTCGCCGTTCCCCGGATCTATCTCAATCTCGCCCGCCAATACCTCGATCAAGGTAATATCGATCAATCAGCGACTGCTATCCAATTTGCGGATTCGATGCTCGATTCAACTGCGAGTAAGGCAGATCTTGCGCTTGTGGAGCTCCTTCGCGCCCATATCAACACACGCAAAGAACAATATATCGAGGCTGATGATGCAGCAAATAAGGCAAGAGACATATTAGGCAATCGGGGGAGCAAATTGCTTCGCGTGTCATACCTTCGGGTGAGGGCGAGGCTCATCGCCCAACGTGATGGCAAGTATGAAGAAGCATTGAAGGATGTACAGAAGGCGTCGAAGCTCCTCGAAGGCACGGATGCGCTGAACGTGCTCACGGCTACGTTGCAAGACGAGGCGCTATACAAGTCAGATCTCGGTCTGACACGTGAAGCCCTCGCTACAACTCTCCGTGTCCATGAAATCCTCTTGAAACTGGGCAATCCTTTACCACTGGCCGGGTCGTTGAATAACCTTGCGTACCTGGCACATCTTGGAGGACGTTACCAGGAGGGATTAAAGCGGTATGTGGAAGGTCTGAAATTCGCCCGCCAGGGGGCGAGCCTGAGGCATGAAGCATGGATCCTCATTGGACAGGCCGACCTTTTCTCAGATCTGAATCTGGCCCTCCAGGCGGCCGAACTCTACGGCCAAGCGCTTTCAGCCGCCATCCAACTCGAATACCCGGAGTTGATACGACTTGGTTGTGTTCAAACGAGTATCCTGCACTGGAGGAGGGGCGGAAATTCGCTGGCGAATGAATGGCTCAGCAGAGCGGTCTCATTGGATGAGAAGGGGAATCTTTCTCCCATGGTGCAAATTCAACTCGGTGCGCTCGAGGTCGATGTCCGACCGAAGCATGTAAAGAATTCGATGGCCAATCTTCTCTCTGGGAAGGCGAACCTCGATGCCTCCTCGAAGACAAGAGCGTTTTATATCAAGGCTAAGGCCGAGGTGGCCCTCGGCAACCTTGATGTGGCCGGCTCCTCGATCGTGGAGGCACTCGATTGGGCCGGAGCCAATGGGACCGAGCAGCTCTTAGCTGGGGAGATGACTTTCGATGAGGAGATGCGCGGTTTTGCCCGTTCCCATGCCGGAACGCATCCGGTGTTAGCAATGATCCTGCGCCGCATCGAGGCGATGAGAATCGTCTCTCAGCAGTATCAAGAGACAATCGAGGATGTCGCTCCTACAGATTCTCTAACCCTGCTGGGCTTGGGTCAAACCCGCGCTCTTGGCGGTGGTCAAGATGCTTCTGAACTCAAACCTCTGGCGCGCGAGGTGCTCTTCTTTCTCGTTGACGGCGGACAAGTGGAGCGCGATGTCCTGCTCGAGAGTTTTTGGCCCCATCACCCGCCGGGGCGCCAGGTCGCCAATCTGCACACGGCAATCTACAGCCTTCGCAGAATGTTTGGAAAGGACGTCATCCTGCATGAGGGCACCGCGTACGCGGTTAATCTCGACATCCCTCTCGAATACGATGTTGAACGCTTTGAACGCGCAGCCGATGTCGCTGCCGGTCTACCACCGGGTGATCCACGGCGGATGTTTGCCCTCACGGAAGCGATTAATTCCTATGGTGGATCCTTCCTCCCCGAGTTCGCAACTGATTGGGTCCTGGAGAGACGGAGAGCGCTGGAGCTGCGCTACCTGGAGCTCCTGGCCCAACACGCGCAGGAAGCGATGGTGAGGGATCAACCGGCAAGAGCGCTTCAGACGCTGCGTCAGGCGCTGGAGATCGACCCCTACCGCGATGACACCAACATGCACTTTCTCGAAGCGCTAGGGAGGTTGGGTCGCAGGAGTGAGGTCGTCGAGCATTACCAGCGCTACGTTCACCTTCTGTCTGACGAACTGGGTTTGGATCCGCCGGATGCTGTACGAGAGCTCTATACGCGCCTTATCAGCTAAAATGCCTTGGAATTCGCAGGGATCACTATGGCACGCTATAGTCCTGAGTTCCTATGACCCTAATTGCTAGATAGGTTTTTTCGTTAAGAATCCGTTGAGAGCCATACGGTAAGGTACGTATGAGGGATTACAAATCTAAGAAGGAGGTCACCACCATCATGGCTCGTTGCCCAATGATTGGCGGTGGAGGCACGTAATCTAGCCTTTCACCAATTGCTTTCATAGATAGTTACGTCTAATATCGCAATTTTAAACCAGGCAGCGAGGCTCTGGGCCTCCTGCTTTTAATTTATACAGGCAGAAATCAGATAGACACACACAGAAGGAGATCAACATGAGTATGCAGGCACTAAATCAGTTAGTAGCACGATCGATCATCGATCCGAATATCGTCCAATCACACGCTGCAGGTCAAATCGACGACGTCATCGCCGATTTCGAATTTGCACCCGAGGTGCGAAAGCACCTGGGTGGTCTCGAAACGAACTCCTTCGCTGAGTTCACGCTTCTGGCTTACCGCGTGGTGAAGGCCGCCGAAGTGCCGGTTCGCAGCATCGAGCTTCCATCTCCGGCCGAAGGTCTATTTGGCGATCAAGATCAGTCTGATAGAGAGCATGTAGCGTGATCCCATTCTCTCGAGAAGAGCGCGAATGGTTCTTGCGCAACCTCGCAAAAGGGTTGCTGGACTACTTCGGCGTGACCGAACCACCCGTCCAGGTGGAGGACATGCTGAAGCAGCCACCTCCCATCTATGATGCGGACTTCGGCGTTGTGGATATGTACTCCAATTTGTGGGATGCGACGTTCGCTCGCCCGCCGAGTAGACGCGGCAGTATCTTCGTGCGGATTGACCTGGAACAAGATGAAAGGCGATTTGCTCTTGCACGTGAAATGCTGAGTGCATTGATCACCAGCAAACACGGTCGTGCGTTAGGGCTACCTGATCTCCTTCTGCCAAACTTGCGTGAATCAGCAGAGTATTTCGCCCGCTATCTCCTTATTCCAGATATCTTGCTTGACGCGTACCGAGTAAACGGGGGTAAAAAACGAGGATTCGCAGACAGGTTCAAAATTCCGGCGCAGATTGCTTCCGTTCGCTGGGCCGATTGAGCCCCTCTCAATGGGGGGATAGGAGGGGGTACGTGTTGGGAGCCGGATTAATACTGGCTCCCAACACCTGTTTTTAACCCATTTTCCATATTTGCCGATAATCACTTTCACTGTTATACACTCTGGCATCCAGCTTGCACGCTTGATGGACATACACGCGTAATGTTATGATCGGTCCCGTTGCTGAGGCTCAGTGGAATGTCTGACGACCCAAAACAGTCACTAGAGAAAAACGGTGGACACCCCCCGGTGAGGATCTGGATTTTTCGGATTTTCTTGGTGGTTGTAGTCGCAGGAATTGGTTTTCTGGGATGGTATAGCTTGCAGTTTCGCCAGCCCGAACCGTCTGCTCCATTGGAGCCTACACTCTACGCACTGGCCACGTCGCTGGCATCCACGCCAACAAGGAGCATGATATCTGACCAGGTATCTCCATCAACTACCTCAATCGCAACCTCAACGTCAATCGCCTCACAGGGCACGGTATTTTTCACGGCTCGAACGAAGGCGCGCAGCCATATTTGGGCATACGTGATCGGAGATGCTGAACCAGTCCAGATTACATTTGGAGAATGGGACGATCGCAACCCGGCGTTCAATGCTGATGAGGGTCTGCTTGCTTTCACTTCAAACCGCGGACACTACTGGGATCTCTATCTGCTGGATCTTAACTCAGGGAATTTACGACAGTTAACGGAAACCCCGGGTTTCGAAGGCAACCCAACCTGGTCACCGGATGGCCGTTGGATCGCCTACGAGGCCAATTACGATGGTGATTTTGACATCTATATTCTACCGGTTATGGATGATGAAGATGTGATCCAGCTAACAAATCATCCTGCGAACGACAATTCTCCTGACTGGGATCCAGGCGGCCGACGGATCGCTTTCATCTCTGATCGTGATGGCTCGCCGGATGTATTCATCGCGAAATTGGATCAGCCAGATGAGCGCTTTATTAATTTATCGCAAACCATCGAGCTGGTTGAGAGTGATCCTGCTTTTAGTCCGGCTGGTGACCAATTAGCCTACTCGATCAACAGAAGGGGTTTTGAGGAGATCTTGATCAAGGCAATTGAAGGCGAACTTCCATCTTCACCCAACGGTCAAGGACACGGTGCGCGCTGGTCACCGGATGGAAAGGCACTGATTGCTATTCTTGAGGATCCCTATGAACGACGGCTGGTCGCCTATTCCCATGATGGAGGGCACCCGCCGGGACTCCCGATTCGTGTTGATATTGAGGATCTTTTCTGGACGGTGGAGAAACTACCTGCTGCGGCGTATCAATTTGGAGAAGATGAAGCGGAGAGATCCCCTCTATACGTTATTGAAAAGACTTCTTCGGGCACAACTTTCGACCGTCTATCGCTCGCGCTGCTTCCAGGGGTGACCGCACCGAATGCCCGTCTCTCTGATGGGGTCGATGAAGCCTTCAATGCCCTTCGTGAGCGGGTTGCAGTCGATCTTGGGTGGGATTTCCTATCCACGCTTGAACATGCTTTCGTGGGAATAAACGACCCTCTTCCACCTGGTTTGTCTTATGATGATTGGCTCTTCACCGGACGGGCGTTCGCTTTCAGTCAGGCCGCGGTTCAAGCCGGATGGATCGAGATGGTGCGGGAGGATTTTGGAGCTCAGACGTACTGGAGAGTCTTTGTTCGCACAGCAGAGCAGGGTGGCTCTCAAGGTGAGCCGCTGCGAACGTCCAGTTGGGATTTTCAGGTCCGTTATGAAGGGGAGCCTCAATTCTATGACCAAGGTGGGAGAATAAAAGAGAACATTCCTCCGGGATACTACGTAGATATTACACAGTTGGCAGCGGATTATGGCTTCGAGCGCGTTCCAGCGCTACCGAATTGGCGAACCTACTATCATGGAGCGAGGTTCAACGAATTTGTGTATCGTGATCAACGAAATTGGATGGAAGCGATGCTTGAGCTTTATCCCGAAACCGCCATCATCACACCAACCCCTTTCCAGACACCGACTCCGACGCCTACGCGGACACCGCCACCCACGCCAACTTCCTGGTGGTGGCGCTGGCGGACACCTACCCCCATCCCCACAAGTACGCCTTTCCCTACACCCACAACCGAGTAATCATCTCCACACATCCATATTGGCCGATGGTTTCATGGATAACGTCGATCTGATGTAGGGATTCTTTTGCCGCACAATCTCGCCGATTTCTGCTAATTATGGTTTAAAAACAACGTTTATGTTAAGTCAGCTTGACATCGATTTGCCCCCTATGCTATCCTTCCAGATTGCAGTCACGCAGGAGGGAGCATGATTCGAGAGCGGGTAGCCGAGGATGTGTATGTGTTCACCAGCCAGCTGTATGCGCAGGTGAATGCAGGGGCCATTGTTGGTCAAGATTGGTCCATCCTCATCGATACGCTCGCTTATCCTGAAGAGACCAGAGAAATTCGAGACTTTCTTGAAGGGCGATTGGCCAAACCGGTCCGCTACATCATCAACACTCACTATCACTCTGATCACACCTTGGGCAATTGCTGGTTTCCCAACGCTACGATCCTCAGTCATTCAATCTGCCGTACTCTTCTTGACACAAAAGGTAGGCAGACCTTGGCAGCAGCAAAGCGGACCAATCGAGAATTACGGAATCTGAAAGTTGTCCTCCCGGACGTGGTTTTCGAAAAAGGAGCTTTGAGTCTTCAAATTGGGAAGCGATCTATCCGGTTGATTCACCTCCCAGGTCACACCCCAGATGGTATTGGTGTGCTTCTTGTGGAGGATCGGGTTCTTTTTTCAGGTGACATTCTGATGCCGTTGCCATATATCGTAGATGGTGATTTTGGCGTAATGATCGAGAGCATGAAACGTCTCCCAAAAATGAAGCTTGAAAACATTGTCCAAGGGCATGGGGAAACCTTCCTGCGTGGCGAAGTCACTTCTAAAGTACAAGACAATCTCGCCTACTTGAGTCAGATACGGAGTCATGTCAGGGAGGCAAGCCGGCGGAAAGATTATGATGCTTACCTTTCTCAGATTGATATCGAATCTTGCGGGAAGAGCCGAATTATACTCGGCGGTTTGGCTGCGCAGCTTCATCGACGCAATCTGTACGCGCTTTTTGAGCATTGGTATCCGGACCGAGTAAACCGATAAAACTCCTCTTCCAAGCGACGAACCTACAAAAACCTCATAAAGAGGCGATAAATTTATGCGTTTTTCTGAGGCAGTCGCGGAAATGCTGCACCAGTCTACGGGTCCTACTGACTATTTAAAAGGGGAAGCGTAAGCCTGATGCGCCAGTGTGATTGGAATTCGGGATGGGAACGAATAAATAATCCACATGCCAAGTGCTCCTATGCCGGGTTGAAGCGGATCTCGAAGAAAATTGCCATCGCCGTCCCCTTTCTACAGATATCCGATTGAGATCCACGGTGAAAACCGGCTTGATCTCAATCATGGTTCGGGTGACTTTAAAGCGAAGAACATCAGCAAGCGTAGATACCGTTAGCAGGCTCAAGCATCCTGGATAGCTATAGTCATGTGGATCTGGTCCATCAGAATCGAATTAAGAGCTTGAAATTGCGAGGTTATTGACCCGTGTTTGCGTGTATGGCATAATGCGTAAGTAAATTCAATAGAAGAAAAAGCCTTGATGGAGACGAGTACGCCTGAGTCTTCCTGTCAGCGAGCCCGGGGGTGGTGAGAGCCGGGTCAGGATAACGGTCGGAAAATCCCTCCGGAGCTGCAACCCGAACGCAATACATCGTAAGTAAGGAAGCCGGGATCGCTTACCGTTACCATGGGCGCAGGTATAAACCAATGAGATTATTGGCCGTACTTGACTGAGAGCCTGTTGTTGGCGGGAATCAGGGTGGTACCACGGGAGTAATAAGCTCTCGTCCCTGTTTGGGACGGGAGCTTTTCATATTTTCGGGGTTGAACGGGATTTTTTTAAGTGTTACTTTCTCCCCCTGGAAAGAAGGGAATGAACGATGACGGAGTTGCTGTTCCACGAAGACTCGTTTTTAAAGGCCTTCACTGCAAAAGTGACGGATGTCTCGGAGCACGGTATTTCACTGGACCGAACAGCTTTTTACCCCAGTGGTGGGGGACAGCCTTGCGATTTTGGCGTTATTCAATCGGGGAATCAAACCTGGTCCGTTAAACGAGTTCGCAAGGTAGGTGGCGAGATCTGGCATGAAATTGACGGAGACCCACCCGCAGTCGGCGCGGAGGTGGAGGGCGAACTGGATTGGGAGCGACGCTATCAGCTTATGCGTGTCCACACCGCAATGCACGTCCTTTGCGGGGTGATATGGCGCGATTATGGTGCAAGCGTAACCGGCGGAAATATGGAACCGTTACGTGGGCGCATGGATTTTGAGTTTGAGTCCATGCATAAGGAGCTCGTTACTGAGATCGAAGAGAAAATCAATGTGGAGGTCA
>DAOUEQ010000033.1:0-24347 GCA_034430395.1 Anaerolineales bacterium | reverse complement strand
TCTGAGCTTGTTTCTGCGAAATTCACTTTGGTAACCTTGAAGCCATAGGCATAAACGATAAGAGCAACAAGGACGGCGAGCCCAAGTCCGATGGATTTGATTAGTGATCTTTGTTTGTTCACGATGGTCTCCCTTACCCGACTCGCTCGGCTTCTTTGCCGTAGATTTCCTTGAATTTTTCGTCGTCGATCGCCTCCGGCGTTCCATCGAACATTAAAATGCCATCATTAAGGGCGATGGCGCGATCTGCGTACGCGTGGACCAAATCCAGGAAGTGCAGGCTGCAGAGTACTGTAGCACCGTCTTCCTTGTTGATCTGATCAAGGTGCTGCATGATGGAGTGTGCCAGGACAGGATCGAGACTGGCGACGGGTTCATCAGCTAAAATCATCTCCGGCTCCTGCACCATGGCGCGAGCGATGCCGACACGCTGCTGCTGACCGCCGCTTAATTCGTCGGCACGCTTGTGAGCCTGGTCGGTAATACCGACGCGCTCCATTTGCTTAAACGCCATGTCGATATCGCTTTGCGGAAATCGGTGAATGAGGCTCATGGCACTGTTTACATAGCCTAACCGGCCAGCTAACACATTTATGAGTACTTTCGAACGAGTGACAAGATTGAAGTGCTGAAAGACCATCCCAATCTTTCTGCGATAGCGCAGCAGCTCGTCCTGGCTCGCTTCGGTGATGTCAACTCCGTTCCATAGGATTTGCCCTTCTGTCGGCTCTACTAAACGGTTGATGCACCGTAAGAGGGTTGATTTCCCTGATCCGCTCAAACCGATAATGGCCAGGAATTCTCCTTGCTCGACGCTAAAACTGACGTTATCCAATGCAAGGACACCGCCCTCATAGATCTTTGTCAGGTTCCTGACTTCTAACATGGGAGTAGAACACCTTCCTTTCGGATTGAATAAATATTCAATAAAGGAGTTACATGGCTGTGAAAGAATAATTGCTCAATGATTGCACCCATCCATTTTATAGATAATTTAGGTGATTATGATGATATGAGGTTAACAAATAACCCCTGCGATCACACATGTAGAGGCGAAAATAATCAAGCCCTCGTCTTGTTAGAAAGGGATTCCGCAGTTCTTGGATCCAGGAGCAGTAAACCATAAAACATCAACAGCAGAAAGTAAAAAAAGTAGGGCTTTTTCCCGCCATTGATCTAGCCCCGGACAAAGAGATGTCCGGGGCTAGTTTTCTGGCGTTTAAGAAGATTTACTCGCCGATGTTCTCCAGGGTGATGCCCTGCGCTTCCATCAGGATGCGGATACCGTCAAAGTTCTCGTCGAAGATTGGAGCGGTGCCCGTCCAGTCATAGAAGCTCTCATTGCAGAGCGTTTCTGCGCAGGCGTCAGAGGCAACATACTCTGTGATCGCGGTGTTGATGGTCTCGCGCAGATCCATGGGGAAATCCGGTGAGTAGGACATCGTGTCGTTCGGGATCTCGCTGGAAAGTGCGAGGATCCGGACTTTCTGAACAACATCTGGTGCTTCCCCAGAGATGGCGGCGCGGGCGTCCAGAACGCGATAGCCACCGCAGAACAGCTTGCCATCCTCATTTACGGCACATTCCTCCACGACCTCATCGGGGACATCTGGAGCCATATCTACGGTCCAAGAGCCTTCAGGCAGCAGCGGTGCGCTGAAGTAGGCTGAAGCAACATCAGCCTCACCGTTGTATATGGCCTTCACAGCCTGCGGGTGACCGCCAGCTTCTACTGTATCGCCGATGGTGATGCCCAGGTCATCGAAGATGGCCAATGGGTAGAGGTAGCCGGATGTGGAACCGGCATCCGGATATGCCCAGGTTGCGCCTTCCAGATCCTCGAGGGTTTGGAAATCGCTATCACGGGCGACAAGGAATTCCGTCCAGTAAACGTTCCAACCATAGCGAACCGAAGCCAGGGCAGGTTCAACGCCGCAGAGTTGATTAGCGAGGGCGTAACCCATGGCCGGGATGAAGCCGATCGTGTCCTCAGGTGAAGCACACATCGATTCAATTGTGGCTGCATATGAGGTCGGGATGCTAACCTCAAAGAACATACCTGTGGCTTCATTCAGTGCCTGCTCGATCAATTCACCGCCGGCGATCATGAAGTCAATGTCCACGGAGGGGACAAACAAAACTTGTATCGGATATTCTGCTGTGCCAAGTTCGGGCGGCGGTGGTGGGGCTTCAGTCGGCTCAGGCGCCTTGGTGGGTTCTGGCGCAGGAGCTTCCGTGGGTGCCTCTGTTGGCGTCGCGCAGGCTCCCAAGACCATCGCTGCCATCACAAGAATACTCAGTATGAGCAACATGCGGTTTTTACGCATCGTCCTTCTTTCCTCCTCAATTATTTGTAGAAAGCAAATCGTCTGTCATTTGTTTGTTATCGCGGACTAGTTTATTCGGGATTTGTTACACCTCCTCTTGGAATGTTCTATTGCGTGGTTTCGTTTACATGACGATATTAGCGCGAAATGTCACAGCTTGCAAGCAATTGGGGTCTTGTATCTTTTATATGCGGCGTTTACAATGACCCCTCGATGTCTAAGACAGCCTATCAAGACGCCCTCGACTACCTCTACAGCCATATCGATTACAGCATTAAGAGGAGCTACCGATATTCCGCGGATGTTTTTGAACTCCAACGAGTCATCGATCTCCTCGATGCACTGGGGAACCCGCACCTGCGAATAAAAGCCTTCCACGTAGCGGGCACAAAAGGCAAGGGATCCGTCTCAGCGCTGATCGCATCGGTGTTGCAGGAGGCGGGTTATAAGACTGGTCTCTATACATCACCGCATCTCACCCGTTTCAACGAGCGGATCATGATTAACGGTGAACCAATTGCCGACATGGACCTCGTCGATTTGGTTGAAACTGTTAAGTCCAGCGTCGAGAGTATATCTGGATTGACGGTTTTTGAAATTCTCACCGCGATGGCGTTCACATACTTCGCCGAGCAAGGAGTCGAATACGCAGCTGTGGAGGTCGGTCTTGGCGGGAGATTGGATGCAACGAACGTTCTCGCTCCGATCATCACCGTGATCACCTCGCTTTCTTATGACCATATGCATCTGCTTGGAGAGAGCTTATCTGATATTGCTCGCGAGAAGGCGGGCATCATCAAGTCCGGGATACCTGTAATTCTGGCTCCACAGCAGATCGAAGCGGGGAGCGTTGTTGAGAGTGTTGCCGAAGCGCAGGGATCACCGTTGATCCGTGTCGGCCATGACTGGCTATATTCTCATGGTACCCATAATTTTGACGGCCAGACGCTTTACATCTGGTCGCGCGCAGAGCAGCCGCTTATGGACTCGTTTGTGGATTCCGCTGGCGGTGATGAGTGGACTCCACCCCGTTATCAAATACCTCTACTCGGGCATCATCAAGTTGTGAACGCTGCTGTCGCATATGCTGCGATCGCAGAAGCAAGAAACTCAGGACTCGATGTGAAAGAGGCTGACATTCAGGCTGGTTTTCGAAATGTGTCATGGTTGGGACGATTCCAAATCCTGACACGAGATCCGATCGTCGTTGTTGATGTAGCCCATAATCGGGATTCTGCACTCAAGCTGAGGATCGCACTTGACGATTATTTCCCCGGTCAACCAGTCACCATGATCTTCGGCGCTTCAGCAGACAAGGATATCGAGGGAATGCTGGCAGAACTACGGCCAAGGGTTTCCCGCTTTGCTGTGACACAGGCTGATCATCCCCGAGCCGAAAATCCAGAAGTGCTTGCCGGGTTTGCGCATAGCCATGGTGTAAGAGTTGAAGAATTTGCGAGGGTTGAAAAAGCACTCCAATGGGCGATAGAACATTCACGTCCAGGTGAGGTGATTCTCGTTACGGGAAGTATTTTCATCGCCGGGGAAGCGATCGAAGCGATGAAGGAAATCGATCTTGAAAGGGATTAGAGGGGTGTAAAACGATACAATGAATTCTTGGTCTATTGACAGATGGCCGAATCTACCTGCTGAGTTTGGCGGTGTGATCAGCCGTAGAACGGAAGAATTGTATGGCATCTTAGATGCCAGCCTCGATGAGGGTGGTCTATTCGATGCCCTCGTTCTTCCGCTAAGAGACATTGTTCTCTACCCAAAATTACTGACCCCGTTATTTGTAGTTCATGAACCTTCCTTGCTTGCAGTGGAGGAAGCGATCCGTTCCCAGGAGACGATGATCGGGATTGCGCTTACCGATCCGGATACTGAGAACCCTGGTCCACAGGATTTTTACACTGTAGGGACGGAAATTGCTGTCGGCAGGCTCATGCATTTACCCGATGGCTCGATCTCCATCATGGCGCAGGGGCGGCGCAGGTTGGAAATTATTGAGATTACTCAAGAGGGGAAAGCCCTGCGCGCCCGAGCCAGGCCAATCGTTGAAAATATCTCGAAGACAAACGAGACCCTAGCTCTGATGCGGGCTGTGTTGACCCTCTTTGAGAAATGCGTTGAGCTGAACCGAACCCTGCCTGAGGAAGTCTATCTCTACGCTGTCAATATTGAAGATCCAGGTTGGCTTGCTGACCTCACGGCTTCTGCGCTCAATCTTACGCTGGGCGAGCGGCAGGCGATTTTGGAGGTGTTCGACCCAGTTGAACGATTGCAGCAGATCAGCATTCTTCTGGGTCGTGAATTAGATGTTCTCGAGTTGGAGGATCAAATCCATTCCCATGTTCAAAACGAAGTAGACCGGTCTCAGCGCGAGGTTTACCTGCGAGAGCAGATGAAAGCCATCCAGTCCGCATTAGGGGAAGGGGACATGTGGGCGCAAGAAATTGATGAGCTTCGAGAGCGGATCGCTCATTTAAGCCTCCCCGAAGAAGTCGAGAAGAGAGCATTCAAGGAAGTGCAGCGATTATCGCAGATGCCACCGATGTCTCCCGAAGTGGGGATCATCCGAACGTACTTGGATTGGCTGATGGAACTGCCCTGGTCGGTATCAACTGTGGACAACTTGGATATCCGTCATGTGGCCAGTGTGCTAGAAGATCAGCATTACGGTCTGAAGAAAGCTAAGGATCGAATTCTGGAATATATTGCCGTACGGAGTCTCGCTCCGAAAAAGCATAAACAGCCGATACTCTGTTTTGTAGGAGCGCCTGGAACGGGCAAGACATCTCTTGGGAGATCGATTGCAGATGCTTTAGGAAGAAAATTTGTCCGTATCTCGCTAGGCGGAATTCGTGATGAAGCGGAGATCCGCGGCCACCGTCGGACCTACATCGGTGCTCTCCCCGGGAGAATTCTGCAAACAATGCGCCGGGCTGAATCTATTAATCCACTATTCATGCTGGACGAGATTGATAAACTCGGCCTCGACTACCGCGGTGATCCATCATCTGCTCTGCTTGAGGTTCTCGACCCCGAACAGAATCACTCATTTTCCGACCACTATTTGGAGATCCCCTATGATCTCTCGAAGGTGATGTTCATTACGACAGCAAATACCCTCAGCCCGATTCCACCGGCGCTTTTAGACCGGCTTGAAGTGATTGAATTTCCGGGATATATCGAAGAGGAGAAACTGACCATCGCCAAGAAGTTCCTCATCCCCCGGCAGATCGATCAAACTGGGTTAACACAAAATGATCTATCCTTCACCAACCAAGCCCTGCAATCCATTGTTCGTGAATACACCTGGGAAGCGGGTGTTCGGAATATGGAGAGGGAGATCGGCAAAATATGCCGGCGCGTTGTTCGACGTAAAGCTGAAGGGAAACGGGTTTATCGACGGATTACCCCCAGCATATTGCCAAAGCTGCTCGGACCAGCACAAATGATCCCCGTCGAGCTTGAAATAGAAAACCAGATTGGCGCTGCCATGGGGTTGGCCTGGACGGAAAATGGGGGCGACATTCTTGTCGTGGAAGCGCTGCTCGTGGAAGGGAAGGGTGGGTTACAGGTAACCGGACACGTCGGTGATATTATGCAGGAATCCGCTCAAGCCGCATTCTCCTATATAAAATCCCTGGCGGGCAAGTTGAAGATCGATCCAGAGATCTTCGAGAAGACAGACGTCCACATTCATGTTCCTGAGGGTTCAATCCCGAAGGATGGGCCCAGCGCCGGGATTACGATGGCTACGGCAATGGCCTCGGCTTTAACCAAGCGACCCGTTCGAAAAGATGTGGGCATGAGTGGTGAGATCACGCTCAGAGGTCGGGTGATACCGATTGGCGGAGTCAGAGAGAAGATTCTTGCTGCCTACCGCCTCAAGTTGAAGACAGTAATCATCCCCATTAAAAACCAAAAAGACTTGGTTGACGTCCCTCGCCAGGCGAAGGAATGGCTTGATATTCAATTGGTGCACTCTATGGATGAGGTTCTCTCGATCGCGCTCTTGCCTGAATTGAAGAAAGTGGTAAAAACCAGTACTAAGACTCAAAGGAAAGGAAAATCGCCAGGAACATCCCGCCCATCAGCATCAGCATGAAATTGAAATTCGATATGGAACATCGACCCCTGAGCAGACGACATGATTCCCCCAACACGAATGGGTGGTTGGATGTTACGCATCGTCTTATCATCAAGGCGATCAAAGCTGTCTCGATAAGTCTGCTTATTGCCTCATGCACGAGAACAACGGTCCCTATCGTTCCAACAGCCGTGGCTACAAATGGAATACCTCAGGTGAATTCTACCCCGCTAATAATCTCTACGTTCGAGCCAAGCGGCGTATATGCGGTCGTGGGGATTCTGGAGGGAGAGGTTCTAGCCCTGCGTAATCCAGCGGGTATTACGGGGAGTATTGTAGAAGAGCTGGCCTACGATGCGCGGGGTATTACGGCAACGGGGAATGTGGCTAATTTAGGAAGTTCCATCTGGATGGAAATCCAGACGCCGGATGGTTCGCGCGGATGGGTTAATTCATTGAATATGACCGAAGATGTAAATCAAGAGCAATTCTGCCAGGATGCACGCGCCCTCCTGGTTCTGGATCACTCTTTGCACTCGATTCAAAATCGCGAGGGCGAGCTGCTATCGCAAATCGTAAATCCCCGCCGAGGTCTAATCATCCGTCATGATTGGTGGAATCCTGAAGTCATCGTGACAGCGGATTCGGTTTCTGGTATCTTCGACGACCTTCATGAGTTGGAGTGGGGATTATTGAGTGGGGGGGAGTTCAAGATACAGGGTTCATTCAAAGATGTCATTTTGCCCCTGCTCGAAGACACCGTCTTGGATTCTCCCGTTCCGGTTTGTGGCGAGTTGCCATCTGGCACAACTTCACGACCAGCTCTTTGGCCTACGGAATATACGTCCATTAATTATTATGCCATCCATCGCCCCGCCAGCGAGGGTGGTAACGACTTCGACTGGCGTACCTGGGCTTTTGGATTTGAGTATATCGATGGGCAGCCGTTCCTCACATTAATAATCCATTTTCATGGTGATGTGTGATGCCATTAACTTCTGAGAACTAAAGCTCCTTCTGTTTAAGAACAATCCCTAACGATCTCAACTTTTCTGGTTATCTCATCCCTAATTCTGTGAAGAGCAGCTAGCGCCTGCGGTCTTGGAGAAGAGTCGTGGGAGTGTATTTGTTAAACCACAGGAAAAGACAAGGCGCAGCGAAAGATAACAGAGACCTCTGATAGGCAGGCCAGCGAAATCAGTTTCCTTCCTGCGCCTCAGCGGTTCTAACGCTATGAACCATTGAGCCTAGGCATTTTCCAGAATATGGTTCAGGAGTTGAAGAAGCCGCTTCTCCCAGTCTCCGTCGAGCTCCGTTGAAAGCCAAAGCCCGCGTTTGCTGCGACGAATCCCTTCCCCAAAGCTGTGCACATCAGGCACCATTCTCATTTCTGGAAGCTCAATAAGGATCTGACCGCTTTCTGTCATAATCCTATCGATTCCTGCATTAGTGGCGATGATTTTCACCTTTATTTGATAAAGCAAATTGTGAACATCGTCGGGGGTGGGGCCAAAGCGGTCGCTTAGCTCGGCATCAATGGTTTCCAACTCATCAAGCGAACGGAGGTCAGCGAGCCTCCTGTAGAGTTGCAATCGCAGATCTCGATCTGCGATGTAGTCGTCTGGGATCACCGCCGATAGCGGGAGGTCGATGGCGGCAGGTGGAAGTTCAGCAGATTTACTTACCTCCTCAGGAAGTACAAGTTCATCTCCGATCTCGTGCCGCATGCGTCTGACAGCTGAGGAGAGCAACCGGGTATAGAGATGAAAACCTACGGAAGCGATATAGCCGTGTTGACGGGTGCCCAGGATATCACCTGCGCCCCGCATCTCCAAGTCTCGCATGGAGATCGCATACCCTGCGCCGAGTTGGCTGTGCTCGGCGATGATCTCAAGCCGCTGCAAAGCCTCTTCGGTTGCCCGCTTGCCGGCAGAGCGGAAGAAGTAGGAGAAACCTTGGATTGCCGCTCGCCCGACACGGCCGCGGAGTTGGTAGAGCTGGGCAAGGCCGAATCCGTCCGCCCTATCTACGATGAGCGTATTGGCATTCGGAATGTCCAGCCCCGATTCGATAATCGATGTGCTCACGAGAACGTCGATCTCCCCACGCGCAAACTGCTCCATCGTCTTTGATAATTGTCTCTCTGGCATCTGACCGTGGGCGATTGTGAAATGAGCCTCCGGAACGAGGCGTTCCAGACGGCGTTGCATCGTAGTAATTGTCTGCACGCGGTTATGGACGAAGAATACCTGTCCTCCGCGGTCGAGTTCGCGGAGAATCGCAGAACGGACTATTTTTGGGTCGTACATACCCACATGGGTTCGTACGGGAAGCCGGTCCTCTGGTGGTGTGCTGATGGTCGAGATATCGCGAGCCCCGGTGAGTGCCATATACAGCGTTCGCGGGATCGGTGTGGCTGTGAGCGTCAGCACATCGACTTCGATTCGCATGCGCTTAAGGAATTCCTTATGCGTAACGCCAAATCTTTGCTCTTCGTCGATGACCAGCAGCCCAAGGTCTTTAAATTGGACATCGGGTTGAAGAAGGCGATGGGTGCCGATCACCATGTCAATCTCACCCGATTTCAAGCCCTTGACGATTTCAGTTGTCTCGCTACGGCTTCTGAAGCGGGATAGCATTTCAACTTTGATGGGAAAGGCGGCGAGCCTGCGCCGGAAGGTATTAAAATGCTGCTGTGCCAGGACGGTCGTCGGGACGAGCATGGCAGTTTGTTTGCCGTGCATCACCGCCTTAAACGCTGCACGCAGAGCGACCTCCGTTTTTCCATAGCCGACATCACCGCAAATCAAGCGGTCCATCGGTTTGGGTTTTTCCATGTCGTTCTTTATTGCTTCGAGTGCTCGTATTTGATCTTCTGTCTCCTGGTGGGTGAAGGACGCTTCCAGTTCCTTTTGCCACGTTGTATCGGGGGAAAATGCCGTTCCAATCGCCGTTTGTCTTTCTGCGTAAAGCTCGAGAAGATCGCGAGCGACTTGCTCGACCGCTTCTCTCGCTTTGCCTTTCGAGCGAGCCCACTCAGAGGAACCGAGGCGTGATAAAGAAGGGGATGAGCTATCTGCACCTACATAGCGAGAGATACGATCGGCTTGGTGGACGGGAATGTATAGTTGGTCGCCATCGGCATACTCGATGAGAAGGAACTCTCGTTGGATTTCATCTAATCGGCGTTCGACAAGCCCGATGAATCTCCCGATCCCGTAATCGATGTGCACGACATAGTTACCGTGCTGAAGATCGGCGAAAGACTCCTCAGGAGCAGATGGGCGTGCAAGCGAGCGCCGGCGGGGTCGCGGACGCGACCAGCCAAAGAGCTCAGCATCCGAAAGAAGATGGATGCGGTCACCTTGTTCCAGGTCTTGTATCCAGCCACCGGAAAGTGGTCCTTGGATAAAGATTATCTCGCCGGGGTGGAGTTCTGCGGATATCTCCTGCCTGATTTCAGCGGCGGTATCGTACTCACTCCATAATTGGCATAGACGTTGCGCTTGCCGGCTGACGATGACAACCGTTTCGTGATCGTCGCGTTTTTCGCTCAGGTGTTTCAGGATTGGATCGAGTTGGCCGCCAAAGCGCGGTCCAGGAGTGAAGGAATTTGATAGCGGGATCGCATGCAGGTCTGCAAATCCAGCGTTCAATCCTAGATCCAGTGTTGTGTAGTTCGCGAGACTCTCTTCGAGATCAGATAAGGTCAGATAGGGGAGTGGGAAATCCGAAGAAATCCTCATTTCTCCCACCGCTTCCTCATGCATGCTTAAAGCTTGCTGCTCGATATCTGCGACGGTATTCGTGAAAGCGGTCTTATCGTCGAAAACTACCATGGCATCTTTGCGGAGAAAATTGGACACACCACAGGGGTGGGAATTCATCAGGGGTAAAAACAACTCCAGCGATTTAGTAAGCAAGGGATCATCTTCGCTGCCTACGCCGGGCAATTGTTTCACCCACCCGCTGTCGAAGTCGCGTGGCAGCCCCTCGCGCGCCGGTGTGATCCGTACCCAAGTCGTCTCCTTGATCGTCCGCTGCGAGGCAGGGTCGAAATATCGGAGAGATTCCACATCATCTCCGAAATACTCAAGTCGGATGGGGAACTCTTCAGCCGGGGGCCAGAGATCCAGAATGCCGCCGCGCCGGCTGAATTGCCCCTGCTCAGTCACAAGATTGCTTTGCGCATAGCCATTGTTCACAAGCAGAGACAGGAGCTGATCAAAGGGGAAAACAACGCCTTGCTTTACATAACGTGAGTTTGCCAGGAATGTACGTTTGGGGAGCGAGCGCGTCATCACGGCTCTGGCTGAGGCTAAAAGCACGAGGTTTTGGCACGGGATTTCTTCGTGTGGACTGCCAGGTCCTTCACCGCGAGTCAGGGCAGCGAGTGCGGTTGTACGCTCATTTCTGACGGATTCGCTCCATGGTGACAGTTCATAAAAAAGAGGACTCGGATTCGGAAAACGGTGAAGTTCTACGTGTGGAGTCCAGTACGGTATCTCTTCTTGAAGTGTGAGCAAGCGATTCAATTGGGGAGCGATGTAAAGTATAGGTCGCTGAAGATCTTCGCCTAATGCGCTGACCAGCATCGGTCGAACTGCTTTCGGAATCTCCAGAGCTTCGTCAGGCGACGATTTTTCCAGAAGTAGATCCAAGAGTCTTTGGTATGTCGGTTGCCCCCGGAGAGGAGCTAATAAAGCGGAGAGATTCATTTCTCAGTGGGTTTGGGATTGCAGGTGTTCATCGCGGTCTCGATTCCATCGAAGATCAGCAGCTGGATACAATCTGCGCTGCGCTGGAGCGTGATATCTAAGAGATCAGCATCCTCTGCGCGGAAATCATGAAGCACGAAATCTGCGGGATCCATCATCCCCGATGGTCGGCCGATACCGATGCGCATGCGCGGGATTTGATTCGACTGCAGGGAGTCGATAATGGAAGCCATGCCTTTATGCCCGCCGGAGCCGCCATCAGGGCGTATGCGAACGGTCCCGAGCGGAAGGTCGAGATCGTCGTAGACAACGATTAGATTTGAATGGGGGATGCGATAATAGCGGGCCAGCGAAGAGACTGATCGGCCGACAAGGTTCATGAAGGTTTGAGGTTTCACCAGATAAATCTTCTCTCCATCTACGCGTCCATCGGCGATTAGCGCTTCAGATTGCATGCGGGAAATCGTTAGATCCCATCTGCGCGCAAGATGGTCAATCAGCATAAAGCCGATATTGTGCCGGTTTTTCCGGTATTCTCGACCTGGATTGCCCAAGCCGGCAATGAGGTATGGCCCTTGATGTTCTGACATCCCTCTACCTGCGCTTCTTGCGGTTAGCACTACGAAGCATCTGTCGCATACGACGAACCGCCCATCTCTCCTGGGATCTCTTGCGGATGAAGAGGTAAATACCGAGTGAGAGCAGAACCAGCGCACCGGCGATACTCCCCCCTGTGAAGGTCCGCAACACTGTTGATGGGTCTGATCCACCAGGGATAGGCAGCGGAGTGGGGCGCGGAGTCCGCGTAGGCAGCGAAATTGTTGGCGTTGCTGTTATCCTATCTGGCTGAGGTGTGGTCGTTTCAATTGCAGTGTTGTTTCGAATGCGAAGCCCTTCAACGATTGACTCGAGGGAGATGTTATTGCTGAGATGCACGCGCAATCGCAGTCGGTAGAAGCCGTCGGTAATCCCGGTTGTGTCCCAGAGACCCAGTCTTCCGTCATTTACAGGCGTGTGTACGGCATCAGCGATTAGGAACCAAGTCTCTGTTGGGTTATCTGTGTGGGCAAAGGAGAGATCATACGAAACAAAGGATGGGTGAGAAGCCGACCCCTCGATCGTTACCACTCCATCGATGGCTTCACCGCCAAGAGGTTCACGGATGTCCGCGTACCCTGGCGCCTGGGCTGCCGCCCGGTTGACGATGCACACAACACCAAGCATCGTGAAGCAGATGGTATTAAGCAGCCGAACAGCCTTCGAAAACCCCATTTCTCCACCTGGAAGAGACCAATCTCCGAGTTTATCATGCCGCCTGTCTCGGGTCAATTTGGGTGGATTATTTAAACCTCGCGCAGGTTTCAAACCTGCGGGAGGTTCAGGAAACATCATTCATAATTGTGATATCTTCCTGAGTTAGTGCGATACAAAACGTTGACGGAACGATTGTGAATCGGGTAGAATCTGGTTCGCATCGTCGAGGGCGTTCACCTGGGCGGTTAGGTGGAGCCTCTTTTTTTTCGGGCGAAGGTGAAATGATGACGACAGATGAAAAAACAGGAAATGATGATTTACAGGCTGAAGTCATCCATCTTGATGGCGGCATGATCCAGAATGTAGAGGCTGAAACCATTCGCATTCAACAGGGCGGCGCTAATCAGGTGACCGCCAAGAATGTCGAACTGAACAAGGGGGGGGCACTGACAGTCCAAGGAGATTTTGTCGGCTTGCAGCAAGGAGCCGCATTTATTGCGCGCGCTGCAGAGATAAGCAGCGAAGAGAGCACTGTTGGCGCCGTTCTAGCGGAGCACGCTGTTCTGCAAGACTCAAGAGTTGGCATAACGGTGGCACGAAAAGCAGACCTGAATAATAGTTCTTCGATCATTCTGTTGGCTCAGGAGGTCGAGGGCAATGTTGAGACAGTACTCGACACTCGCGGTGCGCTTCTAGCTGGTCTTGTTGCAGGCATCGCAGTGGGTCTTATCCTATTGGTAGGAAATCTGCTACGTCGAGATTAATCAAAATATCAGAGAACCGGTCCACCAGATGGAGCGAAGGTAGCCCGAAAGGGTAAGAGGCGTTCCGGAGGGAAAAAATGGAAGCTATAACAATAAACGCAAAGGTAAGAAAAACGATTGGGAAGCATGTGAAAGCCTTACGCAGACAAGGTGTCCTGCCAGCCGTCATGTACGGCGCGGGTGTTGATCCCCTTCCCATCGAACTAGACGATAAAGTGGCATCCAGTTTACTCGCACACGTAAGTGGATCCACCTTAATCAATCTGGAGATTGGCAAAGAAACGCATAAGGTGTTGGTGCGCGAGTACCAGCGCGATGCGATCCGACGGGACATTTTACACGTCGATTTCTTGGTGGTAGCGATGGATGTTACCATTCGCGCCGTTGTTCCTGTTGTATTGATAGGGGAATCCCCGGCCGTGAGAGATCTTGATGGCGTTCTCGTATCTGGTCTTAACGAAATCGAGGTAGAAGCCCTGCCGTCAGATTTGCCGGAACAGCTGATTGTGGACGTTGGGGCGCTCGTCACAATGAATGATGTCATCACAGTAGGTGATCTCGTCTTGAGTGAGGGAGTGACATTGATCACTGATCCCGAAGAGACAATCGCGAATGTGATCAGCCAGATGGCTGAGGAAGAAATCGAAGAGGTCGAAGTCGAAGAGTTAGAAGAGGGTGTCGAGCCCGAATTGGTCGATGAAGAAGAAGATGGCGAGGAAGGATCCCCTGAAGAGGAGTAAGTATAAGGGTATCTCCGAATAACCGGACCGGATACTCAAGGAGCATGGTTAGAATGCCATGCTCCTTTGCTTTATTCTTGATCGATGGTTATGCAGCGGTGACGACAAAGCTAAAACGATTAAGAGTTCGTCAGGGGTGGATCCCTATTCTATGAGATCCAATAATTGGAGAAGATTCTTAGTGATCCTCCCCGTCGCTCCCCAGATTACCTCCCCCTGGTAAGGTTTGAAGGCATATAGTGGAACGTGTGGACCGGAGAAAGTAGCTTCCTCGAAGTAGGCATCCAGGTGTGCGGGATCCTTCAACCATTCGAGGGGAACACCAAATGCGCTTGCGACTTCCAGCGGATTGATTGTCAGTTCATAAGGCCAGGGGATCACCCCTACGACTGGAATGATTTGAAATTGAGTGGTGGTGAGCATTGAATCGAGTCTGCCCAGGATCATCACGTCCGCAGGGTCGATGCCAATTTCCTCATGTGCTTCTCGCAAAGCAGCGCTCTCATAGTTTTCATCGTCGGGCTCAATAATGCCGCCCGGAAATGAAACTTGACCACGATGCTCCTCGACTTCATCGGTCCGTTTTGTGTAAAGTGCGTGCCAAGAGCCATCGTGAAAATAAAGTGGGATAAGCACGGCAGCCAGGCGAGCATTCAAATCAGTCCTGATTCCAGGTTCTTGTGAGATAAGGATCTGCTGGAGGCGTTTCGCGAAATCATCCATAGGCTGGGAATCAGACATGCTGGATTATGCTTCCACAATAATCACACTGCGCGCTGCCATCTTCAAAGCGCTCGACCTGATCCGGGATGATGCTTCCTCCGCACTGGGGACATTTTCCTGGGAGTTTTGATCCCCTCATCTTCCGTGAAATCTGAGGATCTTCTAAGCCATGTTCCACCCGGATCTGGTCTAAATAGTTTCCTATAACCGAAGCTTCATGTGTAAATCCTCTCTCGTCAAGCTCGGTCTGGATCCTGGTGCCGACGACATTCAATCTTTGAAACCTGCGGGATATCTCCAATATATTCAGTCCCTTTTGGAGGCTGGCAATTCCAGTCTTTGAATCCCCGGCTTCAAACCAGGCCCGCCCAGCTTGAAGGAAGAGCTGCGGGGCTTGCGGGAGCTTGTGTTTTTCAGCCCCTTCTGCCAGAGCCCCGTATTGCTGAGCCGCTTCCTGGTATTGTCCCGCATGCATAAGGTCATGGGCATGGCGCAAGCGCTGGAAGGCTGCTTTAGCAACAGGATTACGAGAGCGAAGGGGTTTGACTCTAAAGCGGCGAGGTTGGGGTCGTCTCCGTCGGAACATCATCCAGATCTCCTGTTGTTATTGGTTACCCTTATTCAAGCATCTCGTTTTATCGCAGATATTTCCAGAGTGTAAAAAACGTACAAAAAGTTGAGACAAGCCATTATGAATGCATCCGTGTGGCAAAAATCAGATATCCAGTGTGAGCGATCATGCGGTCCGTCGGGCGCAGACGTTCTGCGACTGGTTTATAGAAACGCAGCAAGATTTCTGCAACATCGACCGAATCGAAATGCTCTTTCTCGATTCTGTCCAGATAAGTAGCAACCTGGTTGGTTGTAGGCAGGATTGTCCCTAATACGCCTCCATTAGCTAGGACATCCTGAATTTGTGAAAGATACAATTCTGGCTTGGGAAGATCCAGGAAAACTGCGTCGAGGTCCTTAACGGCAATTCCATCTGCAATATCCAGCAGGAAGAACTCCACACGATCTGTTAGTTCAACCTGTTCCAGATTCTGCCCGGAGAGATCAAGCATGTCCTGACGGCGATCGTAGGAATATACCTTCCCTTGCTCTCCCACCATCCAGGCCAGTGCGGTGGTAAGAGCGCCAGAGCCTGTGCCCGCCTCGAGGACACGCGATCCTGGTCCGATGGATAGACGCAGGAGGATGTAGCCGATATCTTTAGGGAATATAATCTGCGACTTTCGGCGGGTATTGCGGATGAGATCGTGAAGCGTTGGGGGGATGAATAAATAGGAGGCTCCCAAATGTGTTTCAACGATTCGTCCCCACGGGGAGCCAATAAGATCATTGTGGAGGATCGATCCCTTGTGGGTCTGGTATTCACGATTGGCTTCGAGTCTGAAGATTGTTTGTTTATGATTTGGCAATTGAAGCATGGCTAGATCGCCAACTTCTGCGATACGCATGACTGCACCCTCCTGGTCAACTTGCATCTATTCTAATAGCAATATCGCCATTAAAACTATTCTGTCCGGCAATCAATCGGGCTTGAACCCTACAACGCGCAGCACACGTGCCCGCTCTTGTTCGATGATTTCAAATCGCGGGTGAAAGCCTGCATCTTGGAGTGGTATTTTCCACTCCTCTTGTGGCTCGCCTGCTTGTCCTGTGAAACGATAAAGCCAAGCAGCAAAACGATCTGCGAGAGAAGCTCCCGTGATTTGAACAAGTCCCACGATGACGAATTCTCCTCGCGGCTGTAAGACCCGGAATGCCTCCGCCAACGTTGCTGGATCGACGATATATTCACTTGGGAAGGTGGCGATGACGTCGGAGAAGTGGTTCGATTGAAATGGGAGCGCTTGCGCACGGCTCCGGGTTAGCATCGGGGTAAAACCCCTGTGAAGAAGATTTCGCCGTGCGAGCTTGAGCATTTGAGTCGATGTGTCCACACCGACACTTCGATGTTCTGATTGTGGGAGATCGGTAAGCAAGTGCCCTGGTCCTGTGCCAAGCTCAAGCAGATCGCCTATTTGCGAGGCTGGTGTGGCAGCGGACTGCCATTTCCGCCACTGCCCCATGGATGTTGTCCAGGCGACAAAATCATATGCCCAGGAGAGCGTTGTGTACAGGTGTTTGAAGAAGAAGCGCAGGAAAGAGGAGAACAGTCTAGATGCTATTTTCCACATCCTGTTCTGTATGTGTGCAGTTCGATATTTCCTGATGAGATTGCAGAAAGCGCGCCTGGGTCGATGAGGACAGCCAGTTCCTGCTCACGGATGCGATTGTAACCACTTTTCTGCTCGAGCGATTCATCATAATAGCCAGGATGGCACATGATCTCGCTCAACCCATCGGGCAGTCCTTGAAGGAGATTGATTAGATGGTCCAAGACAGCGCCATCTCCGAAGAAAGTGGCGTAAAAATAATCTGGATGTGGGATGGCGAATGTCTCCAGTTGTTCTTTCGCCTGCGTTTTGCTGAAGTCGATCATGCTCGCTGGATAAAGATCTCGTAAATCCTCCTCAAGAATATCATTCGGAAATGGAGTGCGGATGCCGCAATCATATTCAATTGCTAGGTCGGTTAGAAGTTTCCATATACCTGTACTTGCTATACCCAGGTGATGGTGACTGTCAAGATGGTCAAGTTCCGTCTCAGCTTGGAGGAAACGCTCGATCTGCGCTTTGCACTCCATCTTAGCCTCAGCGAGGTCTAACATTTCCGGGTTGTTGAAGATCAGGTCCTTCTCGTGAAACCACCCGTTTGCGTCGATAAGCGAGGGTACTTGGTCAGGAGGTGTGAGGGGTTTGCCAAGGGTGAGATTAATGTGGACACCGAAGCCCAGAGTAGGTGCGCATTCAATTCCCATGCGCACGTCTTCGAGAGCGCCGGGTAAGTTGATCATAACGGTTGTCGTTGAAACGATGCCGTTTAAGTGAGCGTCGAGGATCCCCCGGCTAACGGATGGAGTGCGTCCATAATCATCCGCGTTTACGATCAATCTGCGCTTCACGGCGTATAGAGGTCCAATCGAGCGGGGAGCGCACGGTAACGTATCGTCGTTGCATCTTCGGCTCTGATCTCCCCATCCGCCTGGATAGGCGTACCAGGAGAGCAGGTGATCTCAAGCTGTCGTGTGTGATGCTGGTGGATGGCAGGATCATGAATATAGGCGCCGCTGATTGCTCTGGGGAGCAAAGAGAGCATTTTCAAGCGCGTAGGTGCATAACCATAGACGAAGGTAAGTAAGCCGTCTTTAGGATCTGCATCGGGCGCCATTCTGAACAAGCCACCTGTCAAGGGGCAGTTTCCTATTGACACCAAGGACACAAGCCCTTCGTACTCCCCATCATCCCAGCGGATACGCATTTCATATTCCGGTTTTGCGGCGATCGCTCGCAGTGCCGCGACCAGGTAGCGGATTACGCCACGCAGCCGAGTCATGCGAATGTTATAAAGCGTCACGATGGGCTCTAATCCAACCGCGGAGTTGTTATCAAATACCCAGTCGTTCACCTGACCCAGGTCGATGCGGCAGGTCTTCTGTCCGAAGACCGCCTCAAGAGAACCCATGATATCCAGCGGGAGTCCCAAATTCACTACGAGATCATTTGCCGTCCCAAGCGGGATGATCCCGAGCGGGCCGAGCACTCCTTCTGGATTGGCACGGTAGAGTCCGTTAATAACCTCGCCTATCATTCCATCCCCACCGGCAACGATAATCGGATCTCTTCCCTCAATTGAAGCTTGTTTCGCAATCTCGATCGCATGCTCTGGCCTCTGAGATTGCACGACCTCACAGTCGAGGGACAATTGCTTGAGCGCATTGATGATCTCTGGAACGCGTTTTCCTGCTTCCCATCGATTAGAGTACGGATTGAGAATGACTATTCCAGACATTTTCACCTACCTCATGTACTTAACGAAAAAGGAAGCGAGTCCTAAGAAAAGTGCAAATCCAACACTATCAGTGACTGCCGTAACGAGCACAGTCGAAGCGAGCGCGGGATCTGATCCCAGCTTTCTAAGGATGAGCGGTACGAGCGTCCCAATCACTGTGGCGACAATCATATTCCCGACAAGAGCGAGGCCGAGGACTAAACCCAGGAATTGATTCCCCGTCCAAAGGTAAACTCCTATGGCCGCGGCAGCACCGACGAAGAGACCTTGAAGGAGGCCTACTGCAGCTTCTTTCGTAAGTGTTCGCCAGGCGTCGCGTGGTTCGATCTCGTTGAGAGCGATAGCGCGGACGATAATTGCCAGCGTTTGTGTGGCTGTATTCCCGCCTAATCCAGCGACGACAGATTGAAATGCAGCCAGCAATGCAACCTGGGCAATAATTGTTTCGAATTGGGAGATTACCCAGGAAGCGAAGAGTGCAGTTATTCCGCTCAAATATAGCCAGGGTAGCCTCCTGCGAATGGAGAGACCAACCGAGCTGTCAAAGGCAAGATCGTGATCGGGGACGTTCGCAAGGCGGTAGATATCCTCGGTCGCCTCGTCTTCGATAACGTCCATCAAGTCGTCATAGGTGATAACACCGCGAAGACGGTTGTCATCGTCCACGACAGGCATTGCAGCCAAGTCGTAACGGACCATAAGACGGGCAACGTCTTCCTGGTCCAGATCTGTTTTAACAGAGGTCACATCGGTGTCCATGATCGCACTGATCTTGCGATTAGGGTCAGCGATTACCAGGTCGCGCAGCCCGACGACGCCGATCAGCTTTGTGGTTTGGTCGACAACGTATAAATAGTAGGGGGTATCGGATCCATGCGTTGTTTGGCGCAGGTACTCGATCGCCTCAGCTGCTGTGATATCCGGCATCAGTGTTAGGAGATGGGTGGTCATTAGACCACCGGCGGTTTCGTCGTGGAAGACGAGTAGAGGGATTACGTCTTTGGATTCCTCCATCTCCACCAGCACGTCCGCGGCGAGTTTAGGAGGCAGGTCACCCAAGACATCTGCCGCCTCATCCGGTTCCATTGCATCAAGGATGTCGGCTAGGAAGGGTGTGGAAAGCATCTCGGCTACGTCGGCTGCTTCCTCATCGTCGAGTTCCTCGAGCAGATCGGCCGTGTCGTTGATGTCGAGTTGGGGGAGGATTACGGCCTGGTCTTGATCGTCAAGATCGGCAAAGGCTTCCGCTCGATCTACGGGGTGTAGATCTGTGAGCGCGGCAATTGCTTCCTCGATATGATTTGCTTCGAGGGCTTTTCGGATCTCATCTAACGTGGCGTCGACTATTGAAGGTTCCACGCATGCTCCCTGGAGGACTGGACTTTCCCCTTGACCATGGCTTCAGCAGTTCTAAAGGTTTTGGGACATATCCCCTAGAGGATCGCGTGGAGTTCGTGGCGAGCTCTAGAGAGGCATCAAACCTTGGCCAATTGGCAACTTATTTTTTTTCAAGATGTTTTTCATTTCGGCATTCGGGAATTTCCACATCCGATCCCATGCAGCCCCGTTTTCTCTGGCTGATCGGTAATTTGTGATTCCCTACATGAGAGGATTGTAGCATTCTAGGGGAAGGTCGTCAAAATGGGGCAGATAATTTCCGACTCAATGCCGGCTATATTATTAACCCGAGCAATGGTAATCAGCGTCTGCGACTGCTTGAGCCGGAGACTCGCAAGACCCAATAAAGTAATTGTAGGAGTGCTGTAGCCAGCGTGGCGACATAGGTAAACGCTGCTGCGCGAAGAACCGCATCGACACCATCCTGATCTTGTTGAGTCTGAATCAGCCCGGATTCTGCAAGTAGGGCTTTTGCTCGCGAGGAGGCGTTTAACTCAACGGGCAACGTGGCAAGGGCAAAGAGTGCACCCGTCCCAAAGGCAGCGACACCAAGCCAGGCGATATTTGTGACCTGCAGCATCAATCCGATGATGATCAGAATCCAACCTAGAGTAGAACCGATATTAACCACAGGGACGAGCGCAGATCGCAGATTCAGGGGGAAATAATCCTCTTTGTCCTGCATTGCATGGCCGAGTTCATGGGCAGCGATAGCCATTGCAGAGACTGAGATCGGTTCATACACGCCTCGAGAGAGGTGCAAAGTCTTTCTGCGAGGGTCATAATGATCGGTCAAATTGCCGCCCGTGGGTTCGACACGTACCTCGTGTAAACCGCCATATCGGATCAAGCGATTGGCTGTTTCCGCGCCGCTCACGCGGGCGCTATTCCCTATCCCGCTCCACTTCTTGTAGGTTGACGAAACCCACAATTGAGCGAACATCATCAGCAGGAATGCTGGGGCCATTATGCAAAGGTAAATTGGATCGAAGTACATTTAAACCACCTGATCAAGTTATTATTCTGTTAGCAGCTCGATAGCTTTCTCAAGCTGGGGATCATTGCCGGCCTCGAAGTCCTCTTCTGTGTAAGAGACATCATAATCTGGTTCTAATCCCTCACCGGCGATCTGTTTCCCTTTTGGCGTATACCAACGAGCGACGGTCACACGCACTGCGCCTTCTTCACCTTGGAGCACTACCCAGTTCTGCACCGAGCCTTTCCCGAACGTCGTCTCGCCCACGAGCAAACCGCGCCCGTAATCCTGGATTGCACCAGCCACAATTTCCGAGGCGGAAGCGGAGCCACCGTTCACGAGGACGATAAGCGGCAGATCGGTCGCAAGACCATCCCCAAGGGATTCATAGATCTCTTCACTGCCATCGCCGAATCTCTCCGTCATGATAGCGCCGTCTTCAACGAACTCGGAAGCCACTTCGATTGCCGTGAGCAGGAATCCACCACCGTTGCCTCTCAAATCGAGTATTAGCCCATTCAATTCAGACTGGCGTAACTCACGGATTGCGCTTCTTAGATCGTCTGAAGTTTCGTTGGCGAAATTGAACAACTGTATATAGCCGATATCCCCTTCGAGCATCTCGCTCGTTACGCTGGGAACCAGGATCTCCGCCCTGATAATTTCGAACTCCAGAAGTTCGGTTTCTCCCTCCCGCCTGATGGTCAGATGAACCGTTGTCCCCGCGGGACCCAGGACGCTGCGGATTACGATGTTTGCGTCAATGCCGGTTACATCTTCACCGTCCACGGCGACCACTTCGTCCCCAGGATGAAGCCCTGCTTCTTCGGCCGGGGAGCCGGGCATAGGTGAAACAATCGTTAGGAATTCTGTATTCGTATCCACCCAGGCACCGATCCCTTCATATGAGCCCTGGAGAGGGATATTGGATTGTTGGTAGGTAATCGGGTCCATGTAAGATGTATGAGGATCGCCCAGGGCGTCCAATGCCCCGGAAATTGCCCCTCTCATAAGTGCAACGTCGTCAACCGGCTGGTCAACATATTCCTCATGTACAATGTCCCACGCCTGCCAGAATGGCGCGAATAGCTCATCGGAGCTTTCGGGTGGTTCTGACGAGTAGGTCTTTGTTTCCACAACCGGCAAAGATTGTTGGAGAGTGTCCTCCAGCCAAGCTGGCAGCAAGTCGTAGCCGATCATCTGACCGATGACTGCGCCGAAGCCCAGACCGCTTGCGAATATACTGACGGATAGAAATGAGCCTATGAACAGACCGAGTAAGACGACTTTTACTTTTGATGTCATACCAAGGAATACCTCAACTTTATTATGATGAGGTAAAGGATAACATACTCGGAGGATTGCGGGTGAGTGTTAATATATTCGTGGATGCTAGGCCAGATTATGGTGGGCTAACCACGTATTAAGGAGCTGGTTATAGCTTTCACTGCCGATTTGTTCCACATAATCAAGGATTGCCAGACCGTCTAAAGAATACAGGGGGTGACATGATGTAGGCCATGCTCCGCCAGGGATTTCAACAACCGCGTCAACAACGATCCCGACGATGTCTGCCTTTTCAAGTCGAGGGACCACCTTTTCAGCGGTGATGATGACCTTGTCCGCAATCAGCGACAGCTCGCGATCTACGCCCTGATTAGCTCCTATGCAGGCATTCCCGTCGGGGTCGGCTTCAAGAGCGTGGATCACCGCGACATCGCAATTGATTGCAGGGAAAGCGGTAAGCAACTCGCCTGTATAAGGGTCTTCAATGGTCTTTACGTCCGGGCGTAGACGCAGCAAATCTGTCCCTTGCCAGGCGATCGAGGGCATAAATCCCACTCCTGCCATCGCCGCTCGGATCCCGAATGCCAGACTGGCTTCCGTCTCTTCAATAATCTGGAGCGATCCATCCCCAGCGGCTGAGGTGAAATTTGGAGCTAAACCGAAAACCTCCAAGCCAAAATAGCAGGTGCGGGTTTTTGACACCATTCCTTCACCCACCAGAATGTCGCTTTCCACACTTGAGGTGAAGTTGACTAATGTGATATCGGTGGGTGTGTTCTCGGTGCGAAAACGAGCCAATAAAGCCAAGGCATACGCCATGGGTCGACGGTAAAGCGTGAACCCTCCGAGGGAAAGCAGGCAGCCCTTCGGTTTGACCATCGCTGCTGCTTCAGTGAGAGATATGAGTTTACTGTTTTTCGTTTTGCTCACTGAGTGCCTCCCTCTCTGCTCTTCAAGTCATCAACTCGTTGACGCAATTCCTCAAGCGCTTCATCTTCTTTTTTCCAGGGGTTAAGCATCTCGTTGATAGAATCGCGGAAAACCGCCTTTGGTTTCGATTTCATCCTGCGGATAAAGCTGAGCGCCAATCCGATGTTGATGAGAATTACAAATGCCAGAATGGCGATGACGATCAGCCAACCATTATTCTCCATGGATATCTTCCTACTCTCTCATCCTGTAGACAGTTGGGGGACAGCGTTAGTCAGGTCATGTATCTGTTCGATAGTGTAATCGACAGTTCCTTCAAGGATTCCATCACCGACAAGAACCGTCGTCATGCCGAATTCGGCTGCGGTCGAAAGATTTGGATAACGGTCGTCCACCAGTAGGCACGTCTCAGAAGGAGGATTCCCTACGAGAGCAAGGGCGCGAAGGTAAGCCTCTGGATCCGGTTTATTCGAGAATTCCAACGTGAGAATATCGATGATCTGGTCTATATGGTTCGAAATACCAAGCTGCTTCAGGACTCGTATGGTGTAATCAAGGTAGGCATTTGTGAAGATCACCCTGGGAATGGTGATTGAGGCCAACATGGTTTGAAGTTCAGGATCTGGTCGGATGAGATTCTCAACTGGAACATCGTGGACATAGTCCAGGTATTCCATTGGGTCAATCTGGTGGTTATGCATCAAGCCCTTCAGCGTGGTTCCGAATTGGGCGAGATATTGGGCGCGTAGATATGAGGCATCCTCGGCACTGAGGTTCAATCTCACCTCGATGTAATTTTGAATGCGATCACCGACGGCCTCCCACAAACCACTGGTGTGAGGGTACAGCGTGTCATCGAGGTCCAGGAAGAGTGTCGTGAATTCCATACGTTAGGTTCCGTTTCCTTTGTCCATAAACCAGTGGATTTCTATGGCGGCTATAAGTTCCTGCCTGCAAGTCTGGTAATAGCCTTGAGACTGGTTTCAGACCCATTGTCGCCTCAGTTCGTTGTGGAGCTCGTAAGTTTTGTTTCCTTGCTGAGTCAGATCTCGCGCATTGCAGATGGAGCGGCGTGGTTCTGTACCTGGCAGGACAACGTCCACCGATTCTACTTCAACCGCGGCAGTATAGAATGCTGCATCCTTGAGTGTCAACCGGATGGGTTGCTGGGGGTGGGGAATGGTTGGGGAGTAATTTCCCCCGATTGACGGGATGGTTATTGATTTCCTATTGAACT
>DAOUEQ010000032.1:0-30127 GCA_034430395.1 Anaerolineales bacterium | reverse complement strand
CGTGCTGCCTCGCTCATCTCAATTGGGCGTCTTCGGGAAACGTAGTAGAATGGCCTGGGTAGTCCTACTATCCGCATTGGAGCCTCCTGTTTGTCTTGTCCAGACTCAAGGATGGCTCCAATTGCTTTTCTTCGCTACTTTCTCACATGTATCTGAACTTATTCACAGACTGGGCATGGATGATCGTTGTAAAACAACCGGGTATTCTATGAATCATCACATGTTCCTGGCTATTATTGCCTCCTCCTTCATATGAACAGATGCAACCGTTGGCCGATCAGGATCCATCCAGGTCAGGCCAACGGTTGTTTTCTTATGCGCTAGTTGCGCGGGGATTGCTTCTTATGATCCCTAAGGAGTAGCGTCCTGATCACCGGGTCCTTTCTTGCCGTTGGAACCCTTGTTTCCAGGTCCTTGTGAATCTCCCGTGCCATCGGCTGGGAGCATGTCGGGGTATTCAGGCGCATCTGGGGACCGATTTTTGCCCTGGTGAAGCCGGAAAGTAATTGGATCATCCAAAGCACCCTCGGCAGTGACACGGGTGTTGTTCATAGCCTGTGTTGCCAACTGCAGGGCATCTTCGGGTTGATTGGACGAGCCTTCCCCAAGCTTCTCTAGGACTTTGAGCTGTTCCTGGGTGCGCGTCCGGATTTGCTCCATGACCTGCAGTAATGCGGCATCGTCCAGTTGGGTACATTCCTGCAACGCCGAATGGAGGTGAGTCTGGAGTTGGGTTGCTACAGCGTCTGGCACAGGAAGGCCTTTATCGATCAGGGCTGCAATCTCTTCCATGCGTTCATCGGAGAATTGCAGAAGCAATTCAACTTCGGCCTCGGGGTCGGAAGTGAATGCCAGTCGGACGTCTTCCATGAGGGTCTTGATTGGGTACAGCGCTTCGGAAGGCAAGCTGTCTTGTGCGGCGAACGCGGTTGCGGTTGTGCCGCCGAACGCGATTGCGAGCACGATCAAGATACGGGCAAATGTGAACATAGGTGAACGCTCCTTTTTAAAGATGTTTATCCACCCTTTATGACGTTTAAGTTTGGGTTGAGATACGGGTAGCGTCTCTTTTGCCCGTTTCAGAAACGCCTGGCGTAATTGCTGCGCACGGACGAGATCTGGGGAGGGGACATCTTCCAACGGGTTTAACATGTCCATCGTCTCTAAGAGAGATTGCAAATCAGGATCTTTAATTGGCTTACCGGCGCGATAGTCGGATACTGCTTGATCTATACGGTCCTCTATCTTGCTCATGGTGAGCCCTCCGTAGAAGCAAAATCATTTTCCAGGATTCTGCGCATAGACTTTAAGCCTCGGTGTTGTAGTGATTTCACCGCCCCCACCGGTTTCTCGAGTACTGCGGCGATCTCTTCGTTGCTCAATCCCTGGAAAAATTTCAGCATAATCACTTGACGCTGCTTGTGCGTCAATCGCCACAGCACTTCGCGAGCCTGTGTCTGTGCCAAACTATGCTCGACAACCTCATCGGGATTTTCTGCTGAAGGTGATCGCTGCACATCCAGGTCCGGGTTCTCTAAAGGCTCATCTCGTCGGCGGTGGTGGTCTACCGCAAGGTTATGGGCGATTCGGTAAAGATAAGCTCTTAGGTGGTCCTTAGGACCTCCGCCAGCGCCCAGGGCGCGTAAGAAGCGGAAGAAAGTCTCACTGACAATATCTTCGGCGGTTTCTGTATCCCCGACGAGGCGGCAGGCGTAGGCATATAGCTCGGGGCTGAGAGAATCGTAGATTGCAGCTAGTGCACTCTCGTCCAGCCGGCGCGCGCCTTCCAGCCACTGCACTTCCTTAAACGCCATCACTCACCTATATGACGGGTTTGTACCCGCCAGGATACGGGCATCTGTCGTGCTTGCCAGTCCTATATCCCTTGATTAGCCTGGGTGCCAAGCTTATATATTACCCGATAGAGCGGTCTCAATGAAGTAAAAGCGAGCAGCTTCTCCCTTCGCACCTGGTTAAAGACGGTTAACGCTTCGAATTCGGCTCCGTCACTCACCAGTTTATTGGTGAAGCATGAAGATCGTATGAAGAGGATCTATTGAAGCTGTTAAGACTGGGCAAGCTCTAATGTCGTGTCCATGTTGTAGGACCGGACCCTGCAGAGCGAAAAGGGGCTGGCTATGCCGCGGGAAGGAATGCGTCGCGGCGCAAGACGAAGTCGCTCCATTGCCTGTCCAATGCCGAGGGGGCGCGGATTCCGACCTGCGAGGGTATCCGGCCGCGCGCCAGAAGCGGTGTTCCGATGTCGACGCCATGCGGCGGAAGCGCGCCGGGCGGACCCCAATAGCCGGCGTTCCCCAACAGCCACATTTCGATCGTTGATCGATCTGCACCTACGGGGGCCAGGACGCTTTCGACGGCGCGCAACAGCAACTTGCCGTAAGCCTCGCTGTCATAGGGCACCTGCCCTTCGAGCAATTCCCAGGCGCGCGCTTTCTCCGGGCCGGGAACTAGCAGGAAGTTCATACGTTCGCCGGGGTGCAGCTCAACCCCGGTCGCGGCGAGCTGGTGTGCCACGCGCGCCGCAGCGGTGCGCACGGTGTACTCCTCGGGCCGGCGTGAGAGCCGGTGGGCGATCACCAACTGGTCGGCTTGGACCACGCCGGCTCGCAGGGAAAGTAGGCGCTGCCGGGCGAAAGCGAGGGCTTCGGGCAGTGCAGCGCAGAAACCGGCCGCATCGCGCCCCTGGGAGAGGATTTCCAGCATCGCTAGTTGGGTCTCTTTGATGTAGCGGGGTGTGTCGCGGCGGCGGGCCTCGATCCCGCGCACCTTGAGTGAACCATCCTCGAAAGCGCCGAAATAGCGGTTGGCGACCGCCACGCGCGGTTCGGTCCGTGATGGCAGGAATGCCAACCAACGATAAACTCCCTCAAGCCCGATATGCAGACCGGTCTCGGCACGGATCTCATTCAGGAGTGCATCGTAGTCTGGCCTGCCGCTAGACCCCGGCTTGTGGATCCAGAGCCCGTCGACATAGAGATGCAGTACACGGAAGCCGCGCGCTTCGACGATCTCCTTTGTGCGCAGCAGCACCTCGCGTCCATAAGCGTTGACCGCCTCGTGGGCCTCAATGCGGCCGAAGCGGGCGTTCTTGTACCCCAAGTAGCCGAAGCAGGTCACCAACAGCCACTTGTGGGCCGAGTAGCGGCGGCGGTAGGCCTCGAGGCGCGGGTCGTCCTCGGGCAACTCGCGGATCAGCGCCTTATAGCGGCCGCGTTTCTCGAGCAGCGGCTCGAGCGTCTCGGGCACCAGACCCTGGCGATGGCGGCAGACGGGAGTGCCCAACTCGGGGATCAGTTCGCCATCACAGCACTTTGCCCCCACCGTCTCGGGCGAGACATTGAAGTGCACCATGATGCTCGGATACATGGCGGTGAAGTCGAGTTCGGCGACGTGTTCGTGTAGTCCCGCTATGGGCGTGTAGACCAACCCCCCTTTGTCGGCTGCCAGCAGGTCCAGACCGCTTTTGAGCGACTCGGGCTGCCTCTTTTGCCAGGGCACGAGTACGCCGCGCCGCAGTGCGGTGGCGACCTGCATAGCGCTGATGCCGGTGCCGGTAGAGACGCGGGCGACGGTCTGCGGTGGCAGGCCCGAGAGGCGAGCGATCTCGAGGATTCCGTCGACCCCGTAGTCATTGGCCAGGAAAGCGTTTTGGCGGTCGAGGTGCCAGCGGCCGAAGAGCAGATGCTGCTCGTTGCGGAATACCACCCGGCCGTAGGATGAGTAAGAGGATGCCGATTTGCGCAGTACGCCCTCCCCGCGATCGCGATTGAGCGGCAGAGGAATGCCGTAGTGGCGAGCCAGTTCGAGCAGGCGGGGGAGAATGTAGTTGTCGCCGTAGGTGCTGATCAACACATCGGGATCATGGTGCTCGAGCAGGTGGCGCATGCCGAGCACCAGGCGGCGGCTGTGCTCCCGCGGAAAATGGAAGGTGTTCCCTTCAATTTCAACCAGCAAATCACCGCGGTAACCCCGCCCGGGATTCTGCATCTCGCCTGAAAGGTGCAAGTTCATTGTGCGCAGCGGCGGAAGCGGATAATCGATCTCCCAGGGCGAGTCGAGCGCTTCGATACGCTGAATGCGGCGCCCCTCGCTATCGATGGAGCAGTAGGCAAGCGGAAAGATCCCGCGCCGCAGGACGTATCGTTGGGGGAGTGAAATGTCGGCGTTGTAGTATGTCAGGTTCGGGCGGAAGTCGGCCACCTGGCGGAACAGGCGCGGGAGCAGGTCGGGGATGCGGACGCCGACCTCGAGTACCTCGATGTGTCGGTCGAGGAAAAGGTCGATGCGCTCAGTGCGGCGCAGCGTGACGGGCGCGCCACGATTGCGCAGCATCTGGCACACTGAGCGCAGTTCCTGGCGCGGCCCGTGGGCATAAAAGGTCGGAGTGAAGGTGTCGTGCAGGTGGTGGCTCTGACCGTCGGGGTCGATCACCCAAACCGTCATCCCGTCACCGGAAGCGTAGACGTCGAACAACCAGCCGAAGATGGTGTTCATCCCTCTTGTTCTCTTTTTCTATCACCATCATCGGCAGGGATGTCGCGCAGCGTCGATTGGAGGACCTCGATCTCCTGCTGCAGGTGTAGCACTTGCTTGTGCTGCTCGATGAGCATGGCCAGCAGCATGACCTCAAAGGGTAGAAGGTGGGAGGCGTAGGCTGCGGCTGCCAGATGCTGGCGCGAAGAGCCGAGCAGGTCGTCGAGGGCGCGCTGGTCTTCCTGACGCAGGGCGCGGCGGAAACGGGCCAGAGATTGTTGCTCCTGGAGAAAGGCCTGGGTGATGGATGGTAGGGTTCGTCCCATAGTCGCCTCGGGGGCTTCTGATTGATCGATGCCGCTTCTAAAACAACATCAACTGCTCTTGACCAGGGTCCTCAGGGGAGCGCAGCAACCAGGCGGCATCGACGGCGACCTGGAGCCGGTCGAGCAGAGACCAACGTTCTTTGACAAGGATGCGTGGCTCGCGAGCCCCGACGATCACCGGCCCTGCAGAGGCCAGACGTTTTAGATGTGCGATCGTGTTTGTCAGTAGCCGATCCGCGTCGCTCAGGCGCACACTCTCATCATAGAAGGTGGTAAGCATGTCGAGCACAAACAGCACGGAGGGGCCGGGTGCGCCCGCATCCGCGTCGGGGATGATGTCGCTCTCCTGCGTACCAAGTCCAGTTGGCGCCGTCTTAATCAACTCCGCCAACTGGAAACAGGTGAAGGCGCGTGAAAGACGGATGTGCTCTAGGGCGGTGCGCGGATTGGAACTGAGACGCCGTGCAAGACGGGCGACGAAATAGCCATCGAAGCGGTTGCCGCCATCGAAGACGTACACATGATGGCCGCGGGCAGCCAGGACCGTGAGGTAGGCCAGGAGAGCGCGCGTGGGCGTGTGCGCGCCCCAAAACAAGGCGAGGCGCGGCTGGAGCAACGCCTCCAGCATGGCCGCATCGGCGGCGGGGAGAGGTATGTCGGGATAAGGAAGGGATACCAGTTCTCGCTGCATCGCGGTGCCTTTCTTCAGGGTTGGGTGCGCTCCATCAGATCCATCGGGACGAAAAAGGAGCGCGTCCGGGTGCGAGCCAATGCACATATTGTTTGCCGTTCACACAAGTCGTGTGTGCAAGGAGCGAAGCAGTGCAAACGTGGATGGGTAGAAGGTCGCCCAAAAGAACAAATGTTCTAATAGTGTATCGCTATTATCCAGGCGGGCAATCCCGCTTGTGGTGGAGCCGCGCGGGGGATATCCCCGTCACCCGCGCGGGGGGTGTGGGCGGAAAAATGTATTGTGGAAATCCATAAATTGGCGCCAACGGGTTGAGCGGCACTAGGATGTTGTGGACTGGAGGAGTTCCTGTAGACGCGGGTGATCGGTGTACTCTCCGCGATATTCGGGCGGCACAAGAGCGGCAATGCGGCACATGATTTCGTTGGTGTTCTGGCGCAAGTCGGAGGAGCGGTTATCTGGATCGAGCGCGGGTAGTTTGAACGGTTTGCCAATGTGCATGGTGAGCAGTGGGCGCCGCAGTCGGCACCAGGCTTGGAGTACTTTCTCGGTGCCGGTGAGGCCGATGGGGACAATGGGGACATTGGTTTCGTTCGCCAGGAAAGCCGCCCCGGTTTTACCACGTGCAAGCGAGCCCGTTTTACTCCGTGTCCCTTCCGGAGCCATAGCAAAAATGCCGCCGTGTACAAGCCATTGAACGGCAGCGGCTATGGCGGTGCGGTCCACCAATCCGCGCTGGATGAAGATACCGCCAGCCATGTGCAGGAGTGGCCCAAATATGGGGTGCCTTTGGTACTTCTCGGCAGCCCAGCCGGTTACCTTCTCGCCTCCGAGGAGCCCGTATGCAAAGGGGGTATCGAAATAACTCAGGTGATTGATCACGATGATGTATGGGCCATCCGGGGGGAGATTTCCGAGGCCCTTGACCTCGCGGTTTGAAAGTAAGGCGGATAATAGGTTGAATCCCCAACGCAGGAGGCGGGATAACATACCAGCGGCTCTCCAGGATTTGAGTCGCTGTAGATTGTAGATGGTTTTTTGGAGTGCTACAATCATAAACGTCCGGGATGAGAGGTGAACATGATCAAGGTTGAACGTATTGATACGCAATCGAAAGCAGATGTAAACCGTTTCATCAGTCTGCCGTTCCGTCTCTATGAGGGACATCCGCTATGGGTTCCGCCCATCGTTATGGACATCAAAACCAGATTGAACCGGGAGAAGCATCCCTTTCATGAGCACTCGGAAACAGAATTTTTTATGGCAGAGATGGATGGCGAGGATGTCGGGCGGATCGCCGCGATTGAGAACAAGCCTTACAACCAATATCACGAAAAGAAGCAAGCCCAGTTTTATTTCTTTGAGTGCATCGAGGATTTTGAAGTCGCACGCGCGCTCTTCGAACGGGCTTTTGAGTGGGCAAAGGAGCGGGGGCTGAACCAGGTTGTAGGACCAAAGGGATTTGGACCTCTGGACGGCTACGGGATGCTGGTCGAGGGGTACGAATTCCGCCCGGCGATGACGATGATGAACTACAACCCGCCGTATTACCCAGAGTTTGCTGAAAAATTGGGTTTCCGCAAAGAGGTGGATTTTGTCTCCTGTTACCTGAGCGCGGCAAAGTTCCGGTTACCCGAACGCGTCCACCGCATAGCGGAGCGCGCAGCAAAGCGCAGTGGGCTTTCCGTGAAGCGTTTTCGGAATAAGCGGGAGCTTCTTAAGTGGGCTTCGCGCATCGGGAAGACCTATAACGATACGTTCATCAACAACTGGGAGTACTATCCACTCACCCAGCGGGAGATTGATTACGTGGTCGGCGAGATTTTGGCGATTGCCGACCCGCGCTTGATAAAAATAATTCTCCATGGCGAGGATGTGGTTGGTTTTCTGTTTGGTTTTGCTGACGTTTCCGCGGCTATTCAACGGTGTAAAGGGCGTCTATTTCCATTTGGCATCCTCGACCTCATGATCGATATGAAGCGCACAAAATGGATATCGCTGAATGGCGCTGGGGTTCTCCCCGAATTTCAGGGGCGAGGTGGCAATGCCCTCCTGTATTCCGAAATGGAGAAGACAATCAACGAGTTCGGCTTTAAGCACGCAGATCTCACACAGGTAGCCGAGTCGGCAGTGCAAATGAGGCATGATTTGGAAAATGTAGGCGGCGAGGCTTACAAGAACCACCGGGTGTTTATCCGGGAGATATAGTGCAGAAGATCGGTTAAAAGCGGGGATGTAGCCAACCCGATTTCGTCGATGAGGAGGAAGGTAAGACAGGAGCAACAGTTGATCTACCGTGGTTGAACCTGCTATGTTGTTGTTCAACTGTGCAGATCGAGGTGTGTTCTTAATGGCGGCAATAAGATTCAGCGCGACCCATCGTGGGTCGCGCTGCTGTTTTGGAACGTTAACTTGCGGAGCAGATGTTCTAACGAAACGCGCCCGCTAACCCCGCTGCCCCCAGACCAAGCATTCCTAGAATGAGAGTGGCGAAGAAACCAACAACCAGTATGGCAACCCATCCCAAGATGACGGTCACAATCGTCTGTGTCCAATCCAGGTCGAGCGCCTCTTTTGCGGCAATGAACCAGGAGAAGAGCCCGGCGATCGCGGCCGCCAAACCTATGGGAGCGGTGACACAAGCGAGCGCTGGTGAAAACGCCCCGATGATACTGAGCACCCCGACCGCTCGCCATACATACGCAAGACCTAATGTGCGGACAAGTTCATCAAAGGTAACTTCGGCTTTAAAGACGGCCTGACCCACCCAGGTGATAATCGCCGTACCGACGGCGAAGCCGATGATCCCAACCACAGTGCCGGCCAGCGCACCGAGAATCCCGGCAACTGGTCGGTCGAATCCCCCCGCGCCGAATTGTGAGCCGAGCGAACTAAGGAATGCAGTAGCGGCGACGATGACCCAGGCGGTTGTTGTGAACGATGTGTCGTGCTCGACCTCACTATATACGTCTTTGTTGAACATAAAGGCTTTCGTGATGCGATCGATGAGCATGATTTGAAAACTCCTTTCAAGAGTTGAGATAGTGTCCCATCAGTGGTGATGGACCCCTGCTAGTAAAACCCTCTTTGGTACGTTTCGATACGATTTGTAGCAAGAAAGCATGGGGTAGCAATGGCTGTTCTGGCGTATAGTGCCGGCTTTCTCGGCGGAGTGTTGCGCGTGCAGGCTGTCACCCGGGGAGACGTCGGTTGGTGCGCCCTGGGAGCTTTGCAGGATCACCAGGGCGAAGCCGTTTTATGTTGTGTCGTCCTGCCACCAGCGTATGCCTAGATCGAGCAGAAGCAGACGCAGGTCGGATTTGCTGCGCAAGCCGAATTTTACGAGCACGTTGTGTATGTGAGACTTGACGGTCTCGGAGGAGATCACCAGTGTGCCAGCGATCTGACGATTGGTTTGCCCGCGGGCAGCAAGCCAGGTCACCTCCTGCTCGCGCGGGGTGAGCGAGGCTAGGGCGTGCTCTGCGTGCACCCGCATCGTCTCCTGCTCCAACCCGCGCTCCAGGATGTCGTTAACCAGCATCTCCGGCGAGCGGGCGCGGGCGCGCGCGGCGCGGCGCAGGCGGGTAGAGAGCTCAGCGTTAACCTCGACTGTCAGGTGTAGAGATGGGAGCGCGGCTTTTTTTGGAGGCCGCTTAGCGGGTCGCTGGGGGGATCCGAAAACACCACCTTGGCGGGGTGGTGCCGGGGCTTGTTCCTCGCAATTGCGTTCCCGATGGGAAGATCGGGACCTACGCTCGAACCACACGATCGACTCCCTGGCGCTGCAGAATAGACGCCGCTGGTAATTCAATTATATAGAACAAACGTTCTATTGTCAAATATAAGGCCATGTAGACCGCTCCGGTATTCCCTGTTAGACTCGGCGCGAGATTGTCGCGCGGGGCACAGAATCGCTCAGGTAAGGCGATGATTTTCGCCGGTTGTGCGATCTTAAGGTACAGCGATGGATCACAATTCTCCTGCAGATAGCAAACAACGTATATATGGTCACGGTCAGTCATGGCCTTATACCCGCGTGGTGGCGGCGTTAGTTCTCTTCCCGGCGGTGCCGATGCTGCTGCTCTCCATCGCAACTCTGGCATTTTTTTATTTAGCTCCCGGGCGCTTTGGGAGCTTGATTGCGCGTCTCCCCGGGGAATCGTTCATCCGGACGGCGCTTGTCTTCGCGCCAGCGACGCTATTTGCGATTGTGGTCCTGGCTGTCCTCTACGCGGTGGAGAAACCGCGCGCCGAAACTGAAACTCAACCTGTAAAGATCCGGCCTCGAAAGCGCAGCTTGCCAGTTGCAAGGATGGCGGGGATGTTGATGCTGATCACCGCGCTCCCTGCGTTTATGTTCTCCCTCTCTGTCTGGGCACTATCCTTCGTCTCGCCCTCCCGTTTTGATCGTCTGCTCGAACCGTTCCCGGGCGAGACATACTTGCGCGCAGCCACACCGCTCCTGCCTTGGATGTTTTTTATACTCGCTCTCATTGCAGCGCTGCTTCTATTATCTTTAGGAGGTGGGAAGGAGGACGTGGAAGGTGACGGGGTCGAGGATGCCGAGGCGCGGCCCGCTCGTGGGATACAAGAGCCCAGGCGCGTAGTAGACTATGCAGTCAGCGTTGTGCTGTTCACGGCAATTCCCGCGTTGCTGGGATCTCTGGCGGCATTGTCGCTCTATTACGTTCAACCAGAACGGTTCGCGCGTGTGATCAGCCGTCTTCCGCTGGAAAGCCTGGTGCGGGCAGGTCTGCTTTTCGTCCCTCCGACTTCTTTCATTGTTGTTGTACTGGCTGCGATCTTCCTCCTGCGCCCCCGTTTCACCGCAGCTGCGCGCTCACAGGGTGTGGTTGACAGCGGCGTTGTTGAGAAATCCCTTTTACGTTCGACACTGGCAATGTGGGTGTTGAGTGCGGGGTTGAGTCTTTCAGCAGCGCTGGGCCTGGGTTTGCTGGCTGTGATAGCGTACCTGCTCTTTCGTTAGCGGAGATCTTAATGGTTGAATTTATTTCATCGTATCCGTTCGTGCTCGCACTCCTCGCCGCCGCCCTTGCCGAGTTTAGCGCCATTCTCGTTAGGCGGATGGCGCCCACGGTCGGGAGATGGCTCTGGGGGCTGGCCGGGATACTCTCGGTCCTGTCCGCGGCCGGCCTCGTTTGGGCCTTTGTTTGGGCGGCAGTTGTGCAAACTCCCCAGCGGCTCCCAATATCAGTAGTTTTTCAGGTGATCGGCATGCTGGTTGTGGTGCCAGGAGGGGCTCTTCTAGCTTGGTCGGTGATCTCGTTAGCGCGACAAACCTTCTATGCCTGGCCCGGGGCACGGTTAGTTACGGGAAGCCCATATAACTACCTACGCCGTCCGATGGGGGTAGGGATTGGATCGATCGCCATTGGACTCGCACTTCTGATGAACAGCCAGGCGATGTGGGTATGGCTGCTGGCCTGGGCGATCATCTCGCCGCTGCTCTTCGAACTTGAAGAGTGGGAATTGAAGATGCGTTTGCCCGGCGCAGAGGATTATTTTAGCCGGACCCCTCGCTACTTGCCCCGATTCTGGATCGGGCTTCGCAAGTAGGCGTTCAAGACCATCTAAATTTTTCCGGGGCTATGCGTGTCATGCGTTTGTGAAAGCGTTTGAGCACATCCCGGCTGTAAATAATTTGCTGTATTCAGACAGACCCCCAAGACTTATCCGGTTTTCCAACATCAATAGACTCCGCAGGCGATGCTTAGCGCGACCGGTAGACGGTGGAAGGCAACAGGTATCCCCTGGCCGCGAGTCCATCGGATCTTCATATTAACGCCACAGCATATTCGAATGCTCAAGATATAAATTGGGCATTCAAAGAGCCATGAAAGTGAAATGACCAGGACTATAGGGAAGGTTGATTATGGAAAAGTTAAAAAGTATGCGCACAGGTTTCTTCTGACCCCAATCGACTGCTCAGATCAAATCTCGTTGCTCGACGATGAAGATCCGATCATCACCAGCGTTCGTCAGGGCGAGCAGTTGGGTGAACCCGGAGAGAGTCTCCTTCCAGAAAGCCGACGCGTGGTCGGGCAGTGCGATGGTATGGTTAGTTGTGGTTTCTGCGGAATGCGTCTCTGATGTGAAGGTAGGCGCAAGCATTGGTGATGGGGTCAGGCTGTGAGCGGTGGGCGTGCGCAGCTCGTGACCAATACGAATTCACATACCAGTACTGATTGGTGCATTGGGGGGTGCCTCCAGCGGCACCTAGCATAAAATTGTACCCTGGCGAAATTGGTGTATATCTGGGTGGAGAATCGGCATGCCCGAAGAGCGTTGCAGGCGGACCAAGGCGGAGTCTATCGGGATGGAAAAAGAGGTGAGGTTATGCAAGATCTATTTGTGGATGCACCCTACGATGATGAAGCGCAGTTCGCCGCCCGGGCGGTGAGTGTGGCGGCGAAGCTCTGCCGCGAGATTCAGGGCGAGATGGTAACCCAAGCTTTGGAGAAATCAGATCGATCGCCTGTAACGGTGGCAGACTTCGCCAGCCAAGCTGTGGTCGCCCGCTTATTAAAGAATACCTATCCGCAGGATCCGCTGATTGCGGAGGAGGCCAGCCAAACGCTGCGGGCGGCTGAAGGGGCAAAGACGCTTGAAGCTGTGACAGCGTATGTTGCGCGATTTCATGAAGGAGCAGAGCCGGAAGATGTCTGCCGGTGGATCGATTATGGGGGCGGGAAGAAATCAGATCGGTTCTGGACACTTGACCCGATCGACGGCACGAAGGGATTTTTACGCGGCGATCAATATGTGACTGCGCTGGCGTTGCTCGATGAGGGTCAAGTTGCTGTCGGCGCGTTGGGCTGTCCGAATCTGAATCATCAGCTCGAACCCGAGATCGGTGGCGAGGGGGTGGTCATCGTCGCAGTCAGGGGCCAGGGTTGCTGGGCACTCTCGATGGAAGGGAAGTCTTTAGGTAAGCTATCGGTCTCCGCGATTGCTGACCCGGGGCAGGCGCGGGTGCTGCGCTCCTTTGAGTCCGGACATACCAACTCCGAAACACTGGACCAGATTATTGAGCGTCTGGATGCAGCGCATCCGCCAGTGCTCATGGATAGTCAGGCGAAATATGCACTCATGGCGGCGGGCAAGGGAGATTTGCTCTTCCGCCTGCTTTCACCGGCGCAGCCGGGCTACGTGGAGAAGATCTGGGATCAAGCCGCGGGCTCGATCGTCGTCGAGGAGGCTGGCGGGAAAGTGACAGATTTGCGCGGAACAGCGCTCGATTTCAACTGCGGACGCGGATTGACTGAAAACATTGGCGTGCTTGCTTCTAATGGGCGCCTGCATGACGATGCCTTGGAGATTGTGCATTCCATCGGCGCAGACCGACGACTGGAGGGTGTGTGACAAAAGAACGTTTTATGGACGTTCTTGCCCTGCTGCTCGCCCTGAGCGGATTGATGATCACCGCTTGGGTGTCTAGTGATGTATTCGAACGCATCCCCCACATCGAGGACGAGTTCGCCTACCTGTGGCAGGCGGAGGTGATGGCGGAGGGTCAGATCTCAAAACCATCGCCGCAAAACCCCAAGGTCTTTCCTATCCCATGTGTTGTAGATCATGAAGGGCAGCGCTTTGCCAAATACCCACCGGGCTGGCCGGCGACGCTGTCGATCGGGGCGAGGGTCGATGTTCCCTGGCTTGTAAATTCGCTATTGGCGGGTCTTTCCCTGTGGTTAATCTACCGCCTAGGGACGAAGATTCTAGGGCGTGGTGTCGGACTGCTGGCGGAGCTTCTTACTCTGAGTTCCCCAATGTTCCTCATGCTCTCTGGTTCGCTCTTGTCGCACGCTCTGAGCCTATGCCTGGCGCTTGCTTTTCAATTGGCCTGGCTGGATAGCTTTCCGCTGAGAGGAAACTCGAGAGAGCAATGGGCTCCAGAAAAATTAGTTCTTGTTACCGGCGCTGGGTCGCTGGGGCTGCTGGCGCTTACACGTCCCTTGACGGCGGTCGCGGTCGTAATCCCGTTCGCTCTGCATGGATTCTATTTACTGGCGAGAGGGAAGCCCGGGGAGAAAAAGAATCTATGGGTCATGGCGTTGATGACTATTGGGGTTGCCAGCCTGCTCCTTGTCTGGCAGTGGATGCTTGGCGGCAGTCCCTTTCGCAATCTCTATACGTTGTGGTGGCCGTATGATCGGCTGGGTTTTGGAACGGATATCGGTGTGACCGAGAGCGGACACAATTTGTATTGGGGGCTACGAAATACGCACTTCAATCTGAGTGCCGGGATCCATGACTTCTTCGGTTGGCCCTATCTTTCCTGGCTATTCATCCCGTTTGGGTTAATTGTGTTATTCCCTAAGCACAACGGAAAACTTGTGCTCGCGGTTTTCGTAAGTCTGGTTATCGCCTACGGCATGTACTGGCCTGGGTCGTGGTTGTATGGCCCGCGCTATTATTACGAGGGTTTGCCGGCGTTGGCCATTTGCAGTGCGGTGGGTGTAGCCTGGTTGGGTGGCTGGCTGGGCGATTGGGGTGGCAGTGTGCGCTGGCGGCGGCTATCGGTGCTTGGGTTGGCCGCGTTTCTTATCGTGCTGAATATCCTTTTCTATATTCCCGCTCGGGTTTGGGGGATGCGCGGCCTCTATCAGATCACGCGCGAGCCCATGGATTCTTTAGCAGAGATTGTTCAGGAAGATGACCTAATCATCGTTCACACCAAGAAATGGTTCGAATATGCCCGATTGCTCCCGTTAGTGAAACCCTTTGGGGAGAGTGATCTAATAATCACATGCAGCCACGGACCGGAGACTGACGATGATGTAATCCGGCTTAACCCCGACCGTAAAGTTTTCCACTATTATCCTGAGACTCCGGCAAGGCTTTATTCTGCGCCACGGCTATATGACGGAACACAGGATTAGTTACGTATTGTAGGATTACAATGTAAGGGCAAGTGGTTCCACCAGGCGTTTAGTCCTGCGATTAAGCGCCTTTAAGTCAGCTGGACGAGGAATAGTATTGAGGGTTAGCTGCCATGAGCCAATAATTAAATTTTAGGTGAGATGATGAATCATGATTAAGAAAATTTTCAATGATCGCACTCCTGGTTGGATTGGAAAATTTCTCATCATCATAATTACCGCATTCTGGTTCTATTGGAGTGTTGGTGAGATGTATCACGAGGGCTGGTGGGGTCCGTTTTATATTCGCCTGATTTACTTGATTCCAGGTACGGCATTTCTAATACTGACCCTGTTCGGGATAAGATGGCCCCGCATAGGCGGCTGGCTGATCATCATCATTGGCGGACTATTTACGATATCCTTCCTGGATATCAGTTTTGTGGATGGGAAATTAAGCATTGGCCGAGATCTGGCAGGATTCCTAGTCAGTGGACCACTTGTTTTTATCGGTGTTCTCTTCCTACTAGAGGGCCGCAGCTGGAAACGGCGAATCGCTCAGGGCTGGGTTCCCCATTCAAAATGGTGGCGCCGCAATTTATGGTACCTGCTGGCGGTTGGCCCACCGATCCTGATATTCATCGGTTTGTCGATCTATTCTCTGCCAATTGTCCTCACTCGCGTCGATGATGGCGACCGTGGAGCCAGGCTGATTGAAGGGAATGGCGTCACCCTCATCTGGGCACCTGAAGGCCCCGGCTGGAACTGGAGACAGGATTTTGGTGGTTTTCCCTCCTGGAACAGAATCGCCTTGTATGGACTTCCCCCGATTGGCATGGGCGACAAACCGGGCTATGACTCGAAAATCGGCGTGTTTGCATCAGCTGAAGATATGGCTATTTATAACCTTTGTCTTTATCTGAGCGAAGATGGCCTGACCCTGGAAATCGAACCCCAGAACATCTGGCGGATGCCAACGGTGGATGATTACGTGCGTTCGTTAGCCCGGCACGGGGAGAACGCTGGCTGTGTATGGCATGGCGAAGACCATGACCAAATGGTATGTGAGATTTTACCGGATAAAGAAACGCCTCTCTGGGCACCTGATCTAGATCCTATCTATTACTGGGCTGCGGAGGAATATAACGACAGCGAAGCCTATTTTGTGTCTTACAATGGTTGGGTGAATACAGCCTATAAACCAGGCGGTAACCCCCGGCATAGTCATCGTTGTGTACGGGACCCATAGGTTGCAGATGATCTCTGACAGAAAATGGCAGCTAACCCAAATTGCAGGCGACTGTGCTACGCACAGAGGGTACACTTCTCGATTTGCCAAGTCTGGCTTGGGTTAGAGCAACTATCGGAGCAAATACGCACAGCTCCTTAATAAACTGTTATGCAGCATTTCGGTAATCTTATATTGCCTGTATTTCATTGGGGAAAGGAGATAGAGCCATGACTTTCCAATACATTGCTCAACATTTGCTGCTTTCGCTGGTGCCTTGGCTAATCGGATCAACACTGGGTTGTGTTATCGGTTATGGAATTGCTTTATTGATTAAGAAGTTTTTTATTGGTTTTCCGGGGCGCCGAGGTCTAAAGGTGTTTACGCCATGGAGAACCATCATCATGGTCTCTTTATTGCTTGTGTATTCACCATTGATTGTTGTTTGGGTAGGCTTGGGAAGCACCGCTACCCTTCTAATAGTCGGTTTTTTCGTCTTCTTGCTTGCTCTGCCAATTACCACTGGAATTCTTATTGAAAAATGGTGCCCGTCTTCCATAGCAGTACGCCTAGCTGCTGCAGTACGCACACTGGCAACTTCTTCCATTGTCTTAACAGTAACTACTGGCATTTACAGCACTGGTGGGCTTGGTCCCATCATGATTGAGCAACTGGATATGCTAGAGTACAGCTCTGTGTTTTCAACCTTGCTTATTGTGGCGGCAATTACCTTGATGGTTGATATGCTCTTAGGGATTCCCCATTTTTTCCTGGTGAGATCGAAAGAAAAAGAATCCCTGATCCGTCCCGTGTATCAATGATTGTGTGAGAGCACATGAAGTAGCGGGGCGGCTGAGTTCAAAGCCATTATCTGTGGTATGTCGGGCCCTATGGAATTAGTGGAGAGATCCGGTTGGCTCCAGTCAGGAGTGAAAGAAGAGGGATGACGTTATGAGCAAACAACCGACATTACAGCCACTGCGCGCCGCCATGGATCGTGACCTAGCGGCGCTCAAGGATGATGTTCTCCTGCTGGGCAAGATGACCAGCGGTGCCATTACCCGAGCGGTGGAGTCGCTGTTGAATCGAGACATTGTGTTGGCGCAGGAGGTCGTTGCCAACGATGCTGCCATAAACGCCAAGCGCTTCGACATCGAGGAGGAAAGCCTCTCGCTCATTGCCACGCAGCAGCCCGCGGCGGGTGACCTGCGCGCTGTTGTCGCAGCGATGAATATGGTCGGCGATCTCGAGCGTATGGGTGATCACGCCGCCGGGATCGCCACGATCGTGTTGCGCATGGAAGATGAAGAGCAAATTGAAATACCCCCGGGGCTTTCGTTGATGTTCGAGAAGGCGAGCGAGATGCTTCAACGAGCGCTTAATGCATATGGGCAAGACGACGCAGCGATGGCTCATCACGTCGCAGCAATGGACGATGAGATCGACGAAATATACACAAAACTTTTCCGTGATCTGATGGAGTTTATATCGGAGCAGCCGCAGATGACAACGGGAGGGCTGTACTTGTTATTTGCAGGTCATAATCTTGAACGCATCGCCGATCGCTCGACAAATCTCGCGGAGCGTGTCGTTTTCCTCAGGTCGGGCAGGATGCAGGAACTCAACCCAGAGCCGGATGCGGCGAGCTTGCATTAGGCCATCTCACTAATACTGAGTTACGCAATGCTGCGGATAATGGGCACTCCTTCCGCCCAGAACGAATGCAAGACGATGCGAAGGTCACGGCTTGTAAGCCAGCAACACTCCCAGGCAGCAAATAAGGCACGAGTTGCTATCAGGTATCTTTTCCTTATATACTCGCGAACTCGAGACATCCCACGCTGCCCCATCGCCTGTGCGCGCCATTCCGCCCGAGAATATCCTGGCGATAGTGGACGCGATCAAGGCGTTTGGCCGATATTTATTTTGTTCGCTCACGAATATCCATCCATGGAATTCATGGGTTAACTACGTATACAAACGAGGGGCTAGTGATGATAGAATTAGCCGCTTACGGCCAGCAGGGTAGGATGGACCTCAGACTTAGAAACGTCCATAATGGCCATAAGTGAGGATGCTCAATTCACATCCAGGCTACTGTATCCAATCTATACGAGTGTAACTGATCCGCTTCTCAGTAAGACAGTGTTATTAGAAGTCTGAGTAGAAAATAAAAACAACTCACAACGAGGGTTCTCATTAATGAATAATCGAATCAAGCATTTTGAAGACTATCGCGGGATCGCCGATGATGCAGTCTTGGAAGAAATCCAGGAGAAGGTAAAAGAGATTCAAGGCGCTACAGTTGCCCATGTGAACGCAACCAGTTACGGTGGCGGAGTCGCGGAAATCTTGGATAGCTTCGTGCTGTTGATGAACGATCTGGGAATCCGTACGGATTGGCGAGTATTGCATGGAATCCCTGATTTCTTCGAAGTTACGAAGAAGTTCCATAATGCGCTTCAAGGGCAGGAGTTGTCTTTTTCAGCAGAAGAGCTGGAGCTCTATAAATTCATTAACGAGAAATTCGCTCGCTTTGCTTTTCTCGATCACGACTTTGTCATCATTCACGATCCGCAGCCATGCGCGTTGGTTCGTCATATAGCACATACCTCTCCCTGGGTCTGGCGCTGCCATATTGATATTACGAAGCCAAACCCTCAAGCCTGGGCCTTCATGGAGCCGTATATTCTCGAATACGACCGCATGATCGTTTCTTCTGAGATTTACAAGGTCCCCGATCTTGCTATCGAGCAGGATATCATATCTCCATCCATCGACCCTCTCTCCCCGAAGAATATGGATCTTCCCGCCCGGGTGATCGAGGATTATCTGGCCCAGTATCAGATTCCAACCGATAAGCCGATTATCACCCAGGTCTCGCGCTTCGATCCCTGGAAGGACCCGGAAGGTGTTTTGAAGGTTTTTGAGCGCGTCAAGGAGCAAGTCGATTGTCGTTTGATGTTTGTATACAACATGGCTAGTGACGATCCGGAGGGGGTAAAAATCCTGGCCAAGATGACGGAAGTTGCCAAGGATTTACTCGATCGAGGCGACGTGCTCTTTGTGCGCGGGGATGATCCGATCCTTGTCAACGTTATGCAACGCATCTCAGACGTCGTGATTCAGAAGTCGACGCGTGAAGGGTTTGGGCTGGTTATCACCGAAGCGATGTGGAAGGGAACCCCGGTGGTTGCTTCAAATGTTGGGGGAATCCCAACCCAGATGGTAGACGGCGTCACGGGCTACCTGCTCGAGCCTCATGATTACGACGGGTTCGCCGAGAAGATACGGGCATTACTCGAAGATAAAAGCCTGGCACAGGAATTGGGCCGACAGGCGAAGGAGCACGTGAGCGGCCATTTCTTGATCACAGGACATTTGTTGGATTACATTGATTTGATCCTAAGTCTGTAAACTTCTACGGACGCTCTTCCCTTAAATCAAAAGATAAACTACTGCAAGTTTTGCCGTGGTGGGCACTTTAGGATTCCCCCGGTTATTGGAAATATCAAAAACAGAGCAGCGTCTTCGTTACGAGAATGGCTTGACAGATCAACAAGTTCCTATAAATGAGAATGTGAAAGTCAGCGCCTGATGGGAGTATGGGCTAAGATGCCGCCCGTTATACACCCTATGTAGTTTCATCGAAGAATAGGCGCATCCACGAGATGGAAATTTGTGATAGTCAGCTTGTCGGCTAAATGTGCTGTGGTTGTCAGTAGAGTCCCACATACCAGCGTGCTATAATTTGCGCGTCGGACCAACCATACCCAGAATGTGTGTAATTGAGTAATAAAAAATTGGATTCCATGGAAGATATCACCGCATCTGACCCCCCTCTTGAAGCCGTTGTAAACGGTGAAGATATCTGGCATGTGTTAGAGGCGACGGAAATCGTTAAGGCGCTCCAAACATCGCCCAAACAAGGGTTAAGCGAAGAAGAAGCGAGAAGGCGCCTTGAGCAATTCGGACCCAATGAACTCGAAGAAGCCACAAAGCCCTCTTTGTTACAGTTGATTTTCGAGCAATTCAACAATTTCATCGTCATTGTTCTCATCGTCGCCGCGCTTGTCGCCGCATTCCTCGGCGATTACATCGAAGCTGCTGCCATCCTGGCGATTGTGGTGCTAAACGCGATTCTGGGTGTTGTGCAAGAACGCAAGGCTGAGGAGGCGCTAGCCGCACTCCGGCGGCTTGCTGCTCCGGATGCACTTGTTCTACGGGAAGGGCATCGACGGACTTGCCCGGCAGGCGAATTGGTCCCGGGCGATGTCGTGTTTCTGGAGGCAGGGAATTTTATCCCCGCTGATCTGAGGCTGATAGAGACGGTCAATATGCGCATCGAAGAGGCTGCTCTAACGGGCGAATCCGTGCCAGTCACGAAAGATGCTCATCTCGTCCTCACACAGGATATGGCGTTGGGGGATCGCCGCAACACGGCCTTCAGTGGCACGGTGGTCTCCTACGGGCGTGGCAACGGCGTTGTTGTCAGCACAGGAATGCGCACGCAAATTGGCATGATCGCAACCATGCTCCAGGCTGTGCACGAGGAACCGACTCCTTTGCAGCGCAAGCTTGACCAGCTTGGGAAGGCTCTCGGAATAGCGGCTCTGGGCGTGTGCTTACTTGTGTTCGGTGTTGGCTGGATTCGGGGGATTGCGCCGCTTGAGATGTTCCTGGTCGCGGTCAGCCTGGCTGTTGCAGCTGTGCCGGAGGGATTGGCTGCCGTTGTAACGATCACCCTTGCGCTCGGTATGAGGGAGATGATCACTCGTCATGCGCTCATACGACGGCTTTCCTCTGTCGAGACATTGGGATCGACGACGGTGATCTGCTCGGATAAGACCGGTACGCTCACGCAGAACCAGATGACCGTGACACGCATGTGGGTTGATGGCACAACCTTTGAGATAACAGGGAGAGGTTTTGAACAAACCGGAGAATTTAAGGTCGATGGAGGGGTGGTGGACCTGCGTGATTATCCCGCCTCGACGACGGCTTTGTGGGTCGCCGCATTAGCGAATGATGCACAGATTGAGACTAAGCCGGCAAAGGATAGGGATGACGCTTCCCGCATAATCGGTGACCCAACAGAGGCGGCTTTATTAATCGCGGCAGCTAAAGCGGGAGCGTTTCGGGAGAGACTCGAGGAAGCATATCCAAGGATCGATGAGATCCCCTTTGATTCTTCCCGTAAGCGGATGACGACGGTACATAAGATCGTTGATCCGGCGCCGGATGATGCAAGCCCATTCTATGATAGCGAATTGCGAGAATGGGAGATTGCGGCGATTAAAGGAGCGCCGGATGTCGTCTTAGATTTGTGTACCCAGTATCAGCAGATGGGCGACACAACTGCAGTGCTAACAGATGAGATCCGTGAAAGAATCTACGAAGCGAACGCTCGCATGGCACGCTCTGCCTTGCGGGTTATCGCCGTGGCCTTCCGCGTGGATCCCGATGTCCCTGATGAGGCTACACCGGAAAATGTCGAGCGCGATTTTATATTCGTTGGCCTGATAGGTATGATTGATCCTCCCCGTCCTCAAGCCAAACCCGCTATAGAGAAGGCGCGCCGGGCTGGCATACGAACGCTTATGATCACTGGAGATTTCCCAGATACGGCGGAGGAAATTGCCGAAGAGATTGCCCTGCTCCAGCCAGGGCATGGAGTCCTGACAGGATCGCAGTTGGATGCCATGGATGATGCAGCACTTAAAGAGAAGGTTGTGACCACCGATGTCTTCGCTCGCGTCTCTCCAGAGCATAAGGTCCGCATCGTCAGCGCGCTGAAATCACACGGCGAGATTGTAGCAATGACCGGGGACGGCGTAAATGATGCCCCGGCGTTGAAACGAGCGGATATCGGTGTGGCAATGGGTGTTACCGGAACGGATGTCGCTAAGGAAGCCGCAGACATGGTCCTTACGGACGACAATTACGCCAGCATCGTCGATGCTGTCGAGCAAGGACGAGTTATCTATGGCAACATTCGAAAATTTGTCTTTTATTTACTTTCCTGCAACCTGGCAGAAATCGCGGTTATCTTTATCGCCATCCTGGCGGGCCTCCCCTCACCACTGACCCCAATCCAACTCCTGTGGCTTAACTTGATCACAGATGGAGCTCCGGCACTTGCATTGGGGATGGAAAAGGGTGATCCGGATATTATGGTCCAATCCCCGCGGCCCCCTGACGAGCCCGTGATCAACCGCCTTATGCGCACCCGCATTGGGATTCAGACAATCGCCATCGCGGGCGTCACGTTGTTTGCATACTGGATGGGCATCCAACTTTATCCCGGCATTCCGGAAGAGGCGAAGACGATGGCCTTCGTAACGCTTTCCTTCTCTGAACTCCTGCGAGCGTTCACGGCGCGTTCGGAGCGCTATCCCTTGCTGAAGATCGGGTTATTAAGCAACAAGTGGATGTTCTATGCGGTGATATCCTCGTTGCTGTTGTTGCTCGCCGTCATCTATGTCCCCTTCCTTCAACCGATCTTCAACACCGTCTCTTTGGGTTGGACTGAATGGCAGATCGTGCTGCCCTTGTTGTTTGTCCCTGCCGTTGTCGCGGAGATTAGCAAATGGCTGATGGGCATACAACTGAAGCTGGCGCGGGTTGCATAGGAGTCGATTGAGGGATTACCTTCTCTCAAGATGATAAGAACGCCCCCGGCCACATTTCTTGGTTGGGGGCGAAAAAATTACCGAATGGATGCTTTTTTATTAGGATCTTGTGATTTCACCATAGAGTTTGGGGCGTCTATCGTTGAAGATATCGAGTTCATATTCCCCGACGATGAAAACACGCTGTTTCTGATCGCTGAGAGAGGGGTCGATATCGGCGTAGAGGATGGTTTCTTCTTCTCCGCCGGCTTGTGCCAGAACGTCGCCATCAGGTCCGATGATGAGACTATAACCCAGAAAGCGCGCCCCACGCTCCTCCCCAATACGATTGGCGGCCACGAGGAAAATGCCGTTCTCGGCGGCCCTGGTACGGGCGACAAAATCCGGGTAGAGGGTGGAGGCGCTGGGCCAGGCGGTAGAGACCAATACCATCTGGGCACCCATGAGGGCGAGCGCACGACAAGGCTCGGGGAAGCGTAGATCATAGCAGATGAGCGTTCCCACCCGGCCGACAGGCGTGTTAAGCGGTGGAAGCAACTCGTCGCCAGAGGAGAGGAAACGATCAATACCAAGGTATGGCAGGTGGGTTTTCCGGTATCGGCTGAGGATTCCATCCGGTCCGGTGATGAGCGCAGTATTGAAAATCTGCCCGCTATCGTCTCTCTCGAGAATCCCTACCATAATCGTTGCGTCCAGTTGCTGGCAGGCTTGCACTAATCGCTCACTCAGGTGACCGGGGATGCCCTCGGCTACAGTCTGTGCCTCCTCCAAGCTCAAGTTATAACCAGAGAGAGCGCACTCTGGAAAGACAACCAGTTTGGCCCCAGCTGTCACCGCCTCTTCGAAATTGAAGAGGATGGATTGAAGGTTCTTTTCGGCCTGAAGTAATTCGGGTCTCATTTGAACAGCAGCGACTCGTTCCATGGGCATTCAACCTTTTGATGAATAATTCTGTGAAAACAGAATTTACCTGTACAGTATACTGGACTTAGTTAAACTCAGTATTTGACAAAGCAAGAAGATTTCTCCCCGGGAGGTGACCCTTGATAACGCAGCTACTCAACCTGGAACCTTGGTGGCGATTTGCAGCAGCCTTGCTCATCGGGGCGTTGATTGGGTTGGAGCGCGAATTCGTCCAGCAGCGCAGTGGTGAGCAGGAATTCGGCGGCATCCGAACCTTCGCGCTAATGGCACTCTTGGGGGCAATCGCGGCCTTCCTCACGGACCAGTACGGTCCTCTTATCTTTTTAGCTGCGTATTTGGGTCTGATCCTTCTTCTTTGGGCGAGCCTACTCGCCTCTGCTATGCGGGGTGACGAAGAGGGGATCACCAGCGAGGTAGCTGCGCTGTTGGTACCGCTTCTGGGCGCGATGATGATCTGGAACCAACCCGCAGTCGCTGCAGCGCTCGGCGTCATAACGGCGCTAATCCTGGCTTTGAAGCCGCGCTTGCACGGCGTTGCCAGGGGCATGAGCGCCAAGGATTTGCGAGCAGCGCTGGAGTTCTCGATCATAACAGTAGTTGTGCTGCCCTTGCTCCCAAACGCAGGATTTGGTCCTTTCGGAGTTCTAAACCCTTTCCAGATCTGGCTGCTTGTTGTTTTCGTGTCCGGGATCGGCTTCCTGGGTTATGTACTGATGAAACTTCTGGGGACTGAACAGGGCGTCGGCATCACCGGGCTTCTAGGTGGCTTGGTCAGCAGCACAGCCACAACGCTGAGCTTCGCGGGTAGGAGCAAAACGAATGCGGGGCTTTCGACGGTCCTGGCGCAAGGAATCCTTCTCGCATCTTGTGTGATGTTCCCGCGCGTGCTGATTGAAGTAGCGGTAGTGAATCCTGGATTGGTGAAGCAGATTGTCGTCCCTCTCGTGGCGATGCTCATCGCCGGTGTGTTCAGTTTTTACATCTTATGGCGTCGCGGGCGCGCCGAAAAGAAAGCCGAGCATGGAGGCATAGAATTATCCAACCCGCTGCGGTTAACAACAGCCATCACTTTCGGACTTGTTTTCGCCCTCGTACTGGTAGTGGTCGAGGCCGCGAACGAATATTTTGGCAACGCGGGCGTATATCTTGCCAGCGTGCTCACGAGTATCACGGATGTCGACTCAATCACGCTGAGTGTATCTAACCTGTCTTTGAAGGGGTTGCTCGACGCGCGGGTTGCGGCCATAGCCATCATCCTGGCGACGATTATGAACACACTAACGAAAGCCGTGATGGCGATGGTCTTGGGTACCCCGCGGCTAAGACGACTGGTTTCACGTGCCTTCGGGGTCGTAGTTCTAACGGGCTTGATTAGCGGCGCAGCGACTATTTTCCTTTAATAGCCGCTATCGAACAGGGGTGATTCCCCCAAATCCCGGGACAAAATCTATTAAGGAAGGCCTATTGAAGCCGCTCCAGGATTGTCGCTGTAGACATGCCGTGACCAATGCACATTACCTGTAAACCATAGCGTTCGTTGTACATCTCGAGCTCATGGAGCAATTTCGTCATTAAGACGGCTCCGGTGGCGCCAAGCGGATGCCCGTGGGCAATGGCCCCCCCATCCGGGTTGACCTTCTCAGGGTCGGCGTGTAATTCCTCAAACCACGCCAGAACGACTGAAGCGAACGCTTCATTAATCTCAATAATATCGATCTGGTCGAGGGTCATCCCTGCCTTGGAGAGCACCATGCGCGTGGCCGGAATGGGTGTGTCGAGCATCAACACAGGGTCGGAGCCGATAACAGCGCGTGACACGATTCGGGCTTTCGGTTTTAAACTATAACGTTTGACAGCTTGCTCAGAAGCTAGCAGCAGTGCCGCAGCGCCGTCGCTGATTTGACTGCTGTTACCCGCTGTGATCACTCCGTCTTCTTTAAATACTGGACGTAGAGAAGCCATCTTCTCCCTATCTGGCTTCAACCTGACTCCCTGGTCAACCGTGATCATTCGCGTCTTTCCATTTCCATTGGGAACCTGAATGGGAAGGATCTGGCTTTCTTGACGATGCTCACGGATGGCGGCGCCAGCGCGTACATGACTCTGGAAGGCGTAATCGTCAAGGGCATCGCGCGACAAGTGCCATTTCTCGGCCATCAACTCCGCGCTGAGACCTTGGTGTATCAACGGGTAAGGAAAATCTTCGGGCCAGGATTCTGGCCAGTCTGCACCGAGGGGTTGATGGGACATCATCTCGATCCCACCGGCGAGAACCAGGTCCATATCCCCGACGAGAATTGCTTGAGCGCCGAAGTGAACCGCTTGTTGACCGGAACCGCACATGCGGTTGATCTGAATCCCCGGCACTTCAACAGGAAAGCCGGCTTGCAAGAGCGCTAACCTGGCGATATTAGCTCCCTGATCGCCCATCGGTGTAACGCAACCGAGGATGACATCTTCAACCTGTGCATGGCTTACGCCAGCGCGACTCAGCGCTTCGTTGAGAACTTGGGCGGCAAGATCAACGGGAGCGATTGGATAAAGGTCACCACGGTCCGGTCTACCCACGCCAACTGGTGTGCGAACAGCGGCGATGATGTACACTTCGTTTGCCATCTTTAGTCCCTCGGCTCTATTCTGGGAGCGACGAGTCGCCCATCGTTTCGCGTTGGCACCAGCATAGGCGTAGATCTTGTGTAAGTCAATCGATCCGAGGGCTGGTCCCGTTTCAAAAACAAAGGGATTTCAAGGGCATGATAACAAAACTGCACCTGCGTGTACCGGTATAGGATGATGAAGGGATAACGTGATTATGGAGATGTTTTCGATGATAGAAAGGCGTGTTCTGACGTTGTCCCTGGCTTTTCTCATTTATGCATGTGGTCGGACCGGGACTCCGATGACACGGTCGTACGGATCAATCGATGAACTCCTGAATACATTAGAGGATACCGGCGCCAAGACCGTCACCACAGGTCTAGAGGCGCCAATCTTTGATGTGGACTCACGGGCCATTACCCTGAACGGGGAGGTGTCGGAGATCTATGAATTTGAGAGCGTAGATGCGCGTGAGAGCGGTGTTATTTACCTGCAATCGTTGCTCGAAGATGCTTGGACCAACACGGAGAATGAGCTGGCATCAGCTCGAATATGGTCACATGATCGCCTGATCGTTGTGTACTTCGGACGGGATGGAGGGACGATCTTGCTCCTGAGCGGATTGTTGGGCGATCCGATACAGAAGCCCGGGCTTGCTAATGATGAGCCATATCCTCCAGCGGTTCCAGCAGCAATTCAGGCATTGGCGGAGGCTAATGGCGAAGATCCAAGCTTTGTTAAAGTGCTCACCTATACTTTCGTTGAATGGCGTGATGGATGTCTGGAGTACCCGCACCCTAAAGAACTTTGCACGCAGGCGCTGACACCAGGGTGGCGTATCGTTTTACAGCTCAGAGAGCGGGAAGTTGAAGTTCATAGTGATGAAATGGGTGGAGAAATTCGCTGGCGGTGAGAACGAGCAGACGGCTTAATGAAGATGAGAGTCCCGAGAGGATGTGAACGAAACCATGCATGATCCTAACGCAGATCTTGATATGGAAAACGACCAAAAGGGACCACTCCCGCGCAATGTCTGGGTAGTTACACTGACTAGTTTCTTAACCGACATCTCTTCCGAGATGTTGATAAACCTCTTACCGTTATTCTTGTTCAGCGTCCTCGGTGTTAGGACAACCTTCATCGGGTTGATTGAAGGTGTGGCAGAAGCTGTCGCCAGCTTGGTAAAGATGACCTCTGGGTGGCTCTCAGATCGATTGCGGATGCGCAAATCGCTCGCTGTCCTTGGTTATGCAGTATCGACGGCCGCGAAGCCATTCCTTTACCTGGCGACAAGCTGGGGAGCAGTGTTGGGGGTGCGTTTCGCAGATCGCGTTGGAAAGGGATTGCGTACCGCTCCACGGGATGCGTTGATCGCAGACAGCATCCCGGAAAGCCGACGAGGATTAGCCTTTGGCTTGCACCGCGCCGGCGACACTGCTGGGGCTGTTGTGGGGATAGGATTAGCCATCGCGATTATCCTCATCTCGCAGCGCGGCGCTGTGGGGTTGTCGCGCGAGACATTTCAAACCGTTGTTTTGATCAGCATTATCCCCGCGGTATTGGCTGTTATTACGCTAGCGTTCGGCGCGCAGGAGATCAAGCCAGGAATCGGTATCGGTCCCGGGCAGGAATCCGAGAAACCAGAGGAGAAGAAGGAGGAGAAAACACGGAGCGGGCTGCTATCCACCAACCGGCTTTTCCGGAACTATATCCTGATCATGGCCCTTTTCACCCTGGGGAACTCCTCAGATGCCTTTCTCATCCTGCGGGCAGAAACGGTAGGGCTCTCCGTTGTGAATATCTTGGCGATGATGATGGTATTCAGCCTGATTTACACAATCATTTCGACGCCAGCCGGAGCGTTATCAGATAAAGCCGGGCGTAAGCGGATTCTCATGATCGGATGGATATTATATGTTGTGGTGTATCTGGGCTTCGCAAGAGCCTCGGAGGGATGGCACGTCTGGGCGCTCATGGCGCTCTATGGCGTATATTACGGATTAACAGAGGGGGTAGCCCGGGCATTTGTTGCCGATTTGGTTCCCTCCCATTTGCGTGGAACAGCGTTCGGGATCCTCCATGCTGTAGTCGGTCTTATTGCCCTTCCGGCCAGTATCATCGCCGGAGTGCTGTGGCAGGGGATTGGTGCTTGGAGCGGTTTTGGACCGGGCGCACCCTTTCTCTTCGGCGCCGGGGCGGCGTTCCTGGCCAGTATTGCCTTGAGTCGGTTGTCCCCGCCTCGAGTTCAAGAGCAGGGGGCAGGAAGGTAATTTGGTGGGATCAAAACGTTCGAGTCGAATCCGCAAGCCTGTGCGGCGAGGGGATGCAGAAAAATACTTGCGGTATACGCTTCTGAGCTTTGCATTAACCGTAACGCTTGTCAGGCTCTTTCTTGAAATATCCGGCTATCCTCAACTCGGAGGTGAGGAACTCCACATCGCGCATGTATTATGGGGTGGGCTGGCGCTATTTTCCGCTGTATTGCTCTCTTTGATTTTGACCAACCGTTGGGCATACTCACTCAGCGCGATTCTGGCTGGTATCGGGGTGGGTTTATTCATCGATGAGGTGGGTAAATTCATCACCCAGAGTAACGATTACTTCTACCCCGCGGCTGCGCCAATCATTTATGCTTTCTTCTTACTCCTTGTGTGGATCTATCTGCATGTCAGGCGCTCACCGCCTCTCAGTATCCGTGACGAACTTTACCGAGCTCTCGGCGAGATGGGGGAAGTTCTGGACCACGATCTCGAATCAGAGGAGCACAAGGATCTCGAGAGTCGTCTGGAAAGGATCGCCCAGCAGGTAGAGCACGCTGAATACCAGCAACTGGCGCGCCGATTACAGGAGTTTATCGATTCGGAATCGCTTCAGGTTGTTCCGGACAGGAAGGGTGCATTTGAGAGATTTATTGGCTATTTAGAGCGGTGGGAGCGCCGTTGGATCACGCTCGGCAGGCTAAAGGCGATTCTCATTGGAGCGTTGCTTGCCTTAGGTATTGTAACGGTTATGGACTTTGCCAGACTTATCTCTGGTATTAGCGATCCACACACTTTAACAGTCTGGATGGATGATTTGTTTTCACTTGGATTGGTTTCCAGTAAATCAGGGATCCTATGGTTTGCGACGCTCACGATTCTTGAAGGCATGGTTGGTTTACTGCTGATCATCGCTGTCATTTTGCTTCTTGTGAAAAGCGAGGGTTTCGGGCTCACGCTTGCTGCAGCCGGCTTGTTGCTTTCATTAGTGGGGGTGGATCTGTTGGTTTTCTATTTCAGGCAGTTCTCGACAATTATCACCACTCTCACTCAATTCCTGCTTTTGCTGCTGGTCTATCACTATCGCAGGCGCAGCCTGCGCAATATTATCTGAGCGGAATCATCCCTTAGATTCAAAACGGGGCTGTTCAAAAGCCACTCGTTGGACAGCCCCCCTCATTAATTATTGAGGCCTACACACGTGCCAGTCCGCTCTTTCATCTCATCAGAGTTAGTTTATAACCCGAGAGATTGCCTTCTCAAGGTCCAATAATGTGGGTCATTAGGCATAGGCCAAACAAGACTCCCCCTCCTCAATCGCCGGCAGGCGTGGGCGCTGGCTGGGGCTCAGTATTTTTCATGGGTACCGTCGCCCTGATGAATCCAGCAAACAACAAAATGGCGCCAAAAAACTCTCCGAGATAGAGGGCGCCGGGTATACCGAAACGGCTGAACGCGCCGCCAAAGGCGGGGGCGAGAGCTCCTACTGCGATCAGAAGATTCCCAAGAGTTCGATGTAGAAGGATCCGTTTACGCCAGAAGATGTAGGCTGAATATACCGCTCCGCCGACAAGGGCCACGGTGCCGTAGAGATTAAAGATGGGCGTAAGAGTCCGGATGCCGGAAGTGACGATGGCATGGCCGCTGAGTTCACTGCCGGTGTGGACGCTGGATGTCATCAGCGTGGGATCGAGTTCGGCGGTGAACACGCGAAATGTAGCGTAGACGGAACCCAGGATGAGCAGCGCCGTCAGCGCGTTAGCCCATTTGCGTTTTGCCAGCAGGTACACCGTTCCTTGACCAAGCCACGCAGCGACCAAAATGGCACCGAACAAGTACCACATACGGAAGATCAAGGAATTCCAACCAAAGGCGCCAAAATACGCCTCGCTGAAACCACCGATTCCATAGAAGACCATGCCTACTCCCCAAATCAGCAGATGCTTTCCTCTGCGATCGGCGTAGCGTTTGAAGATGATTACCGCGAAGACGAGACTCACAATACTTGAAATAAACGGGACAACGGTGTTTGTAAATGTCATTTCTGCTCCTCAAGATAGATAGAGTGATTGAGTCTGCAAGAGACCAAGTAGG
>DAOUEQ010000031.1:0-2300 GCA_034430395.1 Anaerolineales bacterium | reverse complement strand
TTATACGTAAAGATTTGTGCCAGCAGGTGAGGACCTGGATTATCGAAGATCTCATCCTCAATCCAATCGATTGTGTCGTCGATTGACTCGATCACAGGCATCGTATCAGCCACAAGCTCATCGCTTATCTCATATAGTAATCTTTCTACGCCGCGCGCTAATCCTCGTTCATCACGCTGGTAAAAGTCCCATACCCGGTCAAGAGCCGAAATCGGTTTTGAAGCATAAGTCACCAGATAATTTTTACCGACAAAGAAATCAAGCTCTAATGTCGTCAGCGGTTTATCCGCCTCAGGCGTGAACTGGATCGCGTGCAGGACTAAATAGATATATCCCTCCCACGCATCCACTTTGGGGACATGTCTCTCTTCGAGCGCATCGTCCACGGCTAAGGGGTGAAAACCAAAGGTTTCGAGCAGGAGTGGGCGACAACGATCAACAACCTCCTGCTGAAGATCCACCCATAGCAAACCTTCGGAGTCTTGAATCGCAGCTATAATTCCCTCTACGGATAAATCTCTCTGGATTTCCCCCGCTTGGTTTCGATACACCGTCCGCATCATAGCCCACACCTCCCTATCTATCTCAAGGTTTGAATTTTACTTCTGCGCATTTTCTCTCGACTTATCTAGCCGGACAGCAAATGGTGCCGGATCTACCAGCTGGACCGTGGTCGAAGCGATTTCTACTTGCCCGCCAAGCTGATCGACCTCCTCCAGGATTCGAGTGTACAAACGGTCTTTCATTTGCCGGCGTTGCCGGTAATCAACCACGTACCGAAGCGTAAATTCGATCCAATTGTCATTGGCCTGAAGGGTGGCAGGGTGGGCAGCTCCGCCGCATCAGGGAAGGCCTGGCTATCCGGTGTGCTTGCATTGGCGCAGGAGGTCAGAAACAGCCCGAGCAGAAGCAGTAGGATAACCTTTCGCATGTCACTTCTCCAGCCGTGGATTATGGTTCCACCGACCTCCTGATATTAGCGCAATATTGCCAGTGCCATCAAGTGCAGGGAAGTCGATTCCCTACCTGAACCTCAACCGTAGTCGGACATCATGCTTCCCCAGCGATCGTGATCACCGAAGATGCTCAACGATGTTGTCCTTTTATGTTGCATCCGATCATTCTCGCAATCGGACTCTTTAGGAAGATGGAGTCTGATTACACGGGTATTGGGACTCAAATTTCTTCGAGGATCCGATAATAAAGTTAATGGGACTCAAATTCTGGTTGAATAGCAGAACCATGGAGGGGATTAGAACACTCCCTCGGTCCGCATGGCTACCCACATTGAGCTGACCACATCGAGAAAAGTGGCCTCATATTCTTTGCTCCACTACTACAGCCCTCAAGCACCCCGATTAAACTCATCGACGTCGCACCCCCCAAGGTCACCACTGCTAACGACCTCACCAGACATCGTTTTGAAATGTAAGATTCGATGCGCCCACGGCTTCTAAACTAATGATAGCGTTATAATTAAAAAGGATGGATGTTTAGACGAACGGGGCTGGACCCTCAGAATCATCCCCCGCCTACATTTCCATCGTATGGATTGTGCCAATCCTGATTTTGGAGCGTATGAACATGAGCGAATGGAATAAAGCCGTTGTTGATGAGTTTCGTGCCAACAACGGTAAGGTTGGCGGGCATTTTAAGGAAATGACCCTACTTCTTCTGCACACCATCGGCGCAAAGAGTGGGGAACCTCGCCTGAATCCAGTGGCGTACCTGGCCGATGGCGAAAGATATGTGATCATCGCTTCAAAAGGCGGGGCACCGACCAATCCTAGCTGGTATCACAATGTCGTCGCCCATCCTGAGGTTACCGTTGAGGTCGGTACCGAGAAGTTCCAAGCCCATGCCGAGATTGTCCAAGAACCCGAACGCGCAGAACTCTATGAAAAGGTGTCCACCCTATACCCCTTTTTTGCTGAGTATGAGAAAAAGACAACTCGCGTCATTCCGGTACTTGTCTTATCACGCCTACCCTGAACCTTGTGTTGTGGTCTTCAGGTATCATTTCTCTCGACGCCTCAATGGTTTCGGGATAGAACCGCTGAAACGCTGAAAGTTGACTATGGTTATATCCTTTGTTGGTACTCTGGAGGTATAAACGATGCGTAAAATCAGTCCCTCTGAAATCACCCCCGAACAACTCTATTTATCTCGACGAGATATCTTGAAAAGCATGGGTATTCTAACGGGGGCGGCAGCCCTGCTGGCTGCGTGTAATGGAAAGTCTCCGACGTTTACACTCGAGCCGGGGCTTGAGGGAGATCCCACTGCGGATCAGCTTGATC
>DAOUEQ010000030.1:0-19636 GCA_034430395.1 Anaerolineales bacterium | reverse complement strand
TGCCTATCGAAAGTATTTTTTACAAGCCGATGTGGAATCCCTGGTTCGATTTGATTGATGTTTCCCCTTCCCACCTCTACGTGTAATTGACTGGTAATGCGCCATCTAATAGAAGTCTGTTTCTTCTGTTTACGCTAATAATCAGAAGCTATTTGAAGATTCCTGAGCCAATATCAGATCTCGCCAAAGTAACTACACGCCCAGGCGTGTAGTCGACTACAACAGCACCATCCTAACTCCGTCGTAGCTGGCAGAGTTGACCGGCGAAAAAATTCCTACAGCATTACGTCAATGAATATGTCTCTCGCTACAACCATAGAAAAGATACAACTCCGATGTTCCTGACATTCCTTGACAAGAGCGTATTGTCATATTGAACTCTGAGGGCGCGGCACTTGGCGGCGCGTGTTACCTCATTAGAAAATCTAACCATAGGGTAATCATTGTTTCATTCGGGAATCTTACTGACGAAGCCTCCACAATTTAGTAAGGTTAGCCTCGATACGTCGTCGTAGTTCAGCAGGATTAAGTGCAAGATAGACCTCTTGGAGTTGGTGTTTAACAGCTTGATCGATATCAGACGAAGCCAGGACCCTCTGGCAGGGTGTCTGGGCTTCATCATACTTCTTTCTCACCTTACTGCCCACTCTCGTTTTACTCTCAAGCTTCATGACAGGCTGGAAGAAGTTGACGAAGAGGCGTAGATCCTCGTAAATGATGTTGAGCAGGATCAGGGCTTCAGGGCTATCGTAACGAGCATATCCGACGACCTGGCGAACCACAGTCCAGTTTCTCTGCTCGATGTGTGCCTGGTCGTTTTTCTTGTAGGGACGAGCTCGGGTGAAGGTAATCTTCTCGTCCTGGCAGTAATTGTAGAGATGGTGGTTGATGAACTCACCTCCACTATCGCTGTCGATGCCAAGCAGCGGGAAAGGTAGTCGATGGCGCATGGTCTGAATGCCTTCAAATGTGGCTTTCTCCCGGAAGGACACCGGGACGGTGTGGCCCTTATTGGGCAAGGCGATAGTTTCTGTCCAGCGGGTCTCGATATCCACGACGTTGAGCGTATGCAGGAACTCACCTGCTGTGGACTCACCACAATGAGCCACAAGGTCCATCTCAACGAAGCCAGGAGTTTGCTCGTCCCAATCGGCGAAGGTGCGTATTGGGATGGCGTTTTTGAGCAGGGTGCCTGGCTTGGTGGTTGTTCGACCTCGGCCGGCCAATTTGCCCCGGGCGCGCTTCAGGCGGCGATCGATCGTTGAGATACTCATCTGCAGTAGTTTCTTTCTCGTCTCAGGCGCCATGCGGATCTCGTTGTGTCGTTCAAGGGCTTCAACCATTTGTGGCAAGAAGGGATGAAGGCGTTTCGCACATAAATGTCCGCTTACTTCCCAGATGTGTGCCAGAGCTGCAATCACATCAGGTCCATAGACCAGACGACGCCCCCGCTTCTTGTTCTTTGAGCTCCTGGGTGGACCGTTGCGGAGCAGATGGATGGCGTACTTTCGGTTGTATCGCGTGGAAGCTACAAATTCGTTCAGTATCTGGCTCTTCTCGGCTTTGCTCGCTTTCAGATATCTGGGCCGGATGGCTTTTAGCAATTCTCGTTTACCTTGTTTTGTCATTGAGACCTTCCCAAGCTGTTTTTGATGTGTTGGGTTAGATTCTCAATGAGGCAATGTATATCTCCAAAGTTAGATTATTTATGAGGCAATTCGCAATCTTGTCGGAGCATTGCGCCTCTGCTATAATCCGGCGGCTCACGAATTTATGCCCCATTCATTGAAATTGGATGGGGTCCGATGGGCGGACATCCCTTTGAATGAATAAAATTTCTCGTTCAGATGGACAGGGATACGAGGAGGAATTTGCGTGGCATTCTATCTCAACATAGTATTGGCAATCGTCTCCGTCGCTCTAATTGCCATCATCATTCTGCAGAGCCGCGGCGCCGGACTGGGAGGTCTAGGTGGTGGCGGAGACTTTGGAGGTGCTGGTTTCCATGTTCGACGGGGAATTGAACGGTTGCTCTTTAACGTAACAATCGGTCTAAGCGCCACTTTCTTCATTCTGGCCCTGGTAACCGTTATTCTGGTCGGATAATCCCGCTCAGACCTACTTCGGTTTCAACTACCCCACTCTTTTATGCGTAACATACGCTGGCAATTACTTATTGCGATAGGTGGTCTTGCCTTGGTGGTCGTCATGTTGATCGGTCAGACACCCGACCAGGCCATCATTCCTGCCCAACCAGTTGCCGGCGGTGTCCACAGCGAAGCACTGATCGGTCAGATCATCCGCCTGAACCCCATCCTCGATTCATCCAACCAGCCGGACCGTGATATCGATCGCTTGATCTACCATGGACTCCTGCACTTCGACTCCCGCGGAATCCCTGTTCCCGATCTGGCGAAGTCATGGGCGATTTCAGCAGACGCGACACTTTATACTTTCACTTTACGCGACGATGCAGTCTGGCACGATGGCGAACCCGTCGCCTCAGATGACATTGTCTACACTTATTCCAAACTTCAGGATGCTGACTACCCGGGGCCAGAAGATATCCATGAACTCTGGAGCCAGGTTAACATCATCCGATTGGATGATCGACGCGTGCAATTCCAACTACCGGAACCCTTTGCTCCCTTTCTGGATTACTTAACCGTCGGTTTACTTCCCGATCACCTCCTTCGTGGCGTAAGCGCGAGCGATCTCATTGACCATCCTTTCAACTTAGATCCCGTCGGTACCGGACCCTTCCACCTTGATCAATATATCCTGGAAGAAAACATCATCACAGGCGTGAGCCTTGTAGCCTTCGATGAATTTTACGGTCAGCGGCCCTTTCTCGAGCGCATCGAATTCAGGCTCTTCGAGAATGAACAAGACGCGCTTAAGGCGTATCACAATGGCGAGGTCAAGGGCATTGGGCACTTAGGAGAGGGCATCCTAGACGAAGCTCTATCTCTCCCGGCGATGAATGTTCACTCCGCACGGCTCCCGCGCCTAGGTTTGATCTTCCTTAACACGCAGAATCCCGAGAAGGACTTTCTCTCTGAGAAGACGATTAGACGAGCATTCGGCCTGGCGATTAACCGCCAATGGATTATCGATCAGGTCTTCCGGGGGCAGGCGGTTCAACCCATTGGGCCCATCATGCCCGGCACCTGGGCTTTTGCCGAGGGCATCAATGCTCTTCCTTTCAACCCAACCGAGGCGGCCCAAATTCTTGAGCGTGAGGGCTGGGAACTTCCAGCCGGTGCATCACCGGGAACAGCCGAATATCAACGCGTGAAAGATGAAGAAATCCTCTCAATCGAATTAGTCCATCTTGAAGATTATACGCATACGCAAATCGCCGAATGGGTCAAACGATATTGGGAAGTGATTGCTGTCCAAGTTGATCTGATCCCTGTCTCTTCAGACAGCCTTTTCGAAGACTTCCTCCAACCACGCTCCTATCAAGCTGTCCTGGCCGAATTGGATCTCGGCAGTTACCCGGATCCTGACCCTTACCCAATCTGGCACGACTCGCAAACAGAAACAGGGCAGAACTACAGCGGTTTTTCTGATCGCAATATCAGCATCTGGCTTGAGCAAGCCCGCACTACGCCGGATCGAGGGCGTCGCTCTGAGCTATACACCAGCTTTCAATACCGGTTCCAAGACCAGCTCCCTGCAATCCTCATGTATTACCCTATTTACAATTATGGTATTGATGCCCAGGTACAAGGCGTGGCTGTTGGACCGCTATACGACCCCAGTGATCGTTTCAACAATGTTTTCGACTGGTATCTCGTCGCACGGCGGGGTGTATCGTCAGAAATCGAAGAAACACCTCAACCCTAGGTTCAGCGGTTGTAAGACCCTTGGTTGATATTAAAACTCATTCATGTGGTCCCAATCCTGAGACCGGGCGGGAAAATTGCCGTGGTATAATCCGACCGCTCTGCAAGCTTTTTTGCAGGCCCAGAAAGGTATACACGTGACCGTAAAAGAAGAAATCCAATCTATTAAATCACTAAAAGACCTCGTGCCAGCCCAGAAACTTCATGGAAAGATTTCCAAAATCGAACTCTTCGGCGCCTTCGTCGATGTTGGCTTAGATCAGCAAGGTTTAATTCATATCTCGCAATTGAAGCGAGGGCAGATCAACCGGGTAGAAGACGTCGTCCATCAAGGGGATGAAATGGACGTATGGGTTCTCCGAGTCGATCCAGGCGCCGATCGTCTTGACCTCACCCTGATCAAACCAGTCGGGCTCAAATGGAAGGATATTAAACCTGGCAATAAATTCTCCGGCGAAGTCATCAGGCTCGAAAAATTCGGTGCATTCATCGACATCGGAGCTGAACGGCCAGGATTAGTACATGTGAGTGAAATGCGCGATGAATATGTCTCCGACCCGGGCGAGCTCGTAAAAGTCGGGGAAAAAGTGGATGTGAGCGTGCTCGAGGTAGATAGCAAGAAGCGACAGATACGCCTGAGCATGAAAGCTGCGGAAATGGTTGAAGACCTTGATGATGAACCTCAAGAAGTGCTCCCAACCGCGATGGAAATTGCTCTGCGAGAAGCCATCGATGGTCCCGATAGCAAAATGGAAACCTCTACAGCTGACGTGAAAACAACCAGTAAGAACCGCAAGGAACTTGAAGATATATACAGCCGTACCCTTAGCCACAAGATTCAAACTGTTACAAAGAAAGAGGAAGAGTAACCAGTTATTCTCACAAATTTGCGTATCCAAAAAGCGCCTTAAGGGCGCTTTTATGCATTAATCGATTTGGGGCTATGGTTTTTTGTCTGTGCTCCCCCTGCCTTCTATGAAGCACAATGCCTTACCGATTATTCGTCCACACTCAACCAATCGTCAGGCTCAACATCCTCGGCGAAAAGGTCGTCTCCTTCCTCATCCCAGATTTCCTCGAGGACCTCATCATCCCAGTCTTCATCATCCGGTGATTCACCTATATGCCTATAAGTCCGACAACCTTCATCTGGATCAATCTCAATTGATGGAATTCCACAGAAACCATCTTCGAGATATACACAATCGATATAATGGCATCGAATTCGAGGCACTGTCTGGAATCTCCTCTACGTAACAAAGCTCAGTACGCGCAAGCGTATTACGCTGATCACAAGCAGGAGCAGCATCACAAACGCCGAGACCACGCAATAAGGGCAGATAGCATGTAAAACAGCGATTTCTATGTACGTCAAGTAAGCTGAATATAAGCTCCCTGTCAGAGTAAACCCAAAAACACCTAAATGCAAGCCCTCTTTCCAGCCAGGGAACTGTGTTTCAAGAATGAGGATTGCCAGGATCGCGAGATATCCAAGCAATCCCAGGAGAGCGACCGGAATACCACCAATTTCTGCGTATTTGCTGTTGTTAACCGCATCACAATCACCAATATTCGAGCATGCGGCAACCGCACCCGTAAATTTTAGGAATGCTAGATAGGCGGAAACAACTGCGCCGACTATGACGAGTAAAACGGACACAAGCCAAATGGATTCTGATGGTTTAATTTTTTTCATATGAAGTGCAGTCTTAGTAAATTGGAATACGAACTCACGAATTCTACCCTCGTCGTCTGACCTCGCCTCGCCGAATAATCGTAATGGGTTCAATTTCCCACTCGACGCATAAACGCCACCGGCGGGTCGAAACTCAGACCCTTCCATCGCTAAATTGTGGTTGAAGGCGAGATTATAACATTCAATCAGCCGGCTCAGCCTGGACGTATACGCCGCGCTTCGAGGACATTCGGAAGAGCTTCTAGACGGTTTAAAATACGGCTGAGCTGCGAAATATCCATGATACCCATGACCATATCGAAGACCGCCAGACTGTTTTTCGTCGACACCTGAATCGCCGACATACTTATTCCTTCATTCGCCACGAGCGTGGAGACATCACGAACAAGTCCATCTCGATCATAAGCGCGGATGGTTACGGCGACTGGATACGTTTGATGTGGTGTGCCCCATGAGACCTGGATCAGTCGCTCTCGGTCTTTGATCCGCAGCGCATTCGGACAGTCCTGTCTATGGATCGTCGCCCCCCGCCCACGTGTAATGTATCCAATGATCGGATCCCCAGGGACTGGTTTACAGCAACGACCAAGTTTTGTCAGCAAGCCGGATACGCCGAGGATATTCACATCTTCCACGTCCAACTCGGCCAGGAATTCTGCCGGCTCTTTCAGCGCCTCCAGTTCCCGTTCAAGGTCTTTTTCTGGGACTAACTTTGTGACGATTCGGTTGATATTAAGATCACCACACCCGATAACCATTAAGAGATCATCGATGTTGGAATAGCCCAAATCACGTGCGATTTTCTCGTAAGTCATTCCTTCCAGACCCAAACGGCGGATTTCTCGTTCAAGAAGTAATCGTCCGTGAGATACATTCTGCTCGCGGTCTTGGCGTCGATACCATTGACGGATCTTACCCCTTGCACGCTGGCTCTTAACCATCTCCAGGCTTGGGTTTAACCAATCCCGGCTCGGACCTCCGCGCTTGGCCGTGAGGATCTCCACTGCATCGCCGGTATGCAGAATCGTATCCAGCGACACGAGCTTCCCATTCACTTTCGCTCCACGACAGCGGTGGCCAACGGATGTATGAATATGATAGGCGAAGTCGATCGGGGTAGAGTCTGCAGGAAGATCGATGATGTCACCTTTAGGTGTAAACACGTAAACACGATCATCGAACACATCCGACTTCATCGCCGCGACGAAATCACTAGCATCATCGACATCCTGACGCCACTCCATTAAGTACCGGAGCCACGTTACACGCTGTTCGAATGAATCGTCTCGTGACCGACCTTCCTTATAACGCCAATGCGCCGCGATCCCATATTCTGCATTCTCATGCATTTCAGGTGTTCGGATCTGTACTTCTAGGGTCTTGCCATCATCATAGATCACAGCTGTATGCAGTGACTGATAGAAGTTATCCTTAGGAGTGGCAATATAGTCATCGAACGTACCCGGCACAGGCTTCCATTGGTTATGAATCACACCCAATGCCAAATAACATGAGGATTCGCTCTCGACGACTACCCGTACGGCGCGCACATCATACACCATGTCAATGGGCACACCCTTACGCTCCATCTTCCGATTGATGGAATAAAGATGTTTGGGTCGTCCGGTGACCTCAGCCTTGATTCCATGCTCAGCGAGGTATCGCTTCAGTTCAGCCGTGACCTTTTTAAGTTTTATCTCACGGTCTTCCCGTCTCTGGGAGACGAGTGCTGCGATCTCCTTGAATTTCTCAGGGAAGGCATAACGGAATGCCAGATCTTCAAGATCCCACTTCATTTGCCAGATGCCGAGACGGCTGGCTAGCGGGGCGAAAATCTCCAGCGTTTCCTTCGCGATCCTTGTTTGCTTATCCGGTGGTAAGTGGGAGAGAGTACGCATATTGTGCAATCGATCTGCCAGCTTGATCACGACGACACGGACATCATCACCCATGGCAAGAAACGTCTTCCGTAGGGTTTCTTGCGCCAGATTACCTTTCAAGGCGAGTGGATCTTGTGTTCTTTTTCCGCTGTGGCTCACTCGTGGAAGTTGGGTCAGCTTCGTTACACCATCAACAAGTATGCGGATTTCTTCACCGAAGTCACGTTCGATGTCATCCAGCGTGATCGAAGTATCCTCGACAGTGTCATGGAGCAATCCAGAAACGATAACGGGGATTGGCGCCCCCAAGTCTGCAAGTATGCCAGCCACTGCAAGGCAATGGTTGACATAGGCCTCTCCTGAGGCTCGTTTCTGTTTGCGGTGAACTTTTTCCGCGACATTGAACGCGCGCTGAACAATCTCCCGGTCAGCAGGAGAAGTTTTTTCTGGCAGAGAATCGAGCAGACCTTGAATATCCATGTACTTCACACCCTATGCACAGTATAGCGCCGTACCAAAGCTCGCTCAAGTGTCAATCCCAAATAAATAGACTGGATCTAAAATAGACCCAGCCTACTGTGAATCACGTGGTAAGTTAGAAATCTTATCAGACAATATTTAGATCAGATGCCCAATGGACCTGATGGTGGGAGATGATCCTGCCAATCATCGACAACAGTGATCTCTGCAGCCGCGTTCATCTCATTAATCCAGGTCCTGAAAGCATTATCGACAGCTTCCTGATAGGCAGCTTGTGATATCTCTCGATCCTGCCGATCGATAACACGCAAGAGATGGAAGCCCTGTTGCGACTGGATCGGTCCGATAACTTCCATATCCTGCGCAGAGAAAGCGGTAATACCCATCTGGCCCAGGAGTGCATTGAGATCGTCCAGGGTATTCCACCCCAGATCCCCACTTAAATCGCGCGAGCTCAGATCCTCCGAATACTCCAAGACGATGTCATCCCAATCATCCCCCGACTCAAGTCGCTCGAGCGCTTCTTGAGCTGTTGCTTCATCCACGGTGAGGATGTGTTGGATAAGAACATGCTCCGCCATATCTTCAATCTCTGGCTGAAATTGCTCCTTAAGCTTCCCTTCAAGGATCTGTGCCTCAAGATAGGCCATGAAGTCTGATTCGCTTATTTCGAAATCAGATAGCGAATCCAAGAACGCCGCGTAATCAGCTTCATATGCCTCTAGCACATACGGCGTGCCTGTTGGATAAGGAGTCTGTGAGGGCGCAGATGTCGGGGATGGTCCTGCTGTCGGTTCAGACACAGCTGTGCTCACAGCCATGCGGGTGGCGTCAGGCGTAGGTGTAGGGAATGGAGTAGGGGTTCCATCCGGGTAGAAGCCGAAGTTGTGTTGAAGCTGCCGTTCGACCTCCTCCGGCAAAACGTAAACACCCATTCTCTCCGCTTCCTGTCGCACCAAGGTCTCGCGGATCATCAAACTTATCGCATCTTGGCCGATGATTTCCGGATGTGCGAGCTGTGTTTGGATCTGAGTCTCGAGTTCACGGATACTTGCTAAAGTTTGTGGATCGGAGGCGAAGAATTGCTCCATTTGCATATAGGAATTCAATTGGCCAATGAGTTCACGCTGAAAAATCCGCACACGCCCGCGAAACTCACCCTTCGTGATCGTATCACCATTGACAATGGCAATAGCCTTGTTGGGTTGCAGATATGCACTATCAAAAAAACCATAGCCCAGGATGCCAATCGCGACTACTGCTATTGCGATGACAACTCCCATAAGCCAGCGGCTTTGTATACGTTCACGTTCAGCTCGAGCCAGGTGCTTTTTCGTTGTGCGTTGTGGAGCCCGCATCTTCGTCATACCGCCATAACTCCTTCACATTTCGTGAACACCAATGGATTTCACCCTAAGCCAACCAGAGTCACGATATAAATCAATAAAATCGGCCGAGGGAGCGCAAACATTCAAATGACTCCCATCGCCCACCTGCCAACGATAAGTTGATTCTAGCGCAATCTCTCTACCGTGAAGGGAAGCAAGGCCATATGGCGTGCCCTCTTTATCGCACCCGCAATCATTCGCTGGTGCCTGGCACAATTCCCGGTTTCACGGCGTGAGCGGATTTTCCCCGATTCCTTGATATAGCGATTAAGGAGCTCGTGTTGTTTGTAATTAATATGCGTGGTTTTATCCCCACAAAACTTGCATAGGCGAGGGCGTCTACGATACTCACGGTCCGGCTTACCTCTTGATCTTGTGCCCTCCGAGCTCCTTCTTGTGTGATTATTGAATTCTGCCAAAGCTATCTCTCCATTCTTTTCTCAAACTCAAGCGTATAGGTCCTTAGAAGGGGAAATCACCCTCTTCTTCGTCCTGGTCAAAACTCATTCGAAGTGTCTCTTTCTTCTCGCCGAGCATAATCATCTCTTTGGCGACAAGTTCTGTCGTGAAATGTTTATTCCCCTCAGCATCTTCCCAACGTCGGGTTTGCAGCCGGCCTTCAACATAAACCTGCATACCTTTTCGAAGATGTTGATTACATATCTCAGCTAACCCACCCCACGCCACGATATTAAACCACTCTGTGTCCTCATGACGTTCACCATCGGATGAGTGCCATGTTCGCGATGTGGCAACACTGAAGGTTGTGACCGGTTTACCAGAAGGGGTATAACGCATTTCAGGATCACGCCCCAGGTGACCGATGATCATTAACTTATTCAAACCTCGACTCATATCGCTTTGCTCCTACAAATGATGTAGGTTGTTTATCGAGAAAACGGGTTAAGTCGTCTCTTGGAGCGTCACCATAAAGCGCATGATTTGTTCATTCAAACTCATATCTCGCTCGATTGCTATTGGTGCGTCCGTTGGCATTTCGGCTTGAATGAAGATGTAAAAACCTTCGTTCTTCTTGTTGATGGGATAAGCAAGCCGACGCTTCCCCCAACGGTCGATTTCCCCGATCTTGCCACCGGCAGTCTCAATCCAACCTTTGACAATGCCCTCGAGTTCATCAAGTCCTTCTTCATCTACATCGGGATCAACAATATAAGCAACTTCGTAGCTGCGCATAGAGGTCCTCCTTTCCTCGGGATTACCCTCACTACCACTTCAGGCGAAGTCGTTTGAGAGCGGAAAGAACGCCTGGGTACAGGCGTCGCAACGGGGAAAAGTCTATCACGAACGCCACTCTTTGACAACCTTATCTAGTCCCATGCTTTCTTTCACGGTATAATCTTTGAGGTGCATTAGTATCCTTTTAAGGTAGCTGAATGTAGCAGTACCGACCTTTGAACTCGTATCACAATGAGTGCAAGCGCCTTTTTATCTCGCGAGGCCAGGTCAAGAGTTTCGCCTGGCCTGCTTCTCGTAAGCGTACACTAGATGGTAAGTTAACTCCAATATCCAGGGAGACTGTATGACACGGAATCCGATCAAATTCGGTACAGATGGCTGGAGAGGGCGAATAGCTGATAACTATACTTTTGAAGCTGTCCGCCGGTGCAGTCACGGTTTTGCTAAGTACCTTCTTGAAATTGAAGGGTTGGAAAAACCTATTGTCATTGGATTCGACAAACGTTTTGCATCAGAGGCTTTTGCAGAATCAGCAGCGGAGGTAATGGCTGGACATGGTTTCCGTGTTCTTCTCACAGACGGTCCTGCGCCAACACCAACAATCTCCTACTCCGCTGTCCATCAGGGAGCTGCTGGAGCGATTAATATCACCGCATCCCATAACCCATCAGCCGATAACGGCTTTAAAGTAAGGGATCAATATGGTGGAGCGGTTGATCCTGCAGGCCTACGCACCATTGAAGCCGGGATTCCTGATGACGATCAGGAAATCCCGCGCGTGAATATCCGCGAAGCGCTGGCTTCAGGCGCGGTTGAACGCTTCGATCCCAGTCCAGCATATTTCGCTCAGATCGAGAAACTCGTTGATTTAGACACACTTCGAGACGCAAGTTTGACAATCCTGGTAGACGCAATGTGGGGGAATGGCGCCGGGTGGTTCTCAAAGCTGCTTTCCGGCGGCTCTACCAAGGTGATCGAGATCCATAATACGCGCAATCCCATATTCCCCGAGATGTTACGCCCGGAGCCGATCCCACCCAATATCGATGTGGGTTTGCAGCGATCTGTTGCAGAAAATGCTGATGCGCTCCTTATCACTGACGGCGATGCTGACCGGGTTGGATTGGGTGACGAACATGGTAAATTCGTCAACCAGCTGCGTGTATTTGGCCTTCTCGCATATTACCTCCTGGAAGCCAGGAGTGAACGCGGCCCAATTGTTAAGACCCTCTCAACTACTTCGATGCTCGAGAAACTTGGAAGAATCTATGACGTCCCGGTTTACCAAACTGGTGTCGGTTTCAAATACGTTGCGCCTAAGATGCTCGAAGTCGACGCACTGATTGGTGGCGAGGAATCCGGCGGCTATGCCTTCCGCGGTCATGTCCCAGAACGGGATGGCATACTGGCCGGATTGTATTTATTGGATATGATGGTTCGCCTCGATCGGAAACCAAGCCAGTTGGTGGAACTGCTCTTCGAGAAAGTTGGTCCCCATTACTATGACCGGATCGACACTCCTCTTTTGCCCGAAAAACGGGCGGAATATGAAGAGAAGATTTCCAATGCCCACCCGAAAGAAGTTGGCGGTTTGAAGGTGACAGATGTTCTTAAGGTGGATGGCTATAAATATTCACTTGAGGACGGCGGCTGGCTCCTGGTCCGTTTTTCTGGAACCGAACCTATCGTTCGCGTATACTGTGAAACAACCCGGGCGGATCGCGTTAAACCACTACTCGAAGATGGTTTAAAGTTGGTCGGAGTTAAATGAGCGAACCTCTTGCTGCCCTGGTGGATACTCATTGCCATTTGAACCTATCCGCGTATGACACCGACCGGGAGGAAGTCCTGGATAGAGCGAGGTCAGCAGGAGTGGAGAGGATACTCATCCCCGGGGTTGACCTCCCGTCAAGCCAGATCGCGATCGAGCTGGCGGATAAGCACGATGATGTTTTCGCTGCTGTAGGTGTACATCCTCATTATGTGAGTGAATGGTCGGAAGCCCTTGCCGATGAAATCACCAGCCTCGCGCAATCACCGAAAGTTGTTGCCATTGGCGAAATCGGTTTAGACTACTATCGCAACCTTTCACCGCCAGAAATGCAGAGGCGTGCCTTTGAGGACCAGCTCGAGATCGCGAGTTCGATGAAATATCCTGTTCTGATCCATAACCGTGAAGCGATAGGGGATATACTAAAACACTTAACCAAATGGATCCGCAATCTCCCCCCCTCACTTTCGACCCGAGCGGGTGTATTGCATGCCTTCTCTGCAGATTTGGCCTCTGCGATAGAAGCGATTCGGCAGGGTTTTTACATTGGCATCGCAGGTCCGATTACATTTCCCAAAGCCGAGGCGCTTCGCAATATCGTCTCACAGCTGCCTTCGGACCGATTGGTTATTGAGACAGATTCTCCCTATCTGACACCGGAACCCCACCGAGGGAGAAGGAATGAACCAGCGCATCTCGAGTGGATCGCACAGAATGTGAATGACATCCGGGATGACGATTACAGCACAATACGGGCGACAACAGAAAATGCCAAAAACTTATTCCAGTGGTCACATGACATCACAAACAACAACATTCTTTGATCTGACCCGTCCTTATCTCGAGGAAGTTGAGTTCGTCATGCGCCAGAGCGCAGAGAATCATCACGCCAACCTGGATAAGGCAATTGATCATCTGCTCTCCTCGGGTGGCAAGCGCATCCGTCCGATTGCCGTTATTCTCATCGGCAATATGCTCGATGCAGACATCGACCGGGTTAAGATGCACGCTGCTGCCATTGAAATGCTTCATACGGCAACGCTTGTGCATGATGATCTAATCGATGGCTCCTTGCTCAGACGGGGTTTCCCAACCCTGAATGCCCAATGGACCCAGGGTGCTACTGTCCTTGCTGGAGATTACATCTTCGCCCGTGCAGCACGCCTTGCAGCAGCTACCGATTCGCTTATCTTGATGGACTCCTTTGCCCGCGGATTGATGACGGTTGTCGGTGGTGAGATCACGCAGTTATTCAACCAAGAGTTCGTTACGACCCACCAATCTTACCTGGATCGGACCTACGCTAAGACCGCTTCTTTGTTCGAGGTAGCTACAGAGGGAGCCGCAGTTCTCGGTGGAGCGAGCGAGGAAACAATAGAAGCGATGAAGCTGTATGGATATAATATAGGTCTCGCCTTCCAAATTGTCGATGACGTATTGGATTTCACAGGGGAGCAAAGCCGGGTCGGAAAACCTGTGGCGAGCGATTTGCGCCAGGGTCTAATTACACTCCCAACTCTGTTTTTCCTGGAAAATCAATCCAATAGTAAAATGCTTACCGAAAGACTACAGAAGAAGCAATTAAAAGAAAGCGAACTTGAACAAATAATCGAGGAAATTCGTAGTTCTTCTGCAATAAACCGTGCACTTCAACAAGCGGATGAATTTGCTAAAACCGGCGAGGCTCAGTTGGAACTGATGCCGGATAAGCCCGAGCGTGATGCGCTCTATGAACTTGCCCGATACGTAGTCCATCGCAATGCCTGATAAAAGGAGACGATCATGGAAATTACCGTAAAAGGATATAAACGTGTTACTGTACTGACGGTTACCGGGCGTGTGGATTCTGTGACATATAGTGAATTCGAAAATGCTTTGCAGGCGGAGCTGGAGCAAGGGAAGGTCAATATCGCCCTCGACTTTCTCGGAGTTGAATTTATCTCTTCTGCGGGATTGCGGGTCTTGGTGAATGCGAGGAAAACCGTTATGAATGCGGGGGGAAGGATTGTAATCGCACAACCAAGTATGCAAGTAGCAGAAACACTTGAGATCGCAGGCCTTGAAGTCCTCTTTGAACAATTTCCTGATCGCGAAACCGCAATTGCCGCATTCTAAAGGATCATGGTGGAGAAACGTATGAAGGTAAACGGTCACCTTGACCAGATAGAACGCATCGGTCGCTTAATTCAAGACGCAGCTCAGGATGCGGGCTTTGACGAGATGGAGAGCTACGCATGTGAGCTTGCTGTATGTGAAGCTTGCGAGAACATCATTTTGCACGGCTACGGAGATGATACGATTGGGGAAATCGAAGTCGCAGTCCATACCGAACCTGACAAGATAACGATCGATTTATGGGACGATGCTCCACCGTTCGACCCTGCAAATAGCCCAGACAAACGTGACTGGTCGACTGATAATCCGCCTGTTGGTGGGTTGGGACTAGTTATCATGCACAAGGTGATGGATGATGTGGAATATCGCCGCATGGAGGGACGCAACCAACTACGTATGAACAGGTCCCGCAAATCCCCTGCCTAAGCAGTAAGCGAGCTTCCGAAGATATATTACCGAAAATCCACCCCAATGACACCTTTCAGAACTAAAACCCATCCCCTCCATTCGGGATGGGTTTTTTGTGCTACGATACGAGCTACTATTTCTCTAAACCCGAATCAAATCTCCTGACGGAGCACGCCGGAAATGGCGATTGTTAATGATACAGCGCAAGGACTCAAGACATTAGCTGAACTCGGGCGTTCAATCGCTTCATCGGCACTCGACCCCCAAGAACTCGCTGAGGTTGCTTTTCTCGAGATCGCCAGGTTGATAGAGACTGATTTCTTTCAATTAGGCGTTTTCGAAGATGATCATTACCGGACACTTATCTGGGTGAAGGATGGCAATCGCCAGGAGAATCTCAGTTTTCAGATCGCAACGGATCAAGAAGGATTGATCGGATGGATTCGCCGGACGGGTCAATCACTCCTAATCAAAGACTTTCAATCTGAGGCAGGCAACCTTCCTGCCCACCCTAGTTACGATGCTCCAGACCCGCCCGTTTCGGGACTCTTCATCCCTCTCACGTCAGGAAATAGCGTTATTGGCGCACTCACGATCCAAAGCCGACGGCGCCATGCATTCACTGAGAATGATCAATACCTCATGCTCGTCATCTCCAGTCAGCTCGCTCCGCTACTGGTGAATCTCGTTCTGCAATCAAAAACTGAAACGCTTTCAATCCAAATGCTACTCATTCGTGAGATGTCAAGGCTGCTGATCTCACTCGATCCAATTGCCCTCCGCTTGTCGAGGATAGCGACGTTACTCACGGAGATACTTGAATACGAAATAGTGGAGATTTACGAAATCATTGAAGGAGAATTAATATTTCGGGCATCTTCACGGGATGAAAAGAGTCAAGCGGAGGAGAATGAACTGCAATCCTGGCTAACAGAGAAGGTTGCAGAATCAGGGGAGCCTTTAAACACGGTCAACGTGGATACTCTAACTGAAGAGACCTCTATCCCTTCGGCATTTGAATATGCCTTTCCTATGAAGATTATGGACCGAATGTTTGGAGTACTCCACATTCAGTGTGCGGATTCAAAACAACTCCCGATTGACCACACCGCCGTTATCGAGATGATAACAACCCAAGTGGCATTCGCCATCCTCGAAGCCCGAAATTACAATCAGCATCAGGAAGAGGCTTGGATTACCACTGTTCTACTCGAAGTCGCCCGCCACGCAGCACGACCCGGTGAGACGACGTCAGCTTTGCAGGCCGTTTTGCAGCTCTCGACTTTGCTCACCGGTACGGATTGGACGATTCTACTCCTTCCATATGACTCTCATGGTGATATGCACATCGGACCCATTGCCGGATTACGGCGTTCGGATATTTATAAGCTTCATGACCTGCATATCCAAGCTTCGGACCTGGGGATATCGCCACCCTATCACGAGAGTCATGAACCATTCCAGATCATTCTCCCGCCTGCCTTAGCTGAACCCCTCGGAACCGACGAGGCTTCTTGTCTCGTCTTGAGCGCCGAACAGGAGCTCCTCGGTTTACTCCTACTCAAGGGACAGGAATTCTCAGGCAAACTGCCGGCACTCCTAGCCGGTATCGGACATCAGCTCTCCCTCCGTCTTGAAAATACACGGCTGATTGAGGAAGCCGCACAACAGCAGTCCTTGGAGCGAGAATTGGCGATGGCGAAGAGCATTCAGAGCAGCTTCATCCCGAAGGAATTGCCAATTGTGGATGGTTGGGAGATCGGAGCTAACTGGCAGTCTGCGCGTGAAGTTGGTGGTGATTTCTTCGATATCATTCCATTGCCGGATGGCGACAGTGGACCTCGGTGGGGTATCGTGATCGCCGACGTCGCTGACAAGGGAATTCCTGCTGCTCTCTACATGGCTCTGAGTAAAACGCTGATCCACACGATCGCCATTGAAAAGATAGACCCCGCCAGTACGCTTGAAAAGGTTAACAACCTGCTGATTTCCGAGACGAGCACCGACCTCTTCGTGAGTGCCTTCTACGCCATTTGGGAACCAGCGAAAAACCGATTGGTCTACTCTAACGCCGGGCATAATCCGCCGCTCCTTTTTACCCCGGAATCACCCGGCAGCCTCATCCGCGACCATGGGATCGTCCTCGGGGTGGAAGCTGATGCAAATTATTCATCTTCAGTCATCGAAATAATGCCGGGGCAATTGCTCGTTCTTTACACCGATGGTGTGACGGAAGCCTATGGCGGTGAACGCGGCGTGTTCGGTCTCTCGCGCTTAAGAAATCTCGTGTTGGGGCTTGAAGATTGGGACGCGAACAATGTCGTTGATGCGATTTTCAAACGGGTAATCCAATTCCGCGGTCAACCTGACCTGTCAGATGACCTAACTGTGCTCACAATCCGTTGTCAGGAACGATAGCTACTTAGAAGGATTTGAGGTGTCCAAATGGAAAACGTTTTCTCCTCCAAGCACCCTCTCGTTATGCACAAATTGACGAAACTGCGTGATCGAAAGACGGAGCCGAAGAAATTCCGCGAACTGATTCGAGAGATCGCTGCACTGCTTGTATATGAAGCAACCAATGACTTACTCGTAGCACCAACAGAAATCGAGACACCTCTCGAACCTATCGAGGGCGCGTCTCTGCAGCAAAAGATCGGCCTGGTCCCGATCTTAAGGGCAGGGCTAGGAATGGTTGACGGAATCTGGGGCCTTATGCCATCAGCCGAGGTATGGCACATCGGTTTGTTCCGAGACGAGGAGACGCTCAAACCTGTGGAGTATTACAACAAACTCCCAATCGAACCGACGGTTTCAGTGTGTCTGATTCTCGATCCAATGCTTGCCACTGGTGGATCTGCCATTGCGACTGTTGACATCCTGAAGGAATGGGGTGTTGAAAAGATCAAGTTTATAGGCGTGATCGCTTCACCCGAGGGTATCTCAGCGCTCCATAAAGAACACCCCGATGTCCATATTCACGTCGCGGCTATCGATCGCGAATTGAATGAATATGGATATATCCTCCCGGGCTTAGGCGACGCTGGTGATCGGCAATTCGGTACCGCTTGAGTGCATCGGGAATCACGATGGGCTTTCATGCCTCTTTATTGAAGTGTTATAAGGCGCGTAAATCTCTACGCCAACCCTTATATATTTACCTAATTTGGGAAAAAATCATCGACGAGCTTGATAGGCTCGTCGATGGTGCATTAACTTTACGGATCACCCGCATTCAACGGGCGCTATAAATATTTTCTTCCAAAGGTTATTCTAGGAGCATGGTATTCAACCAATGAAAATGTTCAGTCAGCCAAGGTGGTAAACTATCTGACCGATCGAGTACCTTTACGATGATTCGCTCAGCGGCATCAAATTCGTCGAGTTTGATATGGTATTCAGCAAGTACAGCCAGCGCTAGCGGATTGCCGGGCTCCTCTTCCAACACTGGATTAATTATCTCCCGAGCTTCATCAAATGCACCTACAGATAGACTCTGACGCGCTTGCACGATCGCAAGGACCGGCCACTCCGGATAAAATTGCTTGATCTTTTCGATCAACGGCCAAACACTTTCCTCGGCAGAGCCAAGGAACATAGCCTGGGTGAATTGTTCATCGACGACCCGAGTGCGTTCCACGCTGGGAGCATGCACTTCAACCGCCCGCATGTAGCTATCTACTGCTCGAGCGTAATCCTCTTCTTCCAAGAAAAGATTGCCCGCCTTGAGAAATTCCTGGGAGGCAAGAATTTCGCGCCCGTTCTCTACGAGCGACTCCGCATGACGAAACAGCGCGTCTGGACTCAATGGCTCCTGCTCACCCGGGAGATCATCCTTAATCATTTCGACAGGTGGAATGGGTTGATCTACTTCCGGTTTCCCATTCTCACCATCAAGAGTGCCAAGGAAAGCTAATAAGCACCCTACGCTGATAAGCAGTCCAACCACGATCCAGGGCCAGCGTTTGCGTGGGCGTTTTTCCTGCCCTGCCGGACCTCCATCTTCTTCGTCAATGTCGCTTGGAATTATTGGCGTGCTGGGACCTCCATCCGGTCCCTCATCAACAGCCGGTTTTACGATCTGCGTTTCAAGAAATGCCCCCTCACCCTCCAGGACCGCCGCACGGAAAGCTTGAACCTGCTGCTCCACCTTCGCAAAGCGACTCCCCCGCTCCTTCTCCAGCGACTTGAGCAGCACTTTCTCCACGACCTCCGGCACATTTGGGTTCACTGAAGTAGGAGGGGGTAGTGGTGTGTAGATATGGTCATGGATAATTGAGAAAGGTGTGTCGGCATTGAAAGGTACCCTGCCGACAACTATCTCATAGAGAAGCACGCCTAAGGAATAGATGTCGGTTCCTTGGTCCAGATCTCGCACCCCTTGTCCCTGCTCTGGAGAGATATACTGGGGAGTGCCCAGCATAACGTCTTTTGAGAGGGTCGACGCCCCTGCCTGAGCTATCCTCGCCAGGCCAAAATCAGCCAGAAAAATTGAGCCATCGTGACTTAAGAGAACATTTGAAGGTTTGACATCGCGATGCAGCACACCTTGTTTGTGAGCATAAGCCAAGGCGTCACCTATGGCATCGACGATTTCGACCGCTTCCTCTTTCGTTAGAGGCTTTTCATTCAATCTCGCCTTGAGTGTCTGCCCCTCGATGAATTTCATAACGAGATATGGTTGCCCATTATGTTCCGCAAAATCGTAGACTGGGACGATATTCGGGTGTTCCAAACGTGCAACCACCCGCGCTTCACGTTGAAATCGCGAAAGGAAATTGGGTTCTTCTTTAAACGCGGGGTGGAGGACTTTCATCGCCACATAGCGGTCCAAAGCGGGATGGTAGGCC
>DAOUEQ010000029.1:0-5277 GCA_034430395.1 Anaerolineales bacterium | reverse complement strand
CTCGGATCAGTTGTCTACTTTGGAACGGCTCTTATGCTCGGGATTAGAGAGATTCGCACCTTGCCTCTGGCTTTGATCCAGTTCCTGCGCCGCCCCGAGGATGCCCCTGCTGCCTGAACCCGACTTCCGCAAATGGATGCCAACATAAATAGGATCAACCCATCTACACCTGATCCTCACCGCAATAGCGGGCTCAGGCGTCCATCCAAGATGTCTTCGTGCCAGAATAGATAAATTACGCTTGCCCACGCCTTATGAATGAGGGTTAAATTTATTGGAGATGAAGGCCCCGCGTGCGGTTAAATGAATAGAAAAAGCGCCGGTGTGCTATCTGACGAATTCGCCACCAGATCACACACGACGCTCTAGGTTTCAGTTTGTGTTACTGATCAGGAGCCAGATTCCCCACTCCCAGCAGGTTAAGTCTTTTACTCCTTCACGTATGGCTGTCCATCCGCCGCTGGCATTTGGCCTCGGCCGACCACGCCGGCGAGGATGATCATCGTCGCCACATAGGGCGCCATCCCCAAGAGCTGCGAAGGTATTTGCACCCCCAGGATCGCAAGCTTTGAGGCCATCGAGTCGGCAAACCCGAACAGTAAACCGGCGCCAAATGAACCGAAGGGAGTCCAGTTTCCGAAGATCATAGCCGCCAGTCCGATGAAACCGCGCCCGGCAGTCATAAGCTCATCAAAACGTCCCACCGAACCTAACGTGAAGTAGCCACCCGCGAATCCCGCCATCATCCCACCCAGGATGACCGCCATATAGCGTGTGCGGAAGACGTTGATCCCGAGCGTATCTGCCGCTTTTGGATGTTCGCCTACCGAACGCAGCCGTAGTCCCCAGCGGGTGTAAAAAAGCCCAATATGGAGCACGATCATGAAAATGAACATGGCGTAAATGAAGATATTGTTGTTAAACAGGATTGGTCCCAAGATCGGAATCTTCGAGAGCAATGGGATTTCTATGGGGGTGAAGATCCCCGGATCATTTAAGGACTGATTGACCTGCATGAATTTTGACGAGATGAAGGAGGTGATGCCTATGGCAAAGATATTGATTACAGTGCCGGAGATGATTTGATCAGTCAGGTACTTGATCGAGAGAATAGCATGAACCAGACCGAGAGCGGCTCCCGTAAGAACGGCGGCGAACAAGCCAACCCACAAACTCCCAGAGATACTTCCGACAAGCGCTCCGACCATCGCCGCCGCAAGCATCATGCCCTCAATGGCGATGTTGACCACGCCAGCCCGTTCACACAGAACACCAGACAGCGCTCCAAGCGTGATGGGCACAGCCTTGCTCAGCGACGTATTAAGCAGACCCGCCAAGTTCAGCGATGTATCGGCTGCCGCCCATGCCAGAAAGCCGAAGATGAACAAGCCCGAAACGATCGCGAGCACCAGATTTGTTCGGCTCCCAAAGCCACGAACAAGTTGTATCCCACCCAGAAACGCACAGACAATTGCCAACGTATTGAGTGTCGCCAGCGTTGGCATCTGCCAATCAGGAAGACTCGACTCAACACCTCCAGGAACGAGCCTGAATGTCGTTATCACGCCCGCCTCGCTAGATTGACTGAAGAACAGCCAGATCGCCGCCGCGAGCCCCAGGAAAACCAAACCCATCACCCGCTGCCGGGTAGGTTTCACAGTCTCTATTTCACGCTGCACAGCCGTTGATGCCATACTCAGTCGCCTCCCCAGCCGCGTATCGATATGCCTTCTTCCTCAACTTCCGGCTCACGCAGACGATAGATCGTACGTATGATCGCCGGCGCGGCGATAAATACAAGAATTAAGGCCTGCAATACGGTGATAATGTCGATCGGGATCTGGGAGACAACCATCATTCTCGTAGCACCGTTACGCAGCGTTCCAAACAATAATGATGCGAAGACAACACCCAAAGGGTGGCTCTTCCCTAGCAGGGCAAGAGCGATGCTGTCGAAACCATAGCCCGAGGAGAACGCCATCGCTAAGTTGTGGTTAAGCCCCAGCACTTCATTCGTGCCGGTCAATCCGGCTAATGCTCCCGAAAGGGACATGGCGAGGATTGTAGTTCCCAGGATACTCATCCCAGCGTAACGGGCGGCGTTCGGGTTGGCACCCACCGAGCGTAGTTCAAAACCCCATTTTGTCCGAAAAAGGAGCCAATACACCAGCCATGCCACAACGAGCGCTATGAAGAAACCCAGATGGAACCGGATCGGTGGACCGAAGAACTGTGGGAGCATGGCGCTTTCCTGGATAGTGGGGCTGACGGGGTTGAACGAATCAGGCCGCATCATCGGACCGCTCAGCAGCCAGTCACTTATACGAAACGCGACGTAGTTCATCATGATCGTATTGATCACTTCATGCCCGCCGGTCTTCACCTTAAGCCAGCCGGGGATAAAACCCCACAAAGCCCCGCCTAATGCGCCAGCGAGTAATGCAAGAGGGATGTGAATGATCGCCGGCAACCCTGTGATCGAATAGCCCACAAAGGCCGCAAATATCGCCCCAATAGTGAGTTGCCCTTCCACCCCAATGTTGAACAAGCCAGCGCGGAAACCTAGTGCGACCGCCAGGCTTCCAAAGATATAAGGTGTGCTAGCGACAAGACTCTCGAGGAAGGGGTTGAATGCCCGTCTGATTGCAAGATTATCCCCGCTTTGGAAAGCAGCTATTATCCGGGCGGGATCTCCAATCGATCCTGTAAAGAGCGCTGTGTAGGAAATCCGGACTTCCTCCCACGCGGCCCCCAAAGCCGCAAGCGGCGATTGCGCCCAGGCAGTGTAGACGTTTTCGGAAGTCGCGGCGATTAATATCGCCCCCAACACCAGACCACTGAAGACAGCCAGAGCAGGTATTGCCAAAGTTTGCCCAAGTCTTCGCCAAGATGACGATCTGCTTGCGGGTCTGTTATTGAGCTCCTCTAGCAGGATCTCGCCCGTGCCTTTTTTCTTGGGTGTTTGTTTCTCGTCCAATTAAGAACCTCACTGCTAATTCGATTTCTCAGCCGACCATTTCTTGGGTTCCGCCTCTTTATCCTGTGGAATACCCGCCATGAGCAGTCCGACTTGTTCCTTGGTGGCCTTCTTGCCGGGCAGGACATCCATAATTTGCCCTCTATACATAACCGCGATGCGGTCGGAAAGTTCCATAATCTCATCTAACTCGGGCGAGACGAGTAAAACCGCCACACCCTCATCACGCTTGTCAATAATTCGCCCATGGATAAATTCGATCGAACCTACATCCAACCCTCGTGTGGGCTGCGAGGCGATTAATAGTTTGATTGGACGCGAGAATTCGCGTGCTACAATCAATTTCTGTTGGTTTCCTCCAGAGAGAGAACCCGCGGATGTTTGTGGACCGGGGGTGCGGATGTCAAATTCTTGAATCCGTTCCACAGCCGATTCAACAACCGCCTCTTGTCTCATCACCACACCTTGCGTGAAGGGAGGCAGGTAATAGGTATTCAGCACAAGGTTGTCAGCCACAGGGAAGGGGAGGATCAAACCGTCTCGCTGTCGATCCTCGGGCACATGCGCGACGCCTAATTCAGTGATTTCACGCGGGGCGGCTTTTGATATGTCATCGTCCAAGAATTGAATCGTGCCATCTTGTGAAGTACGCAGCCCAGTGAGCGCTTCCACGAGTTCGGTTTGCCCATTACCTTGGACACCGGCGATGCCAAGAATCTCACCGGCATGGACATCGAAACTGATCCCATTCACCGCAACCCGATTGCGGTCATTGAATACGACTAAATCGTCGACTTTCAATACCGCATCACCGACCTTTGGCGGTTTTTTCTTTACGCCGAGTTGAACCTCACGTCCCACCATCATCTCCGCCAACTTGCTGCGGCTTGCTTTCTTCGGAGTCGTCGTGCCTACGATCTTACCCCGGCGAAGGACGGTAATATGATCGGCAACTTCCATCACTTCGCGCAATTTATGCGTGATAAAAATGATCGATTTACCCTGATCTGTCAGCGAACGCATAATCTTGAAAAGCTCATCCGCCTCCTGCGGGGTCAACACTGCCGTCGGTTCATCGAAGATTAAAATATCGGCCTTACGATAAAGGAGTTTTATGATCTCGACGCGCTGCTGAACGCCTACTGCGATGTCCTCAACATAAGCATCGGCATCCACTTCCAGGTGGTACTTTTCCGAGATCTCATGGATGCGCTGTGCTGCGGATGTGCGATCCAGAAAATCGCCATAGCGGAGCGACTCCTCACCGAGCATCACGTTCTCCGTCACCGTGAAAACGGGGATGAGCATGAAGTGCTGATGGACCATGCCGATACCTTGGGCGATGGCATCTCCCGGATCGCGAATCGCTACCTTCTCGCCACGGACGATCACCTCACCCTCATCAGGTTGATACAACCCGTAAAGGATGTTCATCAGCGTCGTCTTACCGGCGCCATTCTCGCCAAGTAAGGCGTGAATTTCGCCTTCATTCAAGGTCAAATCAATATGATCGTTTGCGAGGACACCAGGGAAACGTTTCGTAATGTCGCGAAGTTCGAGGACAGGCTCCATGATCACTTCACCATAGCGTTATTGAAGGAGGGACAATTGAGGCGTGATTCTACCATTCTTACTAAGATGTACAAACCGGTAGTATCTCCTCTTCCCCTCGCATATTCGGAGTGAACATCTACGTCTATAGCCCCAATCTCGGAATAACCGAGATTCGAGATTGTCAACTACCGTATGATAATCGTTGGGGCAGACATAAGCCTGCCCCAGCAATTCGAAGTACTTGTGATTTCTTGGGCGAATTAATTACTCCGCCTGCTACGGGGAGGTCGCGATTTCGCCCGCGATGATCTTGGTAGCCAAGTCATCGACCTCTGCCTGGAGATCTGCCGAGACCATGCCCGCCAGCTCGTGGTAGTCGGCGAGGCCTACGCCACCGTTCTCGAGCGTGCCCATGATCAGGCCCGCTTCGAAGGTGCCGTCGACGACCGATTTGATAGCTTCGAAGGTCGTCACGTCCATGAACTTCATGACCGAGGTAAGCGTGATGTCGGCGTACGCCTCATTCACTACTGCCCAGTCGTTATCGACACCAACGAGGTAAACGCCTCCGCGCTCCTGCGCAGCGGCTGCCGTGCCTAGTCCAACCGGTCCGGCCACTGGCATAATGATGTCAACACCCTCATCCATGAGCTGCTCGGCCATCAGACGACCATCTTCGAGGCTCTCGAAGTTGTTGGTGAAGAGACCCGTCTGCGACCCAATGTCCCAGCCGAGAACTTCCACAC
>DAOUEQ010000028.1:0-7364 GCA_034430395.1 Anaerolineales bacterium | reverse complement strand
TAAGGCAACCGCATTTCGGGCTGCAGGAAGCGCAAGAGAACGGATCTCTACTTCATATTGATTGGAGAATCTCGCAAGTAAGAGCCAGAAGACAGGATTCTTTGGATCAAGGTCTGCGGCTTGGCGGTAAGCTGCGGATGCGGTTGCAAGATCTCCAAGCCCAATATATACATCACCCAATTGTGCGGCAATTGCCGGGTTGAGCGGGTCGAGTTGAGCAGCAACGGTCAAAGCCTCTCTCGCTAGTTCCTCCTCACCTGTATTGAGCCAATGCAGGGCTAGAAAGACATGTGTTAAGGCTTGGTCAGGCATTGTGTTTGCGGCGGCAAGCAGATCATCCAACCCGTTCTGCCCCGTTTGGTCTTTTGATAAACCCAGATAAGCCCGCGCCTCATGGAAATCGGGATCCATTTCCAGTGCCCTTTCAAGAGAGGTAATTGCCAATTCCCATCGGCCATGACGGGCGAAGGTTAGCCCCACCTGTGCCAGAGAGTTTGCGGGAGATGATTCGCTGGCAGAACTCTCGATGGCAAGAATGATGTCGATTGCAAGCGGAGGTGTTTGACCTCCTCTGCGGGCGAGCGCCCGAAGGAGTGGCAGCGAATCCACAGGAGCCAAAGCCACTTTCATATATGCGTAAGTCTCCTCGGTCTCCGTATTTAGCGATGCCGTCTTGGCCAGCGCTTCAAAGATTGGCAGTGCCTTGTCGAAACTGCCAGAAGCAAGCTGTTCCAAGGCAAGTTGCTCGATCTCTATGATGGATTCCGGGCAATTAATAAGCAGATTTTGCCAGGTACCGTCTAATCCCGAGGACTCTCCAATGCGGATGTCTACCCGCTGGCGGAGGCAATCAGCTCTTTGGCTTGGCAAGCGTTGGATATCGAGCGCGTCTAAGTGAGCGCTGGCTGTATCCATATCATCAACATCGAAAGCCAATTCGACGATATCCAGGTTTAATCCCGCAAGCGCACTCTCAAACTCCAGGGCATTTTCGAGTTGCCCGATGGCGAGCTCGAGGTTCCCTGTCTTAAGCGATGCCTGTGCCATTTGGAGAGGATGAAGAAGGGGTAACGCTATCGGTGACGGCGAGAGCGCAAGGAGAAGAAGGATCGTGATTGTCAGCGTTTGCCAGTATCGGCGGAGTTTCTCAAGCATGTTTATTTCCGATGGGCCACGGGTGAATTATAGACTGACATCGGGAGAGCGGAAATTACTTCAATTTACAGTCATAGGTTTAATCTAATGAAGCGAAGGCCAAACGGGATGAATCTCCCCTCGTGGGATGATAATGGACACTAAAACACCTTGAATTCACAAGATAGGTTGTCTCGCCTAGTTTGACCGTCTATAATCGAGGCACATTTCTCGGGAGGTAGTGTGGATGGATTTTGGTCTCACAACGGAGCATGAGATGGTACAGAAAATGGTTGGCGATTTCGCACGTAAGGAAGTCGCTCCCATAATCAAAGAAACCGATCGGGAGCAAGAGATGGCCCCTCACATCTTGCCCAAGATGGGGGAGTTGGGAATCCTCGGCATCTGCATCCCGGAGCGTTATGGTGGGCAAGGGATGGATTACATTTCATTGGGTTTAGCAAGCGAAGAGCTTGAAGTGATTGATACCACTCTGCGGGTGGTGATGTCTGTTCACAATGGTTTAGCAAGTATGACCCTCTTCCAGTGGGGAACGGAAGAACAAAAGAAGAAGTACCTCGTCCCCCTGGCACGTGGGGAGAAGATTGGTTGTGGGGCGTTCTCTGAGCCCGGTGCAGGTTCAGATTTTGCGAATATCCTCATGACGGGCAAGCGGGACGGAGATGAGTACATTTTGAACGGTGAGAAGATGTGGATCTCACTTGCAACCAAAGCGGATTTTGCAGTCGTAACCGTTCGGACCAAAGCCGATGTGGCGAAGCCCAGTCAGGGGCTTACTACATTCATTGTTGAATTGGATCTACCTGGAATTACTCGCGGGGATATCCATGGGAAGCTAGGTGTACGTGCTGGGTCTACAGGATGGATTTCATTCCAGGATGTGCGTGTGCCGCTCGAAAATCGAATCGGGGAAGAGGGCGAGGGATTCAAGGTCACGATGACCGCTTTCGACCATGGTCGGTACACGGTCGCCGCAGGCGCGACAGGATTAATTCGCGCCTCACTTGAAGCCAGCGTGGCGTATGCAAAAGAGCGAGAAGCCTTTGGAAAACCGATCGCTCACCACCAACTCATCCAGGAGAAAATCGCACGAATGGCGCGCGATTACGAAATCGCCCGTTTGCTCTATCTGAAAGCTGGTTGGATGAAGAACGAAGGTAAGCGAAATACCTTTGAGACCTCAATGGCGAAACAATTTGCAACGGATAGATCCTTTCATGCCGCATCTGAAGCCATCCAGATTCACGGGGCCTATGGCTTCAGCGATGAGTACGATGTGGAGCGGTTCATGCGCAATGCGCGCGGAGCTATGATTTATGAGGGGAGCAATGAAATCCAGTCTTTAATCCAGGCGGATTACGCGCTGGGGTACCGTAAAGATAAAGCCGTCCGATGTGAGCTTCCGGCGTATGACTCACAAGCGTGGCAGTCATAGGCAAACAACGAGCTACTTATACGAAACGCGGGGTTGTGGAAGAACACCTATAAGATAAGGAGGAACCCTTGAATATCGTTGTCTGTGTAAAACAAACTCCCGATACAGCCGCAACGGTCACCGTTGAAGACGGGAAAATATCCTGGGGGGATGCACCCTTGGTGCTAAATCCCTGGGATGAATTTGCCGTCGAAGAGGCTCTGCGCTTAAAGGAGGCGCATGATGGTGAAGTTACGGCGATCAGCCTTGGCCCTGAAGATGCCAAGGAAGCTCTTAAACAATCGCTGGCGATGGGATGCGAGAATGCAATCCTCGTAAGCGATCCTTCATTTGCCGGCCTCGATTCACTGCAGGTCTCCAAAGTACTTGCAGCGGCAATTGAGAAAGTCGGCGATGTGGACCTCGTCTTCTTTGGTAGATCCTCGGTAGATACCGATACGGGCATAACAGGTTCGCAGGTCGCACGTCGATTGGGCTGGCCGGCGTTATCGCTTGTTGCAGTGATAAATTCCCTGGATCCCGAAAGCAAACGACTGGAAGTCGAGCGGATGTTGGATGAAACCCGACAGCAGGTGAGGGCTTCATTCCCCGCCGCGATCTCCGTCGTTAAGGAAATCAACGAACCTCGATATCCATCCTTCATGGGGATTCGTAAGGCGTCAAAAGCGGAGATTCCGATCTGGTCCGCTGCAGAGTTAAGTCTCGAAGGTGACTTGAAGTCGGCGGTCACCTGGCCTGAGGTTTGGGCTCCACCGAAGATCGAGACTCAATGTGAGTTCGTAGAGGGGGAAACCCCTGAGGAGATCGCTGCGAAGTTAGTTGATCGTCTAATAGAAGAGAAGGTGGTCTGATGGCTAATAAAGTTCTCGTTTACGTTGATCACTTCAAGGGCGAGGCTTTGCCTGCTTCCTGGGAAGCGATTGGAGCAGCCCGAAAGATTGCCGAATCCCTCGGTTCAGGAGTCACGGCGGTCATCATTGGGCAGGATGTTCAGCCGCTCGCCAAGCAGGCGATCGAGTATGGGGCAGACGACGCAGTCGTTGCAGAAAACCCCGCGCTGGCTGATTTTCAACCAGAACCCTATGCAGATGTGCTCTCAAAAGCAGCTGCTGAGGCGGATGTGCTTCTCCTGCCCACCTCAGGGCGGACGCGCGAGCTAGCGGCAATGACCGCTGTGGACCTTGAGACAGGGCTTTCGCCAGATGTGATCGCGATCGAAGTCGATGGCGGATTGGTGCTCGCCACTCGCCCGATTTACGCTGGCAAACTGCTCTGCAAGGTGGTTACCAAAGAACGCAAACCGCAGATTCTAACAACGCGAAGCCGAGCATTCCCAAAACCAGAGCCTGATGCAAGCCGCAGCGGGGAGATCACTAGCCTCGAGTTTGAGGTCGGGGATGTTCCCACAAAGGTTCTTGGTTATACAGATGCGGAGGGGGGAGTGAGTCTGACTGATGCGGCAGTCATTGTCTCCGGCGGTCGTGGAGTATCGAACAATCCCAGCCTGACACCTCCAGACGAGATTACTGACGAAAAGGAGCAGGAAATCTGGCGCGCTCAACAGGGTTTCGGGCTAGTAGGTGATCTGGCAGGTGTGCTCAACGCAGCCATGGGGGCAAGTCGTGCGGCGGTTGACGCGGGTTATATCCCTTATGCCAATCAGGTTGGACAAACCGGGAAAGTTGTCTCGCCCGATCTGTACATCGCCAATGGTATCTCCGGCGCCATTCAACATCTTGCCGGGATGCGCACATCCAAAACGATCGTTGCTGTAAATAAGGACCCGGAAGCGCCGATCTTCAAGCTGGCGCGTTTTGGTGTTGTTGGAGACCTGTTCGATATTGTCCCGGCGCTTACTGCGGCCTTCAAGGAACGGCTTGGGAAATAGCATTAGTTGCGACAATCTGAGTGTGATTTTGCAGGGGTGCAGCTTATGCGCCCCTGCAGTCGTTAATTCTTGGGTGACTACGACTTTGGTTTATTTGAAAGACGGATCATCTGAATAGGCGAGTGATCATGAAAATTGGTGTCCTGAGCGACTCACATGACACTATCTGGAAACTTGAGGCGGTGATGCCGCACCTAGCATAAGACCTCGTATGCAACTAAAAAGCTGGCCTCCGATATGGGACCAGCTTTACGTTTTGAGGAACCGGACTCCGTTCTTCGTTATTGGGGCGGCAGACTCTGAACCGCCCAATCTTGTATTCCGCCGAGGTCGAAAACTTGTTGATAGCCATCCTCAACCAGGATCTGCGCTGCGGAAGCGCTGCGGTTGCCGGTGCGGCAGTAGACTACAACAGGTATGCCCCTTGGCACTTCATCCAGACGAGCCTGTAAGGCCTCAAGCGAGATATTGATTGCATTTTGGATGTGACTGGAGGCAAATTCCTCGGGTGTACGAACATCGATGAGCAGGTGAGGAGCGCCATCACCAAACTGATTTTGATATTCGAGCGGTGTGATCCGTTGGGATGCAATTACAGGTGCGGTTGTTGATGCGGAATTGGTGGTGGAGATCCAGGCGGCAGCGCCAGTGATGAGAGCAAGCGCCGCAAGGATGACGATGATAATTGTGCGTTTAGAAGATTGAGATGATCGGGATTTCTTTGTCATAGTAGATATATTTTCCTTATTTTTCTGTGAAAGGAACGATCAAGGATTGTATCCTAAATGCGCACAATATGGCCGGTATGATGGGAGCAGAGTGCTTCCAAGGGTGACCCAAGATACAAGTTAAGATTAGGAACAGCTGCAAGATCATACTTGGTAGGCTCATCACTAGATTTGGATGGTGAACGAATAGCATAATGATGATTGTGACACTTATTTTCTAGGAGAAATGCTTTTACAGATGCTCGCTTTAATGACATGACTCCGTATTGATGGAACCCGTGGGTGACACTTAACCAAATATTCGCTATTGTGAAGATATGAATGGATGATTCCCATCTAGAATGGTGGTTTCTTAAATATACAGATCTCTCCTCGAGTAAGTCACATATGCGCCGGCGATTAAGACTGCAATGATCCCAACCGACAACCAGACATAGGCAAGATTAATAGTGGATTTTTGCAGCAACTCAGCAGCACTGAAATACATGAAGGGAGAAAAGTATTCCAAGAAATCCAAGTCTTCCTTCAAACCGGCAATAATGGAGATAAAGAAGGTCACCAGCAAGATGGAAACCGCAACAGAGCTTGCTCGTTTATGCTGTTTCATTGCGCAACCGAGGAAAATTCCTGCGGCCAAGAAGATCAGCTGTATCAAGAAAAGCGCAACGAAAATCAAATTCAGAAAGGCATAATACTCGGCATCAGGCTGGTATGACCTTGAAGAGAGCATCAAGGCAACCCAGGTAATCACTGTCAAGCCAACACAATTGACCACAGCGGCCAGAATTTTCGCAGTGATAAGTTTTCCCCTTGAAACCGGCATAGTAAGGGAAAATTCAACCGTTTTATCCCGTTCTTCCTTGGTAATGATGTCAGTACCCCACAAAACGGCAGCAACGGACAAAATGATGGCAAAGTAGTTGAACATCACTCCCAGGAAACCGGTGATCGTGGTTAGATTAAAGGCGCCCATTTGAAATGCAGCTAACATGGCCGGGGGCAGGCTGTCGAGGATCGCCAGGAGTTCAGGGTTCCCTTCATATGCCGAGAACTTTGACATCCCGATAAACACAAATAGAACCGCGATCCCACCCCAGATGAGTAGAGATCGAAAATTCGCCTTCAGTTCCCGAAAAAAAATATTCATTCGTTCTTCTCCCTACACCACGGAGTGGATGTCTCTTCTGAGATAAAGCACATAACTACCGGCAATAGAAAGGATAATAACCGCAACACTGACCAGTTGCAGCGGGTCATAGGTCGCGTTGCTGATGATGTAATTCGGTTCGAAATGTTTGAAGGGCGTGATGATATCCAACTTGTCCTCGCCAAGCATACCCCCAAAGGCACTCAGCACGTACATCCCGAAGGCAAGCGCCATGGAATATGGTGTTACGCTCCTCACCCTTCGAACGATCAATGAGACCAGCAAACCCACCGTGAGGAAAAACAATTGAAATGCCAAGATGGTTCCGAGCAACAATAGCAACGTCTTCGGGTCATAGGGTCTTCCGTCCCGGTACAGTTGGATAAAGGCAAAACTGCTGATCCAGACAACGAGATTGGTTATGGTGAGACCTGTCAGCGCGGCGAGAAATTTGCTCGTCAGTATTTTTGTGCGACTGACGGGTTTGGCCAACAGGAAATCTGCGGTCATATCCCTTTCCTCAACCGAGACCAATGAAAACCCGTAGTTAGCGGCCTGGATCGCCAAACAAACCTGGCAAAAGAGGAAGGCGAGGCTGTAGAAACCCAGGACCGATGACAAATCTATTTTATCCAGGCCAAATGCCATGAGCAGCTCTTTCGGGAAGTTTGTCAACGCTTCATTCAGCATTTTCGCTGATTCCGCAAACCCTGAAAAGATGGACATGACGAGGAAAATAATCATCGAGAGGGCTAGAGACCAGGTTATCACGGAGTTGGATAACATTTTGAATTCATGCTTATAGATATTCACAGTCATCACCTATTCGTAGTAATGCATGAAAATTTCTTCTAATGTGGGCTCTTCGATGGTCACATCAGAAACTTCATTTTCGCTGATTTTTCTCATGATCACATTGATATCACCCTTGTAAAAGAAACGAACAACACCATTTTCTTTTTCCAGGTTCAAGACCCCTTCGAGATTAAATTGCGCCGGATCAAGATCGTT
>DAOUEQ010000027.1:0-3098 GCA_034430395.1 Anaerolineales bacterium | reverse complement strand
CCGACAAGAAAGGCTGAAGCCTTTTCCCGCACAAATGACCGCAGGCTTCCCATACTTGTACCAGTGCTGCCACAACATCCGGCCCATAGATCAGACGCCGGCCACGCTTTTTCTGCGAAGGTCGAGGCGGTCCGTTTCGCAGCAGATGGATGGCATACTTTCGGTTGTATCCTGTCGCAGCCACAAATTCATCCAGTATCCGGCTTTTCTCCCTTTTGCTCGCTTTCCGATATCTTGGTCGGATTGCTTTGAGCAGCTCTTGTTTGCCTTGTTTCGTCATTGAGACCTTCCCCGGCTGATTTTGATGTGTTGGGTTAGATTCTCAATGAAGCAACTTATATACTCAAAGTTAGATTATTTATGACGCAATTCGCATACTTGCTTTGCACTTCAACATGACATAAAATCCTCATGGAAAATATTGTGTGAAATCAGTCCGGCAGGTGGTTATCGGACCAGGGGGCAACCTCGGTTTAAGCCAGGACGGAGGTTGGCTTGGTTTGTATTTAAGCGAATTTGCCATTTACTACACTTGGAACTTCGCTGTTGGTATGAACTTTGGCGAGCTCTGTCACCCTTGGAGAATAGCTGACCAGATGTAGGCCGGTTGCAAGGTTTTGAATCTGCCAATTCGGGTAAGATGTGGGTGACACAAACGTTTGAACAGCGTGTGGTTGTAGATAATCCGATTGGAGGAATCCACACGGAGGAAATGTCTTGATTGAAGATAGAGAGAAAGACCGCATGCAAGTCGGAAAAATATTAATCGCCGAAGATGACCCAGATTATCTGCAGATCCTCTCTCGCCGCGCTTCCCGCATGGGTCTCGACGTCCACCAGGCGTCGAATGGCCAACAGGCGATTGAAGCGGTGAATGAGAGCGAATTCGATGCTCTGGTGCTTGATTTATACATGCCTGAGCATACCGGCCTGGAAGTGATCGATGCAGCCCGTAAGATCGACCCTGATATTCAAGCACTCATCCTGACGGGGAGCGCGTCCGTTGAGACCGCCGTTGAGGCGCTGCGAGCAGGCGTCTATGATTACCTTACAAAGCCACTGGATTCAATGACAAGTTTTGAGCTTGCTTTATCCAGAGCCCTCGAACGCAGATATCTGGTCAAGGAGAACAAGCGCCTCTTCGAGGAAATCCAGCGTCTGGCGGTGACCGATTCGCTCACGGGTCTATATAACCGCCACAAACTGCAGGATAGTATAGATACGGAAGTAGAGCGGGCGAAACGATACAACCGACCACTGTCCATCATCATGATCGATATGGATAAACTCAAGGTTATCAATGACACTTCAGGCCATGCGGCCGGGGATGAAGCGCTGAAACTTGTAGCTAAATCCATCCAGCGTTCGATTCGAAAAGTTGACATGGGTACACGTTTTGGAGGAGATGAGTTCATCGTTCTACTCCCAGAGGCAGACTGCGAGGAAGCCGCTGCTGTAGCTAAACGCATTCGTGATGCCATACTTGAAGTGGAGTTTGAGGCAGGGAAGCTCTCAGTAAGCATGGGAGTCGTGCAGTGGCACCCAGGATTTGACGCATCGAAAGACTTCGTCCACGCAGCCGATGAGGCGATGTATCTTGCCAAACGCTCTAAGGGCGAGAGGCTCCATGTTCTCACTCCTGAGGCTCAAGGTCCTGAGGAGTGAGTGGAATGCCCTCCATCGATCGCTTTTATTGCGTAGAAGTCCTATTTCCGCAGGGCGAGGAATCTTCCAGCCGCGAGGGCGTCGCTATAAGTATTTCGCCATTGAAGCGTCAGGCTAAAACTCCACTCAGCCGGTCGGAAAATTGCCGGATCTAATCGTCAGAACGCTTATGGATATCAAAAGCTGGTTTCGCGAGAAAGCCCCAAAGGACGTCCTCAAGCGGATGTATGTGTTTTTAAAGGACGTTATTGCTCGCGTCCCCATCTTCTCGAGCCTGCGGACCAAACTCGTCGTTCCCTATGCTTTGCTGACCCTCCTCGTTGCGATGGTCGGCGTGTTTGTCATCACTCGCCTTGTTTCGGGCTCTTTTGAAGAGCGCTTCGGAAATCAATTAGTGGAAGCCAGCCGGGTGACGGCTGATGGTGTTGTTCGCCAAGAGAAGAAACACTTGGAGAACCTGCGCCTGCTCACGTTCATGGAAGGTGTATCTGCGGCAATTGAGAATCGGGATAGCGAGGGCGTCCAAGCCACATTTGAAGGGATTGCGATCAATAACAGCATTGATATGATCGCCGCCTTGGATACGCGGGGTAAAGGGATCATTACCTTAACCTATGATCCAGATTCTGGCGCCACAGAATTTTTCATCGGGGATGATTATTTCTCCTTCGAACCGGTTCAAAGCATCCTGTCCGGTCAGATTGATGAAGTTGGGGATAAGTTTGCGGGCATCCTGGATACTCAGATGGGGCTGTTCATCATCACCAGTGCGCCGGTCAGGGATGCAGACGAGGAACTCGTTGGTGTCCTGTTAATTGGAACTAAAATCGTTACTCTCCTGGATGACCTAAAACTGCAGGCGCTCGCGGATATTCTTATCCTGAACCCGGAGGGTTCGCTGATCTCGACTACGCTCGTTGAGCCGGAGGGTGGTTATGAAACCCTCGAGATCGAGGGGGAGTCGTTCAGAGGCGCTGGTCTGACATCGTTCAATCGAGAGTTAGAGCTATACGGGCGCGAGTATGAGATCCTCTACACACCTCTGATAATCCGCGATGCCGAAGCTGGTTTTATTGGAGTAGTCTCATCCAGCGAGTACATCGCCACCACACTAACAACCAACCGCAATACCTTCAGCGCCGTCTTCACCCTTGGTACGGGAGCGGTGATCCTGCTCGGTTATTTGCTCGCGCAGCATATCGCTCGGCCGATTCTCCAATTGCGCTCAATGTCGCAAGCGGTCGCGGGGGGGGACCTGGACCGCAGCAGTGGTTTTGAGCGGACAGATGAGATCGGTGAGTTGGCAAACGCCTTCGACATCATGACGCTACGCCTACGGGAACGCACCGAGGAGGCTGCACGCCTTTATAAAGAAGCTGTTAAAAGGGCTACGGAGTTAGAGGAGATGAACACTCGCCTGCAGGCGACACAGG
>DAOUEQ010000026.1:0-2097 GCA_034430395.1 Anaerolineales bacterium | reverse complement strand
GAGATTGCCTCGACAGACGTATGATCCAGTATGCGAGCCCATGAAGCGTGCGGATTGCGACCTCCCCGCCGAGACGATCTTCGATTTCCCTCGCAGCCTCCCTTGTGAAGGTGGTGGCAATGATCGTGTAGGGAGAGATCCCCTGATCAAGCCTTTTTTGAATCTCAAAGACCAGGCGCTTGGTTTTCCCAGCGCCTGGTCCCGCTGTTACGAGTTTCATATTCCCGCTCCTTAGAGAACCGCCGAAATCGCTTCTGCCAACCTCTCTCTTTCGCGGAAGATGTCGCCAATCATGATGACTTTATCGGCGAAATCGGCCTGTCCCTTTCTTCCGTTGATCACCACGGCTACCACCCTGAGGCCTGGGGCCTCCCTGGCCTCCTCTAGAATTTCCAAGAATTCATCTGGGGGGCTGCCAAATTGGCCGTCGGTCAGGCACAGGACATCCCCCTCCCGCAACGATTCGTCCTCCTTGATCAGTCGTATTGCCTCCATGAGAGGTGCAAAAGGCTCCGTTCCTTTCCCATAGGTGAATTCGAGATGCTCCAGAAGCTCCATGGGGTCAGGACGGCGTCCGGGGTCATAAACCGCATATTGGCCCTCGCCAGAGAAAGGAATGGAGATGAACCTGCGGTTGTCCTTACGCGCTTCAAGCATCAATGCGAGTTGCACGGCGCAAGCCACGGCGCGCTGCCAACCTCTCATAGAGCCCGACTCGTCTCTTAGATAAACCATGGGGCCTCGCCCCGCATGATCATCGCCCTCGTACTGAGCGTGAAGGAGATCTCCATCAAGTGCGCGGCAGAGAAAGTCCGTATGAATGTCGGATCCAGCAGGAAATGCAAGCATGTTCAAGATTTCCTGAGGGGCGAGCGACTCCATCTCCAAATCCTGTACCCGGAAGTGGGTGAAGCGCTCCCGTCCATGCTTGGACTTTCTACGCTCGGCCGAGACCATCTTTTTCGCCCATCCTAACGTATCAAGGATCATCTTCAGATACTTGGATTTTCTAAGGAAGTCGGCAAGTTCGTGCAGTCCTTCAATTTGCTCTCTGGTTGCACCTGCGCCTCCAGCGAGCCCCCATCCGAAGCCAAACTCCTGTGCCGCATCCTTCAGATCCGAAAGGTCATCCGCCGATTTGCTCGTGGCCTGGGCCATCGCATGCCGCACCCTCGCCTCTGCCCTGTCCATGGCCTCAGCGGCAGCCTGTGAAGATTGATGGACCTTGGCCACAGCTTGTGCCAAACAAGACTTGAGGTCATCGGCTTGCCGCTGAAGATCCTGCAGTTGTTCGTTGCCCTGTCCGTTTTGCTTTCCAGCATCGCCTATTGAATTGGCAACCATCTGAAGCGCCTGGATTCGATTCTCCAGCTGGGATACCTGATTGCAGTCCTGCTGGGCTTCCTCCATCCTATCTTTGACTTCCGGGGGAAGGTTGTTGATGAGCTCCTTTGAGAAGTGGGCCGCGCCGAATGCGGCCGCTACTGGATCCATGCCGGCACAGGACTGAAGGCGCTTCCACTCAGGCATCTCTTTCGCCCGCTGAAAGATGTTCTTCGCAACACACATCGAATCGGAAACCGTCTTCTTCAAAGGGTTTATGGGTGCATACAGGCCCATCCACGCTTCCCGAGGGATGCACTCGCTATATTGGTGGGTCGCTTCCTGAGCCCGCGCCATAACCTCCAGGTCCTTGATGTCGAGGAAGCTGATGTGGTCGACCAATAAAACATCCTCCCAGACAGTTTCAGGAGGATCGATTAAATACTCCTCAGCATCCAATGTGGACAAATCGGAGCTAATGATGTCGGTCATAATACTCAACCCTCCTGTTCATCAGGCGCCCTGACTCTGCATCGAAACGGCGGTCATGAGCTCGGACGAACGCGCGATCATGGATGCTCCGGCGTCCTGGAATTGTTTGATTAGTTTTTCTTTTTCGTTGAAGAGGTCGGGGGCGGTTACTTTTGCCTCGATCAGCTTCTGGTGTTTCTGGATCTTGGCCTGCCACTGGACAAGGTGCTCAAGCGTAGTGTCCTCGTTATCAAGGTTGGCAAGGATGTGCTCGAGGTCCGCTGCGGCCGCCAGAAGAACGCC
>DAOUEQ010000025.1:0-27137 GCA_034430395.1 Anaerolineales bacterium | reverse complement strand
AGGCGCGTTTCTCGGCGCCATGCTCAGCCGGGCAGAAAGGATGTAGCCTCTCCGCTCAGCCCGCTGACCTGGATTCAGGGGCGGTACGCCTGGCCATTCGAACCCGGAGAACACATAATCGGCATGCGTTCTTACGATGGGAAAGGGGGACTTCAGCAGAGTGACTCCCGCCCCTACGGCACGACGGAGAACCACACCTTCAAGGTCCGGGTTTGACACAGCCTCAAGTCTTCAAATATGCGCAGTCAACTGTCCTTTCCTTCTATCCCCTTTAAAAGTCCGGGTGCTGTATACTATTTTTACATGCCACTTAACGATGTAGCTAAAAGCCGTCGTTAAGCACACCCGTTCCGGGATTGTCATCCACCTGCGATGAGCCCGGACTGTCACAACCCGAGGTTGATTATGCAATTAGAAACTGCGCTTCTCATCGTCCCTCCAAAACCGGTTCAAGTTTTCAGTTTCCCGATTCGCGAGCGATACGATGTAGAATCCTTCAAAAGCAATGTCCCTGCTCATATTACGCTGCTCTACCCCTTCGTCCCTCCGGAACAGGTCGAGACTGCAATTGAGGAACTTAATCGCCAGTGTGCGGGGATATCTCCCTTCGAGGTCACACTAGACCATTATGGGACGTTCCAAGGCGCGATATTCCTCGAACCCTCAGACCCAGAACCGATCGTGCAACTTCATCACCGACTTTCACAAGCCTTCCCGGAGTACCCGGTTTACAGAGGTGAACACGGAACCGACCTTCATCCCCACCTCACTTTGGTCCGGCTTGATGATCCCGAGAAAGCGAATAACATTGAGCTTCCTCCAGTACCCACATTCAACTTCACTGTTGATAAGATCCATCTCTATCTCGGCTCAGCCGAACACGACACACCCTTCATCCCACGCGCCGTGATCCCGCTCGGAAAAACAGCATGAGCCCATCCTTCTCTTTGGAGGACCATGAGGTTTGCGGCTGCATACCCCTTCTTTGGGGGTTGGAGTAACCCATGGACTGGATCGTCGAACTCATTAAAGAGATGCTTATCCCGGGCTCAACCATGTTCCTCATGATAGGTCTGATCCTCGGAGTGGTCCTTCTCTTCAGCGGTTGGAAAACAGAGAAGTGGGGAAGACGCTGGCTGCTTTTCTTAGCGATCCTGTACTTATTACTCAGCATCCCGCTCACTGCCTCACTGCTCGAACGCGGCTTGAGCGTGGGCTACGAACCCATCAGCACTATAACAGAGGTCTCCGACACGGAGGCGATCGTGATCCTTGGCGGAGGCGGCGCTTCCTTTCGGGCTGGAGAGCTGGAAGTGAATACCTTGAGCGAGTCGAGCGCGCTGCGGGCAATGGAGGGCGCTCGCCTGTATCAAATGCTCGATGACCCGATTGTGATCGTCTCCGGTGGCACCAACCCAAGAGTCGGTCTGCTCACACCCGAGAGTAAACCGATGCGCGATACTCTGGTGGAGCTGGGAGTACCCAGCCATAAGATCCTGCTGGAGTCGAATTCTTTCAACACACATGACCAGGCACTCAACATCCCCCCAATGCTCGCTGCGGCCGGCGTAGAACGCTTCATCCTCGTCACCTCGCCTGCGCACATGCGTCGGGCGTATTTCACATTCGTGGAGCAAGGTTTGGACCCTGTTCCGGCAATATCCACCCAACGCTCCGAAACAAGCAACTTCTCATCAAACAGCATTGTGCCTGGTCCTGGTGCGCTGGCTGGAAGCCAATCCGCTCTGCGAGAATGGATGGGCTTGATTTACTACACGTTGCGGGGCTGGATCTAAAGATAGTTCCTACCCATTTCTTCTTGGTCACACTTTCAATCAATCTTGAAAACTGCATATAATTAACTTTCTGTATCGATGAACCTGAACCCTCATATAGGGGAGTTCGACAGATGCCCAATCTATCACCCTGGGAAACATTGAGCCGCACGCTTGCCCTCGACCGTTCACCATGGATGCAGGTTTTCGAAGATGACATCCGTCTTCCAGACGGGCGCATCGTCGAGGGGTACCTGCGTCTGGAGACTCCCGGATAAATGATGATCGTGCCCGTAAGATCCGACATGCATATAGGGCTTGTCCGATCTTACAAGCGCGGCGTTGACGGGATTGACATCCAACCGCCAGCCGGGATACGCGAGACCGGTGAGGATCCATTGGAGGCCGCAAAGCGTGAGCTTAAGGAGGAGCTTGGCTGCCATGCGGATTCCTGGTATGAACTCGGAGAGGTCGCCCTGAACGGGAATTATTATGCAGGTAATGCACACTTCTTTCTAGCTACCGGATGCCAACATATTGCCGAGCCGGATTCCGGTGATCTTGAGGAGCAGGAGGTTCTCTGGCTACCTTTCGAGGAAACCCGCCATAGTTGGTCTGAAGGCGGTTTTCGCTAGGTCAGCGCAGTTGCGGCACTTGGGCTGGCCTTCCGGGAGATTGAGAAAATTGGTCTCAAGTAAAATCCAGGTTATACAAGGAATACTCTGTTGACAGAACGAGATTTCGAACGAGCGGCGCAGCGTGGCGAACCTTCGTACGTTTGGCGCGCCGGTCAGGAGCGCCGCCTACGCATGATCCTGGCCGGAGCCGACGGTCGCGAGTCTGGTGTCATCCTAGACAACGGCTGCGGTGTGGGTGAATATATGACCCGCTTCGCTAAACACACACCCCACATATATGGCTTGGAATTCGACCCTGATCATGTTTCGTCTGCATCAACACTGGGTCACAAGGTCGTCCACGGAGCCAGTGAGCATCTCCCTTTCAACGACGGAGCCTTTGATCTCGTCCTCTCCCATGAGGTGCTTGAACACGTAGAAGATGACCGGACTGCGCTCGAGGAGATCGTCCGTGTATTGCGATCTCCCAAATCAGAGTTTTCGGGTGGAGGCAGACTCATTCTCTTCGTCCCTAATCGTGGTTATCCATTCGAGACCCACGGCATCTATCTCCGCGGCCGTTACCGCTTCGGCAATATCCCCCTCGTCAATTATCTCCCCCGTCAACTTCGCGATCGACTCGCCCCGCATGTGCGCGTTTATTCACGCGGAGATCTCGAACGGCTCTTCCGCGGTCTTCCTATCAAGGTTATTCACAATACAAGGATATTTGGCGGCTACGACAACATTATCGCTCGCTGGCCGAGCGCGGGGAAGCTGCTGCGGACCCTTCTCCAGGCGATGGAAGCGACCCCCTTACGAGTATTTGGTTTATCCCACTTCTGGGTGCTCGAGAGGATTGAATAGCGCTTTGTCATCCTCTTGGGATGCAGTTATCCCCGGGGTGAGGAATGCTCAAACCATTAGACCTATCAAATCTCAGCCCACCCTAACATGCCCGATTTCCTGGATATCGACGGGCACACCTTCGATCTCCGGCGGGACAAAATCATCAGGCGCCAATTGAGTTCGGGGCACTTTGCGGGTGACCATCACGACCAGAACCACCTCGTCGGTCAGTTCTCCGGCGCGCATGCGTAGCCCCACGCCCACACCCTCAACATTTGCTTTATGAAGTAAATCTTCCTCATATTTCTTCTGGACGGCCATTGCCTTTTGGTAAGCTTCAATTGGCTTGGTCTCAAATTCTGAGGGGGTTTTCATAAAGTCACATCCAAACAGTCGAGTACGGATTGGATTGGATTGTGCAGCGTGACTTGATCAGAACCCGCAAATAGCAGACCGACCGCCTGCAAGGACTCCCCGGCTACGAGCAGAGAGCCGGAATCACCCGGCTGCGACATCGCAGTGGTCACAATCTGATTCTCAAAACGCGCCCTTCGATCACCATAGTCTATAGTAACGGTCGCGTTAAGAACCATAATCTGTCCTGTCGTCAACCCTGTCGTCCTTCCGGATTTCCTGACGCGCATACCGAGCATCGCCGGGAGAACACCGCCTATCGCTCCAATCTCCAAGATCTCATCGAGAACTTCCATGTCGTTGAGCGGTTTGGCGATGGCAGCGTCAACTTGATTGGTCGCCTGGGGATCACTCCAGTAGGCTTGCACACGATGCTTGGATCCCAATAATTTCGCCATCATATTACCAAACTTGGCATACGCTTCTGCTGTACTGCAATCGACTGGGCCTTCGTTGAAGCGGATCGGGTAGAAGCGTTCCAGGGTAGCGAAAATATCCGTCTCTTCCCTCCCGCCGTCTACCGCACCTGGCTGCAGGATTGGATCTCCTTGTCCTCCCTGGTTGTTGTTGGCCAAAACGTGATTGTTCGAGAGGATCAAGCGCCTATCAGTCGTTCGGTCGCGGACAACCGCACCTAACGTCCCGGCGGTAATCTTGTAATGTCCCAGACTTACCCCCCCCAGCGCTGGGCGCCAACGGTCGGTCCGCTCTTGTAGGGCGCGCAGGAATCCGACCTGGATGACGTCCGTGGAAATCCCTTCAACCTCGACCGGCACCAACGCTGATGGATCAAGACCGGCTCGCGGTATCTTCTGACTCACCATCGCAATGACACAAAGATCTCCAAGCTGCTTCCCGTTCCGGGTTTTAAACCCTGTTCCCACGCCAAGCACATTGGGTTTCGCAAGGATGGCTTCCTTGTGACGCTCTATAACTTCAACTACCTGTCTGCGCTCCCACATGCCCTGCCTCCTCGGCTTGATCAAGATGCCTTATATTCCAGTATACGCCGGGAAGTGCACATTCCGTGCCTTTTAACAATTGGGGCTCGTCTATATCGTGTTCTTAATGAAGGTGATGCGGACCCGTTTAGCGGAGATGGATACTTGACTCCCATGGCCAAATATTGGACTGAGCACTTAGAAACAGATTGTCAAAAGCTTTTTGGATAACCCTCTTCATTTAGAAATCGTAGCGAACGACCCATCGTTTAGCCTGTTTACTATCCGTTTTCAATAGCCATAGAAGCCCGGCAGCGCCGTGTCCCTACATAGAAACTTGCTCAAGACAGGTTTCGATTCGGGCGCACATATGGGTTCAGCCCAATAAAAAAACCTTTGGGCCCGTCCCTTGGAGACAGCCCCGCGGGTAAGACTAAGACATCGAGGCGGGCAAAGTACCCGCCTCAATCATATTTTTTGCTGAATATGCCGGTTGACAATGGTAGGCACTACATGTGAATCGCGTGACCCTCCGCATGATGAGCGGCTTCCGCCACGACTTCACTCAACGTAGGATGCGCATGGACGTTGTGAGCGATCTCCGCAGGCGTGAGTTCCATCATTTGCGCGAGGGTGAGTTCCGGCAGCAGCTCAGTCACTTCCGGTCCGATCATGTGCGCGCCCAGGATCTCTCCGCATTTAGCATCCGTTACGATCTTGACCCATCCACCATAATCCCCCAAGCCTAAAGCCTTTCCGCTCGCCTGAAACGGAAAACGCCCGATTTTTATCTCATACTTGCGTTCTTCCGCCTGCGCCTCGGTCAGTCCGAATGATGCGATCTGCGGCTGGCAGTACGTTGCCCGCGGCATCATCTTATAATCCAGGGTTGTTGTAGCGACACCCGCGATATTCTCGGCGCAGATGATCCCCATTGCAGAGGCGACATGAGCAAGCATGAGCTTGCCGGTGATGTCGCCGATCGCCCAGATACCTGTGGTGGGCGTCGCCATGCGCTCATCGATCTCAGGAAACCCGCGCTCGTCCAACTCCACTCCAGCAGCCTTAAGATCCAGATCCTTGGTGTTTGGCCTGAAGCCAATTGCCAGAAGGGCCTGTTCGGCTTCAAGAACCTGCTCACCATCCAATCCGGCAACAGTGACCTTCACTTTCGTTTTCAGCCGTTCAATCTTATCGACTTTCGTCCCCACCAGCACTTTTATGCCGCGTTTACTAAATGCTTTCGCTAGCTCCTGGCTTACCTCCTCGTCCTCCAACGGCGCGATCCGCGGCAGCATTTCCACCAGCGTCACATCCACCCCGTACGAACTCCAGATCGTTGCGAACTCTAGCCCGATTGCTCCTGCGCCTATGATCACCACGGATTTCGGCAGATGCTCCTGCAGGATCGCATCTCGGTAGGACAGAACCCGGTCTCCATCTGCTTCCAATCCCGGGATAACCATCGGGGAAGCGCCTGTCGCCAGCACAATATCTTTTGCCGTGAGCGTCGTGCTTTCACCATTCTCATCTTTCACCGTGATTGTTTTAGGTCCGGTGAAAGTGGCACGCCCCATGTGTACATCTACCTGATTCTTTTTCATGAGAAACCCGACGCCTTTTGTCAACCTCCCAGAGACTCTGCGGCTTCGCTTAACCGCCGCTCCATAGTCCAACTTCAAGCCATCAACTTCGAATCCGAATTCGTTTCCCCGTTCCCGAAGCGTGTGGGCGACTTCGGCGTTCTTCAACAAAGCCTTTGAGGGAATGCAGCCGACGTTCAGGCAAACCCCGCCCAGAAACTCTCTCTCAATAATGGCTGTTTTTTTACCCAACTGGGCGGCTCTGATTGCGCAGACATAACCACCGGGACCGGCGCCGATGACGATGACATCGTATTCCGTCATTGATAAAACCTCCCGCTACATTTGGTCGATATTTTAACCCATGCCAGCGAAATAGCGCTCAGCCGCTTGGCTCAATCGCGAGGATGCTGATTCAACCACGGCAAGAGGCACGCCTCACTTTCTGTAGCGCTATCCCGCTTACGGTCCGGATATTTGAAGGACGGGCTACGCTGAGTTCTTCGGCTCTACCAGCGTTTGGGGCAGAAAAACGAGATAGCACTCACTCAATTGCTCAACTTTGAGGAGATTAAAAAAACCGGGTACCTTGTACCCGGTTCGAATTGGTTGCTGATAATTGTCACGCCGCTCGAGCTGAGATGGATTCCTCGATTACTATGGGGACTTGTATCTCGAGATACTGCTTAACATCCTCGAGCGCCTTCTGATAGACGCTCAAGAGTTCCAAGTCTGAGCCCTTATAACGCCGCAGGCTTTGTCTTGAACACGCTTTACAGCCGCGCATCGCCCGGTATGAATCGGTTTCACAACTCAAACATCTGTCAATGCGGATCATCATTAAACAGAACGCTAAAACTTCAATGTCATCTTCGGGAAGGTTGGAAATGCGCTCTATAAGCGCACACCATTCTTCCCCGCGTGAGTGCCGCAAATTTGAAATCACGTGCGCTGGAAAGAGCAATTCATTGGACGCATACATAGAATCCGCGACTCCTGATGGGGGAATGATGGATACGCCGCTGTTCTTTTCTAATTTTAGATTCGGGGGAATCATCAGGGCAGAGTACTTTAGTACCAAGCAGTTGGCCACCTTCGCGTGTGATCCAATCGACCTCCTCTTCGAGATTATCAGGTTGTTGTATGAGCCATCGCAGATGCGGGAATGCAATTATTCAGGGCAAGACGCTGCGATTGCTTTTCCATTCCCGTGGTAAATAAGCAAGGAAATCAGGCGCCGCCTGCGCCATATAGCTCAGCATCTGTGGGTGTCCGTCCCGAGGGATCATAAACATAGACCCATGTTCCTTCCTCCGCCCAGTTGAAGATCCAATGAGCGTCGAAGGGTGACATGTTTACACAGCCATGGGAGCGGGGATAGCCATAACCATTGTGCCAGTATGACCCATGGATGGCTCGCGACTCATCAAAATACAGGATCCAGGGGACATCCTCAAGGTAGTAATAATCAGAGCGGTCAGCGGTAAACGCCCCCGCCATGGGATCGGCCTCAAGTTTTTCGTAGATCTGGAAAACTCCGGGCTGCGTCCACCAACCATCCAACCCGGTGGAGATGAGTGTTGCAAACACCATTTGCCCTTGTTCATAGACTGTCAATGTCTGCTCGTAGAGGTTAATTGAAATCCAACGATCGGATTCAACCCCCTCAGGGCGAGTTCCGTCGGGAATTACTTTCGCTATTCTGCGCTGCTCGATCCACTCATCCGGACCGATTCGATACCACACCCAACCATCTACATCCCGGGATTCCAACACATAGACCATCTGAAATCGCTCGAGCGTGCGACCTGTTTTGGGTTGGTTTATCCCTGGTTCTCGACTTGTCTCTGTCCGGGTGAGCACCCACGCGAAAGTCTGACTTGGTGTTCGTGAGAAAGCCAAGCCTTTGTAGGACGGCACCGAGAGGCGCGCCATGCCGTCTCCGCGAACATAGACACCGGGAACGATCATATAAGCAACGGCGTTATCCTGGTCATAGCGTTCGATCCAGGAGAAAAAGACAAAACCGGGTTCAATAACCCGATAGGGGTTCTTCCCTTTTAATGCATCCTGCAAGCTAGTATAGAGAGGCGTTCCATTATCACGCCTTGACTGCACGTAGTAGAAAGGCAGGTCTCCCAGGGATTCATCAAGTCGTACGAGCGGGAGGGGTCGTTGTGGTAGGAGACCGCTGCTTGCGAGGTTGTTGAGTTCCGCTCTCTCACCCTGTGCTCTGCAGCGCTCAGGGAATCTCAATTGGAAGCGAATAGGGCACACCAGGCTTTCGGCTTCCACTACACGATCCGCGCCATCCGGAGACGATGCCTGTACCGGCAGCGTATATAGCACTACAAATAGGGCGCTTATAACAATTCCCAGAGTTGCCACGAAACGTGATTTCACCACAGTTGGACACCTTAGATCATAAATTATATCGACCAAACGCGCAGATGTCACTGCGCCTGACATCGCAGAGTTTATTGCCGGCAAGGGGATATTATAAGAAAAGTGGATCGATGGGATCACCCACCGATCCACTGACTCTCGCATCTTTGCCGGATCTACCTATGCTCCAGAACCTCGGCTGCCACGCGCTCAAGGAAGGAGTCAATCGACAATGCCCCCAGGTCCTCTCCGGAGCGCAGCCGCACGGCAACTTCTTCGGCTTCCGCCTCGCGATCTCCGACGACAAGCATATAGGGTATCTTCTGGAGCTGGGCATCGCGGATTTTGGCATTCATACGCTCACTACGACGATCAATTTCAACTCGTACACCGGCTTCCCTCAATTGATCGGCGACCTTTTCGGAATACTCAACATGCCGGTCCGCGATCGGGATCAGGGTCGCCTGGACCGGCGCCAACCATACAGGGAATGCCCCGGCGAAATGCTCAATCAACACTCCCATAAACCGTTCCATGGATCCGAACAAGGCGCGATGGATCATATAGGGTCGATGTTCCTGGCCATCCTCCCCAATGTAAGCCATATCAAAACGTTCTGGGAGTATGAAGTCGAACTGAATTGTGCTCAGTTGCCATTCCCGGCCGAGGGCGTCGTTCAACTTTAAATCGATCTTCGGTCCATAGAAGACAGCTTCACCCTCATCGATCTCATATGGAACCCCAACACGTTCGAGCGAACTGCGAAGCGCCTCTGTTGGTCCTTCCCAATCCTCTGGTCTCCCCGCTGCTTTTTCAGGGTTGCGCGTCGAGAGATATGCCTGAAAATTCTCGAAGCCGAAAGCGCGCAGGATATTTAAACTGAAATCGAGAACGCGGTCGATCTCCTCCGGCATCTGGTCCGGTCGGCAGAATAGGTGAGCATCATCCTGTGTGAATCCGCGGACCCTTAGAAGGCCGTGCAGGACGCCGCTCCGTTCGTAGCGATATACTGTGCCCCACTCCGCATAGCGAAGTGGAAGATCGCGATACGATCGCGTCTGACTCTTATAGATTTGGACGTGGAAGGGACAGTTCATCGGTTTCAGGTAATACTGCTGCCCTTCGATATCCAGCGGTGCATACATCCCATCTTGATACCAGTCAAGATGACCGCTCGTCTCCCATAGCTCTGCTTTTCCAATATGGGGTGAGTAAACGAACTCGTACCCTCCCCGTTCATGCTCTTCACGGGCGAAGTCCTCAGCGAGCTTGCGCACCATGCCGCCCTTCGGATGCCACAGGATCAAGCCTGGGCCAACCGCGTCGCTCACGCTGTAGAGGTCGAGGTCCTTACCCAGTCGGCGGTGGTCGCGCTTCTTCGCCTCCTCGAGCTTCCACATATACTGCTCAAGCTCGTCCGCTGACTCCCATGCCGTGCCGTAGATGCGCTGCAGCATGGGACGATTCTCATCTCCGCGCCAGTAGGCGCCGGCAACATTGAGCAGCTTGACCGCATCAGGGCTAATTTTCTTCGTGCTCTCAACATGCGGTCCGCGGCAGAGGTCCGTGAAGATATCATGTGTGTAGATGGATATCTCTGGTTTCTCTTCAATTGGCTCACCGTATTCGTCCATCCCCCCGGCCTCTAAACCCTCTATGAGCTCAATTTTATAGGGTTGATCAGCAAATCGTTCTTGGGCTTCTTCTGCAGAAAGGACCTCACGCTGGAACTCGAAATCGCCTTCGATGATCTCCTTCATCCTTGTTTCTAAGCTCTCGAGGTCCTCCGGAGTTAGGGGGCGCGGCAGATCGAAGTCGTAGTAAAAGCCATCCTCAATCGGGGGACCAATGGCGATCTTCGCCTCTCCCGGGAACATCTCCATCACGGCCTGCGCCATAATGTGCGCTGTGGAGTGACGAATGCGGTACAACTCCGATTCCTCATACTGTGCTTTCTTTCCCTTTGCCATTACGAACCTCCTTAACCCTTCTGCATATAAAACAAAAATCCCGCCCTCTGGGGCGGGAGCGGTTGCTCACACGGTTCCACCCAGATTGACCCATGAAGGGTCATCTCTGACAGCCGCTAACGGTGCTGCTCCGTTCACCATACTCAGCCGATGATTGGCTTTTCCGGTTTACGCTCGCGGGTGGTTTTCGCCGGTTCATTTCTGGTGGGGACTCTCAATCCAAGATCCCCATTCCCTGTCAGACCTGATTCCGACTACTCGTCCCGGTCCGTGCGTTTAGTCTATTTTGTTGGACTTCATTATAACGGGGCACGATCGATTGTCAACCATAAAGTTTTAGTTCTCCTCCATTGCGAAGGGATGTGGGTGTGAATACTAGATGACTTGCAGCGAACCATCACACAGTGCATCCCCAGATGCGTAATCTTTTTCAATGGACCCGAACTGTTTGATTTATTAAATGGCGATAAAGCGTATTAAGGCGGCGCGGCTACCATATTCGTGAGATTTGGATATAGAATAGGAGAGGGTGTCTTTACGGAAGATGATGACCGGGGGAGGCCAGTCAAGTGACCCGAGTTCCCTTACGCATGGGCATTGATATAGGTTCAACCACGGCCAAAGCTGCAATTCTTGGCCCAAACAACGATCTTCGATTCTCCACCTACCAGCGCCACAAAGCAAAGATCGATGAAACCTTGCTCAATATACTCGAGGGAGCGCGCAAGGTTCTTGGAGACATTCAGGTAGACATACTGGTAACCGGTTCGGCAGGGATGGGGGTTACCGAGCAATATGAGCTCCCCTTTATACAGGAAGTGGTCGCTTCCGCTGAGGTTGTAAAGCAACTTTACCCTGAGGTCAGGACTTTGATCGATATCGGGGGCGAAGATGCCAAAATAATCTTTTTTGGAAGCAACGGGATTCCGGACATTCGCATGAATGGGTCTTGCGCTGGTGGTACCGGAGCGTTTATTGACGAAATGGCGACGCTTTTGGACATATCGGTATTTGAATTAAATAATCTTGCTGAACAACATTCGACGATATATCCCATAGCTTCTCGTTGCGGAGTTTTCGCAAAAACCGATGTACAGAACCTGTTGAGCCGTGAAATTCCACGTGAGGATATCGCCGCCTCTGTGTTTCACGCCCTCGTTTACCAAACCCTGGCTACGCTCGCTCGCGGGTACGCGCCAGCCCCGCAATTCATATTTAGTGGGGGTCCGCTCACCTTTCTACCTGCATTAAAAACCGCATTTTTGAAGGTGCTCCAGATAACCGCGGATTGCGTCCTGGATGCGGAGAACACCGAATTGCTCCCTGCGATTGGAGCGGCTCTTGCGGATAAGTCTGACCGGCAAGGGTTTTACCTGACAGAGCTTATTGAACAGTTGAACCAATCGAATCACCAATCTCGACAGGGGCAAAGGAGGCTCGATTCGCTTTTCAAAGATTCATTCGAGCTGGAAAACTGGGAAGAAAACCGGACAAGGAAAAGGACTCAGCGTGTAGATATCCACCAGGTTCAAGGGAGCGATTGCTTCTTAGGTATTGATTCTGGGTCGACGACAACCAAGCTTGTTCTCATTGACGAGGATGGCCGGGTAATCTTTGATTATTATGCCAATAACAAAGGCAATTCCATCAAAGCGACCCAAATAGGCCTATCTCAATTACAGGGCTTATTTTCCGAGGTGGATCAACCCCCAAGAATCGTTAGAACCATGGTCACGGGCTATGGTGAAGATCTTATCAGGACGGCTTTTGGATTTGATGGGGGCATGGTGGAGACACTTGCCCATTTCCGGGGAGCAAAAGCCTTCGATGCGGATGTGTCTTTTATTCTTGATATTGGTGGGCAGGATATGAAAGCGATCTTCGTCCGCGATGGGCAGATCCAGAATATTGAGATCAATGAAGCGTGCTCCTCCGGGTGTGGGTCTTTTATCGAAGCCTTTGCCAGTTCAATGGAATACGACGTCTCTGAGTTTTCGCGGATGGCCTGCGTCGCGGAGAATCCGTGCGATATGGGTTCACGTTGCACCGTTTTTATGAACTCGAGGGTGAAGCAAGCTTTGCGAGAAGCTGCGAAAGTGGAAGATATCTCTGCAGGATTAGCCTACTCGGTCATTAAGAACGCACTCCATAAAGTCCTCAAAATCACCGATACGTCCATTTTGGGCGATCATATCGTCGTTCAGGGGGGTACATTTCTCAATCCGGCGGTCCATAGAGCAATGGAAAATTTGCTCGGCAAGCCGGTTCTCTACCCCGATATTGCAGAGCTCATGGGCGCCTATGGTGCCTCTCTAACCGCCCGGGATGGTTATAAAAACAATGGGTCTGCTTCAAGTTCCTGCTGGGAGTTTACGAACATCGAGGAGGCTGGCAATTATCAGAAACGGCTTATCCACTGTGGGGGGTGTGAAAACCGGTGCACAGTGACCAAGCTGATATTCCAGAACCAGAATGTCTTTTATACCGGAAATCGCTGTGAACGCATCTATTCGAACAGGGGCGAAAAGAAGCGCTCGGGAATCAGTCTACCCGAGTTTAAATACCAACTTCTTTTCGACCGTGAAAACAACCCGAAAGGTGTTCCTCTCCTTACGCTCGGTATTCCCAGAGTGCTCAACATGTTTGAGAATTTTCCCTTCTGGAACACACTTTTCACTGAATGCGGGCTGAAGGTGCACCTCTCAAACCCCTCCAGCAGTGACCTTTATGAAAAAGGTGCCGGGACCGTGATGTCGGAAAATATCTGCTTCCCGGCTAAACTCGTCCACGGTCACATCTTTGATCTCATCGAGGCTGGCGTGGATCGCATCTTCCTGCCAATGGTTTTCTACGAAAATAAAGAGTTTTCTGATGCCGCCAATCATTACAACTGCCCGATAGTCTCTGGCTATGCGGATGTCGTGCGAAGCGCGATTGATCCAGAAGGAAAATATGGCATTCCGTTGGATCAACCCACGATCACTTTCGGCGATGTCGGGCTATTAAGGAAGGCATGCGTCCAATACCTTGTAGGTTTGGGCGTAAAGCGGAGGATAATATACCGAGCGCTTAAGCGCGCCTTTACTGTCCAGAAATTATTTAAGCAGAAAGTTCGCCACTTCGCTTCTCAAATCCTGGACCAGGCGAGAGCGGAAGACCGGCCGGTCATCCTGATGATGGGGCATCCGTACCATTTAGACCCGCACATCAATCATAAGATACCAAACATTCTTACAAGCCTTGGAGTGGACATCATCACAGAGGATGCAGTGCCTGTGGAGCCAGGTTCCACCCTCAGCAATACGCACCTGTTGACCCAGTGGGAATACATCAATCGATATCTCTTCGCCGCTCGCTGGGCTGCCGAGCAAGAGGATGTCGGTGTCGTCCAACTCAATTCATTTGCATGTGCTCCGGATGCGATCAGCATCGATGAAGCAAAAAGCACTTTAGCTGCCTACGGCAAAGGGCTTACTGTCGTTCGCATAGATGAGATTGAAAGTACCGGATCAGCCAAATTGAGACTAAGGTCGATGGTTGAAGCGATGAATATTCATCTCGCCAGCGATGACAGGGTCCTTGCTCCCCGCAAGACTGTAAAAATATTCGACGAAAGCGACCGCCATAAAAAGATCCTTGCTGTTCACTTTTCACATTTTAACGATCCAACCGTCTCTGGACCCCTGAAGGATTTGGGTTATCGTCTCGAGCGATTGCCTCCTCCAGACTCTGAATCCGTTGAACTCGGTCTTAAATACTGCAACAACGAAGTCTGTTATCCAGGGATTATCATCATTGGAGACATCATTAAGGCATTACAATCCGGGAAGCATGATTTATCAGAAATTGCCGTGGGCTCGTTCGCCACCGGCGGGCAGTGCCGGGCATCGTGTTATCCATCTCTCTTTAAACGCGCCTTGATCTCGGCGGGGCATGAAGACATCCCCATTGTCGCACTAACAACCAACAAAAAACTGTATGAACAACCCGGCTTCGACCTCAACTACAGGCAGTATATCTATAAAGCAATTATGAGCGCTGTTTACACAGACGCGATCTCAGATATGTACTATGCGACAGCATGCCGAGAGGTGAATTCTGGCGATGCGCTTGCGCTGACAAACAAGCATTTTGCCCCTCTTTACGAAGGCTCCTTGCCATTAAACCAAACTTCAATCCTTGAAACGCTTGAGGATGTCGTATCAGATTTCAACGCCATAGAAACAGTTGATCGTGATTTGCCCAAAGTCGGCATCGTGGGGGAAATCTATGTTAAATATAATAATTTTTCGAATAATCATGTAGCTGAGTGGTTGATGGAACGCGGGCATGAAGTGATCGTTCCTTCTTTGTTGGAATTCTTCCTGGGTTGGTTCGTGAGCCCTGGGGTACATATAAAATCGAATATAAAGCGTCTGAGCTTTGTATGGATGTTAACGCGGTTTTTAGAGCCTTACACCAAAGCATTTTTGGATAAATCGGGGGAGGTTTTAAATCAGTTCCGCTATCATCGCCCCCACCATTCAATCCAGGAAATCGCTGCGAACGCTAAAAGGATTATGTCGCTGTCCCATCAATACGGAGAAGGATGGTTGATTGCTGGCGAGATTGGGACGATGATTGGAGATGGCATCAATAATGTGCTTTGTTTACAGCCTTTCGGCTGTATAGCAAACCAGGTGGTAGCCAAGGGTGTGGCCAAGAGAATGGCGGAAAAGTTTCACAACTTGAACTTGCTCTTCCTGGACCTTGATGCGGGCGTAAGTGAGGTCAACTTCTTTAATAGGATGTATTTCTTCATCGAACGCGCCCGGCAGTCTTTTCAGAACAACAAGCTTCTTCGGGTCTAGCCATGGAATGAATGCGGACATCCAATTGCATGAAGTCTGCAACATCCCCGCGCGAATGAAACATCGCAGAGTTCTTCATGGGGCAGCATTACGGATAAAAACCTCCGCTTAGCAGACTTCCCCAGCGTGATGCGGGCCGGCAATCTAACCATTTGAAGTCAGGCGGACCTCTTCTAACTCGTCCTCACAACGTCTTACTTTGCTAAATTCCTCATAGTAAGAAATAAAACGCCCACCTGACGTGGTGGGCGACTGCTGGAGTGGGCGGTATTGGACTCGAACCAACGACCTTTGCGATGTCAACGCAACGCTCTAACCAGCTGAGCTAACCGCCCGAAGAACAAAGGAATTATACAAAGCCGAAACCAAATCCGCAATGGCTGAAAGCGAAAATGCCAGGCGGGCGCGTCGATTACCCTGCGTGACTCCAACCCAAATCGGGGAGGCCCGCCCTATCACCCATATTGACGATGCAGGCAACCCGGCATTCAAGATAGACAGTCACGCCTTCATGGATAGCTTTTTGGGATCTGCACCGTTCTTGAGAAAATGTTGACGGGCAATCCATCTCATGCCTCAATCCGATAATCGCGATAGGGAATTCTCAGGCATGTTACCGTCAGCCATGCCCTAGCATGTCCGAATTCCCAAGATCGTTATAAACTTGCGGGCATATATCTTAATCGGAGATGCCTTATGCAAAGCCAAGATCCAAAAGCCATGATCAATGCCATGCTTCAACCTTGGCACGATTCCATCGCCGACCCCGCCAGTGCCCAGCAAGCCGTCCTGCAGCGTCTGCTGCAGGATTACGCCAAAACCGGGTACGGCCAGAAGCACAACGCAGAAAGCGCCCAAACCATTGAGGCCTACCGTGCCACCTTTCCCATCTCAACCTATGAGGATTTCAAGACGGTGATCGAAGACGTCATGGCCGGTGAAGTCGATGCGCTTCTCCCCGAAGAACCTGTTGGCTGGGCTATCACGCGCGGCACAACCGCCGGGGAGTCAAAATTCATCCCCATGACGCCCACGGACCTCCAGATGCGGGTGAGCGCTGGCAGAGCTATGATGAATTATGTGCTCGCAAACGAGAGGTTCGATCTCTTCAGTGGTGTGAATCTCAATCTCAATTTCCCATCAAACGTTGGTGTCGTTCGAGTCGGAGATCGCGAAGTCGAATACGGGTACAGTTCTGGGATCTATACCAAATTCGTCTCCCAGCGCACGCCCATCCGCTCCGTTCCCTCCCAGGAGGAAATCGACGCCCTCGGCGGCGGAAAGACTCAGCGCGATTGGGATGCCCGCTTTGAATTAGCGTATCAGAAATGTAAAGATGAGAACGTCACCCTGGTGGGTGGTGTGGCGCCTACAATTGTGCTCTTTGGCCGATACACAAAACGCAGGCATGGCGTCTACCCCAAGGATATATGGAAACCTCAAATCATGACCCTGGGAAGTGTCCCCGGGATCAACACCAACTATAAAGCATCACTCACCGCATTTTACGGTCCAGTGGTCATTCGTGAGATTTATGGAACGACGGAGGGGATGTTCGGGCAGCAGCGCGATGAGAAGCGCGCCTGGGTTCCAAACTACGATCAATTCTTCTTTGAGGTGTTAACTCGCAGAGGAATCAAGATGCTGCATGAAATGTCCCGAGGTGAGACGGGCAGCCTTGTGGTCTCAACGCCGATTCTCCCCCGCTATCGCATCGGAGATCTCATTCTTGCCTTACAGCCGCCGTACTTCCGATGCATCGGTCGTGAGCGTTGGTGGACACCTCTGCGTTACTGGTGGAACGAGTTCAAAACTTTCAATCTCGGTCGTCTGTAATTCAGCCCTATCCTGGGTCCAGCCTCAGCCCTTACGGAAAAGGGCGCGGAGCAAGATAACCACACCGAACCCAATCACGATGGACGGCCAGATGATGGACCAACCGACTACATCATCCAGCCCGACTCCAAGCAGGATCAAGGCGATGATGAGGCTGCCGATAACGGGCCCGCTGTATTCTGGGACGACCAATCGGATCAACACTTCCAGGAGAATGATCACCCCAGCCCCGGCGAAGGCGAGCGACCAAGCGCTCATCCCCCCCAGGAGAGGGACAGCTCTCAAGAGGCCGAGGTTGTTGACCAGCAGGACTGCACCCGCCCAGATCAATATTCCGGCCCAAATTACCCTACTGAGAGGATCATTGCGGTGTTTCTCATCCCAAGTCTTCTCGTCCATTTTCTCGTACTGTTTCTCCTCCGTCTTCTCATCCATTTTATGACCTCTCTCAAAGTTCTCTGGAGCCGATTGATCAGACATTTTACTCCCTCGCAGTTCGGTTAGGTGCAATAATCGACGGATTTGATGCTATCCGCTCAATAAGTCTCTCACAGGCACGGCAATGCATTTCATCACTCAACAATGCTGCCCCGTGTAACCCTATAGGCCATCATACTTTAGAAATGTATGAAACTCAATTTCACCCACTCACTTCTCGTAACTCGTCACGCGAGAAGTGACCAGAGAAGGCGCATTTCACGCGTTCACTCAGCCAACTCGAACACCACATCCGCCGGCATACCGGGCTTGAGTTTCCCATCCGGATCGTCGACACGTAGTTCCACAGCGTAAACCGTCGTCTGCCGCTCTTCTTCTGTCTGAACATTGCGCGGAGTATATTCGGCTTCATCTGCGATTCGGACCACTTCAGCTTCGAAGGAATCTCCTGGAAAAGAATCCACCTCGACGCTGGCACCGTCACCAACACTGATCTGCCCGTACTGATTCTCCGCAAGGTATACGGTTATCGTCATGCGGTCAACGTTGCCAAGCGTAATCACTGCCACTCCGGGCGTGATGACCTCGCCTTGCTCAACGGAATGAGTCAGGATCACGGCGTCAATTGGTGCTCGTATAACGGCATTTTCAAGCATGAGGTCGATTGAACGCAATTGGCTCTCTGACTGTACTTGTGCAAGCTCCAAGAGGGCTTCTGCATTGGCCACATTCGCTTGGGCGAGAGTAACTGAATCGGGATCAGGGCCATCCTTCCATTTTTCGAACTCCTGGGATGCCTCATTAACGCGCGCCTCTGCCAGAGCCACATCTGCGTCAAGCATAGCTTGCTCAATCTCGGTCGGAGCCCCAAGATACCAATTGAGATTTCTTTGAATGGAATCCCGGAGCTGTTTCGCAGCTGAAAGATTCGACAGAGCAAGCGCTTTACCTGCGTCTCCGTTGGCATGATCGTACGCCTGTTGAGCTCGATCAACCTCTTCCTCCGCCAGAATCAAATTTGCTTCAGCCGCATCCATCGTATTTGAACTGGCGCGATGCCCCTTTTGGCGCACGGTCTGGTAGTAATTTGCGTCTTTCAAAGCATCTCTCGCCTGGGCTAGCTCCACCTGGTATTGGGCTGCTTGAATCGGCCAGTTCTCGTTCAGTTCCTTGAGAGCCTGGCGAGCTTGTAGTAGCGCAAGTTCCGCCCCCACAACTGCGGCTTTTCCACTCACGATAACCTGCGTTCGTTGCAGTTGCAGCTCCTCATCATCAATGCTGAAAAGAGGATCGCCAACAGTTACTACCGAGCCTTCTTCTACAAAAACATCCGATACCCTGCCTCCAATTTCAGCCGATATCGATACTTCCATAATCTCCACCACACCGGATGCCTTCAGTGTGGAAGTGTCACTCGGCGATAGTACGTCACAACCACTGAGCATGAGAAGTGCAGTGATAATGAGGGTGATCCCAACCAAATATTTTCGGGAATGCATCGTTACCTCCAAACCCAAGTTCTATCCAATATTCCTAATCCATACAGGCAATAAAGACGTCTTCTAAGGATGGTTCGATCTCTCGGACCGAATAAAACTCAACCTTAGCATCATTTAGGTACTGTTCGAGTTCATGCTCGTCAACGGAGTCGTCTCGAAGCACGACGTGCACAAAGGCGCCGTACAAAGCTACCCCTCCGAGAGCAAGCTCTTCTCTCTCACAAGCCTTTCTTAAAAATTGTACCGTCTGGGCAGAATCGGAGGGATAGATTTGAATGACCCGTCCCTCCATCATTGTCTCTTTAAGCGTCTGCGGCGTACCGGTTGCGATTAATTCGCCACGTTGGATAAATGCCAGACGGTGGCAATGTTCGGCCTCATCCATATAGTGAGTGGTAACGAATACTGTAACGCCATCCTCAGCAAGTTTATAGAGCAGTTCCCAGAATTCTCGTCGTGAAACAGGATCGACCCCAGCAGTGGGTTCGTCCAGGAAGAGAACCTGAGGTCGATGCAGGATCGCTGCGCTTAGCGCGAGCCGCTGTCGCCACCCACCCGAGAGCGCCTCTGTCTTGACCTTTTCACGACCACCTAAACCCGCAAGATCAACCGCGACCTTCATTTGATCCTGCAGCTCTGCATTGCTCAAACCATACGCTGTGCCATAAAACCGGAGATTCTGTTCGACGGTCAGATCGTTGTATAAACTGAAGTGCTGTGACATGTACCCAACCATGGCACGTAGAGCTCCAGGATCTTCATTGACAGGAATATTGAGGACATGCACATCCCCCGCAGTAGGAGGTAAGAGACCCAGCATCATGCGGATCGTCGTGGTCTTACCCGATCCATTCGGTCCCAGAAACCCGAAGATCTCACCCTTATCAACATGGAAGTTCACGCCATTAACGGCTGTGAAGTCACCAAAATCCTTCTTTAATCCTTCGACGATGATCGTCTTCTGATTAACCTTCATCTTCAGACTACCCTTACTGCAATGTCTTGCGTACATAGCGGAGTGAAAAGGTTACGATGACTACACCTATTCCCGCTAGGGCTAATACGTGGGGCCAAAGGATCTCCAACCCGCTTGCTTTGAGTAAGATACCGCGTACGATCTCCAGCCAGTGATAAGCCGGGATCACATTGGCGAAAAATCGCACTACTTGCGGCATCGACTCGACCGGGGCTGCATAACCGGTAAACATAAAGTCGACCATGCCTATTAGCATGACCATCAAAAAGGCTTGGTGTTGCGTTCTGACCATGACCGAGATGACCAGGCCCTTGCTCAATTCAACGATCACATAGCCGATTGCTAGCAGGAACAAAAGTATCAGTGATCCCCGTACAGGCACACCAAAAAAGAGATTGGTTAAACTCAACATGAGCGCAAAATCAAACAGGCCGATGATCATCACCGGGATTGCTTTACCAATAATGATCTCTAAAGATGAAAAGGGCATCACAAGCAGCTGCTCGAGTGTGCCTAATTCGCGTTCGCGCGAAAAGGATAGGGCGGCAAAAATAAGCACTGTGAATTCAAGCATCAAGCCAAGCTCTGCCGGTGTTGTGTACAAAGCTGCATTTAAAGCTTCGTTGAACCAAACTCGTAAACTGGGGAAGAACCCCTCCATCGCTCCCGGGTCCATGCCGATCCTGCTGAGCGCCAGGCGATCCCCCCATTCTTGCGCGACTCCTTCGATTGCTCTCTGCGCGGTCAAGGCAGGTATGCTTTCCGCCCCATTTAGAATTACAGCCAGAGTGGGTTGGTTAGCTGCACTTGAAAAATCCTCGGAAAAATCGGGTGGAATGATTACCGCTGCATTGATATCACCCCGACGAAGGGCATCTTCAATCGTCTCAACCTCGGTAACCAAAGGTTCGAGGGCGAACGTTCCCGTATTTTCTAGATCAATAATAAAACGTCTGCTCTCCTGACTGCGATCATGATCCAGCACCATGAGCGGTAAATTCGTGATCGGGCGCGACGTCGCCCATCCGACAAGGACCAGTTCCATGGCTCCGCCGAATAACATAAAGGCTGGCAGCCACCAGTCATTGCGCAGGTGAAGAAATTCTTTGATCGAGAGTGACCAGATCCGGCGGAATGCTTGGATCATAGGCTCAACCCAACCGCTTCCGGAAGAATAGTGCGGCGACACCTGTAAACAGGATCCCAAGACCTACCAACATCACCGCATACGGCCAGAGCACATCCATGCCGACAGCCGTAAGGAACAAACCGCGCGTGATCACCGCATAGTGTGTTCCTGGCAGGAAAATCGCCTCCATGCGCATGATTTCGGGCATCGAAGCAATCGGGAAGAAAATACCGGTGAGGAAGAAGCCCGGAAAGAAAATTAGCAAAAAGGAGACTGCCATCGCCGCAGCTTGCGTACGCATAAAAACCCCGATGATGATTCCCATGCTCAGGATGCTAAACAGGAAGAAGACCGATAGCAATAAAAAGAGCGGGAAATTGCCATTAAAAGGGATGTCAAACCAAAGCATCGCCAGGATTGGCATAAAGACAACGTTGGCCATACCAACAAAGATGTAGGGGATCATCTTCCCGATAAGCAGATCGGCCCGCCCAATCGGCGAGACCATCAGCTGCTCGAGCGTGCCATGTTCCCTCTCGTGAGCCAGGGCTAAAGCCACTGAAAGCGCCGGGAATCCCAGAACCATCGAGATTAGACCGGGAATCATATCCACCCTCGGTTCAAGCCCCGGGTTATACCAGGCCCGCACACGTAGATCGATTGGAAGCAGTGCTTCTTCTGGAATACCGAGCGCTTGCATTTGATCTGACATGGCCTCACGAATGAATCGCTCTATGCGCTGTCCGATGTGATCTACGGCAAAGTTACCGCTTTCGGGTTCGGTGCCATCGATGATGACTTGCATGGGTAACCCACGCAGTGAAAGCACCGCTTCGGAGAAATCCGGAGCGAGGATGATTGCCGCTTTGATCTCACCCTTGACCAACATCACTTCAATTTCATCGATCGAACCCACCTGGGCGTAGAGATCAAGGTCATCCCCAGCGGTAATCTGCTGGACGAATGCGCGCGAGATTTTGGTCCGGTTCTGATCAAGAACCGCGATGGGGATATGCTCAAGATCGACCGTGAGTGCATACGCCATGATCATCAATATCATGGTCGGCGTGATCAACACCATGAAGAGCGTGCCCCGATCGCGCACGATGTGCTGAATTTCCTTACGCATCACGGCACGGATGTTTCGCCAGGACACCTTACAGTCCTTCCTCTGACTCGAGCCGATTAATCAAGGAGATAAATGCCTCTTCCATACGCGGGGGTGCGGAGCGCAATGATCGGAATCCCAGACCTTGGTCCTCGAGGGCTTGCTTGAGTTCAGGCTGACGATGCTCGGCTGAATCCACGATCACATGCAAGGATTCCCCATAGGTTTGTACCTGCATCACGCCTGGAAGGGAAGTTATGAGCCTACGAGCTGCACGCCAATCCTCGGGTTGGAGTTCCAGCAAGTCTCCGGGCAGTTCGCCACGAATCGCCATTGGCGTATCACAGATAACAAGGCGACCGGCGTAGATCAATCCCACCCGGGCGCAGCGATCGGCCTCATCCATGTAGGGTGTACTCACAACGATCGTTGTGCCAGCCAGATTGAGGTCTGCAAGAATCTCCCAGAACTCCCGGCGAGAAACGGGATCGACACCTGTCGTGGGTTCGTCCAGCAGCAAGATCTTCGGTTCATGGATCAAGGTACAAGCAAGGGCTAATTTTTTCTTCATGCCCCCGGAGAGATGCTCAGCTCGCCTTTGTTTGAATTCCGTCAATCCTGCAAATCGAAGCAGTCGCTCAAACCGTTCGGCAACCTCTGTCCGGTCCACATTGTAAATTTCAGAAAAGAATTGAAGGTTTTCCACGACAGTTAATTCGGCATAAAGGCTAAATTCTTGCGCCATATAGCCGACATGCGGTTTGATCGACTCAGCTTCCTTGCGTAGATCAAAACCCGCCACGCTTCCTTCGCCCTCGCTGACCTGGAGCAAACCAGCCAGGAGCCGCAGCGTCGTCGTCTTCCCGGCGCCATCGGGACCTATCAATCCAAACAATTCGCCGGGTTGAATCGAGAGATCGAGTGCATCAACAGCGCGATGCTCTTTGAACAGACGGGTTAACCCATTGGTTTGAATGATTGCTTCGATTTCGGACATCAATTGCAAATTAGCTCTTGGCTTTCTTGATGATCCAAAAGACAAGCGGAACGCTCAACGCTGGCTCCAGGGCGACACCTACGTATTTCAAGGTATCGCTGAATCCCATAGCCGGAATGACAAACCAATCGAGCAAACCTACAATGATTGTAGTTACGATACCAACGATGTAGGCGTTAGGCATACCAACAGGGAGCTCATCTTTCCAGATCAACTTAGACACATAAGTCATGATCAATCCGACCACAACCATTGCCGCAACCAGAATCAAGATTTCCATTTCAACGCCTCCTCAGTAGGTTCAGCAAGATCGATCCTTGCTGCTTGAAACCAGACTCTATTTTGAGTTGATTATCAACATCCGTATCTTTTTCTGCAGAGGCTGCCCGCAAGCGGATAACCGGAACGTATCGCCCAAGCTCCCGATACGCTGCTTCTGTGGATTCTATACGAAACCCCATAAGGCGGGCGAGTTGTTTCAATGCCGCAGGGTATCGCCGTCCATAATCCAGCATCTCGAGTTCTGCATCCTCCACCGAAAGCCGCTCTGCAACAGCGGGAAAAGATCTTCGTTTAAAGTGCACGTTCACGTTGGGTTCCTTCTGAATATTGAGCAGCCAATCGGATTTCTCACCCCAGCCTGAGGCGACGTAAAAGGCATCATCTTTCGCATCATTTCGAACCACTTCAAGGACGACATTGCGCTGCTTACCTGTTACACGCCCGATGTGTGTGAGCATGAGAAATCGCCTACCGAAAACCCAGCCAAGCCCAACTCGGTAGAACCCGATCGGCGCTCGCGCAAAAATTCGCATCATCCCGCTTGGCGGCTTTGGCTCGGAAATTTTCTCAATCATGCCTCACCTCAACTCAATAGCTTTCTCAGGACATTGCAGGACGCAGGCACCGCAGGCAATGCAGCGCTCACCATGGTGAAAGACTACGCAACGAACATCATAATCCGGAGTCCAACAACCCACCGGACACACCTCATAACATTGCCAGAGACCCTTGCAGCGCTCGGGAGCGAAATGGATTTTCAAGCTCCGTAGCTTGCGAGCCAGATATAAATGCTCTATCAGCAGGGATCCCAAATTTGGCCCTTCAGACACCTGCTACCTCCAACCTAGAACGCTTGGGACCAGCCAATAAGCCAGGCCGAGAAGACCGCCAATAATCGCTTCCCAGCCCCAGTTCGCCTGTTCACCCCTCATGAGCGGAGACATCCCCTGCAACTCCGCGGCTATAAAAACGGAAAGCGCGGTGACGCCGATAGCGCGCGCGAATAAAATTTCGACGGATGCCGAATCCCAGAATGTTGAATATAAGAGCATTCCCGCCAATGCGATCAGCACCAACGGCAGACTCTTTGCCAGGCCGTCACGTCCCGGCAACCAGGGAAGCGTAACAGCATAGAACAACGATAGCGCGACCATGGCGATTAGCGTCGGCCATAATATGCCGTGCCAGAAAATCGCGATCGGGATCAAGATCAGTAGAGCGTAAAAACCCAATGTAACTGTGGTCATCTCCAGCCGGTCGCGCAGCGGGAATTGCACCCAGCGCATGTCGTCGGTTTTTTTTCGTCCACGCGCGAGATAGTCGGGGATGTCATCAGCCCGCGCAGGTCCCCAGTGAACGCCCCAACCGGTCTGCTCGCGGATGCGCCAGCCTTCGACCCCGTTGGCGCAGAGCTGCGGGAGGATGAGCGCGTGGTGCTGGAGATACTCACTCAAGCCGCTGATATGCAGCGCGCCGATGATTTTGTCAGCCGTGAGGAAACCCCCACCGGCGGCGCACCATACGTTAATGCCGGCCGAATCCACCACCAGGATCCAGGCGTCGACATCTCTCTCGATCGCCCTCACCAATCGCCGAACGGTGAGTTCGAAATTTCCGGTGACAAGCAAGGGAGATTCTCGACCGGGTTCCCCAACCGCATAGACACCGGGTTTCACCTGCGGATATGGTGGGATGATCCGGAAAAGGGATGTCCACAGATCGATCAGGACTGTCCTTAGAGTCCGCCCACCGGTCAATCGACCGCGGAACATCTCCGGCTTGCGCTCAGACTCATCCTGATCCACGGGTGTCGCCAGGTAGAAACGCAAGCTGTCAGCCAGCTTAGTCGAGAGCACTTCACAGTCGAAACCAGAATTGGATAAGACGCCCTCAAAGTTCACCAGTGGCTGGGTCGCGGTGCGGGTGAGCAGCCATGTGAGGAGCCGCAATGGAGCGCGTACGATTGTGAAGAGAAGCCGGTCTCTCATCGAAGCAGGTTTCGCCTCGTCGAGCACGGCAAGCTTCCCGTCGGGAGTGAGCAGATTTCGCGCCGCCCTCAGAATGTGTCGCCTCCCCCGTTCGGTCATCTCGCTGAGCGCCAGGCTGCTAACAATCAGATCGAACGATTGCGGGTTAAATAACTCATCGATCATGACAGCATCCATGCGCTGGAGATCGACGTGTGCCTCTATATCTTCTTCTTCGATTCGTTTAGCTGCTTCTGCGAGCATCCCAGGGTTGATGTCGATCGCCGAGACTTTCGCTCCAGCCTTCGCCATCGCTACCGTCAGAGCGCCGGTTCCACAGCCGATCTCAAGAACACACGTCCCTTCATGAATGAGTGTTTCCACGATTTGATGCTGCATCGCTTCGAGGCGGCCTAGTGTGAGCATGCGGATGCCGCGGTCGTAATCGGCTGGACGCCTCTCGAGCCACTTCATAAAGACTGTGGCCATCTATGACTCACTTTTCCCTAATCCGTGCATGAAAATCCTCGCGGGTAAATCTCCAAGGTGATCCCAATCCAAGATCTCAGGGTCCAGAAACCACATGAGCGCCATCCCTTCCACAAGGCCGATGGCAGCTGTTGCTGCGTCGTCAGGATCGACACCGATAAACTCGCCAGAGTCAATGCCTTGCCGGATGATCTTTGATAGGATGGCCTGGTATCGCCGATAATATCCACGGATGGCCTCTTGAACTTCACCTTTGTGGGCCGCCAGCGAGAAGAACTCGTAGCCGAGCGGCATGCGCTGCTCGAAGTGTCTGATCTCACTGATCGCCGCCTCAAAAAACAGATGTAACCGTTGACCCGCCGCCCCTCCCGCGGTGACGAGATCCTCCGCCTCTTGCATATCTCCAACAAACATACGCTCCAGCAGGGCGAGTATAATCTCGTCTTTGCTCTTGTAATACCAATAAAGCGCACCTTTCGAGAGGCCAGATTCAGCAGCGATGTCATCCATGCGTGCCTTATTAAACCCGCTCTGGGTGAAGACGGTCTCGGCAGCATCGAGGATCTGCTTTCTTCGTTCCTTTTTGAGATCGGTTTTCGAACTCATTATAGACTGACCAGTCGGTCAATAAAAATATATAGGATTGCATCGACAGTGTCAAGCAGGATAAATCAGGTCTGCTATGCTATAATCCGCCGCATGCCTGAAGAAGATAAAAACACCCAGCTTGAAAACCAACAAGAAACCGATGACGCGGGGACGATTAAATTTTCGCGCCGCTCCTTCTACAGCGCCCTGCTGCCGGTAACTTTTGTTACCGGCCTAGCCGCCGGGTATCTGTTTTGGGGCCGAGACCCCGTCCAGCCAGCCAACCCAGCTACTCCTGGGACTGCCGCTGAAGAAACCACTCCTGGATCACCCGAAGAACCCACGCGTTTTGAAATCAGCACGGACGACGATCCGTCGCTCGGTCCCGATGACGCGCTAATCACGATCGTCGAGTTCAGCGATTTCCGTTGCCCGTACTGCGGC
>DAOUEQ010000024.1:0-9303 GCA_034430395.1 Anaerolineales bacterium | reverse complement strand
GCAGCAGCTAAAAACCACCGAATCCAGATTGAAACCGGTGGTCTTGATAGAGCCTCAGAAACAGGCTCCAATGCCGGACCATCTGCATCGACCAGAGGGGCAATCAAGTCACTCTGTGAAGGGATACCAAGTTCCCACTCTTTTATCTGCTCATAGAGATCCGTGGTTTCTTTGGCGGGATCGACACCTAACTCCGTCGCCAGGATCTGTTGGCAGGTGTGATACTGCTTCAAGGCCGCACTGCGGTTGCCGGTGAGAGCAAGTAGGCGCATGAGTAATCGGTGGTTGCCCTCACTCCACGGCTCAAGTGTGACGAGCTTGCGAGCGTACTCGCAGGCTATCTGTAGATCGTTTTGTTTTTCCTGGATCGAGATGAGCCCACGCAAAACCTCGGACATCTGACGTTGGAGGTTTTCTCGGTGGCGGATTGACCACTCCTCAAAAGCCGGACTGTCGGTCAAGTAAAACTGTTCGAGAAAATCCCCTTGGTATAACTCAGCGGCTCGTTCCAGGCGCTCCGAACAAACACCACAAGAATCGAGACTCTCATGTGCATGATCTTGGGTATTCTTAATCAAATCCTGGAATTCGACGCTATCGATTGTGCAGGAACTCCCGGCATTAAACTGGATTTTATCTCGACTGGAAATCAGGAAGGGGGAGGCTGAGCCGCGGTCGCCAATGGATTTGCGTAAATTCGCCAGCGATTGGCGCAGATTTTTTCTTCCATCCCCCTCGGGTTTATCCGGCCAGAATATCTCGGCTAGAGCATCTCTTCGGTGAGTCTGATCAGCTTCAACCGCCAGGAATACAAACAGGGCTCGGACTTTGTCCGAATCTATTCCGCTGATCGGTTTTCCATTCAATGTGATCTGCAGTGAACCGAAGAGGGATAGAGCGATCTCATTCATTCTCTATCATCGACATGGTCGGTCTCGTAAGCGACTTTCTTATCATATCCGATTTACTCGGTGGGATTCAAGGCAAATTCCACGGAGTTGATGATGAGTTTGCGGTTTCTTTGCGTTGGTTTTGCCCCTGGATGATACAAAGGTGACAAGAACAAACAACTACCGCTCTATACGAGCACCGATTGTGATGAAAAATGATGCTCCTAGCCAACGATCGTACATTCTGCGACTCTGGGTCGAGGTTCTTGAGGGTAAAGAGATATGGCGTTTCTCCCTGGAGGATACCTATACAGGAAAGCGCAAGGGATTTGCCAGGTTGGAAGAGCTTTTTAACTTCATTCAAATGCAGCTCCGGGAGGACGAAGATGACTGAGGATCAATCACGGAAGCGGTGTGTTTGCTCAGCAGGAGGCAGTAGTCATGACACTCATGTATGTGGTTGGTGGATTTCTTGCCGGTTTTATTGCGTTTCGTGAGTACTTCAAGCGACGTGCAGAATTGGAGAGTGTGAAAGCCGTTCCATTCTTCCTGCTTTCACTGGTGCTCACATTGATAGGTATGTGTGGTTTATGTGGTTTCCTTTCGCAAATAACCACCTTAATAGCTGCAGCCAGCCCATGAATCTGGGCTATCGCCTGACCAGGAAAGGGACAAACAGAAATGTTGCCAGGTTATGAGTACGTCGATACAGAAACGGGAATCCGGGTAGTCCCTCCCAATGAGATTCTATCCGTGGCCCTTCCCGAAGGTAAGTTGTACCTGCCGCGCAGGTTTCTGGCGTTCGTCATCGACTTGATCACGTATTATGCCGTCGCTCTTGGGGCCAACCTTGGACTTACAGCACTCTTTAGAGTGGTCCTTAATTGGATCAAGTTTCCAATCATCATGCTCCCTGATGGCTCTGGATTTGGGATGCTCACGTACTTAATCTTCGGTTTATTAAGTATGACCTCCCTTAAAGTTATTTGTGAGGGTCTCAGCAGTCAAACGCTAGGTAAGAAAATTACAGGTCTTTTCGTTGTGATGCAGGATGGTAGGCCTTGCACACTGCGGGCAGCTTTGATCCGCTCCCTGGCAATTCACATCGATTCCCTGTTCTGGGGTTTGGTTGGCCTCATCAAAATGCGGAACAACCCCTGGAAACAACGTCATGGGGATGTGTGGGGAAAGACGGTCGTCTTGTCTTCGAACCAAGAAGATTTCCAACAGAGTGGTGGGCGAACTACCTTCCTTGTGGCTTTCTTCATTGCCCTACTCTTACAGTGTTTCATATCCAGCTTGTGGCTTGCATTTCGGATCCTCTCCTAACTATCGGCTCTCTCCGAGTGCAGGGCTTTGCTTCGGAAGAGCGTTGAAAAGGGAAAACTGATGGATAAAAGGAACTTGCTCATGATCGCCGGGCTGCTTGCGGGATGTTCGATCAAGGATGTGGCTGCTGAGGCGATAGAACCACAGGTGACCGTCATCGTGGTTACCGCAACGGCAGAAGATACACAAACCCCAACCAAGCCGATCCCTCCGACCTCAACACTTGCACCAACACCAACAAACTTGCCAGGGTGGTGTTATCAGGATCCGACACACTATCTTGAAGAGTTCCAACGGATCATTGCGGAGACGGACCGAGCCGTCCGATATTGGAATTCTTCTCCTCGCTTGCATGGTGATATTCTCGCTGCCGAGAGCTCCTTCAGGTCGTTGATCCGTCAGGCCGAATCGTTAAACCCTCCAGAAGATTTTAAAACCGCCCATGAACATTTACTGAATGCCGTTCATGGGTCGCTTCACGCTCTATTTGGTATCACCGACAACAGCGAGGCAAATCTCACAGGAAACGATGCAGCACGACTCAGACAATTCGAACTTGCTGGGGAAGCGATTGAACTGGCCCTTGCGGAACGGGACACGGTTTGCTGGCAGGAGTAAAGACGTTGGTTAAACCAGCTCTTGACTCAACGAGAAGGGCAACAGTGAGTCGCGGGACCGATGATAGGTAAATAGATGTCCAAAAGACGACAGGCAAGCAATCGATCGATATCGAGCCAGCGAGTTTTGCTACAAGTTCTAAGGTCAACCTCAAAGATTGCGATCTGGACCATCATCCTGCTGTCCATAGCGGTTCCTTTTTCCTCTTCCATGGCTGGGTCGGGGATATCGTTTGCACCCACAATCGTCGACAGCCAATTTCCCCATAGTATGACCTTCGAGACGACAATCTACGCCACTTCTGGCAAGATCACTTCCGCCTGGTTCATCTATTCCGTTCAGACTGAATTAACCGAACCCGTCAAGGAACGTGTCCCGCTCAAGCTTCATCCGGGACAAAGGGCGCAAGTTGCCATCACATTTGAATTTGATAGAAATGAGGTGATCCCCGGACTACCGATTCTCGTGAGCTGGGAGGCGCGCGATGAGAGAGGACGCCGCGAGCGAAGTGAGGAAACCCTGGTGCGCTATGAGGATACCCGCTTCGATTGGCAGGTAATCGAGGAAGGGGCTATCTCGGTTTGGTGGCATGGCCACCCACACGAATTTGGTCAGCAGATCTTTGATGTAGCTGCGACAGCCGTGGAAAACCAAGCCGAGCTATTTAAGACAACATTACATGTCCCTGTCCGGATCATGGTTTACAACACCCTGGATGAGTTCAGAGTGATTTGCAGCCATGGTGACGATGCGATGGGAGGCAAAGCTTTTCCTGAATACGGGATCACAGCCCAGGTTGTACCTATGACCCCGTATATTTGGATATGGATGAGAGAAGTGATCCCCCATGAAATTTCTCATTTGTACTTTGAACAAGAGTCTATAAGTAAATTAGGGGATTATCCACCAACCTGGTTGGATGAAGGCGTCGCGCAGACCAACGAGCCTATCGACCACTCCTATGAGACCGATTTGGTTCAAGCCGCCGCGCAGGAGGGAGACTTGATCCCCCTTACAGATTTGGCGGAGGGGTTTTATCCGTACCATGGAGAACGCCTTGACCTGGCTTACGCTGAAAGCTACAGCGCTGTGCAATTCCTGATTGAAGCGCATAGCCAGGATTCGCTGGTCGATCTTTTCCCCTTCTATCGATCTGGCCAGACAACCGATGATGCTTTCGAATCGGTCCTCGGCTACGACCTGGGGGGATTCCAGAGTCGGTGGCTCGCTTGGCTCGGGACATCGATAACTTTCCCTGCGACGCCAACACCACTGCCTGATGAGTTTCTCCAGCCCACTTCTACTGCAACATTTACGGCAGCTGAGAGCTCGCTCAATCCTACATCAATCCCAACCAGGTCTAGTGAAGTGGGGTCGACACCTGTACCCTCAAGAGCCATGCTCTCATACCCCGTTCCTCTGCCTATAATCGTATTAGCCCTGCCGTCCGGATTTCTACTGGCCTTGATTGGGGTAAGTTTGCTTGTCTGGAGAAAGGTTTATCGGAATCGTGAAAGTTGAGGGGAAATAACTGAACGGCTAGATGGAGAGTGGTATGGTGGCGGGTTCGTTGAACGCACATTCGTTTTGGCTTGCAGTATTACATTGCATCCAAGGCATATGGCCCGCGGTTAATAATAGTTGGTGAGAAAAATAATATGAGCTTAGAGCAATTGCGGGACAGGAGGCAATCATGATCATCTGGGGAACGAGGGGTCGCGAGACTGAGATCGGTACCGGCACTTTTTATTGCCCAAAGTGTGATGCCCAGAAACCATACACGCGAAAAAAGGTTGGAAGTTACTTCACCCTGTTCTTTATCCCGCTCTTTGAAATCAAAAAACTGGGTGAATACCTGCAGTGCGCTGAATGCAATACGACCTTCAAGCCGGAAGTGTTAAACATCAAATCGATCACTCCCGAGCAGCGGCAGGTACTGATGGTTAAGCGCGATCTGGCGTCGGGCACACCGCACCAGATGGCGGAAACCAAATTGATCAATGCCGGTATGGATACCGAGGCAGCCGCTCAGATCGTCAACCAGGCTTCGCCGGAAGAGATGCGGGAATGTGATGTGTGCCAATTGACCTATGTTGCAGGCATCACCAGGTGCTCGCATTGCGGTGGGCAACTCTCACTATCGAAGATGACACACAAGGGCAGTATGCTCAACTGAAGTTGAGTGAGTCTGGCGGGGATGCTGTCCATCTGGATGCTCTGCTGCGTTTCTCGAAGCTCAAAGCCATTAGGCGGCGGAACACAAGCAACGGTTGAATGGCGGGTTGATATCGGCAACCGATTTTGTCAACAGTGGAAACAATTAGATGCAAACGTATGACATGGACAGGAATTCGCCCCAATGTGTTTGGCCCCAGAGAGGAATGAGCCAGGATGCGAAATAGCACACTAATACCCACGCGCCTTGTTGTGATGATCGCCTTTTCAATTCTAGGTATCACTGGATGCAGGTCCTCAAATACTTGCCCGACGGCGGATGATTACCTTGAACTCAGCAATCTTAATCAAGATGAGCTTCAATTGCGCATTGACGAGTATAGTGAGTCCATTGAGGCCGAACGTGAAAATGCTGATCTGTATGTTGCTCGGGGGTTAGCTTATGGTCAGCAAGGAGATTACGAAGCGGCAATCTCTGACTATGATCAGGCGATTGATCTGGATCCACAGCATTATGTTGCACATGTGAATCGCGGGGCTGATTATCTGGATCTCGGAGATATTGATCAAGCAATAGCGGATTTCAGTTTGGCGATTTCACTTCTTCCAGCTTGTTCTCCAGCGTATCACAATCGTGGATGGGCTCATTTCCAGGAAGGTGATCACGATCAAGCCAGATTGGATCTTGATCAAGCCATAGCCCTCGATTCTCAATCAGCAGCGTCTTTCTACGTCAGAGGACTCGCCTTCATCGAGCTGGGTGATCTGGGCAAAGCAAAAGCTGATCTCAGCAGGTGCATTGAACTAGATTTTGAAGCGCCAGATGCATACTACCAGAGAGCCTATATCTATTTAAACGTGGGTGAATACCAGAGTGCGATTGCAGATTTCGATAAATTCATATTGCTCATACCTGGGGAGCCAGAAGGATATTATAGTCGTGGGCTTGCCTATTCGATGGCAGGAGAATACGAATCCGCGATCTTGGATTTAAGCGAGTACATCAGCCTCTTTCCGAATGGCATCGATGGCTATTACACTCGTGCTATTTCCTATAGGGAACTGGGTCTATACGAGGACGCCCTAAAAGATCTTGACATCGCACTACATATTGATCCAGAAGATGCCGGTGTGCTCCTATTGCGTGGGGGGGTCTACGCAGATATGGGACAGACGGATAAGGCCGTATCCGATATTGAAAGCTCTATGGACATGGGTCTCCCGCCAGACCTTCAGCAAACCGCAGAAGCTTTATTGAGAGAGCTGAAAAAACCGTGAAACTTCTCAGGATGAAGCGGTGGGGATTCGGTCTCGAAAAGATATCCGTTGCTCAACCACTCGCTGAGTGCGACCGAGGGTGCTGCCCGTAGATTTACATGGAAGGGATTTACGAGCTTGTAACAAATTTATTCGACCTGTCCCATGATTGGGCAGTATTGGTTGTCCAATTAGGGATTGTGTTTGGAAGCATTCTCTTGCTTATCTTCTTGTTACCGGGGATTGTTAATAAGTTTCAAAGCGAATTCTATCCTAAGGAGAGCAAACCATTTCTGTATTCACGTGGTTACACTCAACACTATTTACGAGGTAGGATGGAATTCCCATCTCATCACCAGAAGAAGCTCCGTGATGCCGGGGTAGATTACATCTTGGAAATCTGCATGAAGCACAATCTGGAGAGGGTAGTTAAGAATGAGCCTCTTGACTTCGATTTCTTAGATATTAAGAAGGTTATTGCTGCCTGGGCAGGTTACGTCCGAGATGTCAGGGTAGGAGAAGAGTATCGCTGGATATTGGAGCTTCAAAAAGGGCGATTTGTGTATGTGCGGGGGTGGTTTGATCCTTCCAGACATGAGGAGCGCACCTTGCTTTTTACATGGTCGGCGGATACCGCAGAAGAAGCGGCACAAATGGAAGTGCGACTGGATATTATGCAAACGAACCCGAATGTGATTATGGATCAAGATGTTTATCTTTCGCTCCTTGATCAGATCAAATCTGGAGAAAGAGATTGGTCAGGCTTCAAGTTGGGTCATCCATCCTATGCCCCCTAACCACATGCGCGAGGCACTCGGTGACAGTGTGCATCATTCGTTCGCTGGATACTTTCGCTGGTCCTTCGGCTTGAAACCGTTAGACGTCCATAACACATTCTTTGTGCTAAAAAAAATCGCTATTATGAAGCAAGCAATATTCACCAAAACCGAGTTTAGCAATGTATACAGTGAATAATCAGGAGACCTTGTATGAAGGATGAAGATCAAGCAAAAGAGAAAAACAATGAAGAATTGGAAGAATTACACCAAAGGGTTGCTGAGCTGGAAGCCATCGAAACTGAACGCAACCAGAACGCTGAGGCCCGACTAAGAAGGCGGAAGCGAGATGCGCTCTTTCTAATCGTATTCCCGCTCATTCTGGGACTAGGTATTTTTGCGCTCAACCCGGAATACATGGGAACAATGATTCTTTCCTGCAAAAGTAGGGGAATATCCGATGCGAAGTGCTCCCAACCCTTCGGCTGGGTAATGGCCGGAGTGTTTAGCTTTCTTTTAAGCGCAACTTATTTTGTCACACAGAGGACTTCTGTATTACAAAAGGATACTTGGTGGGTGAACATTCTTCTTATACTTCTTCTATTAATAGTGCCAGCTATATTAATCGTTGTGCTTTGCCCGGCATTTATTATGGTACTTGAATCTGGGTTGAGGTAATTATAGATTGAGATGAATCCACAAATGTATCCAATTGAGGCAACCTACAACCTTGCCCGCGGGGTCCTGGTTGGGCTGCACTCGAGGGTACACGGCGTGAATCTCCATACTGGTTATTGGCAATGATTATTACACCCTACACAAAGGACAATCCTTTCACGGAGACTCTCTCCGTATAGCCATCCGCTGCCTCACAAACCCCTTTCCGCAACCAGCTGCCAGCAGCTATCACATAGCTAACTCACCATCCCTCTCAGTCCGGAAGATCATCCAGCACCTGCTGCATGTTCTGCTTATAGTCTTTGAAAGCCGCCCGACCCTGCTTGGTGAGGTGGATCATCGTGTGGGGCTTTTTACCTTTAAAACCCTTCTTGATGGAAACGTATCCGGCCTCTTCGAGCTTGTTTAAATGTGTGGACAGATTTCCCCAGGATAAACCGGTCTGGTTTTTAAGGAAGACGTAATCGACGCTCTCGACGACGTATAAATGGACCAGCACCATCAATCTCGCCGAAGCGTGGATGACATTGTCGATTTCCGCCAGAGGGTGCAGCTTGTCCTCGTCCGTCTTTGCGCCGCTCATTCGATCCTTCCCATCGATTCTACGTTCCCTGCTCTAGAGGGTGATCGCGCATGAATCGGATGAAACGGACAACGCCTGTGATGATGATCAGAACGGCTGGGAGGCCGAAGGTCACTGCGAAGCCATGGTGGGGGACATTCAGGTATTGGTACAGTACCTCACCGATCAGAGGGGCGAGGGCAACCACTGCGCCGTAAACGTAAAGGCGTGTGAAATCAAGGAAATACGCCGCGATGCTGAATGCGAGAAGGAAAACGAGTGAGAAGCGTGCCGCGTGTATCCAACCGGGCACGGCATCGAATTCAACCGCTGAGAGGATCCCGAGAATTAACGAAAATACGAGGACGATGAGTATGATGACGTTGAAGCGCCTCATCCTGGATACCCGCCACTGTCCGTACTTCACAACCCCTACCCTGGGGGTTACCACGTACTTGCGGATCAACCCGAGTGCCGGGAAGACTATCACCCATAAGGGCAGGAATATGACGATCGTTGCCCAGAAGTCTCCCAGGTAAGGGGTCACGAATGGGCCGATGGCGAACACCAGGAGGAAACCCCCGATGCCGATGTCCACAAGGCCGTCCTGGAACGCGGCCTTGAACACCTTTCTCTCTGTCTCTTTCAAACTGATCTCGTTGGACATGTTAATTCTCCCTTGAACAACAGTGTTCTATCTGTAAAGAAGAACTTTGATAATCAAAGTACTTTGATATTGTTGCAGATATTGATGGGGTTGTCAAGTGTTAAATGAAGGATTGTCATTTGAAATTCAAAAGCGAACTGTTTTCATTTGAAAAGCGAACTATATTCAGATGAAAGGCGAACACCCATACTGGCTACCTCAACTTTATCCAAGAGGTAGCCATGACACAGCTTCACAAACGATTCTCGGACGAGCAGGTTTCTTTTCTCTTGCACTCCTATTCCCAAGATCTCCTTAGTCGTAACGAGGTTCAAGAATCGCTTATGATTGGCAAGACACGCTTCTTTGAGC
>DAOUEQ010000023.1:0-47668 GCA_034430395.1 Anaerolineales bacterium | reverse complement strand
TCAAATTTTTCATTTGGACCATTCACCCTAATGGCACCACATCACGAGACAATTGCCATTGCAATGAGCGGTGGGGTCGATAGCTCAGTTGCAGCTGCCCTATTGTTGGAGCAAGGTTTCAATGTCTTCGGCGTAATGCTCCGTCTTTGGTCAGCTGGCCCTGATACCAACAACCGGTGCTGCTCACCAGAAGATGTCTCGCTGGCACGACAAGTGGCCAGTCAGCTTGACATACCCTTCCACACACTGGATGTCAAAGACACCTTCAAACGCGAAATTGTAGATCCCTTTATTGATGACTATGCGAAAGGGAGAACGCCGAACCCCTGTATGCGTTGTAACCGCATCATCCGCTGGGGTTCCCTTCTTGAGAGCGCCCTCGCGATGGGCGCAAGCCGCCTCGCAACAGGTCATTACGCGCGGATCCGCCATTTTGGAGATCGCTATCACTTGTTCCGAGCGAAGGACAAAACAAAGGATCAATCCTACGTCCTCAGCGTTCTGCAGCAGCATCAGCTGTCGCGCACGATATTTCCACTGGGCGATATTGAAAAAAACGAAGTACGTGAACAAGCTGCAATACTCAATCTTCCTATCGCTGACCGGGCCGAGAGCCAAGATCTATGTTTTGTGGGAGAGCAGGATTATCGAGATTTTCTCACCGATCAAGGAATTCATTTATCTTCCCCGGGCTCAATTCTCGACGAGAAGGGTGCAATTCTTGGCCAGCATACAGGTTTAGCGAATTACACAATCGGTCAGCGCAAAGGTATCGGCGTTACAAAAGCTTATCCTCTCTATGTAATAAACAAGAATATTCGAGATAATGTTCTCGTCGTTGGTCCTAAGGACAGGCTCGGCCGGATGAGCTTCCATATTGGACAGACCAATTGGATTTCCGGATCTCCTCCTTCAGGCAACGGATCCATCCTTGTGCGAGTGCGATATAAAGCTGAGGAAGTCGGTGCAACCATCCGCCTTATTAATAATGATCTTGCCGAAGTTCAACTTCAAGATTCTCTTCCTGACGTAACTCCCGGGCAACACGCGGTGTTTTACGATGGGGAGGAATGCTTAGGAGGAGGGATTATCCTTCCGTGACTATTCATGGCTTCATCCTGGGTTTGACCATCGCATCAGCTTGTGGCTTCTTTTTCCATATTTTGCGCGGCGGCAACCTCAAACGTCTCGCAATTTACCTGGTATCTGCGTGGACCGGATTCTTTACCGGTCACCTGCTTAGCGAACTGATCAACTGGCAGCTGCTTAGACTTGGCTCGATCAATCTCTTCCCTGCGCTTCTGGGTACGTTTCTGAGTCTTGTTTTAACCACTATCCTGGTCAAACCTAATTACCGAACGCAAAAACAGCCCCGTCATCGACGGTAGTCATAAATGTCAGTGGAAATGCATGTGCTATAATTTACACCAATGAATGAAAAAGATACGCTCACACCTGCGAGCACTTCTATAGCCGATGAGGCCACCCCCTCGAACACAAGGATTTCCCCTGTCTGGATTGCACTGGGTGTTGTGTTTTTTCTCGTACTTATCGCCGGAGTGGTCCTCGCTGTGGCCGTAATGGTCAAGAACCCTGCCCAAACTGAAACCATTCGCGATATTATGATAATTGTCATGGCCTTCGAATCTTTAATCATCGGCCTGGCACTTGTCCTCTTACTTGTTCAGCTAGCCCGTCTGACGAACCTCCTGCGCTACGAGATCAGACCGATACTCGAAGCTACAAACGAGACAATCGGTTCGTTGCGCGGAACGACTAGATTTCTCAGCGATAACCTTGTAACACCGGTTGTTAAAGCGAACAGCACCTTCGCGGCGCTTAGACGCGCGATCGAGTTGATCGATTTTCGCCGACCAAAGTAAGTTAATGGAAAAATAAAAGGAGAACGGATTATGTCTGATAAAAACGGTGATTTCGGTGCCTTCGTCTCAGGATTTGTAATTGGTGGCTTGGTCGGTGCGGCTGTTGCTCTGCTCTTCGCCCCACAGTCCGGAGAAGAAACCCGAACTTTAATCTATGACAAAGGCATTGAGTTGAAGGATCAAGCCGAAGAAATCATTGATGACACGCGGACTCGCGCGGAAGAACTCGCCAAGGAAGCAAAATCCAAAGCTGAAGAACTCCAGAAGCGAGGCCAGGAACTCATTGAAGAGCAGAAGAAGAAGATCACCAAGGCCGTTGACTCTGACAAAAAAGCTGATAAGAAGAAAAAGGACGATACAGCGAAAAAGTAGCTGCACCTGTACCTCTAAATCATAATGGGACGCCTCGTTGAGACGTCCCATTTCTTATTCAACCTTCCTCCGAAACTATCGCAATTGGTTAACAACGCTCCAGTTCACTTATCGCCTCCGGAATAAGGTCCGCTATATCCCCCGCAATCACCCCGGCTGTCGAACCGATCATTCCAGCCGCTATCTCGCCTGACAATCCGTGAAGGAAGCATCCTACTATCGCGGCCTGATATGCCTGTAAGCCTTGAGCAAGTAAGGATGCGATTATGCCCGATAATACATCTCCAGTTCCCGCACGCGCTAAAGCAGGTGTTGCGAAGGGCAGAATTGTCGCTTCTCCGGATGGGGAAGCAACGACGGTAAATGCCCCTTTCAAAACGACCACATGTCCCCATTGCGCAGACCAATCCAAGGCAGTTTGCTCACGTTTCACCTGGATCTCCGCTACAGAGAGCCCTGTCAACACAGACATTTCGCCCGGGTGAGGCGTGAGTATTGATTGCCCTGGTAAATGAACATGCCAATCCGGTATTCCGGCGAGCAGCTTCAAGCCGTCAGCATCGATAACGATAGGAGGCAGCTTCATCATCTTATCGATACCTTCATGGTGTATGAACCCTATTCCTTGCTTTGCAGCCGCCGAAGGATTTATCAGGCGTCTCATGAAGGTTAGCGTTGGACGTTCTTGACCAAAACCAGGGCCCAGTAAAAGCGCCTGGCAACGAGGAAGCTCTTCAAGGATTAAATCCGCGGCTGCACCTGCAATCACGCCAAGCTCATGCGGCAAGACGAGCCATGTCGCTTCTGGAATCATCGGAACTAAGAATCCCTGTATGGGTTCTGGAACTGCCAACGTCACCAGACCCACACCCGAGCGATACGCCCCCAATGCAGATAAAGATGCTGCTCCGGGGAAATTAACCGACCCAGCGACGATCATCACACGCCCAAACGTGCCCTTGTGCGCATCCCGCGGTCTTTCCGGCAACCACGCCCGAACACCCTCACTCGTCGCGAATTCAAGATCTATCGCTGCGATTTCTTTTAGTGAGGGGGGAATCCCAATATCCCCCACCACGATCTCGCCAACATACTCTGCACCAGGGAAGCGTAGTAGGCCCGGTTTTGCTGCAGCGAGCGTTACAGTTAAATCAGCCGATAGACTCTCGTCTGAAATTTCCCCTGTGTCACAGTCCACTCCAGATGGACAATCAACAGCGACGACATATGGAGCTGAAGTGTTCTCCCCTAGTTCCTTTTTAACAATTGCCAGGATGTTCTTTGTATCGCCTTTTATCGGAGGCTTGAACCCAGTCCCAAAAACAGAGTCGACAATTAGGTTTATGGAGGCGATATTCTCTCTAAGTACTTTGTGCCGCTTGTCCTCATCTGCAACTGTGATTGGACATCCATGCCGGATGATGCGCTGAAGATTTTCATCCTCTTCAGATCTTGGACTTGTGAGATAAACCGATACTTTCGCTCCCGCCATTAGTAAATAATGTCCAACAACGAGACCATCTCCACCGTTGTTTCCCGGTCCAGCCAGGATGAACACGCTCCATTCTTCTGCATCAGGCCAATAGTCCAGAATTGCCTCCGCAATAGATTTTCCTGCGTTTTCCATCATCATGTCGTAGGTCAGCCCAGATGCATCAGCTGCCTGCTCAATCGCCCGCATTTGACCAACCGTGACAACTTTCTTCAATGGACCACCTCCGTTTTTTACTGCAAGGAAACCTTCTCTGGCATATCGTCCAGGCTTAACTCCCGCAGCTTATTCGCCGTTGGAATTCCTGTATCGGAATCCCATCCACGTTCCTTGTAGTAGGCAACTAACATCTCATCAAAAGGAATGGAATAACCAGCAGCACCACCCTCTGCAAGCGGAACATTAAAGCGGTCTGGCAGCGTGTCATCTAATCCTGCAGGGCATAGACGGTGATTGATCATCCGCTTGAGATTCCAGGACCGCTCACCGAGAAGGAGTAGATCGTCTAAATTATATTCATATCCCGTTGCAAACTGGATTAATTTACGGGTGTCGCTTGGAGGTACATTCGCGAAGATGCACATCACGAGAGCATTGATAACGGATGTCCAATTCTGGTGACGGATAATGTTCGCAACCTTCCCCACTCCCTCTTGGCGGCTGAAGAATTCCACGCCGATCTCCTCAATCGTCTGCCCGAGCTCAACCAGGTAGTAAGGTCCTTGATTATGGCAAGCGCCTCGTGGAGAAGTAGCATATACAAGCGCTACACCTGAAGCACCTCGTGGTTCATGATAAGGCACTTCCAATCCCTTCACTACCGCGGACATTTGTGAACCGAAATGCTCCCCAAGGGCCCTTGCCCCTTTAGCGATAAGCGCGCCCATTCCTTCCCGTAGGACAGTTTGATGAACGAGTTTCTCGACGACGGCATGATCCCCCCACAGGAATTCATCGCCTCCTGTGTCTTTTGAAGTAATAGCCCCCTGCTCATACAAGTCAATAACCAGTCCGATAGTATTCGAGAGCGAGATCGTATCCATTCCATAGCGATCACAGATATCCCCCATTCTCGCGACGAACGATAGATCTGTGATCCCGAGATTCGGCCCAAAGCCGATCGTCGTCTCATATTCAGGCCCCTTACGCTCAATACCGTCTATCAATTTAACTTTTCTACCGCACGCAATAACACAACCATGACAGGCGCTGATTCCGCTTATTATCGTCTCCGCTGCCTCTGATCCGGATACATATTCAGTGCCCTCCAATGTACCAGACGTAAAATATTTCTTCGGCATTAACCCAAAATGATCGAATAAATCGCTTGAACCGGAGGTGCCAAAGTCTCGCATACTGACACTTACGAGATCATCCTTGAGTTCTCTGTTTACTCGAGCCCGGAGTGCTGCAAATTCATTCGGGTCATCAAGATGGATCGATCCTCGACCGCGAACAGCGACCGCCTTCAAGTTCTTCGAACCCATGACAGCCCCTAATCCCGTTCGCCCCGCCACCCTTCCATGGTCGCAGAGAATCAGGGCAAAGGGGATTTGCTGTTCCCCGGCTAGACCGATACTCGCCACACGGGCTCCCGGCTGACCCAGCTCTTCCTTGATTGTTTCCTGTATTTGGTACGTATCTGCCGCTCCCCAGAGATGACCAGCAGAACGAAATTCTACGTGGCTACCCAGGATACTTAAGTAAACTGGGGTTGCGGCTCTACCGCGAACGATCAAAACATCAACCCCTGCTTTGCGCAGCTCAGTTCCGAAGAAACCGCCAATATTGGATTCGGCCCATATCCCCGTCAAGGGAGACTTTCCACAAATTACGGAGCGCGCCACAGCAGGTCCGCTCGTACCCGTCAACGGACCGGTCAGGAAAGCAAGAGGAGCTTCAGGGCTCAGAGGATCAAGGTCCTGGGAAAGCTCAGGGTACAGCAAATACGCACCCAGGCCACTGCCTCCGAGATAGTTTTGCATAACATCATCTTCGATGAATCCAATTGCATGTGAACCCGTTGAAAGATCAATCGTTAAGGAACGGAATTGGTAATCGCTCATAGTAGAGGTGTTCAATGGATCTGTCGTTGACAAAATCGTTTCTAAATTAAACTGCAATCCACGCGAGTAAACTCTCGCCTTCTAGACGCCCTAATTCTTTGCTGGAACACTGCTCATGGCGTACTCCGCCATTGCGGTTATCGTCAAAGATGGGTTAAGCCCGGGGTTTGCCTGGATGATTGAACCATCGATGATAAATAAACCGGGATAGTTAAACACCTCAAGATTATTGTCCACCACGCCTTCTTCGTCGTTTCTACCCATTGGGCAGCCTCCAAGTATGTGTGCGGTCATCGAGGCGTTGAGTGCACCTTCGACAATATTCCCCACAGGATGACCACTAATTTTCGCGGCCATCTCGCGGACAACTTGATGCCCGATCGGGATTTCTGCAGGTACTGGTTTCTCCATACCTCTGTCAGAAGTCAATCCTTGTCGAAATAAAGTCCTTATGCTGCGGCTCAGTTTCACACGCATTAGATTGTCCTCAGTTTGCATAAGGAGGATGCCAAAAGTGCGCCGTCCCCAGGTAGGATCGACCTTCGATTTAATGAATGACCAGGGATGGCGGAGGATGGCAAGCAAGAGCAGCCAAAGCCGGTAAGCTACACCGGCTTTCCCGGCCTCGATCATGGGTGCACCCAAAAGGCGATACATGAACGACGAACCTTCTGGAAATCGGAAAGGCTCGATATGAGTGACATCATCGGCATGGAAAACTGTACTAATCGCAATCCCTTCCGTATGGTTACTGGCAGGATTGAGATCGGTAACGCCCAGGAGCGCTTCGCTGTTTGTTCGGACATTATCTCCGAGTCTCCTGGATAACTCGGGGAGTGTGCAGAATACGTCTCGGCACCGCAGCAGTAGGTTCAATGTTCCGATCACGCCCGCGGCAACGATCACGTTGGTCGTATAGACTTCAGCGTTCTCTGCACGAATTGCTCGCCTAGGATTATGGTACCGGACGCGATACCGGGCGCCATCCTCGACACCATCTTCCACCTTACTAATCTCCGTGACCTGGGCTTCAGGGCGGATCTCAACTCCATATTTTTCTGCAAAATACAGATAGTTCTTTGGTAGAGTGTTTTTTGCGTTTTCACGGCAGCCGATCATACAGCCGCCACAAAAAGTGCAACCTTTCCGCCGCGGACCTTCGCCATTAAAGAAAGGATCTTCAACCTCAATCCCTTTTGTACCGAAATAAACTCCAACGGGAAGGTTTTTGAATGTGCTCTCTCTACCCATTTGCTCTGCGACAGATCTCATGACTTTGTCGGCTTCAGTGATGCTGGTGCTTAGAGCTCGGCCCAACATTCGTTTCGCTGTTTCAAAGTGAGGGGCGAGTACAGATTTCCAATCTTCAAGGCCAGCCCAACTACCTACCTCATACATTCTCTCGTCCGGGTCAACAAGGACGTTCGCATATCCCAGACTTCCACCACCCACACCGCTCCAGCCCATTGCCATCACATCTTCTAAAAGCGTCAATTCCATGATTCCGAAGAAACGAAGCGCTGGCATCCAAAGATATTTCCACAAAAGCCAATTACTTTCAGGGAAATCCGCATCCTCGTACCGTAAACCCCGTTCAAGTACCAGGACTCGATATCCCTTCTCGGCCAGGCGCATTGCAGAGACACTCCCGCCGAATCCTGAGCCGATGATGACAAAATCGTAGAGAGGATTGCTGCAATCTACTCGCGAAATCATATTTTGAAGTGCGCGATCAATCCAACCATATTGTATCGAAGAGGACAATTTCACTCGAATATTCAACTGGGCCCTGCTCGAGAATGCTTGGTGTAAGAAACTTCATAAGCGATTCCAGGCTCTCTGCTTTCCACTGGCAATACAATTTACCCGCGGCTGGATCGAGGAAAGAATGAATCCACTCAATATCTCCATGGGCTTTCTTTTTAATATCGCGCCACTGATCGAGCCATTCATCCTGTGATTCTGGATACATTGCGACTTTATGTATGATAAGGAAATGGGGCATGGTTTGACCTCCACATCATGAGTACGAACCAGTCAGGGCTTAGTCTTTTATCGGAACCTTTTGACAACAGCGCACAAAATCTAAAACAGTTGGTACGTTGCGCAGCATGTATGCCATATTTCCCTCTACTCGTAAACGGCGCGTCATCATCGCCTGGATAGGATCCAGCTGACCGCTGAATAATTTCTCGATGTTATCGATGCGCGCGCGAAATGTAAATGCTGCGTCCGGCATCTCTTCACCATCCAAATCGAGGAACCGAGCACTGCGACACTTCCCATGCCATAGATCGAGATATGCGGCCGCAGGAAGATCTCGTCTTTCATCCCCGTCTTCCGGTTCAATTACAACGATCATATCCCCTTCCCAGTTCGCCGCCACCTCACCATAACGCTCATCAGAATTGAGAATGTCTACCAGGACCTGCAGCCATTCTTCGCTGGGAAATGGATAGGCCATCTTATTCCTCTATAAAGGATGATTTTATTATGTGCCATATAGTGCGTGCCTGTCAACGCGTTACGTTGACATCTCGCTCCGTACTCGGTTACACTTTCAAGCCCAACCAGTTGGAGAACGGCATGATTTATCTGAGGGAAATTCTTGAAGATCTGGAAGATAAACAGCTTGCGCCATATGGCTTTCGCAGCCGAGATTCCCAAGGTCGTGAATATCCAGATCCAGAGCGCGAATACCGAACTGCATTCCAACGCGACCGTGATCGCATCATCCACACAACAGCTTTCCGGCGCCTTGAATATAAGACGCAGGTTTTTGTAATTACAGAGGGTGACTATTACAGAACTCGACTGACACACACACTCGAGGTCGCGCAGATCGGCAGAACGATCGCCCGGGCGCTTGGTGTTAATGAAGATCTGGTCGAGGCGATCTGTCTTGCTCACGACCTCGGCCACACTCCCTTCGGTCATGCGGGCGAACATGCCCTCTCCGAATTGATGATCGACCATGGCGGGTTTGACCATAATCGCCAGTCACTTCGCATTGTGACTATACTTGAAAAGAGGTTCCCACAATTTCCCGGCTTGAATCTCACCTATGAGGTGCGCGAGGGGATGGTCAAGCACGAAACCGAATACGATATTTCAGACGCCGAAGGGTATGATCCGGAGAAGCGCGGCAATTTAGAAGCACAGATTGCTAATGTGGCTGATGAGACAGCATACACCGCACATGATCTAGACGATGGTCTTCGTTCCGGTTTGCTTAAAATAAAACAGCTCCAGGAAATAAAACTCTGGCAGAAACTTAAAGAAATTGTTGGATGGGATGCAGTGGAGCTAGATGACATTACCAGGCATCAACTCATCCGTCGCTTAATCGGTATTGAGATCTCCGATGTATTAGAGTCGACCACGCAAGCCCTGAAATCGAGCGGGGTGCAATCTGTAGATGAGCTTCAGCGCCTTCAAAGCAATGTCGCAATCCATTCCGAATCATTCGTCGAGATGAACCGTGAGTTGAAAGATTTCCTGTTCAAAAATATGTACCGCCATTTTCGAGTCTACCGTATGCAGATCAAAGCAGAACATATCTTGCAGGATTTATTCAACGCTTACACGGAGAATCCGGGTATACTTCCCGCCGAAGTTCAGGAACTAACAAAGAAAGGTAAATTTCACCGGGTAATCTGCGACTATATCGCTGGGATGACCGATCGCTTTGCATTAGAAGAGCACAGCCGATTATTCGACCCATCAGTAACTTTGTAATTAAGTTTCATCAGGTAAGGTTATGGAAAATAGAGAGATCTTTCTTACGTCGGAAGGCGCACAAAATATCCGGGAGGAACTCAAGGAATTAACAGGACCACGGCGTGCGGATTTGGCAAAACGTCTCCGTAAAGCGATCTCGATGGGGGATCTTAAGGAAAACGCGGAGTATATTTCCGCCAAGGAAGACCAGGCCTTCTTGGAGGGAAAAATTGCTGAGCTTCAGCAAATCCTAAAGGTTGCGGTTGTTGTTGAAGGCAATGGCGGAAACGAGCAGGTTAATATCGGATCCACCGTCGTTGTCATTATAGACGGCGAGGCTCCACAGACGTACAAACTCGTCGGCATCAAAGAAGCCGATCCCAGAAACGGAAAAATATCGAATGAATCACCAATAGGCAGCTCTCTTATGGGAAAACGCGTCGGCGACATTGCCACTGCCGAAACCCCAGGAGGTGACCTCGCAATGGAAATCCAAGAAATTCGTTAATACATCGCCACATACGAAAAAAAGGGCAGAGTAATTTTCTGCCCTTTTTGGTTCTTTGAAACTAGCGGTTTATTTTATCGCTTCCAGGATTCCTCGATAAACTTACTTAGACTTTCGCTACTGCTTTGAGTTCAATCGTTATGCGATCGAAGAAGCTTTCTTTAGGAAGTGCCCCCTCTCCATAACTTAGATCGACGACGCGAGCCTCAACACGTAGGGAAGCGGTCTCTAACTCAACAACCTCCCCTCCTTCTGCCATAACCGGGTCACCTTTCGCAGAAAGCTGGTTACGTGTCTCCTCATCGTTAAAGGTGTATTTGCTCATTATAATCTTGGTTACAGTTTGAATGTCGTTTTTATCGAAGAGCCAAACCTCAAACGCGGACACTTTTTTGGGATCCCCCACACCGATTGCTTCAGCGATACCCACTCCGCACTCCCCCAGGAAGTCGCCAGATGCTGGGCTTTCAACGCTGAATGAATCATCATACAGATCATCGCCGATTGTGTAGGTTGTGCGGAATGTTGCCAACGCCTCGTCACTCGGGATTGCCATTTCAGGTTCAAGGTCGATATCATGCGCTGCATCTACAGCATCCGGCATAAAGTCAGGTTCAAAGTCATTTTCCCTGGCTTCGATCCTTCGCCGCAGGACAAGCGCAACGCCTAGCATCGCGCCCAATCCCAAAGTTCCCAGACAAACAGGTAAAATATACCGCGTTGCGGAAGTCGGCTCCGTAGCTACTGGAGCCGTGTCATTTGATATGATACTCGGCTCTGTTGATGCGATCGCTTCATCGGCTTCAGTGGTTTCTACAAGCAGATCCGATGGCGCCTCCATTGCCACAAGCGCCTGGAATCTTTGGAGATCACTTGGGCTAACTTCACCAGGGTTTTCGCCTACATCTCTTAATGCAGCGTCTTTATTATCGCCGATCGATTCATAGCGCTGAATAGCCACTTCCGCATCGGAATTTGCGCTATATGAATCAATAACCATACGCAAGTAATCTACGCGCAGGTCATCGCGCAACTGTGAGATGTCAGCATCAACAAGCTGCACTGGTTGGATTACCCAGGCGTACAGGAGCCCTAATGCAATTCCTACAACTAGCGCGCCAATTACGGCAAAGGACTTCCTGGTGATCATCTCTTTTATATTTTCCATGGTCCCTCTCTTCAATCTTCAGCCAATAATTCCAATGTTTACAGGGCTTGAGATTCTCCACTATCTGGATTCTAGCCTGACAATAAGAACAAAGCAAAATTACCGATGCATGATCTATGCCGTTTCATCCGCGGTTTACGACAATTCGTTTCGCTCGAATTTTGTATCGCATGAAATACACACTGCCTGATCGCGATTCTCCCTGACTAGCAACCCTCCGCAAGCTGGACATGGCACTTTCAAAGGTCGTTTCCAGGAAGTGAATTGACATTCTGGATAATTTGAGCAACCGTAGAAAACACGCCCTTTCCTGGTCCGCCTCTCGACCAAATCGCCGCCGTCATCCGGGCAACTAATCCCAATTTTCTCGAGCCAAGGTTCGGTATACCGGCAAGTTGGGAAATCCGAACACCCTATGAATTTCCCGTAGCGTCCATGCCGAATTAGGAGAGGTTTTCCGCATTCAGGACAGAGACGATCAAGCAGTTCCGGCTCTGTCTTTATCTCAGGCATGTTCTCCACTGCGAGCGCGAGCTCCTCGGCGAATGGTTGATAGAAGTTCCGAATAACATCCACCCACTCCCTTTTACCTGATGCGATTTCGTCTAAGGAAGATTCCATCTTTGCGGTAAATGTTATGTCGAGTACTTCCGAGAAGTGCTCTACCAGCAAATCTGTGACAACTTCACCGATCTCTGTCGGATGAAGGCGGCGCTTCTCTCGAATCACATACCCTCGCTGACGGAGCGTCGAGATTGTTGGCGCATACGTTGAAGGACGCCCAATCCCATGCTCCTCCATTGATTTAATCAAGCTGGCATCGGAATAGCGTGGAGGATGTTTTGTGAAATGCTGATTGGGGAACACTCCCGTTAGATTGATAGGATCCCCCTCGACCAGGTCGGGAAGTTGAGCAAGTGTAGACGTAAGGCCCTTTCCCTCATTATCCCCATTCTCGGATTGCTTCTCCCTGTCATCATACACTTCCAAGAAGCCTGGGAATCGCAGGGCTGATGCCGACACGCGGAATATATACTTATGGTCCGTAGAAATACCTTCGATCTCGATCGCAAGTGTGTCGTACTCCGCGGGTTTCATCTGAGAGGCGACAAAGCGCCGCCAGATAAGATCGTACAATTTAAACTGATCCTTTGTCAGATACGACTTGATCCGCTCGGGAGTCCGGTTTACAGAAGTCGGGCGAATCGCCTCGTGCGCTTCTTGTGCTCCGCGCGCTCGAGTCCGGTAGGTTATTGGATCCCCGGGTAGGAACTCGCCACCAAAGCGTCTCTCGATAAATTGTCTGACATCCTTAATCGCTTCGTTCGACACTTGCGTTGAATCTGTACGCATATAAGTGATCAAACCGTATGAATCGCCTTCACCAACTTCAAGTCCTTCATACAATTGTTGGGCGACGGCCATCGTTTTCCGTGCAGTGAAGTTGAACCGTCGAGATGCAGCTTGCTGCATTGTACTGGTCGTGAAAGGCGCCGCAGGTTTTCGGATACGATGGCCTTGCCTGACACCTGCCACACGGTAATCCGCCGAGTCCAAATCCTCGACGAGTGCCCTAACTTCTTCCTCGCTGGAAATATCTGCTTTCTCACCATCCCAGCGATTAAGCCTTGCTTTAAATTCGGGAGGCTTCTGATGATTCACAAAGCCTGCATCAATCGTCCAATATTCCTGCGGGATGAAATCCTGAATTTCACGTTCCCGCTCTACGACCATCCTCAAGGCGACGGATTGAACCCTTCCCGCCGAGAGCCTCCCACGGACCTTGGACCAGAGCAATGGACTGAGGTTGTAACCCACAAGCCTGTCGAGGATGCGCCGCGCCTGTTGCGCATTGACAAGATCCATATCTATTATGCGTGGTTCTTGAAACGCTTCTTCTACAGCATGTCTCGTGATCTCGTGAAACACTACGCGTTTAACGATTTCATTCTCTATCTCAGCCGCTTCGATGAGATGCCATGCTATTGCTTCTCCTTCGCGATCCGGGTCCGTTGCAATGAAAACTTCGGCGGCTTTCGCAGAATCTGCCTTTAACCCCTTAACTACCTCGCGCTTTTCTTTTGGAACCCGGTACTTTGGTGTGAAGTCGTTCTCCACATCTACCGATAGCTGAGAGCGCAACAGATCGCGAACATGACCCACCGACGCTTTCACAGAATAATCTTTCCCTAATATTCGTCCAACTGTCCTCGCCTTGGCAGGAGATTCCACGATGACCAGTTTGCCTTTTCGTTTGCTCAGTTTTTTCTTCGATACTTTCCGCTGCACCTCAGGTCTCTGAAGACCTTCATGCGCCGGTGTATTTCCCATTCTATATAACCCTGTATCGCAAACCGGACATTTTCCCCGCGTTGCAGGAGTCCCTGAAGACGTAAACGTGGGCTCTGGGTTTTCAATCTCTCTCTTCTCTTTACACTTAACGCAATACGCTTCCATAAAAAAACTCCGCTAAGAATATCTTCCCAAATCTCTCTCATCCATGAAATCGACTAAACGCTTCACTTGATCTGCCATTTCTCTACGGCAAATTAGCAATACATCCTCCGTATCAATAATGACAAGATCGTCGACACCTAACGCGGCAATAAGCCGACCCGAATCTATCTGTTTTTCCTGCAAGATGAGAACTCCTCGTGTGTCAAGTAACAGCGCTGATTCGATATCACCAACATTTCCTGATTCATCTTTCTCGAGAACTTTATACAAACGATTCCAATCGCCAACATCAATCCAACCCAGGTCATCTGCGGGTATCACGACGACGCCATCCGCCCCTTCCATCACACCATAATCAATCGTGATACTCTTCAGTTCATTCCATACCGCATCAACGGTTTCACGCTCTCTATCAGTGTCCAAAGCTTTCTCGATTTCTTGCAGCCCTGAAAAAAGATCGGGCATTTGCCGTTGGATCTCTCCTAGTATGCGATCTGTTCGCCAGACAAACATCCCTGAATTCCAGCTGTAATCACCGCTTTGCTGATACTTCCGGGCAAGATCCTTGTCCGGTTTTTCTTTGAAAGCGCGAACGGAAAATGTACGTAGTCCGCGGTATATATTTGATTCTTCTCCCTTATGAATGTATCCATATGTCGGATCCGGCGCCTCAGGCGTGATCCCCAGAGTGACAAGGTGGTCATCAAGCGCTGCCTCGTAAGCCGCCAGAAGAAGTTCTCGGAACGCTGGCTCGTTAGCCATATAATGATCCGCTGTCAGACAAGCCATAACGCTTCCGGGATCTCGATGGTTGAGGTAAATTGCAGCGAGACCGATGGCTGAAGCGGTGCCACGCGGAGATGGTTCAATAATGAAATTCTTGATCAGCAGCAATTCTTCTTGTTTAGCTAATATTTCCGCATGATCTTCAACCGTGAGCACGAGGATGTTTGCGGGTTCGATGATCGGCAAAACCCGCTCCACCGAAACCTGAAAGAGCGTCCGGTCTCCAAAAAACTTGAGCGCTTGTTTAGGGCGCTTCTTCCTCGATAATGGCCAGAGCCGGGTTCCCCCGCCTCCAGCCATAATCGCAGCATAATAGTTTGATCCCATTGGTTAATCCACCTTATATGTCGCTTTCCCCTCACGAATTCTTACGAAGTTCATCCCGCCAACCTGCTTAACCCGCCCCTTTAATTCCAACATGGCGAGTGCTGCATTTATGGTGGACGCCGGCAGTGAGCAGCGGGTCAGCAATTCATCAACATGAATCGGTTGCTTGCTTAACGCCTGGAAGACTTTTAACTCAACTTCATCCTCCGGGAGTTGTTCAGCAACGTCATCCTGGCTGCTAACAAGATTCAGATTTAATACCTCCAGGACCTCTTCTGGTTTTACTAAAGGGTGTGCACCAGCCTGGATCAATCGATTCGTTCCTATGCTGCTTGGCTTATAGATATCACCCGGCACCGCAAAAACATCTCGACCCTGATCTGCTGAGAAGTCCGCAGTGATGAGCGCCCCACTCGATTCACCTGCCTCGATTACGATTACCGCCAAAGAAAGCCCGCTGATAATGCGATTTCGGGGCGGGAAGTTGCGCCCCTCAGGTTTCGTCCCAAGAGCATAGTCGCTTATGACCGATCCCTGTTCTGCGATCTTCTCAGCCAGACCACGATGTTCAGAGGGATAAACCCTATCCAACCCGGAACCCAACACAGCGATAGTCCGCCCACCTGCATCCAGTGCTGCCTGATGAGCAATCCCATCTATCCCGCGAGCGAGCCCAGATACGATCGTAACTCCGCACCCAGCCAAGACATATGCGATTTCGCGTGCAACCGATTTTCCATATTGCGTCGCCCGTCGTGTACCAACGATTGCTGTAGCCAGGCGGTCGGTTTCTTCCAAATCACCGTGCAGGTAAAGAATTGGTGGTGGCAAGTCGATCTCACGCAGCCGGGCGGGATAATTGCGATCTTTAATGGTAAGTAGTGAATATCCCAGCTTGTAGATCCGATCCAGTTCCCGAGCGGGATCCAACTCATTTCGAGTCGTTATGATGGATTGAACGGTTTTCTGCCCCAAACCAGCGCTGCGTAATTCTTGCTCTGTCGCCTTCCAGGCAGCTTCCAGATCACCGAAGGCCTCCAAGAGCATCTTGAAACGTGCCGCGCCTACACCGCTGATTCGATTAAATCCGACCCAATAGCGAAGATCATCCCCCATTGTCCCTCCTAATCTCACCTGCCTTGTGGAGGCCGGCTGAGAATACCATAGCGATTCCGCGGGTGTCAAGTTCCCCCTTTGAAAAGCTAAATCCTATCCAGTCATAACTCATTTATCTTACATATACCACACGATCAGCGATCTGAATGGTAAAATCCACAGTTGTTAATTGTCCATTTTGACTAACGATGCAACTCCACCCAACAATTAAGTGCTACCTGTAATACGTAACGTATAATCGTAAACATTCCATAGCGACTATCTCTTTCCCGATCAGAGATCCTCTATTTATCGATTTCCAGGGAGCAAATAACCGCGTCAAGTAAGAAGCGAGAAATGGACGAGCAGCGCGATTTCCAACACATCGTAACGAGCAACAGACTGGTGGGCTTAGTGCGCATGATGCGTGGTCATCGCCTAATCTACATCATCGCCACCTTAAGTCTTGGCGTTGCTTCGCTTGCAAGGACAGCAATCTATCTGTGGCTCCGCTACTTTGTCGATGATGTACTTCCGAGCTCTCCAACATCATCGCGATTGTTCTGGGTTGGGATGGGCTTCATCGGCCTTGCACTTTTGCAGGGATCATTTACTTTCGTTAGCGGAGCGCTCGCCGCCAGAACGGCAGAGGGAATTGTCCGGCAGCTAAGGAATTATCTCTTTGACCACATTCAACGCCTGACATTCACCTATCACGACCAAACACCAACTGGCGAACTCATTCAACGCTGCACCTCTGATGTCGATGCTTTGCGCAGATTCTTCGCGGATCAAATCATCGGTCTTGGGCGTATCCTTCTGCTTTTTAGCTTGAACTTTGCCGCGATCTTCAGCATTAACCCGACTCTCGCCTGGCGATCAATCGTCGCCATCCCCCTCATCGTAATCCTTTCCTATTTCTTCTTCCGCAAGATCTCTAAACTCTATGAGTCTTACCAGGAACAAGAAGCGGTTCTCTCCACAACACTTCAGGAAAACCTCAGTGGCACACGAGTGGTAAAAGCCTTCGCTCGTCAGGCTTTCGAAAGGGAGAAATTCGAGCGTGAGAATTGGGGGAAATTTGTTCTTGGACGGCGTCTGCTCACCATGCACGCCTTCTATTGGCCAGCATCCGACATCATCGCCAGTTTCCAGATGATCGCCGGCCTTGCTATCGGGGCGTTAATGACAATCGATGGTTCCTTATCCATTGGTTCTTACGTTGCGTATACCGGCATGCTCATATGGATCATTTGGCCGATGAGAAATCTGGGACGGCTCATCGTCCAGATCTCCATGGGTGTTGTCTCCTATGGCCGAATTGTTGAAGTGATCCGTCAAATTCGAGAGCCGATGGATGATGGAATTTATCCAGAAGATCATGACTTCGGCGGGAAAATCACCTTTGATAATATTGGGTTCACTTACGATGATGGCTCTCCTGTTCTTGAAAATATCTCCTTCGAATGCGAACCTGGCGATATCATCGGGCTGCTTGGACCGACAGGATCAGGCAAAACCACGCTCGTCAACTTGCTCCCGCGATTTTATAACTACACAGTCGGGAGCTTGAAGATCGATGGAGTCGAACTCAACAAGTATTCACGCCGTTTCTTGCGTCAGCAAATCGGCATCGTTGAGCAAGAACCATTCTTGTTTTCGAGGACGATACGAGAAAATATTACCCTTGGCGTCAATCGTGATTTAGCCCAGGAAGAAATTGAAGCTGCTGCCCGTGCCGCCGCGATCCACGAAACGATTACGACGTTTCCAGAAGGGTATGAAACACTCGTGGGAGAGAAAGGTGTAACGCTCTCTGGCGGTCAGAAACAACGCATCGCCATCGCCCGGACACTTCTAAAAGATCCCTTTATTCTCATCCTTGACGATTCTACATCTTCCGTGGATACCCTTACCGAAACGGAAATCCGCGAAGCTTTGAATCGATTGATGGAAAACAGGACAACCTTCATCATTGCCCACCGTATTCAAAGTGTTATGAACGCCAATCAGATCCTTGTCTTGGATAAAGGAAGGATCACACAGCGCGGAGTGCATGAGGAACTCATCGCGGAGGATGGGATTTACAAGAAGGTCCATGAGATGCAGACACAAATCGAAGATGCACTTGAACAGGAGCTGACGGATGTCAGTGGCTGAATTCAGAGAAGAGGAATTCTCAACAGAATTCAACGGGCAGACCGTGCTCCGCATCCTGGGTCTCACGAAACCCCACTGGCCCTGGTTGATCGGATTCATCGTTACGATCGGGACCGTTTCGGCTCTCGATGCCTATTTCACATACCTAGGTAAACAGATCATCGATGATGGAATCCTTACGGGTGACCGTGCCGCCCTATTTCAGACTATTCTGATTTATAGTTTGCTCACTATTGTGCAAGTTCTCTGCGTCTTTGGTTTCATATTTCTAGCCGGGGTGCTTGGGGAGCGGGTCCAGTACGATCTCCGTAAAAACACCTTTAACCACCTTCAGAACCTCTCGCTCTCGTATTTCGATCGGACACCCGTAGGGTGGATTATGTCACGGGTGACTTCGGATTCTGAGCGGATCGCGCAACTAGTCACATGGGGATTACTGGATATTGTCTGGGGACTTCTGAATATTGGGACAGCTCTCTACTTCATGATCGTTATCAATTGGCAACTGGCTTTGATCGTCTTCATGATTATCCCCATCCTCATCGTGATCGCTACACAATTTAAGAAGAAGATCCTTCTCCAATTTCGTCTTGTCCGCAAAATTAACTCCAAGATAACCGGCGCCTATAATGAACAAATTGCCGGTGTTCGCGTAATCAAGGCCCTCAATCGGGAAATGAAGAGCCTTGACGAATTCAGCGAGCTGACAAGCGACATGTACAGCGCTGGCTATCGCGCCGCCTGGTTATCGGCGCTGTTCCTTCCTACAGTTCAATTTATTAGCGCTCTTGCCATAGGCGCGATCGCCTGGTATGGCGGCCTTCAAGTGCCAATCGCGGGACTCACAATCGGAGGTATTCAAGCGTTTATCTCCTACATCACCTTTATGATGTGGCCGATCCAAGATTTAGCCCGGGTTTACGCGGAAATGCAGCACGCGATCGCTTCCGCTGAGCGCGTTTTTTCACTCACCGATTCGACACCAGAAGTGCAAGATAAACCGAACGCATTCGATCCCGGCAGCATCCAGGGGGATATCTCCTTCGAAAATGTTGATTTCTTCTACGAACAAGGATCTCCCGTTCTTAAAAATTTCAGCATCGACGTTCAACGAGGGGAGACCATCGCTCTCGTCGGTCCAACTGGCGGCGGCAAGAGCACAATTGTTAATCTTGTCAGTCGTTTCTACGAACCCAGAAAGGGAAGAATTACCATTGGCGGCCAGGATTATACGGATTTCTCTCTTCACGCCATCCACTCGCGCATTGGCATGGTTCTGCAAACACCCCACCTATTCTCTGGAACGATTCGTGAGAACTTGCGTTACGGGCGTTTAGATGCCGGCAATGAGGAGATTCAAAACGCAGCAGAAATCGCTGGCGCACATGATTTTATTAGCAAGTTGGAGAAAGGTTACGAAACCGAAGTCGGCGAAGGTGGTGTCTTGTTATCCGTTGGTCAGAAGCAGCTCATCAGTTTAGGCAGAGCCTTACTTGCCGATCCTGAGATCTTCATCATGGACGAAGCTACAAGTTCTGTCGACACGCTCACTGAAGCACTCATCCAACAGGGTATGGCAGCGCTTACCAACGAGAGGACCAGCTTCATCATCGCTCATCGCCTCTCCACCATCAAACGCGCCGACCGCATCCTCGTGATCGAAAATGGCAAGATCATTGAAATGGGTACGCACGCAAAATTGCTGGAAATGAAGGGGCACTACTACAAGCTTTATACCGAGCAATTTCGCCGGCGGCTCGAACAAGAATTCGACCCATTCTTACAAAGCAATTAAGCCTTATATGGTGCATCTCCCCCGATCTAAACCTCCGCAGGTATTGAATCTGCGGGAGGTTATTTGTGAAATTTGACTGTTGTTGATGGCAAGGCATCTTCTCGCCCCAATATTAGGATCATCCATCCTCTGTGAGTTGGGCTATTTCCAACTCTGAAGTCCACTGCTCTTTTCGTACACCAAATTTCATTCAAGCGCACAACCTAGAGATGATTAATAAAAACCGCCTGGTATGAACCAAGCGGCTAGCGGGGATGACGGGATTCGAACCCGCGATCTCTGCCTTGACAGGGCAGCGTGTTAAGCCACTACACTACACCCCCGTAGTGGGGAAAAGTATAACTCAAGCCGCGGGTTTCGGTCAAGTTATATCCATCATCCTTGGCATCTGTATATGGTTTTTTGCAAGTCTCTTAGGGTATCTATGCCCAACTTGGTTGAATGGCATTATCAGGTAGCGTATAATCCAGCTTTGAAGTGGAGGATTAATGGCAGGCAAGAAGGCAACTAAGGGCAAAACCCGTTACATGTCCAGTGCGGAGATCCGACAATCATTCCTCGATTTCTTCGAGGCGCGTGGCCATACAATTGTGCCATCGATGTCACTCGTACCCGGTGGTGATCAAACGCTCCTCTTTACCAATTCGGGAATGGTTCAGTTTAAAGATGTCTTTCTAGGAACTGGGAAACGTTCCTACAGCCGCGTCGCTGACTCCCAGAAATGCATGCGTGTTGCCGGAAAACACAATGATCTGGATGATGTTGGCCGGGATGATACTCACCACACATTCTTTGAAATGCTTGGAAATTGGTCTTTTGGAGATTACTACAAAAAAGAAGCGATTGAATGGGCATGGGAACTCCTGACAGTTGAATGGGGGCTCCCGAGCGATAAGCTCTGGGCCACTTGCTTCGAGGACGAATTGGGGGAGATTCCGCGCGATGATGAAGCTGCCGAATATTGGCGCCAGCAGCCCGGCTTTAACCCAGAGCATTTAATCTTTTTCGGTCGTGAAGAGAATTTTTGGGAGATGGCCGAAACAGGTCCTGTTGGACCGGATAGCGAGATCCATCTGGACCGAGGGCAGGAATACTGCGAGAAGACAGGTGAACCAGATCATGTCTGTCGAGTGAATGGTGACTGTCAACGCTTTATAGAACTCTGGAACCTCGTTTTTATCCAGTACAATCGATCAAGCCCGACCGAGATACACCCGCTTCCAGCAAAGCATGTGGATACCGGCTTAGGTTTTGACCGGGTCGTCTCCGTGATCCAGGATGTGGATTCGAATTACCGGACCGACTTATTCACACCGCTGATGGGCACTGTACAGAAACTCGCTGATCATACCGAAGCTGATCGCGAGACCAACCTCACCCCCTACCGCGTAATCGCAGATCATTCGCGCGCAGCAACATTTCTGATCGCTGATGGTGTTGTTCCCGGAAACATCGGACGTAACTACGTCTGCCGGATGATCATCCGCCGGGCAAGCCGCTTTGGCTCTATGCTCGGTTTAAATGAGCCCTTCCTCTCAAAGGTGGCTGAAACAGTCATCGAGCATTATGGTGATGCGTATCCTGAATTAATCCGTAACCGCCAGGCGATACTTCAAACTATAACCGATGAAGAACGCCGGTTCCACCACACGATAGATATCGGTATAAATCACCTTTCAGACATTGTGCAGGCGGCTCTTGACTCAAAGGAAAAGATCATCACCGGCGATCAAGCTTTCAATCTATACGCTACCTATGGCCTTCCTTTTGAAATCACTCGTGACATCGCACGCGAGAGCAAATTAGACGTTGAGGAGGAAGGTTTCAGGAAGGCGATGGAGACCCATCGCATCGCCTCAAGCGCAGGAGACACACTCGGCGAATTGGCGAACGAGAGTGTTGAATTTTATCAGCAGCTTCTCGTAGACCTTCAGGAAAAGGGACAACTTAGCATGAATGGCGTAAAGCATGATCCCTATTCCAGCTTATCCACTCAGGGCGAAGTTCTTGCGATTATCAGAAGCGGACAAACTGTCAAATCAGCCTCTCCGGGTGAGGCCATTGGTGTAATCCTCCCCACAACTCCCTTCTACATAGAAGCGGGAGGTCAAGTCTCCGACACCGGTGTTCTTATATCTACAAATGGGAATACCTGGGAGATGAACGTTACGGACACCCGAGAGCCAGTTGAAGGATTAATCATCCACTTTGGTGAAGTCGTTAAAGGCAAACCGAAAGTTGGCGATTCCGCGAGAGCTCACCTTGATGAACAGCAGCGCCTGGACATCATGCGCAACCATACAGCAACACACCTGCTGCATGCTGCCCTTCGACAAATTCTCGGTGAACACGTCCGGCAAGCAGGTTCACTCGTCGCTCCCGATCGCTTGCGGTTTGATTTCACCCATCCGCATGCAATGACGCCCGAGGAAATCGAACAAGTCGAAGATTGGGTAAACGAAGCAATCCTCGCAAATCACGCACTCACAATCCTCCAACAATCTCGGGAGGAAGCCATCGAAGAGGGCGCGATGGCGCTCTTCGGCGAAACCTACGGAGATACTGTTCGCTCGGTGAGTATCGGCATGGATAAACGCATCTCGTTTGAACTCTGTGCCGGCACTCATGTGCCCGAGACAGGAATTATCGGACCCTTCCTGATCGTCAGCGAGGGAAGTGTTGCTGCTGGGATTCGACGAATAGAAGCCCTCACGGGTCGTGAGGCGCTGCGCATGATTCGCTCCCAGCGTGCCAGCTTGCAACGTCTGGCTGGCGAACTCGGTGGAACGCCTGATGCTGTCGAACAACGCATAGAGCATTTGATTGAAGAACGAGATCTCTTGTTCAGCAAAATTCTCACCGTTCGTAGACAGTCTGCATTCGCCGCTTTTGATCGACTTACCCCGGAAGATGTGGGCGGAATCTCACTTCTGACAGGCCAAATACCAGACGCAGATCCAGAGATCTTGCGTGAACTTGCGGACCATTTCCGAGCGAATCAACCCAATAGCGTAGTGGTCCTCGTGTCGGTCAGTGATGAAAAACCCTTAATCGTCGCTGCGATCAGCCCAGATCTTGTGAAACGCAATTTCCATGCAGGCGAATTAGTGAAAGCCATCGCCCAAATTATCGGTGGTGGAGGAGGCGGCAAGCCGTCGCTTGCTCAAGCCGGGGGCAAGGACCCTGACCGTGTAGATGAGGCATTAGCTGCAGCAAAACTTTGGCTTGAAGAACGCCTAAGTTCTCGCTGATAATCTATCTCCCTCTCTAATAATGTGAAGACACAAATTGTCTATCTAGAGCCGCACGATGACTACAACTCAGTCCGCGATAAATTAAACTGGACTCAGGCACCGCGCGTCATCCTCGTCTGGCCAGGGCGTGGGAGAGTGCTCTCTCGACGCTTCGACCTGGTCCTTCTCCAACGCTTCGCGCGTAAGAAAGGAACCCTGATCGGGCTTGTCACGCTCGATCCTGATGTGCTGCATCACGCCGAATCGCTTCACATCCCGACATTCGAATCCCTTGAGTATCAACCGGAGAAAGCCTGGCGAATACGAGGCGAACGTACAATCTCCAAACCCATGCCATCGGGAGAAATCTCATCTCTTCAATCGGCGCCGAATCGGACCGCGAAAATGCCCCATCAAATGAATCTCATCTCCCGAATTGCGGTGTTCTCTGTTGGATTCTTGGCTTTTTTATCGCTTGTTATCCTACTCATCCCTCAGGCAGTGATCACCATCGAGCCCAAGACAATGGATATTGCCAAAACATACGCCATAGATTTAGAGTTGGATCAATCGGGACTTATCACAAACTCCCATCGCCTTCCAGCTCGACAAGTTCAAACACTATTAGAAGGTCGGCTCCGGCTACCGACGACTGGCAGCGCCGCTCAGCCAGATCAATCCGCCCATGGCGAGGTCACATTCACCAACCTGACGGATCAGAGTCTCGCAATCCCGGCGGGTACGACAGTTCGAACACTCGATTCCACTGCACCGCACTTCGTAACTCAATCGCGCGTGCATCTTGATCCGGAGGAAGGGGCTCAGGTCACTGTTGAAGTGGTCGCCTCTTTTCCAGGACCTGAGGGTAACGTTTCGTCAGAAGCGATCCAGGCTATCGATGGGCTTCTCGGATTATCAGCTACAGTCTCTAATTTAGACCCATTTGTTGGCGGATCGCTCGAGGTTCGCAGTGCGGTATCTTCAGCAGATTTAGTGCGCGTGCGCCTGGAACTGGAGAACGACCTGTTCGGTCAAGCTCATCAAGCCTTGCTCGGCTTGGCAGAGGAAGGTGAGGACCTCATCCCAGGGAGCATTCGCGTCCTTGAAACCGTCGAGGAGAACTTCAGCAATGAACGCGGTGAAGCCGCCGATTCGCTAGAATTAAGCATGATATTAGAATTCGAGGGGCTGGTATATTCTCCAGATCAACTCAACTCCGCCATGATGAACATTCTTCTCGATGATCTCTCCAAGGGTGAGAATATTCAGCCGGATACGCTGAAGATCCTTGAAATCGCTGAAATTGTATACGGCACTAATGATGAGGAACCCAGCATTGATGTGGCGTTATCAGCCCAGGCTTTTATTGGGGTCGACCCCTCGGCGATCCGAAAAATCACCAGGGGAAAGGAAGATACTGAAGCCCTTGATGAATTGAAAGTAGAATTCCCATCCCTAAAGATTAAAAAAGTTGACATCAGCCCATCTTGGCTTCACCGTTTTCCGCTTCTTGATATGCAAATTCATGTTCGCTATCCCTGGGATGCAGAGGCGTGAGCAGGATCCTCGCTGTTGACCCAGGAGATAAACGCCACGGGCTTGCGATTAGCGACCCATCCAGGCTGATCGCTCGACCTCTGTCAGTGCTTGAGCACACTTCACGGTCAGCCGATGTGAGTGAGATCATCCACATGGCAGAAAAACATGAGGCAAACACGATCTTGGTAGGTATTCCATATGATAGTGATGGAAACCCAGGACCTCAGGCTAGGAAAGCACTGCGCCTTGTTGAAGCCCTTTGTGAGACCACATCCATTCCAATTTTGACCTGGGATGAGAGCGGTTCGACCCAAGCTGCGCTCCAAATTCGCAAGGCGGATCAACTTTTGGATGCACGCGCCGCGGCTGTGATTCTACAGGAATATCTCAATGCCCAAATTGATTAAATCCTGTCTGCTGGTATCCATTCTCGCTGCCTTTGGTGTTGTCATCTGCGTGGCCGTTTGGGTCGTCGGAGCAGCGGCTTTCGGACTCCCTACGGTCCCGGCGAGTGTTGGAGAGCCCGACCCCTCGCTCAGCCAGCTCCAGGAGACAGCTCTGGGGCTATATCTTCTTCTGAATCAACATGCGCTCGACTCACCAGCCGGATCACCTGGCACTACAGTCGACCTCACCGTTGCAGAGGGCGATACAGCAAGTGCAGTTATTCAACGCCTGAGCCAAGCTGGCATTGTGGAGCAACCCAATGTGCTGCGATTTTATCTGCGCTATCGTGGTTTAGACCGGGGAATTGATGCCGGTATTTACAATCTACGGGGCGAGATGACAATTCGGGAGATCGCAAATGCGCTTCAATCATCACAGCCTGTCCAGAATACAATCACAATCCCGGAAGGCTGGAGACGCGATGAAATCGCGCAGCTACTCTCTGATCTCAATTTGGGATTTGGAGAAGCCGAATTCCTTATAGAGACGATGACCCCTCCCCAAAATATCATCCACGCTTACGATATACCCGCTTCATCCACGCTGGAAGGCTTCCTCTTCCCCGACACATACTTAATCGATCCAGATTCAAGCGCTCAAGATTTCGTTTTTATAATGCTGGCAAATTTCGAAAAACGCCTAGCCCCGGAAATCCGCCAAGGATTTACCAATCAGGGTCTGACAATATTTGAAGGCGTGACGCTTGCTTCAATTGTTGAACGCGAAGCCGTTTTGCCCGAGGAACGGACTCGTATAGCCGCTGTATTTCACAATCGACTTAAACTCGATATGCCGCTTGAAGCCGATCCAACTGTTCAATTCGCTCTCGGCGCTCAAGCGGATGGCATCTGGTGGAAGCGGTCTCTGACATACGATGACTTGGAGATCGATTCGCCTTACAACACCTACCGCTATGCGGGCCTTCCACTCGGCCCGATCGCGAATCCCGGTCTCGATTCTCTCAGCGCAGTGGCCTTCCCGGACCAAACAAATGAGTTGTACTTCCGCACACTTTGCGATGGGTCAGGAGGGCACGCCTTCGCCGTGTCATTTGAAGAACATTTAAACAACGCTTGCCCTTAGATAAACATATGGAAGTTTTTTCGGGTTTAGCCGATCCGGCCCTGTCAAAGTTCAATTACACCTTCACCGATAAGCGCATTTACTAATGAGGAGTCATGGGGATGTCGAAAACAATAGCTCCATACGGAACCTGGGAGTCACCCATTTCAGCTGCATTCGTTGCCCAGTCAGGAATGGGGCACGGCGCATTACCTCGAGAGGTTCTTATCGACGGCAATGACATCTACTGGGTCGTTGGTAGACCCCAGGAGGGTGGCCGCTATGTCATTCTCCGTTATTCGGAGGATAAAAGTACTGAGTGCATCACACCCCCGGACTTCAATGTTAGGACGCGCGTTCATGAATACGGCGGTGGCTCATACTTTGTCGCCGAAGGGGTAATTTACTTCTGCAATTACACCGACCAACGTCTCTACCGGCAGCAGAGGGGAAAATCGCCACAACCGATCACACCGGAACCTGAGATCGCCGCCGGTTTGAGGTATGCTGCGATCCGCCTCTCAAAAGATAAAAGGTCACTCGTTTGCGTACGTGAACGCCATGAAGCAGATGGGCAAGTGGCGAATGAATTGGTGATACTCCCAACTGATGGATCAGTCGAACCTGCAATCCTCACTTCAGGTCACGACTTCTACGGTTCCCCTCGTTTCAGCCCGGATGGAAAGAAACTAGCATTCCTGACGTGGGATCATCCGAATATGCCCTGGGATGGGACCGAGCTATGGGTTGGGAATTTTCGAGATGGAAAGCTGGAGAACATCCATAAAGTGGCAGGTGGGATGAACGAATCCATATTTCAGCCTGAGTGGAATCGCCAAGGAGTTCTACATTTTATTTCCGACAGAACCGGTTGGTGGAATCTGTACGCATTCGATGAGGGGGAGATTGTATCCCTTCACAAACGTGAAGCTGACTTCGGAGTTCCCCAATGGATGCTAGGGTACTCTACCTATACTTTCCTCCCCGATGGTCGAATCGTTTGTATATTTCTCGATATGGGAAAATCTCGTATCGGCATTCTCAATCCTCAGGTCGGAGAGTTTAAAGAGTTCTCTACGCCCTTCTCCGCTTTCAACTTACCTACAATTCAAGCGGATGCTCTCGGGCAAGTCTGGTTCCTCGCCGGTACACATACAGTAGAGCCAGATCTAGCTGTGCTCAACCCGGAGACAGGTGAATGCCACGAGTTTTATATTTCAAAGCAGCATGGAATTGATTCGGGTTTCATTTCCATTCCTGAGCACCTCGCCTTTCCTTCTGAAGGCGGTCGTATATCCTACACCTACTACTACCCGCCCGCGAATGCCTCCTTTAAGGCGTCAGCAGATGAAAAACCGCCGTTGATCGTTCTCAGCCATGGTGGGCCGACATCGGCTGCTCGTCCCCACTTCCAGTCCGAGATCCAATTCTGGACCAGCCGGGGTTTCGCTGTCGCCGACGTTAACTACGGCGGAAGCACGGGTTATGGAAGAGCATATCGTGATCTTCTCAAGGGTGAATGGGGTATCGTCGACGTTGAGGATTGTGTGAACGCGGCTCTTTTCTTAGCCAAAGAAGGAAAGGTTGATAGGGAACGCTTACTTATCCGCGGTGGTAGCGCCGGCGGATACGTAACCTTGTGTGCCCTCACTTTCCATGATGTTTTCGCAGCAGGTGCGAGTTACTACGGCGTAGCTGATGCCGCCGTCCTCGCCCAACACACGCACAAATTCGAAGAACGTTACCTTGACTCACTCATCGGACCTTACCCGGAGGAGGAAGGTCTCTATCGGGAAAGATCACCAATTCACCATACAGATCGGTTGTCATCCCCCGTGATCCTGCTGCAAGGGCTTGAGGATGAAATTGTCCACCCTGAACAATCTGAGATCCTCGCGAAAGCGCTCCATGAGAAAGGTCTTCCCTATGTTTATCTGACCTTCGAAGGCGAACAGCATGGCTTCCGTCGCGCAGAGACGATTCAGAAAAGCCTTGAAGCCGAGCTATATTTCTATGCAAGAATTCTTGGGTTCGAATTACCCGCAGGGGTCTCGCCAATCGAAATCATCAACCTTGATTGATACCGTGCGGGTGATGCGTTGGAAGCTTCTTTAAAGAAGACTCTGGTCCACAAGGGCAAGAATATCGACAACCCAACCCTGATCGCCATCACCCCCGATCACGATGCATCTTTTCCGCTGTCCAACATGACCAATAACATCTTGAACTGCTTGGTCGCTTTTACAGCGTGGGGTTGATTAGCCGGAAGCGTGATTGCCTCCCCTATATGTAGATGATGGACATCACCTCGGATCGAAACCACAGTCTCCCCTTCGATCACGACAAGCAGCGCCTCATGCGGCGTAGTGTGCTCACTGAGCTCTTGGCCTGCATCGAACGCAAACAATGTGGTCGACCCATTGGTCGCCTTCAACAGTGTACGGCTCACAATGGCGTCGCTCTGATACTCAACCATCTCGCTCAGCCGTTCAGCAGATGGTGCTCCATTCGTATTTGTAGTTTTAACTCCCAAGGGGATACATCCCTTTCTTTCTCGCTGCCGTCTTCTTCCGCTCAACAGGTTAAATAATCCATGCAACGCGACCTACCCGATGAGATATTCCATTTGAGATTGAATCCTATGAACCAATCGTCTCATAGAAGAGGGGAAGCGCATCGACCGGCATCTCGATGATTTTGTGCGCAGCGAGCAATCTCTCTGACGCTGTTTGCGCTTGATTCGCGGTTTTTGCGTAGACCATGAAGAGGGGTTCTCCCTCATCAATGTGGTCTCCCACATTATGCAGGATTTCAATGCCCACCGAATGGTCTACAGGATCACCTTTCTTCGCCCTACCGGCGCCCAACTCCATAGCTGTTAAGCCGACTTCACCGGCATGGATTTGTGAGATGAATCCCGCCTTTGGCGCTTCAACATCGAGGCGTTCCTGTGCAAGAAGAAGTTTTCCCGGATCTTCAATATAGGAGATATCACCGCCCTGCGCGAGCACAAGATCTTTGAACTTCGTTAACGCTGAACCATTCTCAATAACCCTCTGAGAAAGAGAATACGCCTCCTCGAAGCTATTTGCTTTCTCGGCTAGAAGAAGCATATGACTTGCTACAACTAGACTATGTTCTCGGAAATCTTGCGGGCCTCCGCCTCGTAATGTCTCGATCGCTTCCCGAACCTCGATCGCGTTGCCAACTGCATTGCCTAGCGGCTGGTTCATGTCCGAGATCAGAGCGACAACTTTTCGATCAGCCAGAGTGCCGATCTGCACCATTAATTCGGCTAATTCTTCAGCTTGTTCCAGGGTTCCCATGAAAGCACCCAGCCCAACCTTGACATCGAGCACAATGGCGGTAGCGCCACCTGCAATCTTTTTACTCATGACCGATGATGCAATGAGCGGCACGGATGGAACTGTCCCGGTGACATCTCGTAGTGAATACAGCTTCCCATCTGCAGGTGCGAGGTCCGCCGTCTGTCCCGTTAGTACGATCCCCTGATCTTCGAGCTGCTTGCGAAATTCACCCATCGTCAAGTCAACCCGAAAGCCCGGGATAGATTCCATCTTATCCAGCGTTCCCCCCGTGAAACCCAGTCCCCGCCCCGACATCTTCCCCACGGCGATTCCATTAGCCGCTACGATGGGAGTGACCACAAGTGTTGTCTTGTCGCCAACGCCTCCAGTCGAGTGTTTGTCCAATACAACCGGCACAATATCCGAGAAATCGAGTTGATCTCCCGAGCGCGCTAGAGAAAGTGTCAAGTCTGCAGTCTCTCTCGGCGTCATTCCTTTTAGTAGAACTGCCATTGCCCAGGATGAAGCCTGGTAATCTGGAATCTCGCCATGCGTAAAACCCTCGATGAAATAATCGATCTCTTCAGCCGTCAGTTCTGCGCCATCGCGTTTCTTAGTGATGATATCAACCGCTCGCATGAATTTTCCTCCTACGGCATTATACATCCTGATCAGAGCGCAAGCAGTTCATTCCGTTGCCTGCTATAATCCCCCAATTCTATCGAATATTAGGTGAAGAATGGATAAAGTTGATCTCATCCTGACCGCTGAAACGATCGTAACGATGGATTCTGAATACAGAATCTTCGAACACGGGGCGATAGCCATAAAGGACGACACCATCATCGACGTCGGAACTCAAGACGAAGTCCAAAAGCATCACTCCGCGGGTGAGGTGATTGATCTTGGATCGCACGTGATCCTTCCCGGGCTCATCAACGCACACACTCATGCGCCCATGACATTGCTGCGCGGATTAGCAGACGACCTACGCCTTGATGTATGGTTGATGGGGTACATGATGCCCGTTGAACGGGAATTCGTTTCCCCCGACTTCTGCCATCTCGGCACGCAAATCGCCTGCGCGGAGATGATCCGCGGTGGTATTACATGCTTCGCTGATATGTATTATTTCGAAGAAACCGTTGCCCAAGCAGCGAAAGATGCGGGCCTGCGCGCTATTTGCGGTCAATCTATCCTAAAATTCCCCACCCCTGATGCAGAATCTTTTGAAGATTCACTCGCGGCTTCACGTATATTCATCGAAAAATGGAAAGATGACCCGTTAATCATCCCGGCAGTTGCCCCTCATGCAGCCTATACCTGCACGGAGGAGGTACTCGAGGCGTGTAGAGATCTCGCTATAGAATTTGACATCCCTCTGCACATTCATATCTCTGAAACCGCGGGAGAGGTCGAGGATTGGCGCGAGACCTATGACATGCCTGTGGTCCCCTGGCTGAAGAAGTTAGATTTATTTAATGCGAAAGTCATCGCTGCACATTGCGTTCATATTGACAATGGCGAGATCCGTACACTGGAGCATGCGGGTGTAGGTGTGGCACATAACCCCTCAAGCAATCTCAAGTTAGCATCCGGGTTCGCCCCCATTATCGAGATGCTCGACACCGGACTGCAGATCGGTATCGGCACCGACGGCAGCGCATCGAACAATGACCTCGATATGTTTGAAGAGATTCGCCTGGCTTCATTTATTGCTAAAACTGTCACCAGCGATCCCACCGCTCTGCCAGCTAGAAAGGCCTTAGATATGGCTACACGCATGGGCGCAAAGGCACTGCATATTGATCACCTGACCGGCTCTCTAGAGCCAGGAAAGCGCGCTGACCTGATCGCACTTGATCAAAACCGGATCCATAACGTCCCCCACTTCGAGCGCGAACCCCAGGCGGTTTACTCACGCCTTGTCTACGCAACCAAGGCTTCGGATGTCCAAGATGTCATGGTTAACGGGCGCTGGCTCATGCGTGACTGCGAACTGTTGAGCATCCAAGAAGATGATTTATTCTCCCGGGCAGCTCAATACGCAACCAAGATCGATGCCTTCCTCACCGACCGCGAAGGTTCCGTACTCTCGAAACTTATCGCCATCGGCAACGCAGAACAAGAGGAGAGTTACGAGGTCCAGATCAAAGTCAAGCTGGACGACCCGCAATCAGTGATTACGAAATTGGAAAAAGATGTTTTCGAAATACGTCGGCGAGCACATTACCTTGAATACGATAAATATTTCCGGTTTACCATGCCTGAGGATGCGCGCCTGCGTTATCGGGAAGATGAATTTGTAAATGATAAAGGAGAGGTTGTTAATATTCGATCCCGCCTCACACTTACAGGTCCAGCTGCAGAACGCGAGTATCACAACTCGGTTCTGCTATCCCGCTCCAGATTTATCGCACCGGCCACGTATTCACCCCGCTTCTACCGTGAGTACTTTAAGCCCTCCGGCGAGATCAGCATTCATAAGGACCGCCTTCGCTGGCTGATACGCTATGAAGATCTCGAGTTCTTCATCAACATCGATCGCCTACTTGAGCCGAAGGTGGAAGGGTGTTTCCTTGAAATAAAAAGCCGCACATGGTCCCGCCACGACGCTGAAATGAAAGCGGACTTAATTACCACAATCCTGAAACATCTTGAGATCCAAGACGCGGAACCTGTACTTCAGGAGTACCCGGACTTGATCGGTGAGGGCAATTAGCGAGCAGCTACCCGCAATCGCTCCGATTGTCTGACTTCAATTTGAAAAGAAAGCAAGGGATCTTATTCTGTATTCTCTCGACCGAAGCGCTGCTGCCATTCGTATAAACGGTTGAGTGCTTCAAGGGGGGAGAGGCTGTTTAAATCCAGCGCGCGAATTTCTTCCAGGAGAGGATCTGCTTCGGAGAAAAGATGGAGCTGCTTCGACGCTACCTGAGGGTCATCTGAAGAATGATCTGACGCAGCTTCGAATTGAGCCAGTATCTCCTGCGCCCGGTTGATAACCGGTCGCGGTATGCCCGCCAATTCCGCGACATGAATCCCGTATGATTTATCCGCGCCCCCGGGTGTGATTGTATGCAAGAAGACAACCTCTCCACCTTCCTCTGAAACTGCAATATTGTAATTCCGGACGCCAGGGAGAAACTCCGATAGACCCGTAAGTTCATGATAGTGGGTGGCGAAAAGTGTTCGAGCTCGCAGCTTCGGATGGTTGTGCAGATACTCGACCACAGCCCAGGCAATCGCAACCCCATCATAGGTGCTCGTGCCTCGTCCCACTTCATCCAGAATCACCAGGCTGCGATTGGATGCGTTGTGCAGGATGTTCGCCATCTCAACCATCTCTACCATGAAGGTAGATTGGCCAGCATGAATTTCGTCCTGTGCGCCAATCCTTGTGAAAATGCGGTCGACGATTCCCAGATGAGCATGCTGTGCGGGTACAAAACTTCCCATCTGAGCCATTAACACGATTAGCGCGACCTGTCTTAAATACGTGGATTTACCACTCATATTAGGACCGGTTATCACTCGAATTCGCTCACCATCTTCGAACTGGATATCATTGGGAACAAATCGCTTCCCGGGGATTAGCTCCTCAACAACCGGGTGCCGTCCATCCTGGATGTCGAGAACATCGCTCACGGCTAACTCCGGGCGCACAAAACCGCGGTGAGCCGCCACTTCCGCCAGAGCGCTCACTACATCCAACCTGCCAATTGCCCGGGCAGTCCCCAATAACCGGGCTGCCTGGTCCGCAATTTGTGCGCAGATCTTATGGAAAATCTCCCTTTCGACTTCCCTTATCTGCTCCTCTGCCGTTAATACTTGAGATTCGTATTCCTTCATCTCAGGTGTTATGTAGCGTTCAGCGTTGACAAGCGTCTGTTTACGAATGTAATCCTCAGGGACTCGCTCGCTGTTCGCTTTTGTAACTTCTATGTAGTAACCGAAGACCTTGTTGTATCCGACTTTAAGATTCTTAATTCCCGATCGTTCCCGTTCGATCTGCTCCAGATTTGCGATCCAATCGCGTGCGCCGCGCGATGATTCGAGTAATTCATCCAGCTTTTCCGAGAAGCCTGGTCTAATCACTCCAACCTTACCTAGGGTGGCAGGAGGATCTTCGTTAATACTGCGTTGCAGAAGATCAAAGACGTCATCGCATGAGTCGATTTCCGCTGTGATACCTGCGAGGGCTTCCAACTCTCGATCCTGCAACAAACCTCTTATCTGAGGGATTTTTTCAAGGAGTGCTTGCATAGCCACAAGGTCGCCTGGTTTCGCGACAGCAGCGATAATTCGATTTGTTAGTCGTTCAAGATCACCGTAAGCCTTTAATGCAGATCGGATCTCTGCTCGCCAGACACCGCCGTCATGGAGTGCCTCAACCTGGTCCAATCTACTTTCGATTCTCTCTAAATCCAATAAAGGATTTCCCAACCATTGACGAAGGAGCCGTCGTCCCATCGGGGTCCGTGTTTGATCGAGAATTCCAAGGAGCGAACCGCGCACATCACCTGTTCGTATCGTCTCCATTAACTCGAGGTTTCGCCGCGTCGCAGCATCGAGGGTCATGAAATCATCGAGGGAATAAATTGATAGATCTGTTAAAAGAGAAAGCGCAGATTCTTGCGAGCTGCGTAGATATTCAATGATCGCCCCTGCCGCACAGACAGCAGCCGGCATTTCGTCCAAACCGAAACCAGCAAGCGTGACTGTTCCGAAGTGCTCTTGCAGAATCCCCGCTGTGCGGTCCAGCTCGAACCGCCAATCCGGGAGCTTAGTCGTGTTTCCATCCCAAATGCCCTCTAGCGACAGCGTATCGGGGATCAGCACTTCAGCTGGGGATAGGCGCCAGAGCTCCTGATGCAATGCGGCGGGAGTGTCCTCGGATTCGAACTGACCGACGGAGAATTCACCGGTGCTGATATCAGCAATTGCTATGCCCAGATTGTTTCCATCGAGAATGACGGATACAAGATAGTTATTTCTATCACCCGGCAGTAATTCCGCCTCGACGATTGTTCCCGGTGTGATCACCCGCACGACTTCGCGCGGGAACAATCCCTTCACCGGACCGTCGCCTATCTGGTCGCAAATTGCTACGTGATAGCCCCGCTCTATGAGACGAGCGATGTACCCCTCGGCCGCATGGTGCGGAATTCCGGCCATTGGGATACGTGCGCCCTTAGCAATATTCCTCGAGGTAAGAACGATATCCAGTTCACGCGCCGTTATCTCAGCATCCTCGTCGAAGGTCTCATAGAAATCCCCCAGCCGGAAGAAGAGCAGCGCGTCAGGGTAATTGTGCTTGATCTCTAGGTACTGCTTACGAATGGGTGTAACTTTAGGAGTCATTTCCCTGCATTCTAAAGCTACGGCACAGAAACATCAAGCAAGTTGAAGGAGGGTTCACACACATTCATGATAATCACAATTGTGGAATCCTCTATAGTGACGCGCCACAACTTGCGGGAGGTTTATCTACGCGAGGGAATGTTAGGGTGAAATTCTACACTGAGAGGTAATGCTCATGCTAAGACCGAGACATCACGGAGCTCCGCTCACGATTCTCATCAGGAGTAGACATTATGTTATACTCGCACCATGTTTGGAATCATCGCCGTTGACTTCGGTGGGACGAATATCCGTGCGGCATATTTCCCCTCCCCACAACCTCCCCCAGTTTCACAGAATAAGACAGCTACTCTCGCTTCCGAGGGACCCAATGCGGTTATTACCCGCCTGATCCAGGCGATTGAATCACAGATACCCAAAGGTGCCGTTGATCTCAGGATTGGCATAGCTGCACCGGGACCGCTCGACCCGCGTACCGGAGTTATTCTCAGCGCGCCCAACCTCTCCGGTTGGACCAACATACCCCTGCGCGATCAGCTAAGCGAGCACTTTGGTGTGCCGGTCTTTTTAGGTAACGACGCAAATGCAGCGGCCTTGGCCGAATGGCGCTTTGGTGCCGGTCAAGGCACAGGCAATATGATTTATCTGACCATCAGCACGGGTATCGGAGGAGGCGTGATCGCCGACGGCCGGCTGCTACTCGGAGCGCACGGCTTGGCAGGTGAACTCGGCCATATAACGATGGACTTAAACGGTCCGACATGCGGCTGCGGGATAAAGGGACATATCGAAGCCATCGCCGCTGGCCCAGCCCTCGCCCGCAACGCTACAGCCCAACTAGAAGCCAGCCAATTATCAACGCTTAAGGAAACGCTGAGCGCTCAAGGGAAAATTACCAGCATCGATATTGGTAAAGCAGCACAAGCAGGCGATGAGCTTGCCCTCTCGGTAATTGAAGAAGCAGGGTTACTTATCGGGCACCACTTGGGCGACCTCGCCCACATATTCAACCCTGAGGTGTTCATTCTTGGAGGCGGCGTATCCCTTCTTGGTGACCTAATATTCGAACCAATTAAACGCTCTCTGCGCGAGCACGTCATGGATCCAGCATATCTCGATGGGGTGCGCGTTCTGCCAGCCGCACTCGGCGATGATGCCGGGCTAGTCGGCGCTATGGTTCTTGCTAGCCAATCATGAAAACAAACAAAATAATAATTTTACTTATCATCTTTCTGCTTTCAATTTCAGGCTTGTCGAGTGCTTGCCAACCGCCATCCGAAACAAGTTCAACTCTTAACTACGGCCTTACTTTAGCTCCATCAGGTATAGACCCTCACTTAAACGCATCCGCGGAACTCGGCATCCCACTAAGTTCAGTATATGACACGCTAGTTTTTCTCGACCCGGCAAACGGTGAGTTCGTCCCCGGCCTAGCTGAGCGCTGGGAGATCTCCAGCGATGGCCTGAGTTATACCTTTCACCTGCGTAAAGATGTCCATTTCCATGATGGAACACCTTTCGACGCCCAAGCTGTCCAAGAAAACATCGAATATACCCTCAACCCCGAGAATCATTCGCAGAAAGCCGCAACGATGCTCGGACCGCTCAACCAGATGGAAATTTTGGATGAATTCACAATAGTACTTGTTCTCGATGAGCCGTTTGCACCTTTATTGGATTCACTCTCCCAGGTTTATCTTGGCATGGCCTCACCAAAAGCTTTGAAACAATGGGGACCCTCTGAATATCAATTCCACCAGGTCGGTACAGGGCCGTATCGATTTATCGAATACATCCCGAACGATCACATCACTTTAGAGCGCAATCCGGATTATGCCTGGGGTCCAGCAATTTACAGCAGCCCAAAGGCCTCGATAGAACGAATCTTCTTCTATTTCTACGAAGATGCTGCCTCGCGTGCCCTCGCTCTGGAGAGACGCGAAGTTGATGTCATGGGTGAGATTCCACCGCACGAAGCCGACCGCCTTGCGTCCAGCGCTGATTTTTCGTTATCACCCGTTGCCATCCCCGGTCAGCCCCTCCAATATTTCGTCAATACCACCGTGGAGCCGACAGATGATCTTCGTGTCCGGCAGGCACTGCTTCTAGCAATCGATAAGGAATCAATTGTCCGCACCATCTTTGGGAGTCACTCGCCTATTAGCAACGGCCCTCTCTCTCAGGCTGGATTCGGAATGATATCAGCGCCCCCACCGTCATCGCACAACCCCGGGGAAGCCCGTCAACTCCTCGATACTGCAGGGTGGATTTTGGAGGGTCAAGATACGCATCGAAAACGCGATGGTGTTCCACTCTCCATCAAGCTTATCGCTCCAGACTGGGGTTCCAATTCTGAGGTCGCGCAATTGATGAAAGTTGGCTGGGAAAATATTGGGGTTAATGTTGAACTAATCATCGCTCCCGGATTTGGTGCGCTCAAGGAGATCCAATCCAGTGGTGATTATCACGTCATCGGGATTAACTTCTTCGGGACAGATCCAGATTTATTGCGATCTTTTTATGCAAGCGATGCCTTCTATAATTGGACCGGCTACTCGGACGCAGAAATCGACCGACTGCTGAACGAAGCCGCACGCACCACACATGTCCCCGTTCACCGAATGGAGCTATACAGCCAGATTGTCCGAGCAATTACCGACAACGCACTCGTCCTCCCGATAAGGGACTATGTCAACCTCGTCGTCACTCACCAGCGAGTTGAGGGGTTGAAATTCTCTGCACAGGGATGGTTTCCAAATCTCATCGACGTACAGCTCTCCTCGCCGTAATCCGCCGCCTCCTTGAAGGTGTCGGAACGGCCTGGGCTGCTGTCACCCTTGCTTTTTTCGCTCTCCGGTTTGCATCCGGCGATCCAGTCGCGAGCTTATTATCTCAGGGATTAGCATCACCGGAGCAAGCGGACGAGATACGTATTTCGCTGGGCTTAAATGCTCCGCTATGGCTTCAGTACCTTAGATTTCTTACAAACCTCCTCCATGGAGACCTTGGCTCATCACTTTACACACATCGTTCCGTTTCTCAAATCATCCTCGAACAATTTCCTTCAACCGCTGTTCTAGCGGTTAGTGGGCTCATCGCGGCGATACTACTCGGGCTCATCCTTGGAATTACTGCGGCATGGTTTGGGAAACGCGCTTCCGGAATGATCGCCGCGACCATCGCAGCCTTAGCCACATCAATACCTGTCGCCTTTGCCGGAATACTCTCCCTACTCATCGCTGGCTGCCTCCTTCAAGAACCCGGCTCTGCCAATGGAATGCTCATTAGACTAATCTTGCCAGCTATGGTGTTGGGCTTCGCTTCTTCCGGACCAATCGCCCGCGTAATACACAGCGGGTTGTCAGAGAGTCTTCGATCTCCATTCATTCTAGCGGCGCGCGCCCGCGGTATCCGCCGTGGATTTCGTTTACTATGGCATGCATTAAAACCATCCCTTCCACCCGTTATCTCCCTTACAGCTCTTGAAGCTGCTTTTCTATTTACTGGCACCGTCGTAACCGAAACAGTCTTCTCCCGCCCCGGCCTCGGAAGGCTACTTGTGAAATCGATCCTCGATGGAGATTTTCCCATCGCCTTAGGCCTCGTCGCGCTTGCGGCGATTTTCTACACAATCAGCCATGTATTCGCTGATCTTCTCACACTCGTTATCGATCCCCGATTACGGAGAGCCGAATGAGATTTGGCTTTATAAAGACTCTCTGCGTACTCTGGCTCGCGGCGATAGTCCTGCTAGCGCTCTCTGCACCGTTGATCACTTCTGCTGATCCCTATACACCTGTCAGCGACATGCTGCAATCTCCTTCATACCATCCCCCCTTAGGAACGGATGCCTTGGGTCGGGATTTCTTCGCTCGTACTGCATATGGAGCACGGCTTAGTCTCTCCATCCCCCTGCTGTCAACATTGCTCACTGTACTTATCGGGACAACATTCAGTCTCACCGCTATTACGGCTGGGAGATTGTCCGATCGCATCATTCTTACAATCGCAAACACCGCGCTCGCAATTCCGGGGCTTCTCCTTGCTATGTTATTAGTCGCCGGATTCGGCCCGGGACTCTCAACAATTGTGCTCGCCGTTGGCTTGGGAGGAATTCCAGGGTTCATCCGTCTTAGCAGAAGTATCTTTCTAGGAATAAAGGAGATGGGCTACATTGATGCCGCCTATGCACTCGGCGCAAGTCGAACGCGCGTTGCAATCGCTCACATGCTCCCTAACGCAGCTCCTCAGTTGTTCTCTCTCGCGACGACTCACTTCGCCTGGGCATTTATGGGGACGACGACATTGACCTTCTTGGGATTGTCCGGCGATCCATCCTTTCCAGAATGGGGAGCGATGCTAAACAGCGGGCGGATGCATCTCATCCAAGCGCCCTGGTTGACAATCGTCCCGGGAATTCTGATCAGTCTGACTATTCTTGCCGTCCATTACCTCGGCGAGAATTACGCCGATCACTGAACTACACGTTGACGAAAACCATCAACCACTGATAAGCTTTTCACATGATAGAAAACAGTATGCCAGCGATATTAATCGCAATGATTGCTCTCGCAGTCATCTTTGACTTTCTAAACGGTTTTAACGATAGCTCAAACATCGTCGCAACTGTCATATTCTCGCGCGCCTTGAACCCACGCGTAGCGCTGATCCTGGCCGCGATCTCTCATTCCATAGCTCCCTTCCTCTTCGGAGTCGCGGTAGCAACAACTATCGGTGACGAACTTCTGAACATGAGCGCGGTAAACATGAACGTGATCCTGGCTGGAGTTGTTTCCGCGATCGTCTGGAATCTGATAACGTGGTTATTCGGCATCCCCTCCTCCTCGTCACACGCGCTTCTGGGCGGGCTTCTTGGCGCTGCTCTGATTCACAGTCGCTCCCTTGCGATTGTAAAAGTATCGGGGCTGATAAAAATTGCGATAGGTTTATTCCTCTCCCCCATAGCCGGTTTGATCGTCGGTTTCATCGCTATGAAGTTCACATTATTGATGGTTCGAAACGCAACTCCAAAAGTAAATAATTTTTTCCGTCGTTTCCAAGTCATCACTCTCATCGGTCTCTCTTTGAGCCACGGTACAAATGACGCTCAAAAGACTATGGGACTCATTGCAATGGGATTACTGCTCAGTGGGCAGACATCTTCCTTTCAAATACCGATATGGGTTGTGGTGATAAGTGCGGCCTCGATCGGCCTGGGAACATCTTTCGGCGGATGGCGCCTGATTCGCACACTTGGAGGAAAAATCTTCCGCATTCGCCCAATTCACGGATTCACATCACAGATCGGGGGAGCAATCGTGATTCTCAGTGCTGCACTGCTCGGAGGGCCCGTCAGCACAACACAGGTGATGAGTTCTTCGATTCTCGGTGTGGGCGCGGCCGAGCGAGTAAATAAAGTACGCTGGAGTATTCTCGGTGATATGGTATTGACCTGGTTGTTCACGATCCCGGCAAATGCCGCTCTCGCCGCGTTTGTTTATCTCGGGCTTAACCTGCTCATAACTTGATTATTAATGCCATCTGACGATATCCAAATGCAGACACTTCGCGATCATTGATTGCAATCGTTTAATGACTGGCCGGCGCACTGCCGCTCAGCCATCGTTCAATAACTGCAGATATTCGCTCTTCCGCACTGGATACCACATCAAACCACTGAATCTCCGGATCGTCCGTCTTAAACCAGTTCGCCTGTCGGCGCACGAACTGCCTGCTAAGTTTGCGAATCTCGACAATTGCGCTGTCTAAATCCATCTCACCAGCAAGGTATGCGTTAAGCTGAGCATAACCAATTGCCGAGAGCGATGGCAACTCAGACGAGAATCCGCGATCAATCAACTCCTGAACTTCTTTAATCCATCCATCTTCAATCATCATGTCGATTCTCTGATCGATCCGTTGGAAAAGTTCGGCGCGCGGCAATGTAAGCCCAATGCGCAATATCTGAAATAGCGGTGGATTCTTCTCCCTTTGCGAACTGGCGGGCACTCCGGTCATATGGAATATTTCAAGCGCCCTGATAACCCGCCGTACATTGCGCGGGTCAATTCGTGAGGCAGATGCTGAATCCACCGCTTGTAGTTGGCGATGCAGTGTATCAAACCCTGCGCTTGCCGCAATCGCCTCCAGTTTTTCACGCAAACCCGGCGATTCCTCAGTGGCTGGTGGATTCCAGCCTTCAAGAATTGCTTTGAGATACTGCCCAGTACCCCCAACGAGGAATGCCACCCTCCCCCTTCCGTGAATATCATGGATCACGTTCAGAGCCGCTTCGCTAAATTTCGCCAGGTTCCAAGTGTCATCCGGATTGGCTACATCAATGAGATAATGCGGAACCCGCGCTCGTTCTTCACTCGTTGGTTTCGCCGTACCAATGTCCATGCCGCGATAGATAAGTCGTGAATCTACCGACACGATCTCACCATCGAATCGCTCGGCGAGAGGAATCGAGATGCGAGTCTTTCCAACGGCGGTTGGGCCAAGAATGGCGATTACGGGTTGGCTTTTTCTCATCGGTTATTGAGATCGATGTCGAATGCACTGGGATAATGATCGATGCGCTTGATAGTCTTGTTTAGGGTAGCTTCGATTGCGATGACATCAATTCTCCATGAAGAGTCGAGCATTTCCTGCTGATGCAAAAAAGCCCACGCCGCCCGCTGGATTCGCTTACGCTTCGCATCCGATAGGCTTTCCTCCGGCGCGCCAAATCGATCAGATGTTCGCGCCTTCACCTCGACAAAGACGACAATGTCGCCATCTTGCATCACCAAGTCGATTTCGCCCTCGGGAACCCGAAAGTTCTTTTCTATGAAGACATACCCCATCGTTTCCAGGTAGCGCCGCGCCTGGTTCTCCCCCCATTCACCAAGCCGCTTTCGATATGTCAACGCTTGTACCCTCCCAAAGAGATCTTGTTCCCACTTGGCGCGTGCATCCTAGTCTGACCTGTTAGATCCGTCAAGCGAGTTATTGGATTCTCCTCATATCTCAATTGATGAAGTGTATCGTTAGCCGGATATCGGTTATTTCCATAACAAATATTGATTTGACATTAACACAATGATAGTTATAGAATGTCAAGGTAGCTTTGTGGGGGACAGGCACTGATACTGGATTTTCCCAGGTTCACCATAGTGAAGGGAGAGATGCTTAGAGGATATATTGTCTGAATTTAACACACCGTTTACAATGTAACTAATTCGCCGAAATTCTGAATACATCTTGAGGAGGATGAAGCAATGAAACGCACTTTCTTAGCGCTGTCTGTACTTTTAACAGCGGCTCTTGTGCTCGCAGCTTGCGCTCCGGCTGCAGCACCCTACGAATGCACAGATGAGATCGGCTGCGTCACTTATGCTCCCGATGAACCCATACGCATTGCATCTGCGCTAGTTATTTCTGGTCCCAACATCGACCTAGGCACGGACTCCCAGTATGGTGTCGAAATCGCCATGGACTTCAAGGGTGAAGTTCTCGGTCACGCCCTGGAACTTCAGGCAGAGGATGATGGCTGCAGCGCAGAAGGCGGGCAGACAGCGGGTCAAAAAATCGTCTCCGATCCCACGATCCTCGCTGTAGTTGGCACAAGCTGCTCCGGTGCTGGCGTCCCCATGTCGAAGGTCATCTCCGATGCCGGCTACGTCATGGTTTCACCATCCAACACAGCACCTTCTCTGACTGATCCAGACATCGCATGGAACCCTGGCTATCTGCGCACTGCACATAACGATAAAGTTCAGGGCAAAGCCATGGCGGATTTCGCCTATGATGTTTTGGGTGTCCGCTCAGCAGCCGCCATTCATGATGGCGACCCATACACAGAAGGTCTGGCAAAGGTATTCGCTGATTCATTCGAGGCGTTGGGTGGCGAAATCGTAATCTTCACCGCGGTCAACAAAGGTGACACGGATATGCGCCCCGTTTTGACCGCAGTTTCAGCGGCTGGCCCCCCCGAGTTCCTCTACTACCCGGTCTTCACCGCCGAGGGAGCCTTCCTGACCAAGCAGGCTAGGGAAGTTGGTGGTCTGGAAGATACAATTCTCTCCGCCGCAGATGGTATGATTTCATCTGCAGCTATCGACGCTGTCGGCGAAGCCGGCGAGGGGATGTACTTCTCCGGTCCAGATACATCCTACTCCGGCGCTCTCTATGACAAATTCTTAGCAAAATACATAGAGAGCTACGGAAGCGAGCCGATTTCGGTCTTCCACGCCCACGCTTTTGATGCAGCGAATATGATCTTCGCCTGCGTTGAAGACATAGCGGATGTAGATGAAGACGGCACAATCCATGTCGGTCGACAGGCCTTACGCACATGCCTGATGGCAACCTCCGGGTTCGATGGAATTACGGGCAGCCTCACATGCGATCAGTATGGCGACTGCGCCGATCCACAGATATCTGTTTCACTGCTTACTAACGGTGCGTATGAGAAAATTTGGCCGTAGCACTCGGTCTACAACAGCTATAGCACCTTTGATCTAAGTAGGCAAAAGCGGGGATGGACTCAAGCCTTCAGACTACTGAGTCCATCCCTCTACCATTGTTGGAGATTTACTATGCGACAACGTTTCATAGATATCGACTACATAGGTCTTTTTCTCTGGATACTCCGAGCTGTCATCATCGTCCTAATAGGATGGGGGACTATTTCCGCGATTATCGATAACCCGTATTCCACAACCCAGTGGACAGATTTCTTAATTTTCGGGGTCGCTCAAGGAAGTATGTACGCCCTTATTGCGATCGGATATACGCTGGTATATGGCGTTCTCTTCATGATTAACTTCGCTCATGGCGAGTTCTTCATGTCTGGGGTTATGACATCAACAGTCCTTGTTGCCGCCCCAATGGCTGCTTCGGGGTTCCTCGATCGGCATCCCATAACAGGACTACTGATTATCCTCGTTCTATCCATGGCCATTTCTGTTGGCGTTGCGTTGCTCACCGAGCGCATCGCCTATCGGCCTTTGAGGAAAGCACCCCGCCTTGTACCTCTAATTACTGCCATCGGTGCCTCCTTCTTCTGGCAATATTTCTTTAGGGGTTTGCTCGGCTCAAAAGTTATTCCCTTCCCTCAGGTCGAAATTCTGACAGGGAGCATCCCCTTCTTGGGAACAGAAATCCTGAAGACTCATCTTGTGGTCATCATCGCCACAATAATCATGCTGATCGGGCTCAATTTCTTCATCATGCGTACCAAAACAGGGAAATCCATTCGAGCCGTTGCCGAGAACAAAGATGTAGCAGCTTTGATGGGCATCGATGTCGACAAGACCATCTCTATTACCTTCGCTACAGGCGCTGCAATGGCCGGTGTTGCTGGCGTCCTTTTTGCGATTGTGTTTCGCCAGACGCACTTCTTCATGGGCTTTATTCCCGGTATAAAGGCGTTCACGGCGGCTGTTCTTGGCGGGATCGGAAGCGTGCCTGGCGCAGCAATCGGAGGGTTATTGCTGGGCATGTTCGAATCGATTGGCCCAAGTCTTTTCCTAGAAGGGCTAGGAATTCCAGCTGCACATCAGCTTAAAGATGTAATTGCTTTCACTATGCTCGTATTCGTGCTGATTTTCCGACCCCAGGGCATCCTCGGCGAGCGATTAGCCGAAGAGAAAGCGTGAGGCAGAACTTCGATGATCAACACTACAAAAATCAATCTTAAAACTCCCATCCGTCAAGGTCTGCTTGCCGGAGTGATCGCCCTCAGTGTAAGTATGATCGGCATTGTGGGGTTATTCAGCCAACGGTTTCTTATCGCGAATACCCTCACCCTGGGTCACCTTATCCTTTTCCTTGCACCGGCATACATAGGATATTCTTCAGCACCGGACGATCCTGATGCAAAACGCGGCATCGGTCTCCTTTATGCTGTCGTGTCTGGTTTTATCGCTGCACTACCGCTTGTTGGGTTGATCCTGCTTGCCAGCGCTTTTGACATTCGGCAATTCTTTTTCAACGTCTCCCCAACCCTGATCGAATTGCTTAGTTTTGGTTTTGGACCCGTTATCGGAAGCCTTGTTATCACAGGAGTGATGATGGCGGTCAGCGCAGCCGCGGCAGGTACATTCATGTTGCCAGACCGCTTCCAGCGACCGTTTCTCACCGGTTTGCTGTGGACGCTTGTCATCGGTTTATTCTCCGAAATATTAAGCGGTAGATTTAGAGATTTCTTTGGTGCGGGTATGCTAAAGGTGATCTTTCGTTCAAAAGCCCTGCTTCCAACTTCGGCCCTGGTGCTGTTTATCCTCATAGCTGGAGGATCGGCATTGTGGAGTCAACGAGGTGGGCGTATCCGGGATCGTTTTTCGAGTCTTCCCGATAACCAAAAGAAAGGATTTCGCTGGGGTGGGATTGGCGTCGGTATCTTGTCCCTCATTTTCCTGCCTTTGCTCCTCGGAACCTACCTTTCCGAAGTGATCAACAATGTTGGCATCTTCGTTCTCATGGGACTCGGACTGAATATCGTTGTTGGTTTCGCCGGATTACTCGACTTGGGTTACGTCGCTTTCTTTGCCATTGGCGCCTATTCGATGGCGGTGTTTACATCAGATAGCGAACTGGGAATCCTCGGATTATCCTTTTGGGCTGCTTTACCCTTGTGCGTTTTATTTTCAGTCCTCGCTGGAATCTTGCTCGGATTGCCAGTCTTACGGATGCGCGGTGATTACCTCGCAATTGTCACCCTCGGATTTGGTGAGATTATTCGCATTCTAGCGCTCTCAGACCTTCTGAAGCCGATCATCGGTGGCGCTCAGGGCTTCCTGCAAATTCCCAAACCTCAAATTGGAAATATTGCTCTTATCCAACCTGGTCAGCTCTATTATGTCGTCCTTGGTGGCTGTCTTCTGGCCGCGTTTGTTTCCTGGCGGTTGAGTGCAGCCCGATTGGGTCGACAGTGGATGGCGCTGCGAGAAGATGAAGACGTGGCCGAAGCGATGGGCATCAACCTGGTAAGCACCAAGCTTCTGGCTTTCGCCATCGGTGCTGCTTTTTCTGGTCTATCAGGCGCCATCTTCGCCAGCAAACTCACCTCCATCTTCCCCCACAGCTTCAATTTGATGATCTCCATCAACGTTTTATGCTTGATCATCGTCGGCGGCCTTGGAAGCCTACCCGGTGTTGTAGTCGGGGCGCTCGTCTTGGTCGGTCTGCCGGAACTTCTGCGAGAATTCGCAGAATATCGCCTCCTCATGTACGGCGGGTTGTTAATCGTGATGATGCTCGCCCGTCCGGAGGGTTTCTGGCCTTCTGCTGTCAGGAAGAGAGAACTCCGCACTGACCTTAATCAATTAGAGATTGCCGATTCTAGCGTGACCCCTTCAGGAGATTAATCGATATGACTGAGTCAATGGCGATCTTAAAGACTTCGAATGTCACTAAGAGCTTTGGAGGCTTGGTTGCTGTAAATAATTTCACCTTTGATGTACCGAAAGGATCTATCGTCAGCATCATTGGACCCAATGGCGCAGGCAAGACTACTTTTTTCAACTGCATAACCGGCTTCTACGGATTCGATGATGGGGAGATTGTTTTCAACGGGCTTCGTCTTAATAATCACTCTCCAGATTTCATCGCACGAACGGGTATCTCGCGAACGTATCAGAACATCCGCCTATTCGCGAATATGACTACAATTGAGAACATCCTGGTGGGTATGGAACCTCAGCTTAAATCTAAGTGGCTCGGCGCCCTGTTTAGCACCCCGGCAACACAGAGGGAGGAAAAAAGAGCTGTCGAGGACGCAAGCGAGCTACTTCAGTTTGTCGGTCTATCCGGCAGGGGCGATTTCATCGCCAGCAGTCTTGTGTATGGAGATCAACGGCGTCTGGAGATCGCTCGCGCCCTGGCAAGTAAACCAGCCTTGCTGCTGCTCGATGAACCCACTGCAGGGATGAACCCACATGAGACCGCTGAAATGATGTCGTTCATCCAAAGACTGCGTGACGAATTGGAAATCACGGTCTTGCTTATCGAACATGATATGCGCGTTGTAATGGGAATATCCGAACGAGTGACCGTACTCGATTATGGCACTGAAATCGCCGAAGGCACCCCAGAAGAGATTCAACACAACGCCCAAGTTATAGAAGCCTACCTGGGTCGAGGCGCCGCCACCGGCTTGTCCGCGACCATATAAGAAGAAAAAAGGAGCATCTCTAATGCCGATGCTTGAAATCCACGATATACACGCCTATTATGGCAACATTCACGCCCTGAAGGGCATTACTCTCAATGTCGATGCCGGTGAGATTGTAACTCTCATCGGCGCAAATGGTGCAGGAAAAAGCACAACGTTGAAAACCATCTGTGGTTTGCTTAAGCCGCGTCGAGGAAAAATCCTACTAGAAGGTGAGGACCTTGCCCCCTTCCGTACGCACGAAATTGTCTATAAGGGTGTTGCGATGGTCCCAGAGGGTCGAGGTGTCTTTGCCAAGCTCTCTGTTTCTGAGAACCTTGAAATGGGCGCTTTCCATCGCGAAAACCGAGCTGAAATAAGCGATGATCTGGATCGCTCCTTCACACTTTTCCCGCGCCTTAAGGAACGTCGCAGCCAAGTAGCCGGTACTCTGAGCGGTGGAGAGCAGCAGATGCTCGCAACCGCTCGCGCGCTGATGGCCCACCCCCGTCTGCTGCTTATGGACGAGCCATCCATGGGCTTAGCCCCTGTCTTGGTTGAGAGCGTATTCGATACCATCAAGGATATCAATCAAGAGGGTACCACGATCCTGCTCGTCGAACAGAACGCCCATATGGCACTTCAGGTTGCCACCCGTGGGTATGTTCTACAAACGGGCGAGATCGTCATCAAGGACACAGCTGATGGGCTGCGGTCCAATTCCATGGTTCAAAAAGCCTATCTGGG
>DAOUEQ010000022.1:0-1776 GCA_034430395.1 Anaerolineales bacterium | reverse complement strand
TCACCGGATGGAAGGCTTGTTGAAATCGCTGAGTTAACTGACCATCCCTTCATGATTGGAAGTCAATTCCATCCTGAGTTCCTCTCACGCCCCAACCGTCCTCACCCACTTTTTAAGCGTTTCATTGAAGTAGTTGCCCAACTCTCCCGTGAGAAACAGGGTGATGCTCAATTTACTGCAGAACATACACTGGATGGAGGTGAATTTACCACAGGGGTGTAAACTCTTTATACGTGACTTTCGATAGATAAATAAAGGACCGCCGGACACTGAAGTGTATTTTGGTGAGGGCGGTCACTGCTTTTCTCTGCGCTTCAATACAATGGGTTGTGTTCGCTGTCTATTCCTCTTCTACGGTTTCACTCTCCTCGACACTATCTTCAAACTCACTGGCAAAGCCTTGCCTTTCAGCAGTTAATTTTGCGATTCCATTTCGAGCTTGATTGATTAAATTGGAGAGTTCGGTTTCGAGCGCTCCAAGTGTCTCGATTATGTAATTATCGGCTTCCATGCGGATATTTTCTACCTCGATCCGTGCCTGCGCGATGATTTGATCCGCGCGACCCTGGGCTGCTTCAACGATGGCATCACGAGCGATGATGTCATCCCCCTTTTCTTTCGCCAGCTTAACCGTCCGATGGGCTTCTTCCTGCGCCTGGGCTAAAACCCGATCACGCTGTGCAATTATCTGTTGGGCGTTCTTCACCTCATCAGGGATCGAGATACGCATCTGGTCGATAATCTCCAGCATTCGATCTTCGTTGACAATGACATTGTTGGTCAGTGGAATCGCGAAACAATCATTGAAGAGTTCTTCCAATCGATCCACTAGGTGCAGGATATCCATAGATCCCTCCGGTCCACATCGCTGTTCAGATGGACCTGTTTCCCAGGATGCAAGGTTTGGGCCGAAGCGTACACCAAACAGGGTTAGGCGTCAACAATGCTCAATCTCGCAATGAAGTCATCGGGACGACATTGGGTCCATCGTCGCCAAGATCTTGAAAACGTTTTGATAGAGCAGTATGTACAAAATCTGGAACAAGCGTAGTTACATCACCGGCTAAAGATGCGATCTCTTTGACCGTACTGCCAGTAAGGAAGCTGTGCTCCTCACTGGTGATTAAAAGCACGACGTCAATATCCGAGGCAAGGCGGTGATTTGCCAACGCCATGCGGAATTCGTGTTCAAAATCGGAGAAAACGCGCAGACCGCGAACGATCACTTTAGCTCCGACGTCACGGCAATAGTTTACAATCAGCCCACTGAAGATGTTCGCGTGAATCCGCTCATTATCCGCGAATGCCCTGTTAACCATATCCAGGCGTTCGTCTGCTGAGAAGAGTATGTCTTTTGGCGGGTTGTCGTATACTGCAATGATGAGCTCATCGAAAATCCGCGCGGCTCGATTTGCGATGTCAATATGACCAAAGTGAACAGGATCAAAAGTTCCCGGGAAAACTGCCCGTACCATCAGCTTATCTCTCCCTTCTCAGTAGACCAGAAGCGTGCTAGCTCCTGTGCAAGCGCCTCATGCTCGGGTTTAGTAAGTTCTGAATCATCTTCGAAAAGGCGAATCGCTTCCCGACGTGCTTTCTCAATCAAGCGGATATCTGTGAGTTGAGCGGTGCGGAGCTGTGCAAAACCCGATTGGCGAGTGCCAAGGAAATCGCCTGGACCGCGTTGTTCGAGATCTAAATCGGCGAGTTCGAAGCCGTCATTGGTTGCTTGCATGGCGGTCAAACGGGCATTCTCGGTGTCATCTTCGCGGTCGG
>DAOUEQ010000021.1:0-4714 GCA_034430395.1 Anaerolineales bacterium | reverse complement strand
AGAGCTCGGTAGTCATTGATTTACGCTCAGCTTCAGTGCTCGAGACTTCGAGAACTTTAGTCATTGTTGATCATCGAATCGATCCAATACCTTTCATTAATAGATTACCCTGAATCAACAAAGTATTACAGCTCAGAACCTCGGCAGCACTTGTCACCATAATCCTCATACTAAGGAATGGATGAAGTATATAACTAAGGTTGTCCAGGTTTCTGGCTACCATAAATCACAAGGCCACCCTTGGATGCCCAGCTTGACGGTTCAAGGCCTCATTTATAGAGTTGGCCTGCTCTGGCGGGCTTGACCAGGGAACTCACACAGCACCGGCTACGGTGCGGTATGGTGTAACCTGAAGATTCTTCGAAGAAATGTGGATGGAGGGATTTGAAAACCCAAATCACACTGTCCCAGGATATGGTCCTTCAATGTACTCAGCTATTTCTAATTGTACAGTGGTATTCGAGTCGCCTTTCCTGGCTTCATGAGCGGTGCAGTTTGGGTGCAGTTAATGCACTAGCCCATGGAGAGTATAGACAGCCTGGACAATCAGCCCTCTATTTCATGCGGGTTTGTAGAAACTATGCAACTAGATGTAGGCTATGGACGCTATGGAAGATCGTATAGAATCTCTTACACAGAAGAGGTCGCAGGTTCGAGTCCTGTTCCGCCCACTTCTGGGTGCTTGGGCGCTCTTTTTCTATGGGGGCAAGCGTAAGAAGGATCGAGTGTGAAGAAGACCATCGTCATCTACTTGCTGCTCATAACTTCCTGCGCGCCGCTAGCCGGTCCCCCGCAGGGGCCGTCGAATACTGCTGGCCCACAAAGTACGGTCGGACTGCCTCCGGTGTACACACCGACGCCGACACCCCCACCCACGCCTACCCCTCAACCGACTCCGGATGTCCAACTATCCGATCAGAGTCCAGGCTTATTATCCGGCCATGTCGATGACCTCACCCACTTCAAAGCCGCCACTCGCTATTCGATCGACGTCGAGGTGACGTTTGATTCCGAGATGAGGACCGCGGTTCTCGATGGTTGGGCTCAGATTCAATTCTGGAATCATCTCGATAATCCGCTGCATGAAATCTATCTAATGCTCTGGCCGAACGATCCGCAGTATCAGGCTGCGATGGTCGCGGGTCCTGTATTTATCAGGGATAAGGTCATCGGTCCCAAACAGGAGTTGGATGGTCTAGCCCTGCGCGTTGATCTGGCGTTGCCGCTCGCACCGGGGGAGATGATCGACCTTGGTCTGCCGTTCCGGATCGAGGTGGAGTCGATGCGTCCTTCAGCGCCCCGCCGTTTTGGGATCACCGATGGCGTGTTGATCGCCCCGACTTTCTATCCACTGATCCCGCGCATCGTCGATGGTGAGTGGGATGTACGGCAGGCGCCTTTGGGTGGTGATACGACAAACTCCGATATAGCCCTGTATCAGCTGCAAGTGACTGTGCCCGCTTCCTTTGATCTCGTCGCCTCGGGCGTGGAGATCCTGAATGAGACGATAGGTGATCTTCAACGCCTGACGTATGTGACGGGACCGATGCGGGATGTGGCCCTCGCCCTCGCCGACTTCGTCGATGAGTCCCGCCAGGTTGGCGACGTTACCGTAACAGCCTGGGTGCTGCAGGATCATGCCGACGATCTTGATACGGTGCTCGATTCGGCGATCCTGCAGATGCAGGTTCTGGGTGATCTTGTGGGTCCCTACCCCTATCCGGAGCTTGATATTGTCGACGCGCCACATGCGTTCGGCGGCATCGAATACCCGGGCCTGGTCTTCATTGGTACTTTGGGGACCTACTGGGTTGTGGAACCGACCGTCCACGAAGTCGCACATCAGTGGTTTTATGGTCTTATCGGCGATGATCAAATTTCGGAGCCCTGGCTTGATGAGGCTGCAGCGACTTACGCGGAGGCGCTGTATTACGAACACGCGTTGGGGTCGGGGCGTGCGACCGGTTTCTTGAGCGATTTGCGCGCCATCGTACGGGAACACCCAGACCCGACGATGCCGATCGGTCTGCCTGTCGGGGACTATGACTCCAATGCTGATTACGCTGTGTTCGTGTACTTGAAAGGCGCGCTTTTCTTCGACGCGCTGCGCGGTGAGATCGGCGATCGGTCCTTTGGCGAATTCCTGAAGGTGTATTATCGGCAGCATCTATATGGCTTTGCGACCGGATCCGAATTCCAGGAAGTCGCAGAAAAAACCTGCCGTTGTGATTTGCAGGACCTTTTCGACCTGTGGGTTTACGAAGGGGGCGTCATCCCGGAGCTTGAGGGGTAGACACCTTCTGCAGTATGCCCCTACAGCTACATATGAATTATTTTGAGTCCGATTGCCCCTCGGAATATTCGGTCGGACCAGGGAAGGGCACGTTTCGGTGCTCTTTGCTAGGTTAAAGAAGGTTTATCCTTGACCCTTCTTCCCCACAGGTTTTACAATCCATTCCACATACATTCCCATGTCGCGGCAAATGACCCATACGCCGACACTTTTATTAGGAGCTTCAAATGCCTGATTCTCTTTTTCGAGGGACTCTGGAGGAACTCGATCCAGATGTATACGAATTAACTCAACTGGAGTCCGAGCGTCAGTATCGTAAATTAATCCTGATCGCAAGTGAAAGCACCTCTCCGTTAGCGGTACGAGATGCTTTGGACTCGGCGTTCCAGAATGTCTATGCGGAAGGTTATCCGGATGAGGATACGCGCTGGATGAATGAAGAGGAAATTCTGGATTATGACAATCGCCTTGCACACTATCGCCGTTATTCTGACCCGCGTTATTACAAGGGTGTTGAGTACGTTGACACGATCGAGGCCTTAGCGCGTCGACGCTGCGCTGAAGCTTTTGCTGCCAATGGTTTGACGGCGGACGATTTGTACGTAAACGTTCAGGCGCTTTCAGGTGCGCCAGCCAATAATGCGGTGTATCACGCGTTGGTTGACCCCGGCGATACCGTCATGGGGATGAATCTGCTGCACGGGGGTCACCTATCCCATGGATCTCCGGTCAATCGCTCCGGTAAGTATTTTAACATCGTCCATTACTCAGTGGATCCTGAGACACAGCGCATAAACTACCAGGCAGTGCAAGATCTGGCGAGTGAATCCAAGCCAAAGATGATCATCGCCGGTTTTTCGTCCTACCCCTGGTCGGCTGATTGGGCCAGGTTCAGGGCGATCGCCGACTCGGTTGGTGCGTACTTGCTGGCCGATATCGCCCATGTTGCTGGAATGGTTGTTGGCGGGGCCTATCCCTCTCCAATAGGATATGCCCATGTTGTGACGACGACTACGCATAAATCGCTCAATGGACCAAGGGGAGCAGTGATCATTACAGCGGACCGCGAACTATCCCGCAAGATTGATAGAGCGGTGTTTCCCGGAGAACAAGGTGGCCCTCACATTAATACGATTGCTGCACTTGCGCTCACTTTTAAGTTGGCTCAAACCAAAAGGTTCAGCGTCCTCCAGCATCAAGTGATAAGAAATTGTGAAACATTGACCAAACGCCTGGAGGAGCGAGGCTTTACGATCGCGTTCGGTGGTACCGATACCCATCTGATGAATTTGGATTGCAGATCCGTTACTGGACCTGATGGAACGACACTTTCCGGTGATATGGCCGCGCGAATCTTGGATCTGGCGGGCATCGTCGTAAATCGGAATACCATACCAGGCGACAGATCCGCCCTTGATCCTTCCGGCATTCGCATGGGCACATCCTGGATCACCCAGCGTGGATTTAAAGAAAAGGAAACGATCACGCTCGCGGACATCATTGCCGACGTTTTGATGGCGACGACACCCTATGCATTGAACTCACGTAAACGTCAAAATAGGCGTGCGAAGGTAGATTTCAAGACCATGGAAGAGGCAAAGCTGCGCGTATGTGAGTTGGCCGAGTCGGCGGGTATCGACTTCGATCCAGCGGTTCATGGATATCCTCACTTCTATTACATGGGCGACGAATCACCAGGAAAAGGTCAATGGGCAGCCTTTGACATTGGCGGTGAACGCGTACGGCAATTCTTGAATACTGCATTGAGCAGTGATGTCGAAGCGCTGGAACCTGATCAAAGCCAATCCACACGAATAAGCACACCGCAAGGTGAAATCGAGGGAACGCTTACCTGTAAGTCACCCTACAAATTCCAGCTAAGTGTGAGATCAAGCGAAGCTAATCTTGCAGCCGCCTGGCTACGAGCTCTTTCTGATGGTTTTGTCAGCATCAAGGATGATGATCTGCTGGCGAAACCCCCAGGGCCAGCGTGGGTTCGGGAATCAGACGAGTCACCTGTGAAATCCGTCAAGGGGGATCCGGCAGCCAAGGATAAGCCATTTTATATCGGAATTTCTGATGGATCAGGTGAACCTTTACCGAAATTCAATTGGCAGGAACCCAAGGAGCAACCCGAATTAAAACGGACGACTCTACACGCGATCCATTTGGAGTTGGACGCTAAGATGGCACCGTTTGCCGGGTGGGAGATGCCCTTGTGGTACTCATCTGTTAGAGAGGAACATCAAGCGGTTCGTAACGCTGCCGGTTTATTCGATGTTTCTCACATGGGAATCTACCAGGCAGAAGGACCTGATGCTGCCATATTCTTAGACAGCGTATGTGGAAACGACATCGGCTACCTAGATGTGGGCCAGTCGGTATATACACATTTCTTGGATCCGGATGCAAATGTAATTG
>DAOUEQ010000020.1:0-5697 GCA_034430395.1 Anaerolineales bacterium | reverse complement strand
CGGCCCTGCTCCACCAACTCGAATCAATTCTCAACTATGAGGCTCAATCCCTTAATTCTTTACGCCAACAGGTGAGGGATTCCGGCCTTGTAGGCGCATCGAAGTTAAAGAAGCACCAACTCGCCACCCTGCTCCACTTAAACGACACGCTGCAATCTTTAACAGTTAACGAACTGCGACAACGCCTTTCAAACTTGAACGTTGCCAACAGCGGCCGCTTGACCAAACCCAAACTTGTGGTCGCCTGCCTTGAACTCGAATTTGAAAGGCTCTTGTCTACATCGGAAACGGATCAATCCGAATCCGAAAAGACGACACAATCCCCGGGGGTGCAACCACGGCGAAGGCGCGTCGATGGCCTGATACCTTGGTTAGGCAAACTCATGCAGATCACAAGCGCCGCCATCCTTCTCTTCTCCATGTGTGCGATCATACTCACGCCAATTTTTCTGGTGCGCACTCTCCCCACTTCCAAGAACAGACTGTCCCAACTCAGAACAAGCGCGCAAGGCACTGTCTCCCTTATCGATAGACTGGAAACGGCGCTGCAAGACACCTCCTCCGCCATCGATTCGGCCGCCCGCTCACTGCTGTCTGTCGGCCAGGTTCTGGATGATTCGGGGCCGCTCATCGATTCGACCAGCGTTCTCTTGGGCGAGGCGCTCCCTGATTCAATCTATGCCATCCAGCTGGGGTTGATCCAGGCTGAGGATAGCGCCATGGCCCTCGATCAGCTCTTGCGCGGACTTACCGTCCTGAGCCCGATTACGGGTGTTCGCTATGATCCAGAGATACCTCTAAACGAAGGTATCGCCAACACAGCCACCGGGTTAGATCCACTCCCCGCCGCGTTGATCGATGTGCGCGATCAACTCCTCCTCGCCACAAGAGATCTTGATGACTTGAGCAAAGACTTGCGCGTGTCAGCAACAGACCTGCAAATACTAAATGCGGATTTGAGGGAACAAAAGCAGCAATTGACCTTCGTGGGTACTTCCCTGGATTATTTCGTGTTGTTTCTCGACCGGCTTCAACAGCAGTTACCAGCTTTATTTTGGCTGGCAGGTTTGGCCTTAGAACTTCTGATTATCGGGCTGGCTGTCACTCAGGCGGCTGTTTTTATTCAAGGCCGATCCCTCGTTAATACTGCAAAAGCAAGTGGGGATAGTAAAACGGCGGAAGCGTAGCTGATAATAGTGGATTCCCTGAAGCCGTTGATTCGAAACTCTGATGAAGAATTTTTGTTGATACGGACCACACTGGCGGAGTGAAGCCTCGGAGACCCGGTATTAGATCTCCGATGTCGTCGCGGTAAGAAGAGGTCCGGCATGGATTCGCCTTAATTGTTAACTCAAATCCCCTCTGGCTTTATAAGATGGCATGACGCCCAATGACCCGCCTTCACCTCTAAGTATTCAGGCTCCTCTTTAAAACAGATTTCCTCAGCAACCGGGCAGCGGGTGTTGAAGTTGCAGCCTACGGGCGGATTTGCTGGATTGGGAATATCCCCCTCCAGGATGATACGCTTCCTCTTATCGACGACATCTGGATCCGGAATGGGCACTGCCGACATCAGCGCCTGCGTGTAGGGATGAAGCGGATTCAAATAAATCTCATCACGATCGGTTAATTCCACGATCTTGCCCAGGTACATCACCGCCATGCGATCGCTGATATGACGGACCATGCTCAAGTCATGAGCGATGAATAAATAGGTCAATCCGAGCTTTTCCTGCAATTCTTCCAACAAGTTAACTACCTGCGCCTGGATGGAGACGTCCAGAGAGGAGATCGGCTCGTCACAGATGACCAGATCGGGATTCAGAGCAAGGGCACGGGCGATGCCGATGCGCTGCCGCTGCCCCCCGGAGAACTCATGTGGGTAGCGGTTGACGAAGTAAGGGTTGAGACCCACCATCTGCAGGAGCTCTTGTACGCGCTCGTGCTTTTCTTTCCCGCGAACGATGTCATGCACTTCAAGCGGTGCGGCGATGATAGAGCCCACAGTCATTCGCGGGTTCAATGAAGCATAAGGATCCTGAAAGATCATTTGCATCTGTCGCCGCATTCGTCGCAAATCTCCGCCGGTCACATCCGCCAAATTGATTCCACCGACGATAATCGCTCCATCCGTCGGTTCATACAATCTAAGGATGGTCCGCCCTACTGTGGTCTTCCCGCAACCCGTTTCGCCGACGAGCCCGAGCGTCTCTCCCTTAATGATGTCAAAACTAACGTCATCTACAGCTTTGATATCACCAACATGACGTTCAATGATAGTCCCCCGCATGATGGGGAAATATTTCTTCAGCCTGCGGACTGAAACCAAAGAACCATTCCCGCCGCTCATCAATTTTTCCTTCCCGCGACGTGCTCCCAACGCCAGCAAGCTACAATATGCCCTTCCTCATCCGCGGGCTCCAAGGGCGGCATCTCCTCTAGGCATTGATCTAATCGATAAGTGCATCGAGCATAAAAAGGACATCCCTGCGGCAAGGCGATCAAATCTGGTGGTAAGCCCGGGATAGACACCAATTTTGTTCCCGGCACCTCATCCAGGCGAGGCAGCGATCCAAGTAAACCAATGGTATATGGATGGCGGGTGCGTTTGTATATGCTGTGCACATCACCCCTCTCGATGATATACCCTGCGTACATCACGTTGATCTTCCTGGCCAATTCCGCCACAACACCCAGGTCGTGGGTGATCCACATCACCGCCATCCCCAATTGCGATTGTAATCGCCGCACTAAATCCACAATCTGGGCTTGAATGGTGACATCCAGAGCGGTGGTGGGCTCGTCGGCAATAAGTAATTTTGGATCGCAGGAGAGCGCCATGGCGATCATCGCCCGCTGCCGCATTCCCCCGGAGAATTGGTGAGGAAAATCGTTCAGTCGATTATTTGCTGCTGGGATACCTACCATATCCAGCAATTCTCCCGCCCGTTTATTGGCCTCAGTCTCTGCCATCCCGAAGTGAATCTTCAACGCCTCGACAATCTGAGAACCCACTGTGAAGACAGGATTTAGGGATGTCATCGGATCCTGAAAGACCATTGCAATCTCAGCGCCTCGGACCAGGCGCATGTCGCCGGGACTGAGCTTCAAGAGGTCACGACCGTCATCGAAGATAATTTCACCCGCGTCGATTTTCCCTGGAGGCGTGGGGATCAATCGCATGATTGAGAGCGCATGAACGGTTTTTCCGCAGCCGCTCTCACCCACGACACCCAAAGTCTCGCCCGCCTCCATGTCGTAAGAAATCCCGTTCACGGCATGGACGGTGCCTTCATCTGTGTAGAAACGGGTTGTTAGGTTTTTTACCTGCAATAAGGCTTCCATCGGTTCCCTTATTCGAGAAATTAGTGAGTAGACTTACACAGGATCTCGCTGCACCTATGGCGCTAGATTTGAAGCTTCGGATCCAGGGCGTCGCGCAGGCCATCTCCCAGGAGATTGAAACCCAAAACACTCAGCATGATTGCTATTCCTGGGAAGGTAACCGCCCACCAGGCGCCGCTGGCGAGGTAGCGGTAGCTTGCGCCCAACATCGATCCCCATTCCGGTTCCGGTGGAATAGCTCCCAAACCTAAAAACCCGAGCGCCGCCGCCGACAGAATCGCGTTTGCCAAACCCATCGTCGTTTGAACGATGACCGGTGATAGCGTGTTAGGGAAGATATGGCGAAAGATAATACGCCCGTGCCCTTCCCCTGTCGCCTGTGCAGCCAAAATGTACTCTTTTTGGATCACCGACAGCACAGTCGATCGCACCAATCGGGCGTAGATGGGAATACCAACCACGCCGATGGCGATCATCCCCTTCTCCAAGCCCGGTCCAAGAAAAGCTACGATTGCAATGGCGAGCAGATAGGTCGGGAAGGCCAGGAGAACATCCATCACCCGCATGATGATCGTAGAGAGCGTCTGGCCACCCAACGGTAGGCTCAAGATCCAGCCAATGAGTAAACCCAAAACCGCGCATACGATGCCGATATAGGGGTCGGCCAAGAACCCGAGCATACCGCTGACTAGAGCACCTAGCAGCGCGAAAAGCAGCATGCGCAATCTTTTTCCCTTAAGCAGATCATCCCAGTAGGCCGAACTAATTCCAAGTCCTGCAAAGAAGATCATCTGCAAGGGCTGCCCCGCGATCCAAGCTGAGAGGCTTCCCAACGCGAGACCAATCCCGCCTAAAAGGAATATCCGTTCCGTTTTGAATAAGGGCATACTATCGTAAAAACCTGCTACCAAACCGAGAATTCCGCCGACTGATAAGGAGATCGCTATAGCAACCAGCCCGACTCTCAGGGAATTCCAGCCTCCGTGGACCACACGGCGAAAGATGTCCCGCCCCAGCTTATCCGTCCCGAAAGGGTGAATGGAAGCAATATCTTCCGTGGCAACCAGATTGGGAGGTTTTAGTTTAAGTGAATAGTCGATATCTATCCTGGGGTCATACTCCCAGAAATAGTGTGCAAACACGGCTGATAAGATGAAAATGGCTACGATTGCCATCCCAAGCCGTGCGGTGTTGTTGGATATCATCCGGCGCCATGCGTCCACCCACAACGAACGGTGTTCACGTACAGCAAAGTCAATCGAATTAAAATCTTCTGGGGTTGAGTCAGCCATGCAAGCCTTCACTCATGTCGGATGCGCGGGTCTAGGAAACCGTATGAAATATCGACTAATAAGTTAGCGAAGATAAAAACAAAGGCTATAAGCATCGTGCCGCCTTGTACAATGGGGTAATCACGCGCCAAGATGGAGTCGTACACCCATTTTCCGATGCCCGGCCAGGAGAAGATGGTCTCTGTAAGAACTGCTCCTGCCAAAAGGCTGCCAGTCTGGATGCCGATGATCGTGATCACCGGGAGGAAGGCGTTTTTAAGTGCATGTTTGAAGAGCACCACCCGCTCCAGAGCGCCCTTGGCATGGGCAGTGCGGATGTAATCTTCCTGAAGCACATCCAGCATGCTCGACCGCGTCATGCGGGCGATGATCGCCATAGGAATCGTCGCCAGGGCAACAACAGGCATGAATAAGTGCTTTAAGGCGTCTACTAACGCTCCCATGTTGCCAGCGAGAAGGCTGTCGATGATGTATAAATTCGTAACCGCTTCTAACTCGATAGCATGGCTCACCCGGCCTCCGCTCGGAAGCCATTGCAGGAAGACTGCGAAGAGCATGATCTCCATCAATCCTAACCAAAAAATGGGCATGGAGACTCCCACGAGAGACCCGATCATGCTCACACTGTCAAGAACAGAGTTGCGTCTTGCGGCAGAAGCGATGCCCACGGGGACCCCCACAAGAACGGCGATGAACATCGAGAGCATGGCGAGTTCAATCGTCGCCGGAAACCTCAACGCCAGCGTTTCTGCTACCGGGATGCGGCGGTGGATTGAGTTTCCAAGGTCGCCTTGAAGGAGCCGGCCCAAGTAGAGGATAAATTGGCTATCGAAGAAACCTGCGAAATCCCCCTCTCGCAAAGCGTCTATGTCCAAGAACACCGGTCGATTTAACCCCAGTTGTTCGCGAATCCGCTCGACATTCTCCTGCGCGGCATGCTCCCCTAACATCGCCACGGCGGGATCGCCGGGGATGAGACGTTGGAACATGAAAATAACGAAGACAACGCCCAGCAGGGTGGGAATTAACGTAATAAGTCGGCGGATGATATAACGAGTCA
>DAOUEQ010000019.1:0-44524 GCA_034430395.1 Anaerolineales bacterium | reverse complement strand
GGGTGCCAATCCCTGAGCTTGGGCTCGAAGCGCGTAAATCCGGCTTCGATGAAATCGAACAAGGGTATACGGACGAACTCGCCCAAGAAGAAGCCGCTCGTTGTCTTGCCTGTGCGCACTGCTCTGAGTGTCTCTCCTGCCTGTACGCATGCGGTCGGGAGGCCATTAACCACGATATGGTCGAAACAATAGACCAGGTCAAGATCGGAGCCGTAATTCTTGCGCCGGGTTATCAAATCTATAACGCAGAGCTCTCCCAGGAGTATGGTTTTGGCCGCTACCCTAATGTGATCACGGCACTGCAACTGGAGCGCTTATTATCGGCTTCCGGCCCTACAGGAGGCCATGTCAACCGACCCTCCGACGACGCACCGGCGCGCAAGGTCGCATTTCTGCAATGCATTGGCTCGCGTGACCAGAACCATGATTACTGCTCAGCGGTTTGCTGTATGTACGCTTCAAAAGAAGCAGTGATGATCAAGGAACACGACCCGCAGGCCGAAGTCCATGTCTTCATGATGGATATGCGAGCCTACAGCAAGGGCTACGAGAGCTACTATCAGCGCGCGAAAAACCAGTACGGCATTGAATACACCCGCTGCCGGATATCATCCTTGCAGGAGGATGCAGAAACCGGGGATCTGATCGTCCGCTACGCGGAGAACCAGGGCTCCCCGAGCAATGGCCAGGATAGTCTTCAGCCCATCATCACCGATGAGACATTCGATCTAGTCGTTCTTTCGGTGGGGATGGAAATCTCGGATTCGGTGAAAGAACTCGGCCGCACGATGGGAATCGAACTTGATGAGTATGGCTTCTGCCATACGACTCTTTTTGATCCACTTGCCACCAGCAGACCAGGCATTTACGCAGCCGGACCGTTCCGCGAACCGAAAGATATACCAGAGTCGATTGTTGACGCCACCGGTGCTGCCGCAAAAGCAGCCGGTCTGCTCGCCCCGGCGCGCTTTTCCCTGACTCAGGCGGTTGAATATCCACCGGAGCGTGAAATCGCCGGGGAGGAGCCACGCACAGGCGTGTTTGTATGCCATTGCGGTTCAAACATCGGCGGCTTCCTGGACGTCCCCGACGTAGCAGAATACGCCAGCTCACTTCCAGGCGTGGTCCACGCCGAAGACAACCTGTACACCTGCTCTCAAGACAGTATCGCCCACATTACCGAGCAGGTGAAGGAATTAGGGCTCAACCGCGTAGTTGTCGCCTCCTGCACGCCCATTACCCACGGGCCTCTCTTTCAGGACAGCATTCGCTCTGCCGGTTTGAACCCGGCCATGTTCGAGATGGCGAACATACGCAATCAGTGCTCCTGGGTGCATTCGCACGATCGCCAGGCTGCTACACATAAAGCAAAAGATCTGGTGCGGATGGCAGCCGCCAAGGCAAAAACACTGCAGCCGATCCACACGACTGAGGTTCCGATTGAAAATGACGGTCTTGTCGTCGGGGGTGGTGTGGCCGGGATGAACGCTGCGCTCGCGCTTGCCGATGGCGGCTTCAACGTGCATTTAGTCGAGCGGAAAGACAAGTTAGGCGGAAACCTGCGCGAGATTCACTTCGGCCTGAACGACGAAGACCCGCAACAGTATTTAGAGCAATTAATTCAACGAGTTGAAAACGAGCCCCGTATTCAGATTCACCTCAGCACAGAGGTTGCGCACACCAGCGGATTTATGGGGCACTTCACTTCTAGATTGCGCACCAGCGACGGCGACGAGGTCGAGATCCCCCATGGTGCAACCATACTAACTACTGGCGGCGTCGAATATCATGGTCCGGAATATGGCTACCAGGAAAGTACGCGCCTGGCGACGGGGCTGGAATTCGAGCAAATGCTCGCTCATGCAGAGAACCCAAAGATAGCTCTTCAGGGTCGAGCAAGCGAAGCTTGGCAGACACTCGGTGAACATTTACCCGATGAGGTCGCCATGATCCTTTGCGTCGGTCCAGCGAAGGATTTCTGCGCCCGTACCTGCTGTATAACGGCCCTGAAGAACGCGCTGGAGCTCAAACGCCTCAAGCCGGAGGCGCACATTACAGTGCTATACAAAGATATTCGCACATACGGCTTCAAGGAACGACTCTACACACAAGCCCGGAATGAAGGTGTCATCTTCATCCGCTACGATGATGAGAATCCTTTAGATGTGTCAGCGACGAACGAAGGTGTGGAGATTAGCGTGCGCGATCCCAATCTCGGTCATGAAATCCTGCTCACGCCAGATCTAGTGATGCTGAGTAGCCCGGTCGTGCCCCCTCAGGATTCCCGTGAGGTGGCGACGATGTTTAAAGTGTCCGCCGACGCTGACGGGTTTTTTCTCGAAGCTCACGTAAAACTCCGCCCGGTGGATTTCGCCTCCGATGGCATCTACATGGCCGGCATGGCACATTACCCCAAACTGCTGGACGAAACCATCGTTCAAGCGCAAGCCGCGGCGGCGCGCGCCGCATTGGTGCTCTCTCGCGACCACCTCACGGCAGGTGGGATCGTCGCTGAGGTTGATCCCGAACTCTGTGTTGGCTGTCTGACTTGTGTACGCATATGCCCCTTTGAAGTCCCGCAGATTAAGGATGAATATACCGGCGTTGGGGGGATCACCGGCACTGCCTATATCGAACCGACGGTATGTCAGGGATGCGGAAGCTGCGTCGCCGAATGCCCGGCGAAAGCCATTCGCCTGGCGTACTACCAAGATGACCAGATTATGGTCAAACTTGATGCATTATTACTAGAGAACTGAGGAGATTGATGGCAGACTTCGAGCCCCAGATTGTAGCCTTCTGCTGCACCCATTGCGCTTACAACGCCGCCGATTTAGCCGGAAGCTTACGACTTCAATACCCATCGGCGATCAAGATTATTCAGGTCCTCTGCAGCGGAAGGGTTGATATTCTACATATCTTACGAGCTTTCGAGGACGGCGCCGATGGTGTGTTGGTAGCTGGTTGACTGCCCGGTGACTGCCATTACCTGGAAGGTAATGCTAACGCCCGCCGCAGAGTGGAATACACCCGCCTCCTTTTAGAGGAGATCGGTCTCGAGGGGCAACGCTTACAAATGATCAACGTCTCAGCGGCGATGGGAGGCCAATTCGCTTTCGCAGCGGCGGAACTCACCTCAGAAATTGAACGCCTAGGGCCAAGCCCATTCCGTATCCCTGGTGGGAATGGCCACATTAAGGGTAAACCGTCCAAAACCGTGAAACCTGTTCAAATAGAAGATGACGCCGGCGACTAAAACGCTTGAACGATTTGAATTACTCTCAGGGCTTCCTGCAGAAGTGCTGGATTTTATCGCGCAAAGAGCCCTTGATAAGAACTATAAAGAAGAAGAGTTAATATTCTCCGAAGGTGCCAGTGCGGACCACCTTTACCTCATCTTGAGCGGTAAGGTTTCTCTCGAGATGAAAGTCCAACTTGGTAAAACTGGTACTGTGCGTCGAGCTACCATTGGGGTGATCGGACCCTGGCAAGCCTTGGGTTGGTCAAGTCTGGTCTACCCTTACGAGTACACTTCCTCGGGGGTCTGTCTCCAGGACACCAAGGTTCTCGCCATCCCAAAAGACGCTCTACGCTTTCTTATCTCGCATTACCCTGAAGCCGGCTGTGATCTCATGGAACGCGTGGCTTCAATCACAAGAGCTCGATTGTTCAGCGCAACATCGACACTGACGTATTTCCTGTCCATCGTCTCCCACGAATTAAAAAGACCGATCGCTGCAGTTGAAAACTATCTCCAAATTACACTGGGTGGGTATGCCGGCGATATCAGCGATAAACAGCGGCGATTGCTTGAACGCAGCGCACTTCGCCTTAGCGACCTGCGGTCGCTGATCAGCGATATCCTCGATTTCGCCAGAATGCAACCCGAACAGATATGCGCCGACTTTGAGATTGTGGATCCACTTGCGATCGGCACTGAGGCCTTTGAGGAAGTCCGTCTCGCTGCCAGCCAAAAGAACATCCGATTAAAAGCCACCGGTCCCAACAAATATACGCCAATCGTTGCCGCAAAACGCCGCCTGCGACAGGTTATATCCAACCTGCTCGCAAACGCCATCAAATTCTCCCCCGAAGATAGCACCGTCACCCTGGCAGCGCATGAAGAATCCGGTATGCTTGTTGTAGAAATTTTCGATGAGGGCATAGGCATCCCCGCCAAGGATCAGCCACACATCTTCGACGATTTCTATCGCGCTAGCAATGTCGAGGAAGTCAGCGGCGCGGGACTAGGACTCTCGATTGCTAAGAAAATTGTGAATGCCCACGAAGGACAGATCGAAGTCCAAAGCCCTTATGAGTCGGGAAAGAGCGGCACAAAAGTAACCATTCGAATCCCCCAGAAACTTCCACTACCTAAAGACCGCAGGGAAATGCCCACGGATGGAAAAGTTACCAACTCTGATTGATAATAAGATTGTCGGGTGCGCATCGTGAAAGGCAAGTATTGTGAGTGAAAAGCCATATGTCCTGATCGTAGACGATGACCCGGATATTCGCGAAGGAATCGTCGCCGTCCTGGAAACCAATGACTATCGCTTGGCTACTGGGAGCAATGGGATCGAATGCATGGAGCATATCCGGGACGAGATCCCCGATCTGCTCATTCTCGATATGCTCATGCCGCGAATGGACGGCTTCGCCGTGATCCGCGAGCTTCGCAGTGACCCCGACCTCGCTGGAATACCGATCATCGTATTAACGACCGTCATCGAAGATGCCGCCTATCGACGCTATGAACTCGAGACCGGTGTGGCGATGGATGTATCCAATTACATCGAGAAACCAGCACCGCCTGATGAGTTGCTCCGTAGGGTCAGCGCGATTGTCGATCAACCTTACATTATCGTAGCGGACGATGACCCGGATATCATCGAAGCCATCAGCACCGTTTTAGATAGTCGCCCATACAACGTCGCCGCGGCTCGTGACGGCGAACAATGCCTTGATATGATCCGCAAACGCAGCCCGGACCTGCTCCTGCTTGACTTACTTATGCCCAGGATGGACGGGTTCGCCGTAATTCGTGAACTGCAAAGCGACCCTGCAACCGCCAAGATCCCCATCCTCGTGCTCACTACAGTCGTGGAGGATGCCAGTCGCAGGCGCTATGAGCTTGAAACGGGCCGCGATATGCCCGTTCGAGCTTATCTTCAAAAGCCGATCGCACCAGAGCAATTATTGGGTGAAGTAGGGAAGACATTGGAGAAGATTGAGTCGTGAGTTCAGCCCGCATGTCAGAGATGCCTTCGGGTGCCGTGATGGTCGTTGGCGGCGGAATCGCCGGTATTCAGGCTAGCCTTGATCTGGCCGATCAGGGCTTCCGCGTGTACCTGGTGGAGAGTAAATCGGCCATCGGCGGGCACATGGCGAGGCTGGATAAGACTTTCCCGACCAATGATTGCGCCATGTGCACGATAAGCCCTAAGCTGGTAGAGGTTGGGCGGCACTTGAATATTGAATTGTTAGTCGACACTGAAGTCCTGGGTGTCGAAGGCGAGCCAGGCAATTTTAACGTCTCACTACGCCGCAAGCCTCGATATGTGGATATCACCAAGTGCGTCGGTTGTGGCGACTGCGCCGATGTATGTCCGGTCGTCCTCCCCGACACATTCAATGAGGGACTATCTGAGCGTCGTGCAGCTTTTAAGCTCTACCCTCAAGCTGTCCCCGACGCATATGCAATCGAGAAACTTGGAGTCGCTCCCTGCCGCGGCGCTTGTCCGGCTGGGCAGCGAGCGCAAGGCTATATCGCACTTATCGCAGAAGGTCGGTACCGCGAAGCCCTGCGGGTGATCAAGGAGGATAACCCCTTCCCCAGTGTCTGTGGCCGAACCTGCCACCACCCTTGTGAGAGCTATTGCGCCCGGTCTCTCGTGGACGAGCCTGTGGCGATCATGTCCCTCAAGCGCTTCGTGGTGGATTATGCCCTCGCCTATGGGCGCGAGAGGGTCGAACCCGCTCCCCGCACCAAACCTCATTGGGTAGCTGTGATCGGCGCCGGGCCAGCCGGTCTGACTGCCGCGCACGATCTGGCAAAGATGGGATACGGCGTTACGATTTACGAAGCGCTGCCGGTTGCTGGCGGCATGATGCGCGTCGGCATACCAGCCCACCGTTTACCGAAGGGCATACTCCAGCAGGATATCGATGACATTCTCGCCCTCGGCGTGGTCCTAAAAACCGACACTCCGGTCCGCGATCCGGTCAAACTCCTAAGCGAAGGATACGATGCCGTCTGTGTTGCCACCGGAATCTCAACGCGCGATCACTCTATGAGTCTGGATGGCGAGGAGGCGGAGGGCGTAATTTCCGCCGCGGCTTTCCTGCGTAAGATCAATCTTGGAGAGCCGTTTGAGATCGGCAATCACGTCGCCGTCGTTGGCGGAGGGATCACAGCCCTTGACGCAGCTGCGGTTGCGCGTCGTCTGGGTGCGCAGGAAGTCATCCTGGCACTCGACAGGCCGCGGGGCGAGCTACCCGCATATCACTGGGAAATGGCCGCCGTCGAGGCGGAGGGCATTAGGCTTCTCGAGCACACCACACCAAAACGCATTCACGTAGACGATGGAAAGGTTATTGGAATTGAGCTCGCGCAAACAAGAAAGGGTATGGTCGTTGACGAGCATGGTCGCCGCCGCCCCAAGATTAAAACCGGAACGGAAATGACCCTCGATGTGGACACCGTCATCATCACCGCCGGGCAGCAATCCGATCTATGCTTCCTTGATTCTCACTATGATGACCTGATTGGTGACCCCGAGACGCTTGCTAGTGAATACGGCGGCGTCTTTGTTGTGGGTGGTCGAAAAACCGGCGCTAGCTTCATTATCGACGCCGTTGCCTTGGGGCACCGTGTCGCAGTTTCGATCGATCGCTACTTACTGGGCGAGCCGCTCAAGCAGCCTGATGCAGCGAGGCCACCAATAATAAAATTCACGCGAGAACAGATTGCTCAGCGTGTAGAGGCTGGTGAATTCCAAGCACAAGCACGTGAGGAGCCTGCCCTGCTCTCGATGGAAGAGCGCGTGATAGGTTTCCGTGAAGTCGTACTCGGGTTCACCGAACGTCAGGCGCGAGCCGAAGCAAGTCGCTGTTTGCAGTGTGGTTTATGCTCTGAATGCCTTGCCTGTGTATATGCCTGCGGCACAGACGCCATCGATCATGATGTTGTCGAAGTCGCGGATGAAATTGACGTAGGCGCGGTCATCCTCGCGCCTGGATATCAGATCTATCACGCAGAGCACGCAGCTGAATATGGTCTTGGACGCTATCCCAATGTCATCACATCTCTTCAACTCGAGCGACTTCTTAATGCAAGCGGACCAACCATGGGAGAAGTCCTGCGACCTTCTGATATGAAACTCCCGCGTAAAGTCGCTTTCCTGCAATGCGTCGGCTCACGCGATCAGAGCCACGATTACTGCTCAGCCGTCTGCTGCATGTATGCAACCAAAGAGGCCATGCTCCTCAAAGAACACCATCCGGAAACGGACGTACAAGTGTTCCTCATGGATATGCGTGCTTTCAGCAAAGGATATGAAGCCTACTTCCAGCGAGCTCAGGATCAATACGGCATCAAGTACACACGCTGCAGGATCTCGGCACTTGAAGAAAACCCTGAGAGTCACAATCTGATCCTCCGCTATTCCAAAGACGAAGTATCCGACGCTCCTTCCGGCGATATGTTTCAAATCGCCGCCGAAGAATTTGATCTGGTAGTCCTTTCTGTCGGGATGGAGGTGGCCGATTCGGTCCGGGAGTTAGGGCGTAGACTTGAGGTTGACCTCGACGATTTTGGGTTCTGTCGCACTCCCACCTTCCACCCGACCGAGACCAACCGGCCTGGCGTCTTTGCTGTCGGCCCGTTTGTTGAGCCTAAAGACATCCCCGAGTCGATCGTGGACGCCAGCAGCGCAGCTGGGATGACCGGAGTGTTGCTTGCATCCGCACGCGGTACGCTTGCTCGTGTGGCGGTCTATCCAGAGGAGCTGGCAGTTGAGCAAGAATCACCTCGAGTGGGTGTCTTCGTATGTCATTGCGGCTCCAATATTGCCGGATTCCTCGACGTCGGGGATGTAACCTCGACAGCAGCACAACTTCCCCATGTCGTGCATGCCGAAAGCCTGCTTTACGCCTGCTCACAAGATAGCACAAGCCTTATTCAAAAGCGTATCGGAGAGCACGAGTTGAATCGCGTGGTTGTCGCTTCGTGTACACCGACGACCCACGGACCGCTCTTCAAGGATATTATCCGCCAGGCCGGCCTTAATGAGCACTTATTCAGCATGGCTAATATCCGCAATCAGTGTTCATGGGTCCATTCTGACAATCCGGAAATCGCGACTGCGAAGGCAAAAGCACTGGTCCAAATGTCGGTAGCGCGAGTGGTGGGTTTGGAGCCATTGACCAAGACGCCTGTCACGATCCAGCATGCAGCTCTGGTAATTGGCGGAGGAATTGCCGGTCTAATTTCTGCATTGACGCTCGCCGATCAGGGCTTTCCGGTCCACATTATCGAGCGTGACGATGTGCTTGGCGGGAATCTGCGGTACATCCATCTTGGTCTCCCGGAATTCAACACAGACGAGACTACCAATCCACAGACCTACCTTGCAGATGTAATTTCCAGTGTAGAGAGTCATCCGAACATAACACTCAGATTGAACTCCGAAGTAGTCACGACATCCGGTTTCGTTGGCAAATTCACGACCCAGGTGGGGGATTCAGAAGGTAACACAACCGAGATTGAACATGGCGTCACGATTGTCGCCTCTGGTGGGCAGGAATACCGGGGACCAGAGTATGGCTACGGCGCCCATTCAAACATCTTAACCCTGCAACAGTTTGAATCGCTTCTCGTGACCGGGGTTTATACGGACGATTATTCTAAAACCCGTCGATTCGACATGCAGTCCGTTGATCAAATCGTATTCATCCAATGTGTCGGCCCGGCGGAGAAGTATTGTGCACGAACCTGCTGCACGATCGCATTGAAGAACGCTGTTCACCTCAAGAAATTGTATCCGGAGATCGAGGTAGTCATCCTCCACAAAGACATCCGCACCTACGGATTCAAGGAGCGCATTTATCGCGAGGCGAGAGATCTTGGTGTAATGTTCGTGCGTTACAATAGTGACCTTAAGCCGGAAATCGAAACAGCAGGGAGTGGTCATCCGCTCCATATCCGGGTGCTGGACACCACTTTGAACATTCCCCTCCTGCTTAATCCCGACCTGCTTGTCCTCTCCATGCCAATGGTGCCCTCAGAAGGGTATAGTGAGTTGGCAAGAACGCTTAAAGTCCCTGTCGACTCAGACGGGTGGTTCCTTGAAGCGCATGTCAAACTGCGACCGGTGGAATTTGCAAGCAGCGGAATCTTCCTCGCCGGCGCTGCACACTATCCGAAGTTGCTCGATGAAACGATCGCGCAGGCGCGAGCCGCGGCTTCTCGCGCGGCTGTGATACTGACTCAGGAAACGCTAAGTACAGGGGGGGCAATCGCTCATGTAGACCCCCAGGCATGTGTCGGTTGTTTGACATGTGTTCGTATCTGTCCATTCAACGTACCGGAGATTAAGGACGACTTCACAGGCGTCGCCGGGATCGTCGGAACAGCGTACATCGAACCAACGATATGCCAGGGGTGTGGAACCTGCGTTGGAGAGTGCCCTGCAAACGCTATTGAATTATTGCATTACACCCACCAACAGGTGGAAGCCCAAGTCCTTTCGCTTTTTAATGTAGGAGCGATGAGCAAGCGTAATTAAGGTTGCACCATGAACGACCGGGAAGATACAACTCTGCAAGTCGTGGCCTATTGTTGCCATTACTGCGCCTATGCGGCAGCGGATCTGGCTGGTGTCCTGCGACTAAGCTATCCGGCCGAAACGAGGATCGTGGAAATCCCATGTTCCGGCCGTCTGGATCCGCTGGAAGTTCTCCATGCCCTGGAGCACGGCGCCGATGGGATAATGGTAGCCGGCTGCCTGGAGGGCGACTGTCATTTTCAAGAGGGAAATCTCAACGCACGGCGGCGGGTCAACCACATCAAGGACATCATCACCGCCATCGGTCTCGAGCCGGAGCGGATCGAGATGTTTAACATGTCCGCAGCGATGGGGAAGCAATTCGCCGAAGCCGCATCCAAGATGACCGAACAGATAATGGAATTAGGACAAAATCCACTACGGTAAGGCGTGTAGAACGGGGTAAACTTGCCTAAAGTATCAGGAATTTACAGGTAGATGGGACCCAAGGGCAATCGCAACTAACCTGACAAGGTTTCAGCAAAGCCCTGAGGAGAAAAGTTTATGATCACTGCAGAACAAAAACCACTCGATGAAATCAAAGGTCTAATCGCAGACGCGGAGAATGTGCTCGTCGTCGGATGTGGCACGTGTGTCACAGTTTGCTTTGCGGGCGGCGAGAAGGAAGCCGGAATCCTGGCTACGAGCCTGCGCATGGCCTCCAAGCTGGACGATGCTCCTAAAGAAGTCACGCATACGACCGTACAACGGCAATGCGAATGGGAATACATCGACCCCCTCGCGGATGATATCCGCTCTGCGGATGTTGTCGTGTCCATCGGCTGCGGTATCGGTGTACAGGCGATCGCCGAGCGTTTCCCGGACGCCATCGTCGTCCCCGGCTTAAACACCACATTCCTCGGGATGCCAACTGAGCAGGGAATATGGGAGGAGCGCTGTGCAGCATGCGGCGAATGTATTCTAGGATTAACGGGTGGTATATGCCCAATCGCGCGCTGCGCAAAGCAGCTTCTGAATGGACCCTGCGGTGGATCCCAGGATGGGGTTTGTGAAATCGACCCCGATACTCCTTGCGCGTGGCAATTGATCTATGACCGCCTTAAGGCTCAGGGCCGGCTGCATCTCCTCCAAGAAATCCAGCCACCGAAGAATTGGTCCTCGAGCAGAGATGGTGGGCCTCGCCGAATCACCCGTGAAGATCTGCGCCTCGAAGCCGAAGTGGCAGAGTAGACCGGAAGGAGCAATGAACATGACAGAGGCTCAAAGCAACGGCTATAAATCCGGTTCTAGACTGGAGCGCATTTTACGCGACGGTCATTTTGCCGTGACTGGAGAACTCGGCCCCCCACAGAGTTCCAACGGCGACGTCATTCGCGAGAAGGCCCAGATTCTACTTGGTGTTTGCGATGCGGCGAATATCACCGACAACCAGACAGCCATCGTGCGCATGTCGAGCATCGGCGCAGGGACGATCGTGGTTCAGGAAGGCTTAGAACCCATCATTCAAATGACATGCCGCGACCGCAATCGCCTTGCGATGCAATCCGATCTTATGGGCGCTTATGCGCTCGGTATGCGCAACGTCCTATGCCTTACCGGCGACCATCAATCCTTTGGCAACCACCCGACGGCCAAGAACGTCCACGACCTCGATTCCCTGCAGCTTCTTCAAATGATGGTCAAATTGCGAGACGAGAAACTCTTCCAATGTGGAGATGAGATCAAGGGTCTTGAACCGCGCTTTTTCCTTGGTGCAGCCGCAAATCCCTTTGGAGATCCATTCGAGTACCGCCCTTACCGCTTGGCTAAAAAAGTTGAAGCCGGAGCGGATTTCATTCAAACCCAACTCATCTATAACGTGCCCCGCTTCAAGGATTATATGGAGAAAGTCCGCGAGCTGGATCTTCATGAAAAAACTTACATTCTGGCAGGCGTTGGACCGCTTAAATCACCGGGGATGGCGAAGTACATGCGCGATCAGGTTCCCGGTCTCGATGTGCCGGATGAAATCGTGGATCGCATGACCTCGGCGACAGAGGGCATCGACAAGGAAGACAAGAAGGCTCGCCGAGATGCCTGGAGAGGGGAAGGCATACAGATTACGATTGAGTTAATCCAGAAGTTGCGCGATATCGAGGGCGTGAGCGGTGTTCACATCATGGCTATCGAGTGGGAGGAAGCGGTCAAGCCCATTGTTGAGGGCGCGGGATTATTGCCCAGACCGGAAGTTGCAGCACTGCCTGCCGCCAACACCGAGACTGGGGAGTAACGAGGCACTTATGGAGACACGACTCAGCACGGATCTTGCCCGGCGAATTCAAAAAGCCACTGGGGAGAACGTCTTTCTCTGCTATCACTGTGTGAAGTGTACTTCCGGCTGCCCACTTGTCGAGCATTTCGATCTCGCGCCCAATCAGGTGATGCGCGCTGCCCAGCTGGGTATGGAAGACATCATCTTCGATAGCAAAACACCTTGGCTCTGTGCTTCCTGCCAGACGTGCACGACACGCTGCCCGCAGGGAATCGATATTGCTAAGGTAATGGACTTCATCGTCAGTGAAGCCCTGGCAACTGGCGTTAAACCCAAGGTTCCAAAAATTGCGCTGTTTCACAAAGTCTTCTTGCGAGACGTGGATATTCTCGGTCGCGCCTATGAACTGGGGCTGACACTCGAGATGAATTTAAGAACAAAGCAGCCATTCAAGGACGTCGGCTTCGGCTTGAATATGATCAAACATCGCAAGATCAACTTCCTACCGAAGATTGTGAGGAAACGAAGGCGGAAGGCCCCTCTCGCTCCGGCTTCCAGACCTTCAAACGAAGTCGGCTATTACCCGGGCTGCTCACTCCACGCGATGGCCAAGGAATTCGATGATTCCACCCGCGCGGTGCTGGGAAAGTTAGGAATCAAGCCTATCGAGCCCGAGGGGTGGGTGTGCTGCGGATCGACTCCTGCCCATCGAGTCGATCATAAATTGGCTACTCGCCTTCCGCTCGAGAGTCTGGTCTTAATCGAACAGGATGGGTTGAAAGATGTAACCCTGCCATGCGCTGCATGCTTCAACAGGTTTAAAGCAGCTGCGCGTGATCTAAGACTCGAACCGGATCTAAAAAGCGAGCTCGACAACGAACTCGGCTACGTTTACCAAGATAGCGTCGCAATCCACTCGGTCCTCGACCTCATCTATGAACGTATAGGCAGCGAGGGTGTTGCCGCACAAGTCAAACGCCCACTCGAAGGGCTTAACGTCGCCTGCTACTACGGCTGTCTGATCACCCGCCCTCCGGACGTGACCGGGTCGAAGGATCATGAGTACCCGATGGCGATGGACCATCTGCTTAAAGCGCTCGGTGCGACGGTTGTGGATTGGGACAGTAAAGTCTCTTGCTGCGGGGCTTCGTTGTCACTGACAAACACTGATATCGTGCTCGAGATGAGCGGCAAAATACTGACCAATGCACGGGCGCGGGGTGCCGATGTCATCGCTCTCGCTTGCCCACTATGCCATATCAATCTCGACGGTCGTCAAACACAGATGGATGTCGATGAAACTATGCCGGCGCTTTTCTTTACGCAGCTCATGGCCATAGCTTTCGACATGCCGCGGGATGCCGCTCTTGAACGAAATATGATTGACGCCCGTCCATTGTTGAGGGAGAAAGGGCTTCTCGACATCAAGCGTTAAAAAACGCAGAGCCCCATCAAATAGCACGTTCGACCACAAAGGAGTCCCTGTTGAAGATCGCGCCTAAAGCGCGCGGTAATTTTTGACTAACGCCATCGGATTTCATGGACTCTAGATAGACAACTAATCTTGAGACAGGAGAGAGGTAACTCAGATGAAGATCGCCATAACCGGCAAGGGTGGAGTAGGAAAAACAACGTTAACCAGCCTGCTCGCGTATACGTTCGCTGGGCTGGAATACCAGGTGCTGGCCGTCGATGCCGATCCCTCGCCATGCCTCGGTGCGGCGTTGGGATTCCCTGACGACCTGCTTGCAGGGTTGACGCCGATCGCACGTATGGATGAGCTGATTTATGAACGGACCGGCGCTCAGCCGGGGACAACTGGTGGTTTCTTCAAACTGAATCCGCGCGTCGATGACCTGCCCGATCGCTTCTCTGCCGTTCAGGGTAACATCCGCCTGTTGGAATTAGGGGCAGTCGAGATGGGAGGATCTGGTTGCATCTGCCCCGAAAGCACGATACTGCGATCCCTGATCACGCACGTTCTCCTGCGCCGGGATGAGGTCGTGCTCCTGGACATGTATGCGGGTGTCGAACATCTCGGCCGAGCGACAGCCGACGCCGTCGATGCTATGATCATCGTTGTCGAGCCTACAGCGCGTAGCATCGCGACTGCAACCCAGATTAAATCCCTGGCAGAGGATTTAAAACTCGCCAAACTCTTCTTAGTAGGGAGCAAGCTGCGCGATGAGGATGATCGAGCTTTTATCATGTCTCGCTCTCCCGGCCTTCCTGTCTTGGGTTATCTTTTTAATGATGAACGAGTTATCGAGGCTGACCGTAAAGGCGTCGCGGTTTACAACCTCTCGCCGGAGTTAGCTGAGGAAACCCAGAATATCGTAAATAGTCTTCAGTCTGTCTAATCAAATAATTCCGGGAGGGATGCCTCCCTTATTCGCTTCCCGCTATTGTGTGGGCTGACTAGGTCCGATTCTCCCCCAGCTTGCAAATACAATTCCTCTTTTAAGTAACTTTGGAGTTGTTCCCGTTTATTGGAGATAGCGCCAACGGTTTTTGCGCTGTGAGAAGTTGATTTACACGTGGCCCGCTTAACAGATTCGAGGCAGCATCTCACCGGCAAGCACATCGACGACTCGAGTGCCCCCGATCGTCGTTTTCATTAAGACTCGGCCCGCAGGTTCATCTGTTACACTCCCGATTCTCACTGCATGTTCGCCAAGAGGGTGAGCACGCATGGATTCAAGCACTGCTTCCGTGTACTCAGCCGGGACGATGGCGACAACCTTCCCTTCATTCGCCACATAGAACGGATCGAACCCCAACATTTCACACGCAGCCATCACCGGAGGTGTGACCGGAATGTTGATTTCGTTGACCTGAATCGAGACATTGCTTTGTCGCGCGATCTCATTTAAGGTCGTCGCCACGCCGCCGCGCGTAGGATCTCGCAGAACGTGGATCGAAGGACAAGCTTTAAACATAATTTCAATGAGCCCATTCAATGGGGCGACGTCTGATGCAACATCAGCTTCAAATTCGAGTTCGCCCCGTGCGGCGAGGACTGCAATACCGTGTTCACCTACGGGACCAGAAAGCAAGACTGAATCACCGGGTTCCGCCTTCGCACCTCCAACATCTCGTCCTGCGGGAATGACACCTACGCCGCTCGTGGTGATGAAAATGCCGTCTGCCTTGCCCCGCTCAGCGACTTTTGTATCCCCCGCGATGATAATTACACCTGCTTCATGTGTAGCAGCTTTCATGGACTCGAGCACTTTCTCAAGGATGAATATGGGCAATCCTTCTTCAAGGATAAAGCTTGCGGTCAACCAGAGTGGTTTTGCTCCCATCACTGCTAGGTCATTTACGGTCCCTGCCACCGCCAGGCGACCGATGTCCCCGCCCGGGTAAAATAATGGGGCGACGATATGTGCGTCTGTACTAATCGCCAGCCGCCCCGATTTGGGGAGTTCCACAATCGCGGCATCATCACCACGCAACAAAGTGGGGTTCTCAAGCGAGGGGTAGAAAGTCCTTGTGATTAAGTCCTGGGTCATTTTCCCGCCGCTCCCGTGTCCAAGAACCACGATATCATCATGGGCCAATGGTCGTGGGCAAATCAACCCGTGGATCGTAACTTGGTCTTTTTCTTCACGCATCAGATACCTTCTCTGGTTTAAGGGACTCTACTGCCGGTCGCAAGCGAAGCTTGCGCACTCCAAATTGCTAGATTTCCACACGTCCGTATCGATAATAAGCGGCGCAAGCGCCCTCCGATGAGACCATAGTCGCCCCTAATGGATGTTCCGGTGTACATTGCGAACCAAAGGCCTCACAATCATGCGGCTTCTTTAAGCCCTGCAAGATCAAGCCGGCAATGCAAAGCGGCGATTCTTCCGCTTGAATATCCGCGACATGAAAGCGCCCCTCGGCATCGAAAGCAGCAAACTCCGGCCGCAGCTTCCATCCGCTTTGTGGGATCATCCCGATACCGCGCCATTTACGGTCACATGTTTCGAAAACGCGCTCTATCAACGCCTGCGCCGGTTTATTTCCCTCAAAAGTCACCGCGCGCGAATAGGCGTTCTCCGCAGCCATTTCCCCGCTCTCCAATAGGCGCACCACATGCAGGATTCCGCGCACGATATCCAGTGGCTCAAAGCCCGTAACAACAATCGGCACCTTATAGGTCTCCGCTATGGGGGGATATTCCCAATACCCCATCACGGCGCAGACATGTCCGGCGGCGAGAAATCCCTGCACCCGGTTGTGAGGTGAGCCGAGAATGGCATGGATTGCCGGGGGGACGCGAACGTGCGAGACGAGCACGCTGAAGTTGTCCAACCCCAACACTTGAGCCTGGGAGACGCTCATCGCATTAGGCGGCGCAGTTGTCTCGAAGCCAATGGCGAAAAAGACCACCTCCCGATCCGGGTTCTGCTGAGCAAGTTTCACAGCATCCAACGGCGAGTACACCACGCGGACATCCCCACCCGCCGCACGGACGGAGAAAAGATCCCGCTCTGAACCCGGTACACGGAGCATATCGCCGTATGATGTGAAAATCACCTCCGGACGGGAGGCGATGGCGATCGCTTTATCGATCAGTTCCAAAGGCGTCACGCAGACAGGGCAACCTGGTCCATGAACCAATTCGATTTCAGGGGGTAGAAGTTGGTCGATACCGTAGCGCACGATGGAATGCGTTTGACCCCCGCATATCTCCATCACCACCCAGGGTTGAGTGACAGTGCGGCGAATCTCATCCAAAACGCCGTTCACAAGATCGGCGTCACGGTATTCGGTTACATATTTCACGCTGCTCCGCCTCCTGGACCAATTTCTTCTTCTATGTCGATAATCTGGCGCAACAAGTCAAGTGTCTCCTTCGCCTCTTCCTCGCTCATCTGATTAATGGCGAAACCGACATGCACAATGACATACTGACCGATCTCAACATCCGGGACATATTCTAAACAGACCTCGCGTGTTACACCGCCGAAGTCAACTTTCCCCATTTTTAAACCATTTGCTTCATAGGTCTCATTCACTTTACCGGGCACACCAAGACACATTCGCGTTACCTCCGCTTCGTCGACTGTAGGCTCAACAATCCCCTACAGAATTTAACATTATCTTATGGGCTGCGATGGCGGCCTGACCGAGAGCCAATCCGCCATCGTTGGCGGGAACCTTACGATGGATCAGTATTTCGAAATCGTCCCCCCGCAACAGAGCAACTGTCCTTCGCATTAGAAATATATTTTGCCACACTCCGCCGCTGAGGACGACCCGATCCAATCCGAAGTTCTCACGCGCGCTGTTACAGACTTCAAGGACCGCCTGCGCGACCCCATTGTGAAAACGCGCCGCTATAACCGGCACCGAAACGCCATCACGCAGATCGTTGACGATGGAACAGATTACCGGGGAAGGTTCCAGTAATCCATCTCTGAAGCCAAATTGAAAGGCTCCTGTTTCGTCCAAGTCCGCTTGGGATTCGAGTTCAATGGCCGCTTGCGCCTCGTAACTGACCTCCTGCCGCAATCCGATCAATGCAGAGACAGCGTCGAATAGACGTCCCATACTGGACGTCTGCGGGCTGTTCAACCCGGTCTCGAGCTGCCGTGCGATCACCCGCCGCTCCTCTTTGATCGCTGCTTTGACAGGAGGAAGATCATCACTCCAGGGAAGCCCAGCCTTATGGAGCCATGCCAGCGCCAATCGCCATGGCTTGCGCACGGCGGCATCACCTCCGGGCATGCGTATGTAATCTAGATGGGCAAAACGCTCATATTGCCGATAGGTAGAGATTAGCACCTCACCGCCCCAGATTGCTCCATCCTCCCCATAACCCGTACCGTCGAAGGCGACGCCGATAACGCGCTCGTCCGCTGGTAAGTGGTGCTCGGCCATACAGGCAGCGATATGCGCATGGTGATGCTGAATCCCAATAGCTGGTAAATCATCGCTATCTGCCCGTTCGATCGCGTAGCGGGTCGCCAGGTAATCCGGGTGCAGATCGTAGGCGATGGCCTGTGGGCTAATCCGGAATAGGCGTTCGTAATGGATGATTCCATCTTCGAAAGACTGCAGGGTCTCATAGTTTTCCATATCACCGATATGGTGGCTCAGGAAAGCATAGGTCCCCTTCGTCAGACAGAAGGTGTTCTTCAATTCTGGTCCTGTGGCCAAAATGGATGGGCTTTCCCAGGAGAGGTTAAGCGGGAAAGGTGCGTAGCCGCGCGAGCGGCGCAACAGATAGTTTCCACCATCGAAGGCGCGCACGACAGAATCATCACAGCGCGTACGGATATCACGATCATTCATCAAGAATGCGTCAGCCAGGGCGGCCAACCGGCCGCGCGCTTCTTCATTATCCGTGGCAATCGGCTCCTCACTCAGGTTGCCGCTAGTCATGACCAACGCCTCTGGATAGTCATCGACTTGCTCAAGGAGAAGTTCATGCAGCGGGGTATAGGGCAGCATTAACCCGATCGTGTTTTGCCCAGGCGCAACTGCTTCGCTGATTGTTGATCCACTCTTGCGATCGGCGATCACGACCGGGCGCTCGAACGAGAGCAGCAGGTCCCTTTCCGTCTCACCAAGTTCACAATGATCCCCGGCAATTTCGATGTCATGAACCATGATTGCAAAAGGTTTGTTGACCCGCAGCTTGCGGCGCCTCAATTCGGTTACTGCTGCGTCGTTCGTTGCATCACATGCGAGGTGGAACCCTCCCAGCCCTTTAACGGCTAAGATTTTTCCCTCTCTTATCAACTGTCGTGCTGCTTGAAGTGCATCCTCCTGAGCGGCCCGCATAACGCCGTTTTCTTCCAACCAAATCTGCGGTCCGCAGTCAGGACAGGCTACCGGCTGAGCGTGGAAACGTCGATCGCGCGGATCGTGATATTCCGCGGCGCATTCCGAGCACATCTCGAAAGGTGCCATCGTTGTATTCGGGCGATCGTAGGGGATATCCTCTATAATTGTGAAGCGCGGTCCGCAGTTTGTACAGTTAATAAATGGGTAGCGGAAACGTCGGTCTGTTGGATCGTATAGTTCCCGGCGACAATCGGCGCATAAACTCACATCGGGCGAGATCGGTTGGAATGCATCCGCGATCGATTTAGAGGGCAGGATGGTGAAATCCGTGTGTAGAATGGGTTCACATGTCTCAACCTCAATGGAATCGATTCTTGCCAACGGGGGAGCGTCAGTCTTCAAAGACGCTATAAATACATCCAGCGCGTTCGGCGACCCGTCGACCTCGATCTCGACTCCAGCTGATGTGTTGCGCACCCAGCCGGTCAGCGATTGTGCTTCAGCCAAAGAGAAGACAAACGGGCGGAAGCCAACCCCCTGAACCACACCCTGTATGTGGATCCGAACGCCGCTCACTTCACTCATTGAACAACTCGACGATGAGCCTCCATTTCGACTTCCACCCATGCCAGATAAGCATCCAGACCCTCTTCCGTACGGCAGGAAAGTGGGAAGGTTACAAGACCGGGGTTGAGAATCTCCACGCCCTCTTGAAAATACTCCATGTTAAACTCAAGGTAGGGAAGGAGATCAATTTTGTTGATCACCAATGCATCAACGCCGCGATACATCCCTGGATATTTATAGGGTTTATCGTCCCCTTCGGGCACAGAGGCAATAAGCACGCTCTTATGAGTCCCGAGTTGGAAGCTCGCCGGACAGATGAGGTTTCCAACGTTTTCAACGATAAGCAGGTCTATCTCTTCAAGAGCCAGTTCTGATAGGGCTCCCTGGAGCATGACTGCATCGAGGTGACATTCACCGCCCGTATTAATCTGCACTGACCTTGCGCCTGCCGCAGCCGCGCGGTCGGCGTCGATGCTTGTCGCCACATCGCCGTCAACTACACCGAGCCTCAGCTTGCCCATAAGCATTTTTATCGTGTGCTCGATGAGTGATGTCTTCCCCGCTCCCGGCGAAGCCATGAAGTTCAAACCCATTATCCCGGCTGCATCGAGGGTGGATCGATTCTGCTCGGCAATATGATCGTTTGCGCTTAGTATCTTCTCCACAATAGGGATGCGTTCTTTCATGCCAGCCCTCCCGCTTGACTCATCAACACTCATGGCGCCTACTCCACTTCAATTGCTTCCAGGCGGAATTCCTCTCCCGCCACAATCCGCACATCCCGGCTGCCGCACGCAGGGCAGCTCAGATCGAGATCCTCAGGATGATAGCTCTCGCCGCACACCTGGCAGGCGATCTCGATCCTGATACGACGAAAGTGCAGCGCCGCCCCCTGGGCGGCTGTGCCGTCGCTGATGATATCCCAATAGAACTGCACCGAATCATCGACGATGGAGGAGAGTTTGCCGATAACGAGGTGTATATCTGTAATCTTCTTCGCCTCGGCTTCTGCAGCATGACGCAGAGCGATCTCAAGGATGCTCTCCGTGATCGTAAGTTCATGCATTAGACCTCCGGGTTCCTAGCATATCCGCGCCCTCTTAACCGCCAAAGTGGAATATGTCACCTAATATCTACGAATTCACTCCAGATTAGGGGTTTTACCCGCGGAAAACTGGAACGATCCATCAGAGAATATTGTACCAATGGAATCCCAACCGCACGCCTGTTTGTATCAGAGCGTGCGGTCTTGAGAGGATGAAGATGTAATGCAGATGGTGGCAGGTTGAACTTGTAGGCGGGCTCCTATGGGTAAACCCAGGCCTCAAACAGCGAACTCAGGTCGCAATCACACTTCTCCTCAGCGAGGCGCTTGAACGTATCCCCGGTTCCGATATCCCACTTGTATTCTTGTACATATGTCTTGATGAAATCATCAAACACGTCAATTCCCATCATATTTGCCAGCTCTGCGATGAAGATCGGGCCGCGACCGTAGACAATTGCACCGTACTCGCTCCCTTCGTATTCGCCTACCGGCAAGCCGATGGGGATATCCGCTCCATCGACACGATCCCAACGGTCGAACCAAGAAGAGCGATAACTTTCTGCGGCCGATGAGCCGTAGGTATCCTGGTAATACAAGCCCGTCGCATATTGAGCCAGTGCTTCATCAAGCCAGGGTTCATCGGCCTGGTCGTTGCCAACTATGTTATAGAACCACTGATGGGACACTTCGTGTGCAACCGTTGATTGAACGTATACCTGAGATGGAAGACCACCTAAAATTTCATCCGGGTCGTACAATCTGAGCGAGATGCCCATCGCCCCTGGGTACTCAATCCCCAATGCCAGCATCGGGGTGCTCATCAAATCCATCTCTCGATAAGGATAAGTGCCAAACCGAGAATTGAAGCTGCGTAAAGAATCCACCGAACTCTGCAAGACTACTTTTGAGTTTTCCTGCCATTCGGGGAAGGCATAGCTGTTGATCGTTGTCTCGCCCACCTTCTCGCTGATGACTGTGAACTTCTCACTCGCAGCCAGATAAAAATCGCGCGCCGGTCCATTGGCGAAAGTAATCGTCTGTGTGTCTCCAGCGACCGTGCGCTGAAGACGAACGCCGCTCGCGACCACAACCAGATCTGCAGGGGCATGTACCTGCACAAGATAGAAAGCAGCGTCGTTGTACGTCAAGTCGCCATTTATCTGTGGGACAGCGGCATTCCACCCTTCATCATCATAGACAGGGATCATCGGATAAAATGTATCAAGCACCAAGATATCTTCAAAAAAACCGAAGAGGCCATAATATTCCCCCATTTCCCTTGGTATCTCTACATTAAAATCGAGCTCAAGCACCACACTTGAGTTTGGCTCCAACAGCTCTGGAAGCTGAACGCGCAGTGAACTATCCACCTCCTCAAGCCGCGTCCCAATTTCCTTTCCATCTACGGTCACATTTGAAGTGATCAAGCGACCGCCTGTAACGTTGGGGTATAGGCGAAAATAAACAGCATCCAGCGGTGTGTCTTCATTATTCGTGAAGAAGACCGCTTCATGCCCACGTATCAGCTCAAAGCCTTCCGCTATTGTGAATTCAATGCGGTATTCCGTTGCCCCGGGCAGTTCGTCTAGGATCCCCTGCTCCGAGGGCACCAAATTTGCACGGAATAACTCGCGCTCGCCCCATGCTGCATTAAAGACATCCGGGATATCCGGGACATCCTGGGACGGCTCACTTGTACTCGTCGGCACCGCGGTCTTGCAAGCCGTGAGCGAAAGTATGACCAAAGCCAATAGCGCAAAACACCTCAAGAACGTTAGATTTACCCGTCTACTCATGTCCTCGTCCCTCCTGTTCCGAAATCCACGCTCCACTTGGTACACACTATATACGCTTACGGCAAACAATCGGTTTGAACATTCATATTCTACAAATGAGGTCTTTCTCTCTCACCCAATAGGAGCCACGTCTTCACGTACGCGGTCCTATGCTTCTGCGGTGCAGTGGCAAGTATTGAGAAAGTCAGCTTTCGTCTTGGCGATTCGATTACTGCATAGATAAACGCATACGCTCTGTCAAGCCTGTCATGGGGTATGATGGTGGCATGCAGAACGAACCCTTACCATCGCTCAACGAACCCCCTCAGCCCGATCCATCATCCGGTTGGCGCCACCTTCCCCGGGAATTGCGGTCACGCTACATCCGCGTCTTGGCTTTCTTCGCCGGTGTCCTGCTCAGCGTCCTGTTGTGGGACATCATCCTCCGGCGGGTGGGACTGCGCCGCCTATCCAAAAGAACGGCCAACAGGCGCTACCGTCGAATCGCGCAACGCTTCAGGGCCCTCGCCACACGCCTGGGTGGAGTGTGGATTAAAGTAGGCCAGTTCCTCTCCTCCCGGCTTGATGTCCTGCCAGACGCCATCACGGATGAACTTGCAAACCTGCAAGACGAAGTCTCCCCTGAGACATTCGAAACAATGCTAGGCGTAATGGAGAGCGAGCTCGATGGAGCGATAAACACTCTCTTCGCTTCGATCGACGAGCAACCACTAGCCTCTGCGTCCCTCGGGCAGGTCCACCGCGCAAGCTTGCCCAATGGCGATCGTGTGGTGGTGAAGATTCAGCGCCCAAATATCCACGATGTGATTCTTATAGATTTAGGTGCGCTGGGATGGGTTATTCGTTGGCTCAAGCGCTATCGCCCGATCACTCGCCGCGCTGATCTTGATGCGCTGCTGGATGAATTCAGCCGCACGCTGTGGGAGGAGGTCGATTATTTGGCAGAGGCCGACAACGCACGGCGCTTCGCGAGGATGTTCGCCGAAGATCCGCAGATCCGCATCCCCAAAATATATCCCGACTTCTCAACCGAGCGCGTTCTCACCCTCGAGGATGTCTATTTCATCAAGATCACGGATTTCGACGCGATCGAGGCCGTCGGCGTTGACCGAGCGCAGGTAGCGGACCGGCTGTTCCGCAATTACCTGCGCCAGATTTTCCTCGAGGGGTTTTTTCACGCCGACCCCCACCCGGGAAACCTTTTCGTTGAACCGCTGGAAGAGGGTGACTGGCGGCTTGTCTTCGTCGACTTCGGCATGGTCGGACATCTCACGCCCGATATGAAAGGCGGGCTGCGAGACCTGGTAATCGCCGTAGGCACGCGAAACCTGGACCGATTGATGCAGGCATTCAAGACGATGGGTGTAATCCTGCCTGGCGCGGACCTGAATCGAATCCGCCAGGCTGAAGCCGCGCTGTTTGATCAAATGTGGGGGAAGAGCATGCGCGACCTCACGAAAACACACCCTCAGGAAATGCGGAAATTCGCCTCGGAGTTCCGCGATGTCCTTTACGAAATGCCCTTCCAGGTGCCGTCTGATATGATCTACCTCGGTCGTTGCGTCGCCATCCTTTCGGGAATGTGCACAGGGCTCGACCCCGACTTCAATCTGTTTGAAGGGCTGCGTCCTTTCGCCGAACAGTTACTTGCCGATGATGGCGCTGACTGGCTTGGCGAATTGCTGAAGGTGCTTGGGGAGCAGATTCGAGTCCTCACCACCCTCCCGAAAAGGGTCGATGAGACGCTCACCGCGATCGAACGCGGCGACCTCATCGTGACAGCGAAGGCATCCCCTGAGCTTCAAAAACAACTGTCCCGCCTGACTTCGGCGATAAACCGGTTGGTGGGAGTCGGAATATTCGCCGCCTTCCTGGTGGTTGGGAGCATCCTGTATATTGATGGGCAATTCGGACCGGGGATTATCTTTTTCAGCATGGCACTCGTATCTCTAACCTGGGCGCTGCTTAAACCGTCGAAGTAGGTGCCATGTTAGGAAATTTCAACTGGGGAACAAAACGGCGGTTGCTGCGTTCAATAAAAAACTGATCCATTGTCCAATTAAAAAGCCTCATCGATAAGAACGACGAGGCTTTCAGACAGAAATGCACACTCATATGGCTCTAGTTAGGGGGTGCTTCGGATTACATACGCCCCAACGCGTCATCGATCAGACCGCGAATGCCCAGAAGGATCTCGCGCCGTGCAACCTTGCGGTGCTCTATGAACTCCGGTGGAAATAGCGCCCGCATGCTCTCACGCATTTCCGCCCGAGCGCTCCTCATATGCTGGCGAACTTCTTCGGACGGCTTGTAATTCCTCTTACTCCGCTTCTGCGACTTTTCTTTCTCGGCCATTTCAACCTCCATACCAATTGCTCTTGACTCTCATTATACAGCAGGAGGCAACAGATATATTCTGGCAAGCGTATAACCTGAAGTTTAGTACACTAAACTGCGCCTAATCTCTTGGGATACCCCCATATCAACGACGCAAATTCCTCTGTACTATCGCTTAATTCCCGACCTCGACGCTGGTGGAGGCGATAACCACCGGCAGGTTGGGCGCGGTGTCTATATAGCGCAGGAAACGCTGAATTTCATCCGCTTCCTTATCGCGCAGATTATTTGCCCAGCGGAAACTGATCGTTTGATAGAGCAACTCGATTCTTACTGTGAGGGGTCCCGCTGCCGATCCAACGTCCACCGCGTAATGAATGCTGTCCCCGCCCCCTTGGAAATCATCGTCTTCCATGGCACTACCGCGCACGGCGATGTCCTCATAGGGCGACTTCTTCTCAAAACCTTCGGGTAGAAGGCGGTTGTCCTTGCGGTAACCCGCGGCATGCAGCAAAGCTGTCGTGATATCCCCCTCTGTGTCCCGCAGAATCGCTTCGTAGATCTGCACCTGATTCGGTTCAACAATCGCCGAATAATGCTGCTCCGACAGTATGGGGTCGGCGTCGTTGTCGTTGCCGACAATCGAACCATCATCGTTAAAGCCACCCGATTCAAACACCGTCTGTCCGCTGCCATCGAGAACGGTGAAATGGAGCCATGCACGTCGGGAAGGGAAGCCAGTGGGGAACTTATGCCCAGCCAGATTGCGGACAACGACATCGGCGATAATTCGTGTTCCAGAGAGATGCACATCCTCGAATTCTACCGTCGCGGAATTATTCTGAAGTTGGTTCAATGTTCGCTCGATCGCAGCTTCAAAGTTTTCGCTCGAGGCGGTCACACCCAATTCGTCACCGAATTCGTCCAGAACTCCCAACATATACGCATTACCCCCGACAAAACTGTGTACCGCGAAGGGGCTTCGTAAGGTCCTGCTCATCGACGAGATCTTGGCCCCGCCATCCGCCTCGGGCATATGGCAGTCCTGACAGGTCTGGGTGTTGCGATAGCTGCTGTAGTACCACTCAAAGAAGGGGACTTGTTCGGGGAACTCGCCGGCTATCTGCCCTGAAGCGTCGACATAGGGGGTATAGAGTGTGTGACAGCTAGCACAGAGGGCTGACCGAGATAGATGCAAGCCCTGGATTGGCCGATAGCCGGAGGAGGATTGCATGATACTCGCCAGACCATCCTCAGTCTTGAAGGGGCCGAATATCACCCTGTCTGGGGATCTGAGTCCAGTGTCGATGTTGAATTCGCCGCTGAACGTCGCCTCGGTCCCCAGTCCTTCCTCTCGAATCTGATGGCAAACACTGCAGGAGACCCCATCCATCGCAAAGGAATACAAGTCGTTTTCTGTGTTGAGGAGGCCGTCCTCATCGAACACGACACCCGTCTCCCCGATTCCCACAGCAGTCGTGCGTGCCATCGGCATGTGGCAGGTTGAGCATTTATCCTGTATAGCCTCGGATAGTTCGGGAAGATCCATCACCTCCGAACGCACAGAGGCTTGCCAGTACGGATCGCGCGCCGCGTTCGCCATCATAGTCGCCCGCCAAAATCCATCGATCGAAACATCAGCGCCGGTGTCATCGGCTAGATTCGTATGGCAGATAGCGCAAGAGCCAGATGTTGAGAAGAGCTCTCCGACTTCTATCGCTAGCGGATCACCGCTTCGTGCGCCATTGACATCTGAGACCAGCGTCGGCGTCACAACCGATGTGGCAGTTGGGGGGGGTGTTCTTGTCGGTTGGGGCAGCTTCGTTGGCGGGGGAGCCAGCTCTGTCTCCGTCGCTCCCACGCCACACCCAGCGAGGGTCAAAGCTATTACCACCAGAATCCATGCCCTCTTCATCTTCCGACTCACTCTCTATGTTAAACCCAGTCATTCAGTGGGGAACTAGAAAACAAAACGACCATCCTTATAGAGCAACTCGCCATCGATAAGAATCTCGCCCCCTTCTTGCATGTCCGTGATCATATCCCAGTGGATGGCTGACTTATTAACGCTGCCTGTCTCTGGATAGCCAGCACCGAGCGCCATATGGATCGATCCACCAATCTTCTCATCGAAAAGGATGTTCTTCGTGATCCGGTCCACGCCGTAATTCAATCCGACGGCAAATTCGCCCAGGTACCTGGCACCTTCGTCGGTCTGAAGCATGCTGTCGAGGAATTGTTGATTCTTTTCAGCGTGCGCCTCGACGACCTTTCCCTCTTTGAAGACTAATTCGACGCCCTCGACCTCGTTCCCACCCAATACCGATGGATAGGAAAAACGCACACGACCCTCGACGGAATCCTCAACCGGACCGGTGAAGACCTCCCCGTCGGGCATATTGTTTTCACCGCAGGCGTTGAGGAATTTTCGACCTTTGATCGAGAGTTTTAAATCGCAATTAGGTCCCCGCACCTCGACCTGCTCATGCCCATTAAGCGCTTCGGCAATCCTGCTTTGCTCTTCCTTAATCCCCTGCCAGTATGCGATCGGATCACTCGCTGGGTCATCGACATGACAGGCACGATAGACGAAGTCTTCGAACTCCTTCAGGCTCATATCGGCATCCTGGGCATAAGCCTGCGTGGGGAATAACGTTGTCATCCAACGAAACTCGCGGGTTCTCCCGCGTTCAAACTGGTTTTCGAGAATGCTTTGCATAGCTTTCCTACGACGTGCCAGGTGCGCTTTGTCGATGCCCGTCAGTAGTCTGGTGTTGCTCGTGGAGTGAATGCGAATGCGCGATTCGAAGTCCTCATACACTAGACTGTAGAATGTTGCCGGATAGTCGAGTTGATCGTCGCTCGCGTACTGTAGGAATATATCGTCAATACCCGTGAGCGTCACTTGACCCGCGAGCGAAATGAACAAATGCGGATGTCCACCTGCTTCCAGAATCTCCCGGAAACAAGCCCGCACCAGCGGTTCGGCAGTCGGTTCCGCCTCGATTAGTACCCGGTCGCCTGGTCGGATCTCGTTAGAATATTCGACCAGTACTCTTGCCAGACGTTCTACTCTTGGATCCACAGTGTTCTCTCCGTATTCAGATTTGCATCATTGAGCCTGCGATTATACCCCTCCCCCCGACCTACCGCATCTATGCTCGCTCCCGCATGGAGAACACGACAACTTTCAGACGATGTCCATCCATTTCGAGCTTGAAATAAGTTCGTCCATTATTCTGACTCTATCCCAATATTCCTCTAATCGGGTGTTTTGATTTGACCCATCTCCTTCTTTCGGCGATACTCTGCCCATGCGCAGGGGTATTCATAGTCTAGTAAGTATTCTGATTCTCACATGTAGCGGTTGCGCGGTCTTTGAGGGCAGCACAACACTGGATTCCGAACCAGAGACCGCTCGCCCTCAAGTCGCCGAGGCTACGGCCTACACCGCTCCAACACTGCCGCCGGTTAATACACCAACACTCACTCCAACGTCGACGCAGACCCCACCTCCAACCCCTTCGCCGTTCACTGTCGTCATTGTTGAGACCCCCACACCCGAGAGTGTTCCATCAACATCCATGCCCTCTTTAGATTTTAACTTTGGTGGTTGGGAGCGCTACGAGACAAACTACGCAGGGATCGCCTTCGATACACCCATCAACATGGTGACACGCGATTACGGACGTTTGATTCGCATCGGTGATCCGAACTTTAACGATGAGGGGGTCCAGCTGTTCGTCGAATTCCAGGTGGACAATGCTAATTCGGGTTATTTGCCGGATGGCATTAATCCATCCGATCCACGCAGCATAATGGATGGCATCTTACGCGAGTTCGATAGGACTTACACGGATGTAACGATGATCCGGACCGTTACTAATGTGAACATGCATGGCTACCCTGGCTCAGACACCGCCGTTCGCACACAGTTAACCGATGGTTCAGGAACTGACGAGTTTATCTGGTATTTGGCGGCAGTTGTCCACGAGGAAACCGTCGTGCGGATATTCGCCCAGTCTCCGGCAAGCACCGGGGGAGCTTACCTCTCGTTCGCACAGCACATGGTCGAGACCATAGAGTTTCTCCCGGAGCCATAGCTGCCCTCCAAATAAACCAATCCACATACTACTGGGAACCAACAAAGTCAGATTTGACTACAAATTGCTGCTTCTTTATTGCCTGTTGCATGATATAAATCGTAGTAGAAACGCAACCGAGATCGTATAATTCCTTCCAAGTGATAGAAAGCAATGCCAACGAATCTCCCTCCAGAATACTTCGCGGTCGAAAAACGCTATCGCGCCGCGACCACAACCGAAGAGAAGATCGAAACGCTCGAAGAGCTGATCGGTACTATCCCAAAACACAAAGGGACGGATCATCTCCGCGCGGACCTGCGCAGGAAACTCTCCAAATTTAAAGATTCACAGCAAAAGGGGAAAGCCGGGAGCCGTCAGGTTTCTGCCTTCAATATCAAAAAAGAGGGCGCGGGACAAGCCGTCATTGTTGGCCCCGCCAACACTGGCAAATCATCTCTGGTTGCAGCGCTGACGAACGCTCAGCCCGAGGTGGCCGAATATCCATTCTCGACTTGGAATCCCACCCCGGGCATGATGCTGATCGAGAATGTCCAGGTCCAGTTAATCGATTCGCCTCCGCTCAACCGCGATTTCGTTGAGCCTGACCTCGTTGATATGATCCGCCGCGCCGATCTCTTGCTCCTCACCATTGATATCCAGGCATCCCCCTTCGATCAACTCGAAGAGACAGTCGCCTTTCTGGAAAGCCATAGGATCATCCCTCTACACCACAAGGATGATTTCCCCCAAGATCGACGCCACACATTCCTTCCTTTCCTGATCCTTGTGAATAAAGTAGATGATGAAAACCTGGATGAGGATTACAGGGTCTTCACAGAACTTCTCGACGACGCCTGGCACACCGTATCGATCTCAGCGACGACCGGTCACAATGTCGAACAATTCAAATGGGCGGTGTTCGATTTATTGGAGATCATCCGCGTCTACTCTCAAGCCCCGGGGAGGGAACCTGATCTCAACTCACCTTTTGTCATGCGGCGAGGAGCCACCATCGAGGAATTCGCCGCTCAAGTCCACCAGGAAATCGCCAGTGATCTCAAGACTTCCCGTGTCTGGGGAAGCGCAGACTTTGACGGACAAATGGTTGGGCGTGATTACGTCCTACACGACGGCGATGTGGTTGAACTGCGCGCCTGATCCTCCCATTCCCATCCAGTCTACGCAACCGATTCCGAATTTCAAATCCCTGTCGTCTTAGCGCGCCAACGACATCGTAAGAAGAATGACGGTTCTTCCCGTCGCGCCCAGACGCTCGAGCAGCACTTCGTCCATAAGGTCGGCTGGTAAGTTCGTCTCATTCGCCCTCCGCCAACGCAGCAACAAACTCAATGCGCCCTGCTCGGCCAATCTTCACTTGGAGAAGCTCACCAATTCCCCAGTTGCATCTCATTGATTTACCTCTCGGAAGAACCCTTGGTTCACATAGGAAGAGTCTCGCCCGCCCACGCGAGGGCGACAATGGGTTCATGCACAGACTGCTTCAGGTTAAATCCCCGATGGCGGCAGCACTACTTGAGTACGTTGACCCGCATTTAAACCTCCAGGGGGATTTGCACGCACCAACGTAGACAGAGAGAATTGGACTGGGGGTTTTGAACAATAGGATTTGAATCGAGAGACCACCGAACGCATGAGGTCAGGGTTTTCAGCGGTCGCATCGTCGACCTCGGGCAGACAAGAACGAAGGCACATAACTAGAATTCATAGGAGCACTATATGACAGAAGCATCTGACTTCGATCGAGCATGGATGGAAAAATTCCGGACCAATTTGGACGAGGCGGTCGGGGAGGAGATTCGTGATAGCGTAATCCAAGACGGCGAAGCCTTATCATCTGAATCAATCCGTCTGGAAGTCATCGAATGGACCCAGCAAGCGATGGAACGGTTGAATTCGCTGGTAGATGAAAGTGCATGTCGCTCCATTCTTTCCGCTTGCGCCTGCCATTATCCAAAAGCGAACTTGCAGGAAATCAAAGCTGTCTATGCGACAACCAAGGACCTCGATCAGGTCCATGGCATGCTTCAGGAGCAGTTTGAATCATTCTTAAAGAACACGATGCAAGTGAGCGAAGATATGATCGCCGAGATCGTAGGCCGGGGTTGGGGCTCTGCCGGGGTAAAGCGGGGGAATACAATCGTCGCAACGAAGATCCCAAAAAGCGGTCACCTTATCGAATACATGAACGAAACCAACCCGGAGATACGACGGCAATATTATTGCCATTGCCCACGAGTGCGCGAGGCCGTCAAAGACAACTTGATGATCTCGTCCACCTATTGTTATTGTGGCGCCGGATTTTATCAGGGCATCTGGGAGAAAATCCTGCAGCGCCCCGTCGAGGTGGAAGTACTTGAATCCGTCTTAAGCGGTGGTGAGGTTTGCAGGATCGCCGTTCATTTGCCAGATGTGGCCTGAACGAACGCTTCCCGGCCATGCTGATGACAAGACCGGGAAGATGATTGCCTATGGAAATTCGAGACAGTGACGCCGTTGTTATCTAACCACACCCTCCTCCGCTCGGAGCGCGTTTCAACTCCAACTGGATCTTCGGCGTAAATTCCAGCTCGAACTCGTGGAATTCCGGATCGGCGACTTGATATGCTGCGCCCAAAGCCGAGGCAAACTCGTAACGCAATTCTCCCTCACGAGCGCCTTGAAGTGGTCGGATTCCAATTTCCTCTTTCGCGAAAATATCCAACCAGCCGTTTATTCCCCCCTCCAGTATGTATACATTCGGGACACTCTCGGCAACCAAAACCTTCCACGCCTCTGTCGCTTCGATTTCATCGTTGCTCATCAACACAAAGACAGTCTCTGGCGGCTCCAGATGAAGTTCTGACACAAGCAAGTTAAGTTCATCAACAGATGCACGTCGTGCATCCGCCATATGGAAAAGGTTGTAGTCCGGCTCCTCGCGTATATCCAACATTACCAGGTTGAGATCATGATCGTGCATGATGTGGAGAAGCTCCCCTGGCTCAATCTGCACTGAGCGGTCTATCAAGAGCGTCTCTTTCTCAGGAGCAATCTTCAACCATCGGTCAAGTGTCGTCGGTTGGCCGATAAGAAGTACTGCGACCGCACCAGCGACGAGTAGCGCTGCACCAGCATATCGAGCTTTTGGTGCCTTCGAGAGGTCACGCTTACCAAAAATCCGTTCCAACTGTTCTCCGCCCCAGAACATAAACAGCGCCATGAGCACGACCCCAAGGACAACCACACCTGTGTCCAGGCCCAGCCACTCGGGCAGCATAAGCCGTCCATAATAGGAGGAATTCCAGAATATGTAGAACCAATCAACCGTTTCGCCGAATAGGAAAATGCCAAAGGCGGCGCCCAAGACAAAGAACAACCCATCGATTTTCATGGTCGCCATGGCAACGAGCGAAGTGCCTGGGCAGAAGCCCCCGATGATGAAACCGAAGCCCATGATCAACCCGCCAATGATTCCAGGCCACAAGTAAGTTGGGTTGATCCAGAGCAGGTTAATATCCAGCAAACCCAGCGCCGAAGCAGCGAAGATCAATACCATCGCTACGACGATGGCGGTGAACATCACTTTGAGTACCGTCATCTCGGACAGGTAGAACTGCGCCGCTAGTTTGCGTGAGTTACCGAAACCGGCAACTTCAAGCACATAGCCAAATGCAAAACCTATCAGTAAAAAGAGAAGATACGCGCCGTACTTGCCGAGGACCTCTGTTATTACAAGCGGGAAAGGTGCCATAGAATATCTCCTCTGCCTACGTCCATAATTTACGGACGAAATACGCCAGCGCATACCCGCCCCCAAAAATCGCAAACATCAACGCCCAGCTGCCTGCAGCCAGCGTTGCGCCACCTGATAGCGCCTGGCCGGAAGTGCAGCCTCGGGCAAATCGCGCCCCATAGCCCATAACTGCACCACCGATAAATGCCGTCAGCCAGCGCGTCCGCTTGGAGATGCGCGGACCTTTCCCGGTCTCAACCCGAACCCTGCCATTAATCCAGCCGGAGATAAAACCACCCAAGACCACTCCCACGGCGACGAAAACGATCCAGCTATCAAGCGGGTTCCTGTCTCCACCGGCCATCGTCAGCAGGTACCTGGTTCGATCGACATGCCCAGGTGCAACCAGGTTTTCGAAGAAAACAAGTACACGGTTCAAGCCCCCTGAGGCGCCAAGCCCGTTTCCCGTTAAGAAGAACGAACTAAACATTACGAGCCCCAGTAAAGCTCCTGCGAGATAGGGATCAACATACGGTTTGGACTCGCGCCGACGAAAGAGTGTGCGCAGTGTGAAACTGCGTTTTCCCTGTGTCCCTGTCGATTCCGTCATAAGCTGGCTTCCTCCTCTTCTGGCTCATGTACTTCAATCTCCTCCCAGCCCATGATCATCGCCTTGATGTCTGCGAGAGGGGTGGAGCCGGTCGTCGTCAGATAGACGTGCAAAACAATAAAGGCCGCAAAGAGCCAAGCTGAGAGGCTATGAATCGTTCCCAGGAAGGGCAGACCACCCAGGCCTGAAACGATCCTCGGCCATCGCTGCGCCCCCCATATCAAGATCCCCGTAAGACCCTGGAGGGGTAAAAGGACATTGAGAATCCCAAAGTACGTTATTTGCTGCAGTGGGTTTAGCTTCTTCTGAGGTTTTTTTTCGAATGGGTGCCTCTCTCTGCGGAAGACCCCTCGTAAATAGTAGGTAGCCTGTGTTATAGCCTGGTCGAAAAATCCTCTCGGCCGGGGAATAAATTGGCGAATCTCTCCACTCGTAACGTGGTAGAAGAGAGCGAGCACAGCATTTACCAGCAGGATAGCCGCCAATACGTTATGCACGAGTACGACGTATCGAAAACTAAATATCCCAAAGATATCCGGCTTATGGATAATCAAGCCCGTGGCAAGTAATGCTACGATAACGACCGTCTGCAACCAGTGCCAAAGCCTCTCGTAAACACCGTACATATAGACGCTTTTGACCTCAGGTTTCGGTCTCGGTTTGCGCATTGAATCGATAACCCGCACACCACCATGAATTGCGATGCCAAGGAGCACGCCGAGGAAGGCGAATCCACCAAGTCTGTCCGCCCAGATAGAGTTGTCGAGACCCAATACATATAGCCCCTGTTCCTCTGTGCTCGGTTGGTAGAAGAGTTCTCCACTTTCCTCGGTATAGAGGTCGCCGTTAAAGACAGTATTGCTGTCTGCCACAAATTCCGGCATTACGCCGCCCGGCATATATGCAGCAAGCAGGAAAGGTTGTGTGACGCGCGAGGTGTCGCTATGACACACCTGACAGTCTTTTATGACCCACTCGCCTGTGGTTACCGTGTGGTTGATGCTGTACGGCTGGATTTCGCCCTTTATATGTGGATTCTCTAAACCAAGATCTTCCAGTCGTCCTGCAATCAAAGTTTCCTTCTCAGCGGAATCGATGACTAGCTCCTCCCTGCCGAGCTCGCCATCTCCATCTTGATCAAAGAGTCTAAGGATGTCCGCGTGATAGTCGTTCTCATCGAACCATGCGGCTTCCAAGTCGATCAATCGAACAGGTCGCTCGGGATTCTCGGACACCCAGAACCAGGAAGAGACCATATTGAAGGGTGCAATTTCCTCTTGACCATCGACATTCATGCGCGGAAGCCATACTGGCTCAAAACCGACGACCAGCGCGGCAGTAGATTGCACATCTCCCAGCACCCCTCGGCATTGTCCACTTGGTTCGCTATCTAGCGTCAATACAGTCCAATCCTGTTGCTTCAAAGCATTGGAATACATTTGAGGGATATGGCAGGTCTCACAGCTCAACGCTTTAATATGTCGTTCTTGATACGGTAGCCACTCATGAGAGGATTCGATCGTATGGCATGACTCACAACGCCTCATGGTGTCTTTTAAACCCGGAGCCACCGTGCTCTGCGCGCTTTCCCCCCGGGCGAACTGATGCAGCGGTTGGTAGAGGTACTCGCCAAGTTCAAGACGCCGAGGGTCGAAGGATAAATGTTCGGGTTGAGTCGATTCGTCTTCACGAAAGTAAACGGGGTCATTGAGTGAGAAGTGGCAGTCTGTACAATCCAGCAACCGTTCGGCGTGGATGTCCCAGGTTCGCGATAGTTCATCCTTATTGGCCAGGTTCATCCCCGTATCTGAAAGACGCTGAGAGGAGATGATCTGACCAGTCGTAACAGTCCGGAATCGCTGCGGGGAACAACCAACAACGGTGAGTGGTCCTGAGAGATCGTCGTGAACCAGACCATGACATAAGCCGCAGTTTTCATTTTGCGGATCCTGAATCTTCACATACTCGGAGCGGAGGTTGCCATCATCGTCGAATGCCCCTGGAGACCAAACATAGCGGTCGCTGATACTCTGGACTATGCCACTATCCAAGAGCGTTGCCGTGTTCGCCCACTTGAAGCTTCCCTGCTTTAACGCCTCAACACGCGCCTCGTTATTCGGTTCCGATGTATGGCACAGGAAGCAGTTCATCTCAACAACACCGGATTCTTGCCAATCCCAGGGGACAACTTCCCCCGTCTCCATATCTAATACCTGTGTCTCCGGATCACCCGGTCTTACCTCGATCTGGTCCAGACGTTCACCATCGCGGCTATAAACTGCTGGACCGCCACCAACGTGACGCTCTCCTAGAGACATAATCCATGATGCGGTTCCAAGGTCCAAACGTTCATCGCTTTCCGGAGAGAGATAGCGATAAAAAAACGGTGTCCACTTACCGAAAATTCCGGGGCTCAGATCCCAAGGGCGTGAATTAGGGGCTTCGCCAGGTGCGTTGAAGTCATCTAAGCCCGCTTTGGCGTGGAAGCTGTGCCCCTCGATGAAGTCAGTATCGTGACAAGCGCCGCACGTATTCATCGTCGACACGGCACCCCCAGAATCGAGCACATTCTCACCCTGGTCATCCAAGAGCGGGAAAGTGGGGTGGATGGGGGACGCTTGCACTGGTGCTGGACCTGCTGCTCGTGCCGCCGCAGCTCGTCCCACAACGACTCCTCCCATCACAAGAATCACCAGTAGGGAAATACTGGCTATGTTGATCCATGGTTTCGACTTTAGGTAATTTGTAATCCGTTGCATCGTGTCGACATCCCTCACTCGGATACAAGCCCCTCCTGGAAGCGGTTGCCCCACTCGATCGGGTCACCGTCATAACCCAAAGCGAGCCAATCCAAACGTCCACCTTCAGCGTGGCAATCTGCGCAATTAAGTGCACGACCAGCAGGCGCGACCATATGTGATATCGGCCAATACATCTCCGTATCGGCAAAGTCATACTCCCCACTGAATTCCATGCCGACGACTTCAGACCCAAGCTGTAAGGCTTGCTCCCAGTCGAATTCAGTCCAGTAACCGCCCTCGCCAACCGTTTTCGGCTGCAGGAGGTAGTTATAGACCGTGTCGTACGGTTGTTTGGCGCGATGGACTTTGAAGGGGAAGATCAATGCGTCTGGGTTGCCGATGTCTCCGTCCGGGGGATTCATATTGGTCGAGATGCTCGGGTCAATGGTATCACCAAGGAGATAGCGATCACGGATGCCGGCATACCAGTAATACTCTGGCGTGAAATCGCTTTCGTATACGAAGGCTCCCTTTATCTTTAGATACGTGTGCTCATCCTCTTCAATATCCTGCCCTGCCGCTGACCAATCCCAGAGCATCTTTGTAGGATCCTTCACAGCTCCCTCTGGAATATGACAGGTCTGGCATGCAACCGCCGAGACGTGCGCATTAAGCCGCTCATCTTCATGCAAATCTTCTGCGTGACAATCCGTACAGTAGGCTTGGTTCTCGAAGTCCAGGCTCACTGAAATCGATCGACCGCGGATCACATGATCTGTGGCTTGATGGCAATCGATGCAAAGGAAGTCATGACGCCCCATATGCACGTCCACGCTTTCGGGGGGGTGCGAAAGATGTGCGTCGAGATCGCCATGCTTCACGCCGTTCCCTCCGCCGCCAACAAAATGACAGCTGCCGCAGTTGTCGCGGTTTGGCGCGCCTACCCCTTGAGCGACTGCTTCCAGATCAACGCCTTCAACCGGGTAGCCAGCATTTCCCTTTACATAGAGACCACTATTGTCGTGGCATACCAGGCAGTCCACATTCTCCGCGTTTGAGAAATCAAAATCCGCATCCTCCCAACCATAACCCGCATGACATGAAGTACATCCAGGCCAGTTGGACTGGATCCCGATGCAAAAGTTATTCAGTGACGTCTTTTTCCCGATCGTCACCGGTTCATCGCGCCCTTCAATCTCGTACGGCTCGCTCTCCCAAGTCCAATGAACAGTCTGCATGATTTGCCAGGCCGCGTCTTCATGGCACTCAAGACAAGCACGGGTGACGTCGGAGCCAGTCTCGTAAACACCTTGCATCAGATCAGAGTGATCAGTATGCGGTGCGTGCACGGGCACACTATCCCAAGGGTCCTCAGCAGACACTTCATCCCCTGGGATGAAGATAACAATAGGCACAATAATCAGCGCCAAGGTGAAAAAAAGCCCGACAACCCAGATATACTTGAAATCCTTCATGATCTGTCCTTAAGACTGGTGTTCTATCTCGTTTCCGATTCTTCTTCCATGGCGAATAGCGGGCTATCCTCGACCAGGATTAATCTTCAACAGCACCGGAATGGCTGACGTTTGCGCGGTGCTGCAATTGATCGCGCATAACCTGACGCAGGATGTCCAGGGCTTCAATCAACCGATGATCGGCCAATCGATATACCATCGACGCACCATCTCTTTTACCTCGTACTAACCCTCGTTCACGCAAAATCTTCAAGTGGCGGGAAATCGAAGGTTGGCTGACGCCCAGTTCCTCCGTCAACTCTTTCACAGTCCTCGATTTTTTCGCAAGGGCATAAATCAACAATAACCGCCTTTGATCCGCCAATGCATGGCAGAAATCTGCGTGCAGCTGTGAGAGTTCCTCGCTCAAGGAAGGTGTTTGCTCGGTCATATTCTTATATTCGGATATGCGCATAAGAGTATATGCCTAACATTAAACCGCGAACGGTGGCGTATTTGCAGAGTATGTTGTCCTTTTTTATTGTGATATTTGTCACATAGGCCCGCATCGCAGATCCAATGACTTTCGGCGATCTCCGGAAAAGGTACTGCCTTCATAATCCACGGCCTTCGATGTAAAAATTCGATGTTCGCGACCTCCACAGGGAAATGTGACGCTTAGGCTTCTCAGAAAAACTGCACAGTTTACGAGGGCCTCACAGCCAGGTTGTGATCTTTAATCCCTTTCTTGAAAGCCTTCTTCCCCTGAGGAGGAAACGATGGCATACGATCAAGCCCTAGCAGAACGAGTGCAGAAAACGATCGCGGGGCAAACCGGTTGGGTCGCAAAAGAGATGTTCGGCGGTATCGGTTTCATGCTGCATGGCAATATGGCTTGCGGCGTGATCAACGATAATTTAATCGTGCATGTCGGACCCGACAAGCACGAATCTTCACTCAATGAGCCAAACACCCGGGTCTTCGACATGACAGGTCGTCCGATGAGAGGCTGGGTCGTCATCGATCCTCCATGGCTCATCCTAGAGAGTGACCTTCATACTTGGGTTAAACGGGGGATTAATTTCACGAATACCCTGCCTCTGAAATAACGCTTGAGAGATCAAGTGAAATATCGTTGCTGGCGAGATTCCCTTCGAACAAATCGAGCTCGGCATATCAGTCACCCACTCCAGCAACTCGCTCAAAAAAATTCGTAAATGGCATTAACAGACCCTTAATAACCAGTAGGTATAATCATTCCCTGCGCTTTATTCATCGTCACCAGGAAGAACAAAGGATAAGTGAAGGTTTACATGACCAAAAAACAAGGTAACAACCAGCTTCTACCGAAAGCGCTATCCGTCACTACCCTCGGAGGTGGATGCTTTTGGTGCCTTGATCCCATCTTCGATGAACTGGTCGGCGTTAATTCAGTCGAAGCGGGATACGCTGGCGGAACCGTCCCCAACCCCTCCTACCAGGATGTCTGCTCCGGGATAACCGGTCACGCCGAAGTCGTTCAGATTTCATTTGATTCTGAGCTTATCTCCTTCAGTACGATCTTGGAGGTGTTCTTCAGCGTCCATGACCCGACTACGCCAAATCGACAGGGTGCAGATGTCGGACCACAGTATCGATCCGCGATTTTCTATCACAATGAAGAGCAAAGACAAACCGCAGAAGACTTAATTCGACAAATGGAAGCCGATGCTGTCTGGGATGCACCTATCGTGACCGAAATCACCCCAATCTCGATGTATTTCCCGGCGGAGGCATACCACCAGAATTACTTCCGCAACAACCCAAACCAGGGCTACTGTCAGGCTGTTATCAACCCGAAGGTCGCTAAATTTCATGGGAGATATGCGAATCGACTCAAAGGGAGCTAAGGGACCGCCATTCGAATCTCAAGTGATGAGGGTGTTAGCGGATCAGCAATAGAATTGTTGGACGAAAGCAAAAAGACCGATTAACAAGGGCATACACCCGATTGAACTGTTGCACTGAAAATCAGCGGGCCCACTCGAATTGTTGTGAGTTCGATGGTGCAGATGCTCTCCCCGTATTCGCTCAGCGAGGGGAGCCCAGGCGTTAACCACCTTTCCCAGGTATCATAGCTATTCGGGGCCATGATAAAACTCACAAAAGAAGACACGGAGCACTTCATGAAGGTAGGAATCCTGCACGCAAAGGAAACGGAGCCAGACCTCTTTAGCTCCTTTTTCAGGGCTGTGAACGCCCCGTTCGAGTGCCAGGTATTCGAAATTACCAAGGGGAAATATCCAGAATCCCCCGGGGCTTTCGATGCCTTCATCGTTCCCGGGAGCAAAAAAGGTGTGTACGACCCCGATCCCTGGATTGCTGACCTATCAGAGTTTATCAGGAACTGTAAACTCGGTCGCAGAAAACTTGTGGGAATTTGTTTCGGTCATCAACTCATCGCCCACGCCCTTGGCGGATCTGCCTCCAAATCTGAGAAAGGTTGGGGGTTGGGCTTTCGAGAGTTCGCTATCACGACACAGAAGTCATGGATGGATCCTGCTCTCAATCGATGTGCTCTCTATTTTTCGCACCAAGATCAGGTGACAGCGCTGCCTGCTGGAGCAGAGCTCCTTGGTGGCAGTGAGTTCTGTCCGAATGCTATCTACTGCATAGGGGATCAGGTGCTCGGCATTCAAGGGCACCCCGAGATCTCGAGCGGTCTAATGATCCAGATTATCGAACGACTCAAAAAGCAGGTTGGTTCAAAAATATATAGCGATGCGCTCGATTCTCTCAATAAAGGAACGCCCGATGCCATGGCGGTTGCACGCTGGATCATAAATTTCATAAGTTTGTAGAATGCTATGGCAAGCATCTCTCATGTATGCCATCCTGGGCGACCGAAGAGAGTGAGGAATCTCGGCAACGCTAGAAGAACACTGTCCTTGGGGGATAGTACTCGTCGCTTTGCTCATCAGAATGAGGATGCCGCGAGGAGTTAAGCAATTAAAGGGGAGATATTGAACAAGCCCGCTAGATATCTTCCGAAATCATCCCCCGCACAGCCCGCCGAGCGATCTCAACCGCGAAGTTTGTACCCCGATCCCAGGGATAAACCTGACTCATGCTGGCGAACCATAGTCCCGGGAGCGGTGTGTGGATATCGGGTATGGCTGAGGAGTGATTTAATGGCGGGACCGGCTGAGCATATCTGGAGCGGAAGAGCCATGTCTCGCGTATCCAGTCTGTGGTGAAGTTGGGGTTCATGCGGGCGAGGGAAGGCACGAAACGTTCAAGCAGTTGATCCTTCGTGAGTCGGAAATACTCATGGTCTACATCGAGATAATCGCCAACATACACAATATGTTCACCGCCGAAGAATTCGGGGCTGAGGAAATTCGTGTGCTCGACGAGAGAGAGGAAGGGAAACCCCGCCTCCTTCGACATATTGTGCCAGTAGATCCCCGCCTCGGAAAGCCGATGCTTTAGAGCCAGGATCATCACCACGGCGCCCATCGATTTCAGCTCCAGAAGCTGCCCTAGATAATCTTTGGGTAAGGCTGGTGCCATCTCGGCCAACTGGGCCGGGGACGTAGTCACCAAACAACGATCAACTTCCAGCGTCTCTTCCTTAGTTCGTACAATTAGACCGCCCGCCGGCGAAGGTTCAATACGCTCGACCGGCGTCTGAAAACGGATTTCAACCCCCATCTCACGCAATCGATCCGCGAATGCGTCCATGAATGCCTGGAACCCACCCTCAAACGTCCCCAAGCTCGGCGTGCGAGCCTTCACTCTAGCCCAGAACCAGGCCATGTTGACTTCTTTGTAGTATTTGCCGAACTTGCCAATCAGAAGCGGCTCCCACAGGATCTGGTAAGCGCGCTTGCCCACCCAGCGTTGAAGCCAATCGTGCGCAGTGTACTTCTCCAACGACTCCCAGCGGGCAACATAACGCAAATATGCGATACCCATACCAAGGCGCAGACGGTCGATGACCGGGAGCCCTCGAAAACGGAGCACCGCCGTTGCCGAGTCTAACGGGTAGAACGACTCATCGAAATAAACTGCGGTGAACGGCCGGGGAAAGAGCACTTTATCACTCCAACCCAATTCCTCGATCAACCCAAGCATATGCGTATCGGAAGCGAACCAATGATGGTAGAACCGCTCGACGGTCCATTCCCAGTGTGGGTCCTTAAATCCGGATGAAAGCCCGCCGACGTAGTCTGCCTCCTCCAGAATGACGACCTCTGCCCCGTCTCGGGCCAGGTCGTACGCTGCAACCAAGCCGCCTATACCTGCTCCAACGATTGCTGCTTTCATGACGAATCCTCCGCTATCTCAGCCTGAACCTGCGACCAAGAGAGGCTTTCGCGCGCCATGTAATAGGCGCCGAGCAGGGTGATCGGCAGCCATAACGCGGCGTGAAGGACAAGCGTATAACCCGCCGCTAAAGCGTTCGGGACGCGATAGGCTTCCAGCACGGCAATACCAGGCGCGTCGAATGTCCCTATGTAGCCCGGCGCAGAGGGGATCGTCGTCGCCAGATTTACGATGCCATTCATAAGCATGAGGGCGAAGAAGTTGACCTCAAAGGGGAAAGCGTGCATCACAAACCAATATTTCCCGGTCTCGAAGAGCCAGATCACAACCGATGTCAAGAACACCATCACCACATCACCTGGTGAGCGAAGGGATGCTAGACCTTCCAGAAATCGAGCGCTAACGGCGTCAACATTATCACGAAAGCGCTCAGGCACTAATCGATCGGTGAACCATGAGATCACGCGCTTCGACTGCTCCGTGAAAGCCGCCATGAGCAGGAAAACGAGCACTGCGCCCAAAAAGACAGCCGCGCCGACGAGCGCGAGTGCCCGGATGCTCCCGGCGAACCCAGAATCGGCAGTCAGGTTGGTGAGTTCCGGCAGATTGATGAATACAAAAGAGAGCATCACGATCCCGTCAAACGCACGTTCGACGATGATCGTCGCCAGTGAGGCCGAGATCGGCACCTGCTCCTTACGGCGCAGAACGTATGCACGCAATAGCTCGCCAGCGCGCGCAGGGTAGATGTTGTTCCCCATATACCCGATCGCCACAATGGGAAACATCGTCCTGGTCGGAATGGACTTCAAAGGTCGCAGCAGGTAATGCCAGCGCCAGGCGCGCGCCCAAACACCGAGGAAATACACACCCACCCCGGGAAGCAGCCACCAGTAGTTCGCATCACGCAGAGCTTCCCAGAAGGCAGGTAGATTCAGTCCACGCAGTGCAAGCCATACAAACACGAAGCTTATTGCTACACCCAACCAGAATTGCCAGCGTTTCAAAAGGCCTCCTCAACGCACCGACGATTGTCTCAAGTGATTCGCAAAGGTGTCAACGTACACATCTGATCGAAGCCGCTGCTTCTCATCCATAATAAGCGGCTTTTCACAGCTGCCATTCATGAGAATCGCGGGGTCAAATTTACCCCGCGACACCTCCTCGCTCAATATCCTACCCGAAATAAAAACGAGCGCAAGCATAGCAAACGCTTGCGCTCGCCCGCAGATATACCAGAACCTTCAGACCGCTTCCATGGTGATGGACAACATCCCGTCTAGAATGCGCTCCAATGCCATCGTATGACTGCACAGACCGCGCGTGATGAAGAAATCGCAATCACAACGCCATACGCCGTCGATAAACTCCACTGTATGCGAGTTATTTTCCCCATCGAAAGTCACATGAAAATTCTCGAAAACAATACGTTCGCGTTCTTCCGCGTAGTGCTTTGCCTTCTCAATCTTCCCGATCATGCCATAGTCCATTTTGCCTCCTCTTGAATCTCAAAGTTAAACAAAAAAGGCACACGGGCGCGCCCAAGTGCCTAATGCCGGTGATTATTTAATTGTCCTGCGACTCCGCTCATGGCGGCAGTCCCTCCCTGGTATATATTTACGCGCATCCAGTATAGTCAATCCGCAGGGCAGAGTCAATCTGCGACCTCCCTACGGCAAACCATCTGGTGATCTACGAAGATGCGTCGGGGTCTCGCCTCCGCAAGCCGCGCGCTTCCGAGCCATCCGAACGCAGCAGTTCCTGCCCGAAAGCGCCTACGCTGGGGACAACCCAACATTCGGCTTCAGGATACAGCCCGCGCGGATCGAGCAAAACAGGTGTCATCCCCGCCGCTGAAGCCCCGAGAACATCAGCATGGTAGTTGTCACCCAAGTAGAGCGTATCGCCTGGCTCGACGCCGAGTCTTTCCGCAGCAAACAGGAGCAGACGCGGATCGGGCTTATACCATCCCACCTCACCAGCAGCCAGCATCAAATCGAACATATTTGTCAAGCCCAGACTCTCAACGATTTCATCCAAGGGGTCGTTGCGATTCGAGACCAGTCCGAGCTTAAATCCTGCATCTCGCAAACCTGTAAGCGTGGGGATGACATCATCAGGGACACAGTCCTCAGATTCATAGGTCTCCCATATTTTCAACGTCACGGCAAGCGCAAGCTCCTCGGCAAGTGCTTCCTCTGTGCCTAACTGAATAAATTGTCGGCGGGCGTGGTTTACCCAGAAGTCGCGGTTATCCCTCCAGGGTCCAAAACGTTCTAAATCTTCTAACAGCTCCTTTGAATCCGCCCAATACATGTTCACCCAACGCTCCGCCTCGATGCGCTGCTCTGGCTCGACCTCAAGGCCAAGATCAGCCGCGAATTGGTAAAACACGTCCCTTACCGGTGGGTCGCTATGGCGTAGCGTACCATCTAGATCGAAGAAAACGTTCGAATAACTTTCGAGTAGAAGTTTATTATCCATGGTTGTTTGCTGACGAATAAGTCCACTATCGGCGGTTGACCTCAGGTTGGAGCACAGTGCGGTCAACAATTGCAACCATCATTGTCCTCGTTTGGATCCATTTACTTTTAAGCTTGGAATCGTCTAGGGTCGGTTTACAGCCTGATGGATTCTCTTCGCCCGAATCCTTCCCGCACACCTCCTTGATAGCTTGTGTAACAGGAGATTTTATCATAGCAAGACAGGTTGCTCATCCGCGCCGCTTTAGCTGCGCAGCCCGGTTTTATATTCCAGTTTTACATCGCCATTGCATCCGTTTGGCTTTTAGGTAACCTTGTTCGCATACTATTGAGAACGATGGAAGAGAAAAAACGTCACCTTGAACGCATAGATTATTGGCTTACACTCGCGCTCACTGCGCTGGCGCTGTTCGTTTACGTACAGACATTGACGCCGAGTCTTTCGTACTTGAGCCCGGACGGCAACGAGTTGGCCACTGTCCCCTACCTGCTCAGCCTGGCTCACTCCCCCGGATACCCAGTCTATACCTGGTTGGGGAA
>DAOUEQ010000018.1:0-9078 GCA_034430395.1 Anaerolineales bacterium | reverse complement strand
TAAAGAGGGATAGATGTCCAAATTCTCTAGCTCCTTTCAATTGACAGATCGAGTTGCTGTCGTAACCGGGGCAGCCGGATTGCTCGGCTCTGAGTTCTGTCGAATCCTTGCAAACGCGGGCGCGTCGGTGGTTGTAGCTGATATCAACGAAGAAGGTGCAACGCTGATTGCAGGGGAGATCCAAAGTGAGGGTCTTATCGCATTCCCCGCCCGAGTAGACATCACGGATCCAGCCAGTATAGATAAATTAATCGAATCTGTGCAGCGAGAGTACGGAGGACTAAATGTTCTCGTCAACAGCGCTGCATTGGATCCTAAATTTGACCCAGATCATCATGAGCAGGCATCCAATGCTTTTGAGGATTACCCACTCGAGGCTTGGCACCGGGCTCTGGATGTAAATCTAACCGGCATGTTCCTCGTCACACAAGCAGCGGTGCGCCCCATGCTGGCGCAAGACAGCGGGGTGATCATCAATATTTGCTCAACGTATGGCTTAGTGGGACCTGACCAGAGGCTCTACGAGCGTGAAGGTCATCCATCTCAATTCAAACCCGTCTATTACTCGGTCACGAAGGCTGGTGTATTGGGTTTCACGCGCTACTTAGCGACATACTATGCCGGAAAAAATATTCGCGTCAACGCGCTCACACCGGGCGGGGTTTTCAACGACCATGATGACGAATTTGCCGAGAAGTACGCCGCCCGAACGGTATTGGGGAGGATGGCGCGAAGGGATGAATTGAACGGAGCGCTTCTTTTCTTAGCCTCGGACGCATCATCGTATATGACGGGAGCGAATCTCGTCGTCGATGGGGGGTGGACAGCGTGGTAACCCAACCCGATATCCTCGCCATCATCCCTGCTCGTGGTGGGTCAAAGACGGTCCCTCGTAAGAATATCCAGCCGCTTGCTGGCTATCCACTCATTGCGTACAGCATCGCGGCAGGTCTCCAGGCACAGGGTGTTAGCCGCGTGATCGTCTCCACCGACGACGAAGAAATCGCCGAGATCAGCCGCTCGTATGGAGCAGAAGTCCCCTTCAAGCGTCCAGAAGCACTCGCTCAAGACGATACTCTAGACTTGCCGGTTTTCAAAAACGCCCTCGAATGGTTGGCCGAGAACGAATCGTATTATCCCGAGATTGTCGTCCAATTGCGACCGACGTCACCGCTTAGGCCGCCTGATTGCGTCGATAGCGCGATTGGAATCCTACTGGAAAACAACGATAGCGATTCCATCCGTGGAGTCATTCCCTCCGGGCAGAACCCTTATAAAATGTGGAGGATTGATCCTGAAGGTCATTTGTTGCCGCTTATAGTTGGAGAGTTTGAGGAGCCCTATAACATGCCTCGCCAGAAACTCCCCCAATCTTATTGGCAGACGGGGCATGTCGATGTAATCAGGGCTTCAACGATCCTCGAGAAAGGAAGCATGAGCGGCGACACCATCCTTCCCCTGATCATGGACCCCCGGTACGCGATTGATATTGATACTGCAAAAGATCATCAACATGCGGAGTGGATCTTGGGGCATAGTGATCTGCCCCTGATCAGACCAGGGCGCAAGGTTAGAGCATTACCGAAAAAGGTGGACCTGGTCGTTTTTGATTTCGATGGCGTCATGACGGATAACCGTGTCTGGGTTGACGCTGATGGCCGTGAGCTCGTTTCAGCCAACCGCGGCGATGGATGGGGGTTGGCTCGACTGAAAGATGCAGGTGTCCAAATTGTTGTGCTTTCGAGAGAGACTGACCCTGTCGTAACCGCACGCTGCCGGAAGCTGGGAATCGAAGCGATCCAGGGTGTCCAGGATAAAGCGAAAGCGCTTCGAGAACTCATGGAGTCTCGAGGAATTGAACCCAATCAGACGATCTACCTTGGGAATGATGTTAATGACGTGGTATGTTTCTCGCAGGTGGCTTGTGCTCTCGTCGTAGAGGACGCCCATCCTGAAGCTAAGGCGCAAGCGGATATCATCCTGACGAAGCGGGGCGGACAAGGCGCGGTCAGGGAATTGTGTGACATCTTGATAAATGACATAGAGGAGTCTTCTACAAATGGGTGAACACTTCCGCATTGGCAAGACTGTAGCTGGGCCAGGCCAACCCACGTACGTGGTGGCTGAGATTGGCATCAACCATAACGGCGATCTGGAGATCGTAAAAAGATTAATCGACGCCGCTCACCGAGCCGGCGTCGATGCGGTGAAATTTCAGAAGCGTACTCCTGAATTATGCGTGCCACCCGATCAACAAAAGCGGAAACGGGAGACGCCATGGGGGTACATCACGTATCTTGAATACCGGCAGAAAGTTGAGTTTGACGCTGCAGCGTATCAGGAGATCGATCAGTACTGCCGAGAGAAAGGGATCGTTTGGTTCGCGTCGGTATGGGATGAGCCTTCGGTGGACTTTCTTGAAGCCTTCGATCCCGTGGTCTACAAAATCCCTTCTGCATCGCTTACGGACCATGATTTGCTGCACCATATTCGCAAAACGGGACGACCTGTAATCCTGTCGACGGGCATGTCCACGATGGAAGAGATACAAGCGGCAGTAGATGTGCTTGGGACAGAAGACCTGCTCATCACACATGCCACGAGCACTTACCCGTGTGAACCTGAAGAACTGAACCTGCGGATGATTCAGACACTCAAAGATACTTACTCTTGCCCGATCGGTTATTCGGGTCATGAGGTTGGTCTGATCCCTACGGTTGTTGCCGTCTCTCTGGGTGCGTGTTTGGTGGAGAGACATATTACGCTTGATAGGGCAATGTGGGGAAGCGATCAAGCTGCTTCGGTAGAGCCGGGGGGATTCCGACGGTTGGTTAAATACATCCGTGTGACAGAAATGAGCTTGGGGGATGGGGTTAAGCGGGTCTATGACAGCGAAAGCTCTTCTCTGCAGAAGTTAAGACGCGTGAAATCCTAGAGGCGGGTTTCTCTTTGAATTTACCTGAAATCTCGCATTATCTTAGACAATGGAAGGCGGATCGACAACTCAATTATCAGATTGACAGGGTTGATGAATACCTACGGGAACTGAATGAGCATAAAGACCAGCATAGCGCTCCAGTTCTTTTTTTTAATGCATCCACCAGAATTCATCGCCTAAGTTTGAATGGCGCCTACAGCTTACTATCTTCTTGGGCGCTGCAGGCTGCTGGTATACCGGTCCGGCATCTCGTCTGTCAACAAGGGATGCAGCAGTGCATCTTAGGGACGCGGCAGGATCAACTGAGTTCTCCACCGCCTTGCAACCGCTGCATTCGTTTTAGCAAAAGACTCTTCCCACAGGAATTGACGATCCCCCTTAATTTTCAGCAAAAACCAGTCGATAATGTCGCGTCCATGCTCCAAGCCCTCTCTATTGCCGAGATGGCTGCTTGGGATTATCAGAACATCCCTCTGGGTGAGCTCTGTTTGCCTGGTCTGAGGTGGGCGTTACGGAGCCACCGAATTCCTGATACGCAAGCGATACGGAAGCTTTTCCAGCAATATATCCTCTCCGCCTACAGCTTGTATACGTCCTTTGACGAAGTCCTTGACTGGCAGAAACCACGTGCGCTAGTTGTGTTCAATGGGATCTTTTATCCAGAGGCAATTGCCCGCCATGTTGCTCAGCATAAAGGTATTCCCGTCATAACTCATGAGGTGGGATTGAGCCCATACTCGACCTTTTTTTCTCAAGGGGATGCAACTTTCCGTCAGGTAAATCCCGAAACACATGGCCCGTTAACCTCGGCTGAAAATGAACGCTTGGATCAATATCTTTCTGAGAGATTTCAAGGGGATTTCACAATGGCCGGCATCCAATTCTGGCCGAATATGGTGGATCTCCCAAATTGGCTTCTCGAACGGATGAAGAAATTTCAACAGAATGTTATTGTTTTTACGAATGTGGTCTTCGACACCAGTCAAATTCATGCGAATACACTCTTCCCGGATATGTTCGCTTGGTTGGAAATGTTGAAACCGATCATCCAGACTCGTCCTGAGACGCTCTTCATCATCAGGGCACACCCAGATGAAGAACGACCCGGAAAACGAAGTCGAGAGTCCGTCAAAGACTGGATTACAAAGCAAGGGCTTTTGGAATTTGAGAATGTCACCTTCTTTGAGCCGACCGATCCGGTGAGTTCCTACGAATTAATCAACCATTCGAAACTCGTTCTTATCTACAATTCATCGATCGGACTTGAAGCGTCAATCCTGGGAGTGCCTGTTCTCAGCGCGGGTCGAGCGAGATTCACGCAAATTCCAACGGTGTTCTTCCCTGAATCACGGATGAAATACGAAGAAAACCTGTCGGATTTTTTGGATGCGCAGGAAATCGGGGTCCCCCCATCGTTTCGAGAGAACGCGCGCAGCTTTCTTTACCATGAATTATTCACAGCCTCCCTGGACCTGTCGGAATTCCTGGAGCCGGATGAGTCCCTTCAAGGGATGGTCACCTTTTCAAGATTTTCAACAGATCGTTTGCGAGATTCCAACTCGTTGCAAACCATACGGAACGGCATATTGCATGACACACCCTTCTTGCTGAATCTGGATGTGTAAGCTGATAGCGGGCGACTCAATACTCAATCAAATCTAGGCAGTGACGGTTTAATTTCGCAGGCTTACGATTCGTGCCTACGGTATAATGGACCGGTCGAGGTTGAGATATGAAGATCAATTACCAGGAAACAACAGAAGATTTACAGAAGAGGATCGACATCCACGAGAAGTATGGCGCCCGGGATATTGACGAGTGGATGTTGAAGCTACTCGAGCCCCGGAAGGGAGACCGTATTCTCGATGTTGGTTGCGGAGCCGGCAAACAGTGCCAAGCTTTCTATAATTGCTTGGATGGAGACGCACAGATCACCGGCGGTGATGTGTCGGATGAGTTGCTGGGTAAAGCCGAGGAACTTAATCGTTCTTTGGGAGAACCTTTTACGCTCTTGAAATTGGATTTCAACAAACCATTCGAGTTTGATGGTGATGTGTTTGATCTCGCCTCGTGCTGCTTCGCCATCTACTACGCAGAGGACATTCCTTTCACAATCTCAGAAATGCACAGGGTATTGAAATCCGGCGGTAGACTTTTTACCACGGGACCGATGCCCGAGAATAAACAGCTTTTCTATGACATCATTCGAGAGGCAACTGGACAGCCGATTCCCCCGATGCCAGGCAGTTCTCGCTATGCCAGCGAAATTCTCAGTGCGATCGAGAGCAGGTTCTCCTCAACCGAAGTGCATATCTTTGAGAATCCCCTCGAGTTCGATGAGGTTGAACCCTTCATTAGCTATGCTCACGCCTCACTATCAGAGGATCGAAAGCTTTGGTCGGGCTTGTTCAAGGGTGAAGATGATTTCGAGAAGGTGATGAGTCAAATTTATGCGGTTGCTAAGAGAAGGTACGAGCAAGAGGGTAAATTGGTAATGACTAAGGTCGTCGGCGGCATCTTGGCCACCAAATAAGAAAAAGGAGATCACGTGATTTTCTCAGGTCAACGTATTCTCTTCCTGGGGGCGCATCCGGATGATATCGAACTTGGATGTGGCGCGCTGATTGCTCATATCGTTGGTCACGTTGACCTACGCTGCGTCACGCTATCCGATAATCAGAAGAATCCAGTACTGATCAACCTGGTCGAAGAACACTATCGGTCGATGTCTGTGCTTGGGGTTCAAAAAGATCAAATCATCCTGCGGAATTTTGAGACCAGGAATTTCCCGCGCGATCGTCAGGCAATACTTGAATTTCTCTACGATTTGAATGGCGAATTTAAGCCGGATATCGTATTTACACATACGCAGTCTGATATCCATCAAGATCACGGTGTCGCCCGGGTGGAAGCCCTGCGGACATTTCGTGGTGTTTCTGTATTGGGCTATGACGTCCTGCGGAGCAGCTATGGCTTCTTCCCGCATTTCTTGGTTGAGGTTACGGAAGCCGATGTTAAAAAGAAGATTGATGCATTGGCGGAGTACAAGACATACGGTGAGAAATACTACTTCGATCCAGAAATCATCCGTTCGACTTCGATCCGGCATGGTGCTCTAGCCGAGCGACCCTATGCAGAGGGATTTGATATCCTGCGCATCGTAGGGAATTTCAAGACTGCATAGAACATGGCTATATCAAACCGCTTTCCAGCCATCACCTATCATCCCGTGCCTCGCCAACAACGACACTGTTTCTACGGCTTTCTCGAACGAGCCGAGCTAAAATCTAAAATACATTGATCTGTTGAGTCACGCTCACTTCCCATGACTACGAAACCAGACTGTTCCATCATCATTCGAGCCTATAACGAAGAAGACCATATCGGTCGGCTGCTTGCGGGCTTAATGGAGCAAACACTCACGGATATCGAGATCATTGTGGTTGATTCGGGGTCAACCGATGCCACAGTGGCGATTGCCTCTCGCTTCCCAGCTCAGATTCTCTCGATCGATCCCCATGAATTTACCTTTGGCCGTTCTCTCAACGTTGGCTGTACTGCCGCGAGCGGGGAATTCTTAGTGTTCGCCAGCGCCCATGTATTCCCTCTGTACCCTGACTGGTTGGAGCGCTTAGTGGAACCTTTCCTGGATGAAAGGGTCGGTTTGGTTTATGGAAAACAGCGCGGCGATGGTAATTCACGTTACAGCGAACATCAACAGTTCAAGCGCATGTATCCAGATGTGTCGTCCATTCCGCAAAAACATCCACTGTGCAACAATGCCAATGCTGCTATCCGCCGATCCTTGTGGGAGATGCGCAAATATGATGAAACGCTCTCAGGATTAGAAGATTTGGACTGGGCGACCTGGCTTCTCGCGCAAGGATATTACCTGGCTTATTCAGCGCAGGCAGCCGTAATCCATGTCCATAACGAATCACCCCGACAGGTCTTAAATCGGTATAAGCGAGAGGCCATCGCCTTGGCACGTATTAGACCCGAGGAGACTTTCGGCTTCTTTGACTTCCTGAGTCTATACTTCTCAAATATTGTTAGCGATCTGCAAAGCGCGTTCGCTGGTCGGCGCTTCTTTCAAGTTGCTTGGAGTATTCTCTGGTTTCGTTGGATGCAATTTCTCGGAACCTATCTCGGTTTTCGCCATGCCGGTCCCGTAACGGATGAGGTCATACGAGCCTTTTACTACCCCGAGCAGGATCGTTCAATTAGCCATGTGGACCAACGTGAACTGGATCCGATCGATTATGCGACGGCGGTCCGACATTTGAGAGAGACAGACCATGATGGCGTCAACAGCTGAACAAACGGTCGTTGCTCTGGTTCCAATGAGGCACCACTCTCAGCGTGTTGCGGGTAAGAATTACCGGCCGATTGCTGGTCGCATTCTATATGAGTACATTCTTGAAACGCTGCTGCAATGCACGCTGGTTTCAAAGGTAGTGGTGGACACGGATAGTCCCATCATCACCGAAGGCATACGGCAGTCGTTCCCACAAGTCGAAATCATCGCCAGACCGAAACACCTGACGGCTGATGACGTCCCCATGAACGATATCCTGCTGTATGACGTGGAACAAGTACAAGCGAATTACTATCTACAGACACACTGCACCAACCCCTTGCTGCGAACGGAGACGATCTCAAAAGCCATCCAAGCGTTCTTCAATGGATGGCCGAGGCAAGACTCGCTCTTCTCAGTGACACCCTTCCAGACCCGCTTGTGGACTGCGAGGGGTGAGCCGGTCAACCACAATCCCAGCGAACTCATTCCTACCCAAGATTTAGAGCCATTGATGATCGAGAATTCATGCATGTATATCTTCTCGCGTGAGGGATTGAAGGCGCGCCAGAATCGGATCGGGCAGAGCCCGATCTTATTCGAAATTAACCCGGAGGAGGCGGTTGACATTGATACCGAGTGGGAGTTTATACTGGCGGAATTTCTGCTGAGGGCGCGTCAGGCGGAAGCTTAGGTATCTGTGTTGGTGTAAGCTTGGTTTGTCAAGTGTCCTGAAGAGTCAGGTTATTTCGAGAAATTTGAGGATGAATCTATTCTGATGCGTATCCTTATTTCTGCGCCCTACTTCATCCCTGTGTATGAGCGCTTTAAAGCTCTTTTCGAGCGTGCTGGCTTGGAGACTGAGATCGCGGATGTCGTGGAACGTTTATCTGAAGCGGAGCTCCTGGCGTATGCTGGTGAGATCGATGGTGTAATTTCTGGGGATGATCGATTCTCAGAAGCGGTGCTCGAGGCATTCTCCCCTAGGTTGAAAGTCATCTCAAAATGGGGTACTGGGATCGATTCGATCGATCAGATTGTCGCCAAGCGCCTGGGGGTGAAGGTCATGAATACACCCGATGCCTTCACCGAAGCGGTTGCGGATAGCGTGATGGCTTACATCCTGGCGTTTGCGCGCCAGGTGCCGTGGATGGATGGCAGGATGAAGGCGGGTGCCTGGGATAAGATCCCCTCGGTGGCATTGCATGAATGCACATTGGGAGTAATTGGAGTTGGCCGAATTGGGAAGACAGTGTTGAAACGAGCATACGCCTTCGCTATGACGCTGTTGGGGAATGATATCGTTGAGATTGATCGAGGTTTTCTTAAGGACTATGGTGTGGAAATGCTGCCTTTGGATGAGTTACTTGAGCGATCTGATTACATCAGTCTCAATTGTGATCTAAATAAAACCTCACAACATCTGATCGATAAGGATGCGTTGGTCAAAATGAAGAACTCTGCAATCTTGATCAACACCGCTAGGGGACCGGTCGTCGATGAAGGCGCGCTTATCAAGGAGCTCCAGGAGGGCGGGATCGCTGGCGCTGGTTTAGATGTCTTCGAAGACGAGCCACTCCCTGTGGATAGCCCCTTACGTGTGATGGACAATGTATTGCTCGGCTCCCACAACGCCAACAGCAGTCCTTCAGCATGGGAGCGAGTGCATAAAAATACGCTAAAAAACCTGTTCGTTGGATTGGGTCTCGAACCCCCGACAATGTGAGGTGAGGTTTAAGACGTCTAGTATTAAGGAGAAACGATGAAAAGGGTCGCACTTGTTACCGGGGTTATGGGCGGTGTCGGCTTTGCCACAGCCAAGGCTTTCCTTGATGGGGGCTGG
>DAOUEQ010000017.1:0-4116 GCA_034430395.1 Anaerolineales bacterium | reverse complement strand
CAAGATGGCAAACGCGATCCAGAGGCTTTGACGATGTCGCGGACATGGTTGATGAGTAAGGTGCGGCAACGGACGATGGCATCACGTGATCGCAGTACAGCCAGGTCAGCTTGAGCCTGGGGCGACCGATGGTGGATGGGGGAGAGCAGCTCAGGATCGAGGCGAGCCAGGCGAGCGAGGGTTTCGGCGTCGGCCCGATCATCCTTGCGGGGGTTGTGGTAGATGGCTTTGAGCTTGCGGGCATTGGCGACCAGAACATCGTGGCCAAGCTCTGTCAACAAATGGCTTGACCAGCGAGAATGTGTGCCGACTTCCATGGCTACCCTGCAGGGAGGGAGCATAGAGAACCGCTGGTGGAAAGATTTTTTGGTGGTGGGTAGGCGAGTTTCTTCAATCAGTTCACCCTCCTTATCGAGAATGGCGATGTAAGAGTACTTGTCTCCAAGGTCCAGTCCTACGAAATACATGCTATTCTTGTTCATGGGTCGGTATCTCCTTTTCTGGCAGCTACGAAAGTAGACTGCGTTTGATTGGGTGAGCCCATAATAAGGCATCACGTGATGGAGGTACCGGCCTTCTCATTCCAATCTCGCTGGAGCGGACCCCGCGCGAGGCGCGAAAATTAGTTGTGGGACCGTGGCGTGGCCGCTCAGCTCGAGGCTGTTAGGTGGCCAGTTTAAATTGCAATGATGAAGAATAACTGGATACGATTGTTAAGTACTTTACCGCTTGCCTTGCTATCGTGCTTGCTGTTGCTTATTGGTTCATGCGTAAGTCCTAGCCCAACTCCTAACTTGCAAGATTCGCCATTAGAATCGCTTCACACGCCTATGCCCATAACTCCCTCGCCACTACCATCGGTAGGTTTAGAAGACTTGTCGGCGAGTTATCCGACCGATTCGCCCGCCATCGTTTATCTCTGTCCCCCCGATCTTATGGTAGCGACAAGGGAATGGTGTGTATCTACTTTCCAGACCAGCGAATCCGCATCAGCTACAAGGAGAGCAACCCGGGGACCCGAGGGCGCCCCCAAATTTTATGATCCTCCACCTACGATGAGCCCAGCAGAGTTAGCACGTCCTCCGAGTACGCCGGCGGGTAATGGTTACCTCACACATCACCACGGCAGATCAAAGGAGGCTCATATGAAAATGATTCGTGAGTACAGCGCGGCGTGGATTAAGGATGATCCTGACGATTACTATATAGTTTGGGCGGGTGTTGATGCTGATGATGAAAACCAAGGCGTGATAATTGTCGATCGTCAACTTTTAAAAGCAGACTGGGGTGAGTCTTGGATCGATACACCCATTAAAAGTGGTCCTGTTTGGATAGTGGATGCTGTCGGGGACAGGTTGATTTTAAATTCTGAAGGTGGAACAACATTTTATTATGATCTTCCCAGCGCGAGTTTTGTATCGTCTCTTTCTGAAATCGTCCCAAGTTTGACTCCCGCACCTACATTCACGCCTGCGCCAACTTCGACATTCTTTGATGACGTACCCGACATTCCACAATGGGCAGGAGAACAAGATGGTTATCGACGGATAAACACCGATCTCGAATATAGAATAGAAAATCCGGAGGACGAAGATTGGTTTTTGTTTGATTTGGTGACTGAAAGTTCAGTAATGATTAGGCTTAGTGATCTTCCAGCAAATTTTGGTTTCCGGGTATGGCGCGAGGACACGTATGAAGTAATAGGTAGAGCAGGATTATCAATGGCCGATAACAAAGAACTAATTCTTGAAAATCTACCAGCCGATGTTTATGCAGTTGTTGTATTTGGTATTGATGGGGCATATGACCTTGAAAAACCGTATATTCTACGATTCGAGGTTAATGATTAATGGCCACCTAACATCTCGCTCGAAGCGACCTGGGATGCTGCGCGATTTGCCAGCAAGGTTGTATGATGGTAGAGCTGGAATAGCCTGCGGTGGATCGAGCCCAGGCGCCTCAGCTCAAAGCCGTTAGGTGGATTTTTTGTCCTAGTACATGGAGAGGTCTCGCATTGAAAATACTATTAAGGGAGAATGAAGACATATGACACCAATGACGGAACCCAGTGTTTGAAATGCATAGAAACTCGAATTTTGAACAAATTCCCAGTCTGATCAAGCTCTCGTTTGGAATCTCATTACTAGGGTTTCTGTTGTTTGGTTTCGCTCTATATCAACTACTCCCTTCGGTAGATCTCTCCTCTCAGAGTCTCCGAATCGTCGCTCCCTTCCTTGGAGCCAGTCTGATCCTGACATCTCTTGGTTGCCTCGGTCTTGTTGCGACTACAGACTTATCAATGGGTGATCTGATTTGGCCACAAAACACCATTTCCAAAGCTCAGCAACGAGGCAAGCCAATAAGCTCAATCCTGCTTATTGTTCCCACCTGCTTTTTCATTTCTTTAGTATTGTCTTTTGTTGTCGCCAAATTCAAGTTGTTCCAGTTGTATTATCCAGCGGTGTGGTCTGACACCTATTCGTACATTCGATCTGCAAGTCATCCATTGGATTCACTTAGTTTCTGGGCTGGCGGAAGACCTTTCATGGTGCCGTTGATATATAAGGCTTTTGGAATTTCACAAGCAAGCAAACTAAAGTCAATTGTTTTTTTGGAGTCCCTGACAAGATTTCAAGTTACATTTTCGTGTGTTGCTTGGTTATTCTTTGCCTGGTCATTCACTATGATGTTTCGAAAACCGGTGACTAAACTTATCGGTTTTGCGCTCCTCATCGGGTTTTCGTTGTCTTTAGATATTAGCCAATGGGATCGAATTCTATTGTCAGAGAGTTACTCCCTCTCACTACTAGTAATCGTGCTGGGAACTCTGGTATTGATATGCGAAAGCCAAGCAATTGGCCGAAGCGGTAGAAACATGCTTCGTACCCTCTTGATAGTTACTTGTGTAGGGTACTCATTTACAAGGGATGCAAACTCGTACTTTATTCTTTCATTAGGATTCCTAATCGCTATCTCGATCATTTACAATGCAGTCATTTATCGTAGAGTATCCTTATCAAGGGTAGCATTCTCAATGTTCCTCTTACTTGTTTTCATTTTTCAGACTTGGACTGCTAAACATGGAAGTAGATGGCAAGGCCCCTTTCTAAACATTCTCCATGACCGTATTCTTCCGTCTGATTCGGCAAGACAATACTTCACAGATAGAGGGATGCCACTTGAAAGTCTTCCCTCCGAGCTCTACTCAACCGATAGGCAAACATTCGTACGCACAGCTAATCAGTATCCCCAGCTTCTAGAGTGGATTGATGACAATGGAAGATCTGCCTACCTTAGCTACTTGATCGCAAATGTATCTTCCTCCCTCACTGCCACTGCTAGACAGCTTCCCGAAATGGTAAGTTCTCAGTCGCGGTACTTTTACGCATCAGTGAGGCTAAGTTATCCGTCTTGGTCAAGCTTGATCTCATCGCTTCTCTATCCTCACTCGCTGTTGTTTGTTCTTTTATCATCGCTTGTTGGTTCGCTGGCTCTTCTTGGCTTAAGCCTCTTCCAGTCGATCAAGTTGCATCAGTTGCTTCCAGTAGCAATTTTTGTTACGTCAATCCCACTTGCATTGGTAATCTTTCACGGGGATTCGATTGAGTTATCACGCCACGCTATTCAAGTGGCTGTCCAATTACGCTTGTCGTTCATTACTTCCTCGCTCCTCGTAATTGACTTGGCCCTTAACTCCAGATCTTAGGGAATCCGCCTAACGTCTTCCATGAGAAGGCCTAAGTTGTCAAGGGTCGACGTGGCGACTAACCGTTAGATCTCCTCCAACCTCAACCTTTCACCTTGCTTCCATCCGCACTCTTAGTGGGCTCTTTTTATGAACCAGGTGCTCGTTGGTGTTCGATCCAGGCGGGTGCTGCCATCTCGTTGCCGGCCTCTGGCATTTGCCTGGCCCAGACGTTCGCCGCAGTCACCCCCCTGCGGGGACCTTCGGCCGAACGAGGCGTTGGCTGGAGGGAGATTTCAGGCAGTCGTCCTGCCCTGCCTCCCCTTTCGGTAATTTATGTAATGCACCTCCGATCATTGAGAAATAGATTGATCAAGATCAAGCTGCCGCCAGGACGGCTTCGGGAGCCTGGCCGTGTTTCCTGGCAAAAT
>DAOUEQ010000016.1:0-34662 GCA_034430395.1 Anaerolineales bacterium | reverse complement strand
TATTTGCAGCTTCCTGATAGGCTTCGATCGCGCTGCGATACCACGCTTGATTCTCGAGAACGGTGCCATAGACGCGGTAAATATCCATGAGGAACTGTCGCTCGATCCCCTTTTCAAGCGCCAGGTCTACTGCGGTCTGCGCCAAGTCAGCAGCTTGACGCACATCGCCTTGGTCGACGTACACCTCTGCCAGAAAGGCACTTGCTAAGAAGTTATCCCGATCTAATTGGGAGGCTCGCACAGCAGCTTGCTCGGCTTCGGCCAAGAAGGAATCCTTGCGATTCTTCTCTCGGATCACCGTAAGCGGGGTGAGGAAGACGGTACGACCACTAATCACCCAGAATTCATCGCCGGTTGCTTCAATCAAACCCGAAAAACGCAGATTCGCTTCGGTTTCGACGCCCAAAGCAGGTGTTTCATCTCCTTCAACCCCTTCGAGTTCAATCACATTAGCGGAGATCCGTCCCCCCTCGCCGATCGTTGCCGAAACGCGGACTGTATCGCCTGTTGTAATGGTATCCTTCACTTCTGACGAAGCAGACCAATCATAAACTAAAGTCCTGATCGCGTAGGCAAACGAATTGTCCGGGTTTACTTCTCTCGCGTGATCAATCGAAGAGCGCGCTTCATCCAACCGCTCGCGGCGCAGATCGAGCGTTGTCAGGAGGTCGCTCGAGTACGTTTGCGCCCGTGCCAGCATTGCCCAAAGATCAGCATTCTCCGGATCCACGCGCACGGCTTCCTTGTAAGCTTCAATACTGCTCTCCAAGGCGCCAGCGAAAAAGTGCGCCTTTGCCTCATCGGCATAGGAAGCCCCAGTACGGGTGGCTATAGGTGTGGCCGAGAAAAGCGGCTGAACATCCCCTTGCCGCTCTGCCCGAACGAGCAGAAAGCCCCCCGCAATTAACAGCAAAAGTGCAAGGACGCGCCAAGGATTTGATCGACCTCGATCACGGATCAGCTTGAGTCTTTCACCGGTTAAACGCATGATAATGATTGGGATCAGGAAGCCGGACTGGATTCCGCATCGGGTGTGGGTGGGCGCTCTAATTCACCGCACAGGATGAGTCCCTCCTGGGCGTTGAAAACCGCGACCTCATCTTCCGGGACTGTTTGTAGGATCGCCTCGAAGATCTGAATCGCTTCTTCACACGAATTCCGTTTTGCTAACGCCAACCCATAGGTGTAGTAAAACTCCACGATACGGAAATCCTCTTTCTTCAGGGGTAAGCCCTCCACCCATACACCTTCGTCGGATTGGCCGCCGCGGACCGCCAGATTAAACTGAACGATTGCTTCATCCAACACTCCGTTGTGGTAATACATACGTCCCAGGTTCCCCCGCAGGCGGGGATTCGCTGGATCGAGCTCGACGGCGTTGCGAGCGTATTGACTTGCCACACCATACTCACCAATGCCTGCATAAAGCTGCACGAGATAAGTGAGTGGTTCTGTGCTCGTGGGTGATAGAGCGACGGCGTTGAGGTAACTCTCTCGAGCCCCATCATAATCTCCCATCGCCCTCAGCATATTTCCTATGTCGAGATGCAGCCGTGGAAGATAGGAGTTAAGACTGCGTGCAGCTTCGTAGGATTCAAGAGCCAGCTCCCGATTTCCCGTCATCTCCCATACGTAAGCCAGCGCGCGATGAGCTTCTAATGAGCTGTTGTCCAGTGCTACGGCAGCTCGGCCATGCTCAAGCGCGGTTTCGTAATTTTCAAGATTTGTATCAATCAGGATTTCTGCGTATATAGCTTGGACTTCTGGTATGTTCTGATTAAGCTCCAGCGCGGTTTCAACTTCTTGCAGCGCCTCGACCATTAATTCGCTCTTGGTTAGTCGATCTTCAGCATTGCCGGCCTGGAAATCTAACGACCAAGCCAAGAACGCATGCGCTAATGCCGAGTCCTGGTTGAGCACAAGCGCATCCCGCGCTGAAGTTTCCGCATCATCAAACTTCCCGGCGAACATCCGTACCCTCGCCAGTTCAATATAATGGACCGGCTCACGCGGGTTAGCTAAAATCGCCTCTAAATAAGCCGCTTCAGCCTGCTCTAATTTCCCAGAATCGAAAAGGCTTTCCGCTTCCAGAACAAAAGATGCTGGACTTCGAGTGGGTGTGGGTGTCGGGATGAAGGGAGGCGGTATGGTGGGGATATAAATCTGCCAGAAATAGACAGCAGTGGCGATAAAAACCAATATCAGAAGTACACGCCAGGGATTGGTACGCCTACGCTTCTTCCGTAAATTCCATTTGCTTCCGCTTAAATACATCCGCTTTTGTGAACCCCGTCACATCATAGCATGGGTGAGCATCTTACCACCCGCTACAACCGAGCGTCAAGAAATGATGCACTACGCATCTCATCCGCATTCCATCCTCTCCTCACCTCGATCCTATTGAGATCGTACCTTCCAACATTTGCCAATATCTTTAGCGAACGAGACCGGCTCCAAGCCCAAGTACGGTATAATGCGCCCCGTGGAATCAGAGCCAAGATTGCCGAAGCCGGATGAGACCGCTCCTCAGCGTGCAGCGGAATTCGATCCTGAAGGTTCGCAGCCTACACCTTCACATTCGGGAAGCCCGACGCGACGGAGAATATTCCATATCTTTCTCGTTTACCTTGCCGCGCTGATTGCCATCGGCCTGGTGGCTTATTTCCAGGGGCGTGGGCTCAATAGTGCCGAGCAGATAGCACAGGTCTCGGAGGCGATGTATGAGCAATTTGAACTCGGGATTGCTGATCTTGAAGCTGGCCATTATGAGATCGCTCGACAGCGGTTTGAAGCTATCATCGACTTTGACCCCGCCTATCCTGGCGCGGAGGACATGCTCGTTGAAGCGCTTATAAATCTTAATGTGCCGACGGTAACCCCCACATCTGAACCAACCCCTACGCCGGATCCCTCACCACCCGAGGCTCTTTTGGAACAAGCGAAAGCCGCAATGGCAGACGAGGATTGGGATACTGTCATTAACAAACTTCTCTCACTACGCGCCAAAGATCCAACTTACCAATCTGTTAAAGTTGATGGGATGATGTACGTCGCTTTGCGGAACAAGGGTATGGAGCTCATCTCCCAAGGGCTTATGGAGGAAGGGCTTTTTAACCTGAGCCTGGCCAAGCGATTTGGCCCTCTCGATCGAGATGCAATGTTCCGAATGACACTTGCGCAGCAGTACCTTCTCGCAAACAGTTACATAGGATTAAATTGGGTTCGCGCTTCTGAGCTTTTCCAACCACTCTGCGAACAAGTGGCTACACTCGATTCCTGCAGAAAATACGCTGAATCTACATGGAAATACGGCGACCTTCTCTGGGATGCGGGTGATCCATGCGGCGCTTCAGAGCAGTACATTAGCGCGCTTAACGCCTATGAACTCCCCGATTTAGAACCGACTGCATCAAAAGCCGATAAAGTTTGTGCAACCAAATCGGCGCCTCCACCGTTGCCGACCGTAACCCCAACACCCTCCCCGACGCCAACACCCGGTGGCAACGGCGGCGGGAGCTAGAGCTTTCACCAAACCAACACCATGACCAACCCTCAAATCGCTTAAAGTTACCAATAGTCCCCTAAGGGCTGTGTGCGCTTCAGGATCACTCGGCTGGAAGACAACCCGAACCCAATCCCTATTGCCAAGAGAGACCATTGGAGAATATTAGGACAAGACGATCTACTACATCGCTCTCCTGCCGAAGAGTAGACTTCGACTTTACCCACCCCTCTCTCGCCCTGACGTCAACCGAATAAGCCGGAATGGGCACGCAACTTGCATTAAATACTTCATAGACAAACGACTCCGACACGTCGAATACGCCAGTAAGATCTGCCTTCTGTGCAAGGGTATCAGCAAATCTTTTCTCAAGGGCTCGGAAATCAGATCAGACCCGTGAGTATCCAACGTATCTGCAACTATAGATCTAACAACGATGTGAGGGCTGAAAAGAGATCGTAATGGACCTGAATGAAATACTGCTCACTTTTGGGATGGCAACTCTCTATATTGGTTTCGCCTCAGGTATGGGTTTCGTCACCCGGCAAGGTTGGATGAATAAAAATCAACACTGGGTGGGTGCTTTGGTTGTAGCCTATGGTCTTCTAATCTTTCTGCCCGCTTCCATCCTCATCCATTCCTACGAAGGGTGGATCCCTGGCATCCGCATCACCGTGATTCTCGCAGGGATTGTCTCTCTCACCCTAACACTTCTCCGCCCAGACTGGTTACCGACTAGTCTCTGGTCACGATCAATATCTCGTCGATACTCCGCGCTATCGATGGGCATCATTTTTGCGTGGTGCATTCTCGCCTGGCGAACCCAGATGAGCCCTGCCATGCTATTCCTTGGTCTTGCTGCCTGCTTAGCTTGTCTTTCCTCGTTTAGATCCTCGCTCCAAACCGCGTGAAACATCAACCCGATTAAGGTACAATGAACCGCTCCTTCCTGTAAATTGAATCGGATAAATAGAGGACATCTTGCTGGAACTGACATTCCTTGGTACTTCGGCATCAGCGCCATCAGTTCATCGCGGATTATCCGCACAGGTTTTAAGCTACCGGGACCAGCGCTTCTTGATCGATTGTGGTGAGGGAACCCAGCGCCAAATCCTGCGTTCAGGCCTGGGCTTCCGCCGCTTGAATCGGATTCTAATCACACATGGCCATCTCGATCACATCCTTGGTCTTGCTGGATTGCTTTCAACCTTTTCCCGCTGGGAGGCAATTGACCACCTCGAGATTTGGGCAGGGGAATGGGCTATGGAGCGGATACATGACTTGCTCTATGGAGTTGTCCTTCGCGGCGCACGTCCGCCGTTAGATATTAATCTTCGCATCCTTGAACCGGGGTTGATAATTGAAGAAAATGGCTTGCAGGTATCCGCATTTCCTGTATCCCATCGGGGGCCGGGATGCTTCGGGTTTGTTTTTGAGGAAGCTTCACACCGCCCTTTCCTCGTTGAACAAGCAGAGGCGATGAATGTGCTATCTGGACCACTCCGTGCAGAGCTTGTGGCGGGCAAATCCATCACCCTGCTAGACGGCAGTGTGATAAATCCAGAGCAGGTCCTTGGTCCTCCACGCCAGGGCGCTCGGTTGATGCACGTGGGTGATTGCGGTAGCACGAAAGGGTTGCAGAAAGTCGCGCCTGGGGCAGACGCACTGGTCATTGAGGCAACCTATCTCTCTTCAGAATCCGATCTAGCGAAGAAGTTCGGGCATCTATCAGCTGCTCAGGCTGCGGAATTTGCTCAGCGTGCAGATGTGCGCCACCTCTATTTAACCCATATCTCTCGCCGGTACAGGGAGAAGGAAGTTGTCGAGGAAGCGAGGGCAATCTTCCCTAACACAACCGTCGCTCGCGACTTCGATCATTTTCAGATTAAACGAGCGGAATAACTTCTGTCAATCTGATCCCGGACTCCTAAGATTCTCCCATTCTCCCCATAAATTGAATTTCTACATTTATCAAATTCGGGCAGCAACATCTCCCGGGCTTACTTTTTCTCACCTAAAGCGGCCATAACTTTTTTTGACCAAGTTCTAACGTCTAACCCTTGCACCAATTAGTCAACGCTCTTGGGACACTCGTCATCAACGTGTTGAAGCTTCAGGGGGCAACGTAGAAGCAGGGGGGAAATCACACCCTCCTGCTTCAATGAAAATTGACTTTTTGCCTCTCGAAGAGGGTATCCAACCATCGCTACTTAATCTACGAGAAGGTGTGCGACCTCATCTATAGATAGGTCGAGCAAGGAATCCAAAATTAAATCCGCATCCTGCAATGCGCTAGCCGAATGTGAGGTCGTTACCGCAATAGCACGCATTCCAGCTTTCTTAGCCCCATGAACTCCTACGACTGCATCCTCTACTACAACACAAGCTTCAGGTCCCAGTTCGATCTGTCTGGCGGCTTCCAGGTAGACCGCAGGATCTGGTTTCGCGGGGAGGTCATGACCAGAAACAAGCGCCTGGAAATATCCGCCAATCTGCAATTCATTAACCACAACGTGAATGTTCTCCTCCGCTGCTGAAGAGGCGATCGCCTGGCGCATCTTTGCTGAATGCAAATGCTCAAGCAGTTCAACTGCTCCTACCAGAGGTTCGATGGATCCTCGGATGATCTCGCGAAACGCACTCTCTTTCTCCCAGCTTATGCGCCGCAGAAGATCCGCATCAGGCGGTTCACCAAGCATGATCGTCAGGATCTCCCGGTTATTCATACCGAAGGTTTTCTCGTGCAGCTCCAGTGACATTGTCAAACCAAATCGGGGAAGGATACGCATCCAACTCTCAAGGTGTTGTTGGAAACTTTCTATCAAGACCCCATCCAAGTCCCAGATTACTCCATACTGTGAGAGATCTAAATCCTTCATTTTCACACCGGCACTCTGCGGTTTGGCGCTCCCCGCTTATGTCCGCTGCGCTCTCGAGGAAACGTGAACTGCGGGGAGCACCTGGAGGAGGTCCTAAAATGCAAATACGTAAATATTATTAAGTAACAGGATTTGGTCAACAACTGAGGTGGAGCGCGGCGATCACTCGCCGTCGCTCTCGCAGTTCGTTATACACCTTACATGCCTCTTTAGTCGGAAAGAATAAAACCTCAATCCCACGCTCTCTTATCAACTCACATACGTCGTCCGCTACGTTCATCCTCCCAAAAGCACCCTGCCCAAGAATGATGACATCAGGGTCACCTGCTAGCACCTCGACTAAATCTTCGAAGGCCAAGTTGTGCCCGTCTCTTCGTCGCCAGTTGGGTTGGACTAAGTCAGGGAAAATGGTCACATCTCGATTGTAAACAACGTCATCGATCACAATACGACCGAAGCGGTAGGCTTGGATCTCGGGAGGACTACTCAAGAAGGTCCACCCCCTGCGTTTATCCGAACACGAAAATTATTAAATTCAGCAGTGGATTCTTGCCAAATGATCTCAACATCCTCTACAACCGCGGAAGGAGGTCCTCGTTGGCACCATTCGACCATTTGCTTAACCGCATCATCATCACCATCAAGCAAGACTTCGACACGTCCATCCCAGAGATTCCGCACCCATCCCGTGAGTCCGAGTGATCGCGCCTCTTGCATCGTGTAATAGCGAAAACTCACCCCCTGAACTCTCCCTTGAATCAAGAGATGCACTCGTACAGCACCCATAAGCTCTCCTGCCAGGTCCAATTAGAGCAACTATAAACTACAGCTCTTAAAAAAGCATGGGGGTCTCTGTTACTACTTCATATGCTCCCATACGCACCCCTTTATGCTCGTTCAGGAACACAGCCCCATCACGAGCCCATACTTATCAGCCTCACAATAAAAATCCCGCGACAGTCAGGTCACGGGATTCATTCACAAAGGAGATCGCCTTTCGGTTATCGGAACAAATCCAGCAGCACTACTTGATTGATCATCTTCAAGAGGAGACCGGGTAAAATCCCGAAGATGAATGACCCCAAAGCAGTGATTAATATTGTGGAATTGAGAAATGCTTCTGAGCGCACCTCTGGCTCACCGTCGTGCATGTACATTACGACAATCACGCGTAAGTAGTAGTATGCAGAAATGAGTGAAGTCACGACACCCACGATTGCAAGCCAGATCAGATTTGCATTGATGACGGCTCGGAAGAGATAGAACTTGCCCATAAACCCGACGGTAGGCGGGATACCAGTCAACGACAGCATAAACAGCGCCATCGCGAGCGCAAGCGCTGGGCGTTTCTTCCCCAGTCCGGCGTAATCATTGATCGCCAATCCCGATCCTTCCGCTTTTTCCAGAGCCAGCACAACACCCCAGGCGCCCAGGTTGGTAATCGCGTACGTCAGCAGGTAGAAAAGTGCAGCCCGAACCGCTTCCGTTGCGATTTCTGGTGCCGCCGCAGCCGGCATCGCCATGAAGATATAGCCTGCATGGGCGATGCTCGAATATGCCAGCATTCGCTTGATATTGGTCTGGGAAATCGCGGCGATATTCCCCCAGGCCATCGTCAATGCAGCAATCCACATCGTTACCGGCATCCACGTTGAAGCGGCACCCGGCAGCGCGGTGACGAAAATACGCAACAAGGCAGCGAAACCACCAGCCTTTGCGCCCACTGACATAAACGACGTCACAGATGTCGGTGCTCCCTGGTAGACATCCGGAGTCCACATATGGAATGGCACCGCTGCGACTTTAAATCCCAGGCCCACCAGGATCATCCCGCTCCCTACAAGCAGCAGAATGGGCGCGGTTTCAACACTCGCGATCGCCGCAACCACACCGCTTAGCGCTGTTGTTCCCGTTGAACCAAAGATGAGCGCGATGCCATATACGAGAAATCCCGAGGCAAATGCCCCCAGGAGGAAGTACTTCAGGGAAGATTCTTCCGATTCGACCTGTGGAATTGCGAAAGCCGCAAGAACATAAAGCGGGATCGACAGCAGTTCGACCGCAAGGAAGACGACGATCAAATCTCCAGCTGAAGCCATCAAGAGCATCCCGCTCAGGCTGAACAGGAGCAGAGTGTAGTATTCCCCGCGCTCAATATCCCGTTGTCGCAGGTAATCATACGCCTGAGATACGGCAATCAAGCCAACGCCGAGGAATAATAGTTGAAAGAACGAGGAATAACCATCAATGACAATCATTCCATCGAAGGCTTCGCGTTCGATACCGAATCGGGAGATGACCGCTGCGATCGCGGCGACCAGGCCAAGCGCAGCCATTCCTGCCGTGATCCACTTGCGGTCGGCGGGGATCCAGAGATCAACCAACAGGATGATCATCGCCCAACCGGCGACGATTATGAATGGGAGTACTGAAAGAAAATCTTGCCAGTCCATTGTTTAGTGCACCGCTACGCTCGCAGCCTGTAATAGCGCTACGAGCTTTTCCACAGACGGTCCAATGAGGTCAAAGAAAGGTTTGGGGTATAGACCGATCCAGAAGATGAAAACTACCAATGGAACCAGGGTGAGAACTTCTCGCAGATTTATATCCAAAACCGCTTTATTCTCATCCTTGTCGAGTGGGCCAAGGAAAAGTTTCTGGAACATATAAAGCATGTAAATCGCCGCCATGATTACTCCCGCCGCGGCGAAGCCTGCGTAGAAAGGAGATCCGATCGCCTCGGACCCGAAAGCCCCCAGGAGTATCGAGAATTCACCCACAAATCCGTTTAGACCCGGCAAACCCATAGAGGAAAGCGTCACAATCAAGGTTAACGCCCCGTAAATCGGCATCACTTTCCATAACCCGCCGAAGTCATCCATCTCGCGCGTATGCCGTCGTTCGTAGATCATCCCCACGATAAGGAACAAAGCGCCCGTGCTCAGACCATGGTTGATCATCTGCAGGATCCCGCCCTGGATTCCCAATGGATTCAGCGCAAACAGACCAAGCACGACGAAACCCAGGTGACTCACGGATGAGTATGCGACAAGCTTCTTGGCATCTTTTTGTGCATATGAAACCGCCGCGCCGTATAGGATTCCAATCACCGCTAAGAGAGCCATCCACGGAGCGAAGCGGATTGAAGCCTCCGGGAATAGCGGAAGATTAAACCTCAGGAAACCGTAGGTTCCCATCTTCAGCAGCACACCGGCAAGGATGACTGAACCCGCCGTCGGCGCTTCAACGTGGGCATCCGGAAGCCACGAGTGCAAAGGCCACATTGGAACTTTGATGGCGAAAGCAGCCGCGAAAGCCAGGAACAACCACGTTTGAACACCGACCGGTATTCCGCCTTGTGCGATGAGGTCGGGAACCGAGAAGGATTCGAAGCGGATTCCGAGCCACAGGATCGCTAGCAGCATCAGGATTGACCCCGCCATGGTGTAAAGGAAGAACTTGATGGCGGCGTAGACCCGTCTTGGTCCTCCCCAGATTCCGATCAGGAAATACATCGGTACGAGGGTGAATTCCCAGAAGATGTAAAACAGAAAGATGTCTTGAGAGAGGAAGACGCCCACCATTCCCACTTCAAGTAGCAGGAAGAAGATCAAAAACTCTTTCACGCGCTCTTCAACCGCACTCCAGGTGGAGATGATCGAGATCGGTGTAAGTAAGGTCGTAAGCAGAACGAGTAAGATGCTCAACCCGTCCACGCCCAGGTAATAATCGATCTGCATCCCCGCTATTTGAAACCACGGCAGCCTCTCGACCATTTGCAGTGAGGCATTCGTCTGATCGAACTGCGCAAGCATGACCAGGGAGAGCACGAAGGCACCCATGGAGGCTAGCACGGCGATCCAGCGAAGGAGATTCCGGCGGTCCTTAGGCACAAACATGAGCACCAGGACGCCCAGGACCGGGGTGAAGGTCACCCAACTTAGTATGGAAGATAGATTCATAGGCATTTCCTCAGCCACATTAACCGAAAATGAAGTAGCTCAACACTAGCAATCCCCCGACCAATACCGCGAGGGCATAATTACGGACATATCCTGTTTGCAGAACTCTGAGACGTTGCGAAGCCCCTTTGGTCACATTGCCCAGACCATTCGCAAACCCGTCTATGACCCCGAGATCGAAGACCCAAGCGAGCCATCGACTCCCATTACGGTAGGCGCTTCCCAATACGCTGTCGTGGAACCAATCGTGCCAGAAACGCCAATCCACAACATCCGCCAGGAACCAGGAAATAGCGACATAGGGGCGGATGATAAGGAAATCGTACAGTTCGTCAATCCACCACTTGTTTTCCATGCCCACAAAGATCGGTCCCAGGATTCTCCGCAACGGGTCGCGTTCACCCTCCTTCATGGTCTTACGACCATAGAGTAACCACGATAATCCGAAGGCGATAAGAGCGAATAAGACTGAAAGACCGGCAACGAGAACGTTGAACTCCGTCGCGTGGACGTGTTCGATTGTATGTTCCAGCCAATCCGTTAGTGTGTGGATGCCGGGAAGGTTGAGCGCCCCGCCGACAATCGCAAGTCCCGCGAGGGCGATCAGCGGGATCGTCATAACTGGCGGGTTTTCTGTCGCGTGCGCCGCCGCTTCGCTGCGAGCCTTCCCGAAGAAGACCATCAATATCTGCCGCCCCATGTAGAAGGCTGTGAGAAAAGCCGCGGCTGCAAGCATGATGTATACGACCATATTTTCCATGTTCGCATCCGCGAGGATCTCATCCTTGGAGAAGAAACCCGCCAGGGGCGGTAGCCCCGCGAGAGTTAGCGCTCCAATCAAGTAAACCCAGAATGTGACTTTCATGCGCGAACGGATTCCACCCATGTTACGCATATCCTGTGGGTCGAAAGGTTCTCCAGAATCGTGTTCGATATGGTGATGCCCGTGTTCAATACCCTGAATTACGGAACCGGACGAGAGAAAGAGAAGCGCTTTAAAGAAAGCATGAGTCACAAGATGGAACATACCTGCTACATATGCGCCGATCCCTACAGCAGCCATCATGAATCCGAGTTGGCTGATCGTGGAATATGCGAGCACGCGCTTAATATCGAACTGTCCTACCGCAATCGTCGCCGCGAAGAGCGCAGTCGCTGCGCCGACCCATGCCACCAGGTTCGCCGTTGACTGGGCCACCTCGAAAAGAGGAGCACTGCGGGCAATCATATAGATGCCGGCGGTGACCATCGTCGCTGCGTGAATCAGCGCCGAAACAGGAGTCGGACCTGCCATAGCATCCGGCAGCCAGACAAATAACGGGAGCTGCGCTGATTTCCCGGTCGCGCCGAGGAGCAAGAACAAAGTGGCAATCGAGATTATCCCAAGGTTCGCCAGACCGTGTTCATGAACCCAATGGAAGACTTGGTCAAACTGTAAACTTCCCACAGCACCGAAGATCATGAACATGGCAATCAGGAAACCAAAATCACCAATGCGGTTGGTTACAAAAGCTTTCTTGCCGGCGACCGCGTTGCCTATACCATCTTCTCCCTTCTCATACCAGAAACCAATCAGCAAGTAAGAGCAGAGGCCAACGCCCTCCCAGCCCACGAACATCATCAGGTAGTTGTCCGCCGAGACCAGCACCATCATCGCCGCGACGAACAAATTGAAAAAGATGAAGAAACGAGCGTAGCGGCCGGGGTCACTTTGGAAACGGACGTCTTCGTGCATGTACCCGATTGCATAAATATGGATCAGCGCACTGACACCCGTCACCATAAGCATCATCGTCGTTGAGAGTGTATCGACTTTTATGGACCACTGAATAGCGAGGCTGCCGACCGATATCCATTCCGCGATGGGGATCGTAGCTCCCTCCGGGTGAGTTTGCAGCGCCAAGAATTGCATAATCGCGATAACAAACGCAAGGGCGACCGCACCGCTGGCGACGATGCCCACAAACCGCTCACCGAATCGGCGGCCGAAGATGATGTTGGTGATCAAGCCCAAGATTGGCAGGGCGATGATCAAAGGCGCATAGGCGAAAAATCCTCCACCCTGCACCGCTTCAAGAAGAATCATCCAATCCCTCCGCAGGCGAGGCTAACCTCGCAAACTGCTCACCTCATCAACGTCGATGCTTTCTTTGCTCCGGAAAATCGCCACAATCAGCGCCAGCCCCACAGCGACTTCCGCGGCGGCCACGGCGATCACGAAGAATACAAACACATGCCCTCTCAACGCTTCCTGAGCCGGTGCTAGCATTCGAGCGGAAGCGATAAGCGCGAGATTCGCCGAGTTAAGCATTAATTCAATCGACATGAAAATAACAATTGCATTCCGGCGGATAAGCACCCCGATGATACCGAGGGCAAAGAGTACCCCTGAGAGCGTGAGCACATAGGCTGGGGGGATGTTCATTTGGTCTCCCTCCTCTGCATACGTGTGATCACAATTGCGCCAATCATAGCGACGAGTAGAAGGATCGAAGTCACCTCAAAGGGGACGAGGTATTCGCTGAATAACACCCGTCCAATGGAAGCAGGACTTCCGAAACCAGCTGATAGATCAGCCAACGGCCTCTGTGCAGCGTCATTGCGCATTAAGACATATGCCAGTTCTCCGGCAATTCCGAGGCCTAAGACGATCGCCAGCGGCATCTGCCAGCGGATCCTCCCACCATCGAGACTTTCTCTCTCCGTCCCTAACAGCATTATGACGAAGAGGAAAAGCACCATTATCGCGCCGGCGTAGACCGTGATCTGCACAACGGCGATAAATGCAGCGTTCAGGAGCAAATACAACGTTGCCACGGTGAGGAAATTCAAAACCAGGAACAACGCTGAATAGACTGCGTTGCGACTTACAATCATGGCAATGGCAGCCGCAACGGCGATCAGCGTTAATCCAAGGAATAAGACCAGATCAATTGTCATTGATGGCATCCATAAGCAAGGCTCTCACGCCGGATCCTTCATCTCTGGGATTGCTCGGTTGAACATCCCGACAGGTACGTTCTGCGGTGTCGGTTCCCCACCTGGAGAAACAGGGACAAGCAACAGGTCTTTGGTATATATCGCATCCCGTCGGCTTGTGAACGAGAGCTCATACTGGTGCTCCAACACGATGGCTTCCGTCGGGCACGCATCCTCGCAGTACCCACAGAAGATACAGCGCATTAGATTGATTTCATACGTGCTGGCGTAGCGTTCCCCGGGAGAGTATCGTTTTTCATCGGTATTCTCAGCCGCCTCCACGAAGATGGCACCCGCTGGACAAGCCGCCGCACAGAGCGCGCAGCCAATGCACTTCTCCAGTCCATTGTCATAACGCATCAGCACATGCCGCCCCTTAAATCGTTCGCGGACTGGTCTTTTCACTTCAGGATATTGATAGGTGACTGGCGCTTCGAACATGCTGCGGAAGGTTGTCCATAAACCGCGCAGCATCTCAATTATGCTGAGAAATACTGCCCACAAGCCGCGCAAGAACCCCATCAAACTCATTCGCTAGCCTCCCACCAGCACAATGAACACACCGGTAACCACCACATTCAGCAGACCAAGGGGCAACAGTATCTTCCAGCCGAATGCCATCAAGTGGTCATAACGAAAACGCGGATAAGTCGCCCTTAACCAGACCATTAAGAAGAGCAGGGCGACCACTTTAATAAAAAGGTAAATGGGACCCAGCAAAGGCCATCGGTCGACAAACGGTCCCAGGTAGCCGCCGAGGAACATGGTAGCGCCGATGAAACTGACGGCGATCATCTTGCCATATTCAGCCATGAAGAAGAGCGCGAATTTCATGCCTGAATATTCGGCGTGATAACCCGCCACGAGTTCCTGCTCGGCTTCAGGCATATCAAAAGGTGAGCGGTTGACTTCCGCGACTGATGCGATGACAAATATCAGAAAACCGAGCGGCTGGAGTATGGCATACCACAATTGCCTCTGCCCTTCAATGATGGTATCTACGCTCATTGAACCAGCCAACATGATGGGCCCAACAAAGGCTAAGGCGAGCGCCAACTCGTAGCTCACCATCTGCGCTGTTGAACGCACTCCCCCCATCAGTGCATACTTATTGCCTGAAGCCCATCCAGCGATCACAATTCCGTAAACAGCGATTGAGGCAACGGCGAGAATATAAAGCACGCCCACGTTGACGTTTGAAGCCAATCCCAGGTAGTAGCTCCGCCCGAAGATCGTGACTTCTGGACCGAGCGGTATCACCGCGAGAATAATCAGTGCGGGAACCACAGTGATCACAGGGGCTAACAAGAATAGCACTTTATCCGCCTGCGCCGGGATCAGTTCTTCGTTGAAGATCAATTTTATGCCATCCGCCACTGGCTGAAGAAGACCCCATGGGCCAGCCCGGTTGGGACCAATTCGCGTCTGAATCCTCGCCAACACACGCCGTTCGAAGAGCGTGAGATAGGCGAATCCGCCAAGAATGATCAAGATGATCACAACGGATTTAATCGCCCACTCAATTAATAACGCCAGGCTCATAGATTTCCTCGTTAAGCCTTTAGTCTCACTTCAACGTATTCCGGTTCAGCAAGAGGAACGCCAAGACCACGACCGAGTAAGACAACACCTTCTGGAACATTTTCTTCAGCAATAGCCTGCAGTTCCTCTGTATGGCCAGCTATTTGTAATTCAACTTGGGCACCCTGGACAACACCGATGCTTTTGGCGTCCTTCAGGCTAATCCGGAGTAATGGCGATGCAAGGCGTGAGTGAAGTATCTCCGAAGGCATCACGGTAGCGCCGCGATCATACAACTCAACAACAGGTACCAGCAGCAATCCTTTCTTGCGCTTGAATTCTGGTGGAGCGCTCCACTGGATTTTTATAGACTGATCTTTCTCAGCTGCGGGTGCGAGCTGCACACCCAGACCCTGGCGGTTCTTGAAAGTCGTTCCGCCGAAATACAAATCCTTTTCTCCTACCGGCGGCCATTGTTCTTCGACCTCCATCAGGCTCTGATAGCTTAACTCAGCGTAAGCCTCGTTCGCCTCGGCGATTCGGAGGAACAAGGCTGCGGCCGACGAGCTCTCAAGTTCTTTACCTAAACTCGTTGCCAGGGAAGCTATGATTCGCCAGTCCGCTCTCGCCTCACCTTGAGCCTTCACAGCTGGATAGAACCGCTGCACCCGTCTTTCACCCGAAGTGAACGTACCCTCACGCTCAATAAATGACTTGGCAGGAAACACGACATCCGCGCGCTCCGCCGTTGGCGTCATGAACAATTCCTGGACAACAAGGAAACGATCTTCATCAAGGGAATCGGCAAGGCTCGGATCATCACCGATGGGGTCAGCCGCCATGACATACACTGCCTTTGCGGCAGCGAGTGCATTTTCCAAACCTTCCTCTGTAGGTCGCAACCCCATATCCCACGCGCCCTGTGTATTGCTCTTTGGCCAGACAACTATCAATCCGTTTTGCGCTCTCCCCACGTTTTTCGTTTCAACGAGTATGGCCGCGCAGGCCTCAGAGAGAGATTTCGATTCAGCGTAGGTTAAACCTTCCACACCACAGAAAATCACCAGGTTCTCGGCTTCCGCCAGCACCTTTGCCGCCGATTTCAGCGGTTCATCGCCGGAGAATTTTGATAGATCCTTGGCGCCCGTAATTGCATGAAGCAAACCCAAACCCGCGCGCGCTGCTTCTTGATAGCGATAGCGCACTATATGACCAGCGTAATCGTCCAGGCGCGTCGCACGAGCATTGGCGACGACCAATTCGGCGCCTCGTTTTGCCGCGCCGATAACCCGCTGCCACCAGATGGGAGCTTCCTCATGCAGATCGGAGGCAATGACAAGAACGGCATCCCCTGCGCCCAGTGCACCCAAATCCGTACCCTGGCCGACACCGACCTGCTGGACTAACTCCCCGCCTGCTTGTGGATCAGAGAGAATCGCCCGTCCACCGACCGATTTCAAGAGCGCGTTGAAGTTGAAAAGATCCTCGTTTGAAACGCGTCCGCTAGCGAGCCCTACAACATCTTCACCCGCCGCTTTCAACCCCTCTGCGGCGCGTTCAAGCGCCTTTTTCCAGCTCGTTTTAACAAGTTTTCCGTCTATTCGGACAAGCGGTTTGGTTATCCGTTCATCACTGGTCGCGAAGTGGTGTACAAAGCGCCCCTTATCGCATATCCAGATCTCGTTAACCCGTTCATTCTGGCGCGGCATGACGCGCTTAATCACCTGCCGACCGTTCGCGCTCGCCTCCCGGCGAGTGTTTAACATCAAATTACATCCTACCGGGCAATGCGTGCAGATCGAAGCGGTAGCGTCCATTTCCCAGGATCGTGCCCCGAAGCGAAAATCTACAGTCGTTAGCGCACCGACCGGGCAAATGTCTGTGGTATTCCCCGAAAAATAGGAGTCAAAACCAGGGTCGGAGAACGTGACGATCTCAATGTTGCGACCTCGCTCAGCGAAAGCCAAAACTGGATCGCCGGCAATTTCCTCCTGATAGCGTATACAGCGCGCACACTGGACGCAGCGTTCCCTATCGAGAACGATCAAATCACCTAGATGAACATGCTTATCCAGGTGCTTTTTATCTTCAAGGAGGAACCGACTCTCTCCGGAGCCGTGCCCCATCGCCAATTCTTGCAGGGAACACTCGCCGCCCTTGTCACAAATCGGACAATCGAGTGGGTGGGAAGTGAGTAAAAACTCAAGGATTTGCTTACGACCTTCGATCGCTTTTTCGCTTGAAACCTTTACAACCATCCCCTCGCTTACAGGCATCGTGCAGGAGGTCTCCAGCTTCGGCCAGAATTCAATCTGAGGTTGGCCGCTTTCGTCCAATATATTCTCGCCGGTGCTGCGATCACGCTTAGGGGTCCCAATTTCAACCAGGCACATCCGGCACATGCCGACCGATTCGATTTTTGGGTGATGGCAAAAGACCGGGATGGTGATCCCTGCCTGCTTTGCAGCATTGACAACCAGCGTGCCCTTTGGGACACGAACATCAATACCGTCGATCTTCAGACGTACCAGCTCTCCGCTCATTTCCCATCCCCGATGAGGGCTTCGAAATCGCTCCTGAAATGCTCAATACCAGCAACAACTGGTGTGATCGAAAATTCACCCAGTGCACAAAAACACTTCCCCTCGATTCCAAGAGCGACTCGTTTTAAAAGATCGATATCTTCGGGTTCTGCAGTGCCGTTTTGAATCCGGTTCAGTATGTGGTACATCCAGTATGTGCCCTCTCGACAGGGGGTGCACTTTCCACATGATTCATGCTTAAAGAAGCTGGTCGTCTTGTATGCCATCCAGGCAATATCGACCGTCTCGTCAAGCACAATGACCGAGGCTGAGCCAAGCTGTGATCCCACCTTCGGCACGGATTCATAATCCATCGGTGTGTCCAGGACCTCATTCGTTGCTGGCAGAAGTGGTGCGGATGCGCCTGCTGGCAAAATCCCTTTGATCGCCTTCCCGTCGCGAATCCCACCACCGTGTTCGAATATGAGTTCACGGAAAGTCGTCCCCAATGGGAGTTCATAATTGCCCGGACGTTCCACATGACCCGAAAGGGAAAAGATTTTGGGTCCGGTGCTCTTCTCCGTACCGATTGAGCGGTACCACTCCACCCCGTTATTGATAATTGGGGGCAGGTTCGTTAGAGTCTCAACGTTATTTATCACTGTGGGTTTTGCAAAGAGTCCCTCAGCGGCAGGGAACGGCGGTCGCAACCGCGGCTGTCCGATTTTCCCTTCCATGGATGAGAGCAGCGCGGTCTCTTCTCCACAGATATAAGCGCCAGCGCCTAGGTGGACATAGATTCTTAAACTGTAGTCCGAATCGAAAATACCTTCGCCCAGAAGTCCACGTCCATAAAGAGCTTCAATCTTGCCCTCAAGTTCATGCGCCAGGTCCCAAAATTCTCCTCGGCAGTAAACATAAGCAGTATTGGCTTGCGCGGCATACGAGCAAATGGCGACGCCCTCAAGAAATTGGTAGGGATTGCCCTCCATGATCTCGCGGTCTTTAAACGTTCCGGGTTCTGACTCATCCGCATTGGCAACGACATAGCGAGGGAAAACACCGGGAGTGAGGAAACTCCACTTGACCCCCGCCGGAAATCCGGCGCCGCCGCGTCCGCGCAAATTTGCTGCTTTTACAGTGTCAATTACATGTTCAGGAGTTTGGTTCTTAACGACGTCTTCGAATGCTTTATATCCACCGTGCTTCAGATATACGTCGAGATCGGCTATTTCGGGGATGTCCCGATGCCGCAACAAGATGTGTTCAGGCATCGTCACCCCTCTGTCGAAGCTCCTCGATTAGTTCCATAGCCGATTCGATATCCTGGTTTTCAAAGTAATGGATTCCATCCGGCGCTTGAAGTTGAAACATCGGCGCTTTGTCACAACCCGCCAGACACTTGACTTCTTCGACCGTGATTAAACCATCTTCGGTCGTCTCGCCCATTTTAATCCGCAGGTTATCGCATAACTCCTCGGCGAATTCCTCCGCGCCGCGCAATGCACAAGGAAGATCTGTACAAACCTGCAGGCGGTATTTCCCGCCGGGTTTGTCATGAAGCAGGGTATAAAAGCCAACCAAGCCCCCGACCTGTGTTGGATCGACATCCAAGATACCGGCAACTTCTCGAATCGCTTCTTTTGAAACGTGGCCATATTCCTGCTGTGCAAGGTAGAGTAATGGCAGCGCCGCTGCGCGCTTCCGCTCTGGCGGGAATTTGTCGAGAATTCGATCGATCTCTTTAGGGTACTTGTTTACCAGCAAGGCATGAGCTCCTAATCAACAATAACTGCACTCATGGTACCGGCTCCTCTAACCTCTCAAGCCAATTGCACGCTTTCAGACGTGCAGGATAGTTGAGCCATTCGATTTGAATCACCTTACCGATCTGAATCTCCTAACACCGGGTCGAGGCTGCTGATGATCGCAACGACATCTGCAACAAGGTGATCCTTGCAGAGCATGGGCAGTGTTTGCAGGGTCGCGAAACTTGGCGTTCGGAAATGCACTCGGTAGGGCTTTGGTCCACCGTCACCTTCCAAATAGCACCCCAATTTCCCGCGCGCAGATTCTATGGCGACGTAAACAGATCCTTTAGGAGCGGGAAAGCCCTCCGTCCACAGTTTGAAATGATGGATAACAGCTTCCATGCTGTGGCCTAATTCGGACCGCGGCGGAGGCACAAACTTGCGATTGTCACTGCGAATAGGTCCACCTGGAAGCGTATCCAGAACCTGTTCGACAATCCGCAGCGACTGGCGCATCTCACCAATACGGACGGTATAACGGTCGTATGTATCTCCATTTACCCCGACGGGGATATCAAAATCATAGCGCTCATATCCGCTATAAGGGTTCGATTTTCTCAAATCCCACGCCAATCCCGTCGCTCGCAATTGGGGCCCTGTCAGCCCCCACTTAAGCGCCTCTTCGCTGGAGATGGCGCCGATTCCTTTCGTTCGATGGGTATAAATCGGATTCTTGGTTAGAAGATCTTCATACTGCTTGATCCGCTTCGGGAAGTATTCAATGAAAGAACGTACCGTCTCTTCAAATCCATCGGGGACGTCCCGCCATAGACCACCGGGTCTGAAGAAGGATGTCATCATCCTCGCTCCAGAACACATCTCAAAAATGTCCAGGATGATCTCTCGCTCACGGAAGCAGTAGAGGAAGACAGACATCGCCCCCGTATCAAGGCCATGTGTCGCCAGGAAAACGAGGTGCGAGGCGATGCGCTGCAGTTCGACGAGCAGAACCCGGATCGCCATCGCCCGTTCAGGAACATCCAGACCGACCAGCTTCTCAACGGCCAGGCAGTAGCACAGGTTATTGCCTAGATTATTGAGATAATCCATGCGATCGGTCATCACCAAAGCTTTTTCGTACGCTTTGGCTTCCATATTCTTTTCAATCCCTGTATGCAGAAAGCCGATATCAGGGACACAGGAGACGATACGCTCACCATCGAGCTCTAATAGGAGCCGCAATACCCCATGGGTGCTGGGATGCTGTGGTCCCATGTTCAGCAACATGGTCTCGCCTTCTAATGCCCGGTCTGAAACCAGGTGTCGAAGTTCGTCTACAGTTATCTCTACGTTCTGCTCCAACATTCCTACGATCCTCGTATTGAGGGCTCCCGGCTACTTTTTCGCATAAGGTTTGCGTTTATCAATCTCGTCGAAATTAAAGGTGAACTGGATCTCCTCGTAACCAAGTGGATAATCTTTGCGCAGAGGATGTCCTTCCCAGTCATACGGCATGATAATGCGGCGTTGATCGGAATGATCCGTGAACGTTACGCCGAACATATCAAAAACCTCGCGTTCATGCCAATTCGCGTTCGGGTAGATGCTCTCGATTGTTGATATTTCGGGTGATTCATTACTCAGTGGAACGCGAAGACCAATAAATTCTTTGTTCGCCAAGCTGTATAGTTGATAGACAATTTTAAAGCGAGGTTCGGAAGGCCAGTAATCCACAGCCGTCAGCGCGGCTAGAAAGTTAAAATCCAGATCTGGATCATCTCTCAGCATCTGGCAAGCGTTAACGATAGCTTCGCTATCCAGAGTCACCGAAGTTTGCCCGCGAAATTCCTCAAAACCCAGGACGCTTTCACCAAGCTCCCGTTGCAATTTAGCTACGGCTTTTTCAATAACAGTCATCCGAAAACACCCTCAGTAGGATCGACACCGGCTAGGACAGGCATAGAATGAATGTGCAAAGAGTGGTCCTTCAATCGGTTTACACCACCGACGATCAGGCCCAATCCTTAACCTTCTGTTTCTCAACCTTATCGTAAAGAGTAAGAATGCCGTGGATCAACGCTTCCGGGCGAGGTGGACATCCAGCGACATAAACATCAACCGGGACGATCTCATCCACACCAGGGACGATAGCGTAATTATTAAATATGCCCCCGCAAGACGCGCAATCCCCCAAAGATACAACATACTTCGGATCCGGCATTTGATCGTAGATCCGGCGTAGAACCGGAGCCATCTTTCGCGTGAGCCGACCGGCGACGATCATCAAATCGCTCTGCCGCGGGCTGGCGCGCATTAACTCCATCCCAAAGCGGCTCATATCATAATCCGACGATTGGGCAACCATCATCTCGATCGCACAGCAAGCTAGGCCGAATAATACCGGCCACATCGCCCGCACCCGGCTCCAGTTCACCACTTTCTCGAGCGTTGTCGTAACAAACCCTAAATTACCTAGTTTGGTCTCTATTCCCATTCCAACGCTCCTGCTTTCCAAGCGTAGATCAAACCAACCAACAGAACCAGCATGAAGACAGCCATCTCAATTAAACCAGCCATCTTGACTTCACGGAGTACTACTGCCCATGGCAGAAGGAACACAATTTCGATGTCGAAGAGAATAAAAAGGACCGCAATCAGGTAGAAATGGACCGCGACGCGTCGCCGGCCTGGGCCGTATGGCTGCATTCCAGATTCGTAGGGTTGTCCTTTTATCGGGTTTGGTCGTCGCGGTCCGAAGAGATGGCCGAGTATGACGACTAATAAAGCCAGGCCGGTCGCCAGGACGATAAGAACAGCGATGGGGAGATATTCACCAGGCATCCAGCCCTCGGGAGAAATGAATTTATAACCGGCTCTAGAACATTCAAACCGCCGCAACATGCACATTTTATCACAAGGGCATAAGCGTAACAAACCGGAGGGGGTATCGGAGGATATCTGACATTAAACTTTGTGACAAATTGCACAAACAGTGCTCAATAACTTCATCTCTCTGTCTCCTGGGGACTTCGGGGGCAGGACAAAGGTGGATTCAGGCACATCAAGATGACTCGGATTTTTTATCAAACCATGCGTCGGCCTATTCTCAATCTGCTTTCAATATCTGTAATGACGCGCCGCCAGATCGCCCTTACGAACAACCGATCACCAGCCCGGCGAGAGACAAAAGCCGTCCTGTTCTTCATACAAATTAAGGAGTTCTTAAACAGTCAAGGGTGTTACAGCGAAGTACCACACTGCATAAACCAGCTCAAGGTGAATGAAGTTCAGACCCACATATGAGCACCACTACTTTAATAAAATCATAGGGGCTGTCCCAAAAGGTCAGCCCCGTTAATTAAATATTTGCGATCCAGCGACAAACTCTAGGAGAGATAATCTCGCAGGTGGCGGCTGCGCGTTGGGTGCCGCAGCTTACGCAGTGCTTTGGCTTCGATCTGGCGTATCCGCTCGCGCGTCACCTGGAAGTGTCTTCCAACTTCCTCTAATGTGTAGTCCTTGCCATCCCTCAACCCAAAGCGCATTTCGAGCACCTGACGTTCCCGTTCGGTAAGGACCGATAGCGCACTCTGCACCTGCTCCTTCAATAGTTCCCGCGCTGCCGCATCTACCGGCTCGGGCATTGTCTCATCTTCAATAAAATCGCCGAGTTGGCTGGTTTCTTCCGCTCCCACCGGGGTCTCCAGTGACATCGGCTCCTGAGCGATACGGATAATCCGTCGGACTTTAGCAGCAGCCCTCTTCCACTTGCGCTCGAGGGCGGGATCGATCGGCTCGCCTTCCAATAGTGTTGCGTTGATAAGCATTACCTCTTCAGGCTCTAAGATATCCATCTTCAGCGCAAGCTCCTCTGAACTTGGATCACGACCAAGTTCCTGGGTCATTTTGCGTTGAATACGGACCAACCTGTTAATCGTCTCGACCATATGCACTGGTATGCGAATTGTACGAGCTTGATCTGCGATCGCTCTGCTGATCGCCTGCCGGATCCACCACGTAGCGTACGTGCTAAATTTATAGCCCTTCGCTGGGTCGAATTTCTCAACAGCTCGAAGCAGACCGATATTTCCTTCCTGAATAAGATCCAGGAAAGCAATCCCGCGTCCCATGTAACGCTTTGCAACACTCACGACCAAGCGCAGATTGGCGCGTATGAGCGCAGCCTGCGCTTCTTCTGCCAGATGTTTTACTTGCCCCAGGTCATCACGCAGATCATCAGGCTCGGGAAGCCAATTTTTAAAGGTGCGCTTAATAGGTAAATTTTTTCCCTGTCTAAATCGCTCAGCCATTCGAGATTGGCTGTCAGGCGGGAATATGTAGAAAGCTAAAAATACAGTTAGTGCGTTGAGCGCTACTAATTCCCAGGCGGGATCCGTGCCCCACATATCAGTACTCAGCCACGCACGGGTGTAAGAAACCGAATCTGATACCCATGTCTGGCGTAATTGACGCGCCTCCTCAAGGATTAGATGGAGATCCGGCTGCGCTTGCTTCATCCGCTGCGCATCTTCCTTGACGCGTTTCCACGCCGTCCTCATGTCATCGTAGAGGGTCAGATAAACGGCGATCAATTCCTCATCTTTTTTCCCTCGCGATGCCCGACCAGACCTTAATATATCCAGCTGCCGCACAGCGTTCATCCGAACCGCAAGCCATAATTCCTGGTCTGTGTTCAGCAGGTCTACACGTCCAATTTCCTTCAAATATAGCCTTACAGGATCATCGCTGAGTTCCAGAGTACGTGATATTCGTTCAAGCGCCTGTTCTTCCTCCGCATTCTTTACATCAATTATTTCCTCTTCCTTAAAGTCAGGCTCAATCTGAATTTCTTCTCCATCAATGACGTCAATAGGGTCCTTCACGTCCTCTTGAAGGACCTTTTCAGGCAACACTTGGGATGGTAGAAGTTCTTCCTGCTTCACTTTCTTCTTTTTCTTCACTCGGAACCTCTAAAGGACTGGTGCAGTTGAGATCGGTCCGCCATGACGTGAGAGCACATGATCCAAACGCCTCTCAATATCCGCCAAGCGCTGGACATCGCGGGTAAGCTTCCAAATTTGTTCCCGTTGGTCAGCACCCTCCGCTGGCGATTGCTCCTGCAAGGCTTCAAGCTGGAAGCGAATATGCGTAAGCTCTGATTCAAGCCACCGCTTGCGTAAACGGAAGAAGTTGGCAATCACTTCATTAATAACCTTCTGTTGAAGGATATCGATGTTACCTAACTCGTCCATCAAGGTCTCCGCGACGGAATATAGTTGAGTCTCGAGATTATTCTGCCAATAGTGGACAGGTTCTTCTTCATGTTGACCGAGCGCAGAGCGAATGACATTAAAGATCATCTGGTACTCGGTGCTTGAAAAATCCTGATCCGATGAATGTTCGATCTCCAACGCCTGGAATTCTCTGTCTACACGATAAAGCAATTCGGGTTGATCTAACAGCACAGCCAGGCAAAAGCTTTCTAACGCACCTGAAGGAGAGATCAGCGTGGGTTTCTCCTCCACTTCATTCACAGCTTGAGGTGCACGCCGATCACGTCGGGTTTTCGTTTTTCGCCACTGGAGTAACACACGTTCGTCAACTTTCAACCGTCGAGCGAGATTTTGGCGATACACTTCCCGCTCGACAGGATCGGCAACATCTTCGATCAGTGGTAGTACTTGGCGAGCGATTTCTGCTTTCGCCTTGGGATCTTCAATATCACGCGCGGCAATCGCTACATCGAGCACATAATTCACAATCGTCTGCGCACCTTCGAGTAAATTCGTCCAGGCTTCTGGATTTTCTATAACGACCTCGTCTGGATCCAAACCCTCCGGCAAAGTGACAATCCGCAAATCAGCATCCAGACGACCTTCATGACGGACCAACCCCCGGGCATTAAAAACCGGATCGACTTCCCGATCGAGCGTCTCACGAGCGATATCCAGACCACGTAAAGTCGCCTGGCTTCCTGCCGTATCAGCATCCAGCGCCAGGACAATCCGCCGGCTGTAACGTTTCAACAAGCGCAGTTGGCTCTCTGTGAGCGCCGTGCCCATCGGAGACACCGCGTTCCCAAAGCCGGCTTGATGCAATCCGATGACATCCATGTAGCCCTCAACAATGACCGCCTGATCCAGCTTCCGGATTTCCTGACGAGACTTGTCCAGCCCATACAGGAGCCGTCCTTTATCGAAGATCGATGTTTGCGGTGAGTTCAAATACTTGGGAACAGCTTCGGGGTCAAGCACCCTCGCACCAAAACCCGCCATACGACCGCGCGCGTCACGTATTGGGAACATGACTCGATTTCTAAAGCGGTCGAAAAGGCCCCCCGTTTCACGTTCAGAAACCAAACCCGCATCCACGAGGTCTCGTTCTTGGAAGCCCCGTTCGATAAGATGGTTCATAGTCGCGTCCCACGAGTCAGGCGCGAACCCAACCTCAAACGTCTCCAGTGTTGCATCACTCATGCCACGATCACGAAGATAGGCGTGGGCAGGTTCTCCTGCAGCTGTCGAAAACAATTGATGCCGGAAAAAGGTGACCGTTGCGTCGAGTAATTCATGCAGTCTTTGTCGACTTTCGTCCTCCGCTTCTTGTTCTTGTGATTGTGGTACTAGCTCTACGCCGGCACGCTCGGCGAGATAGGCCAGGGTTTCGGAGAAATCCCAGCCCTCTTTTTTCATAACGAAACTGAATATATCGCCGCCTTCATTGCATGCGCCGAAACACCGCCATGTCCCACTATCCGGAAAGACGGCAAACGCGGGGGTCCGTTTATTAGGATGGAATGGGCAAAAACCCGTGTAATTCTTACCGGACTTCCGGAGTTTTACCGATTCGCCGACCAGGTCAACGATATCGGTGCGATCTTTGACTTCGTCGATAACGCCCATCAGTCTCTAGTTCCCCATGCTTCAAATGAGGGTATTTCAACCGACCTCATCCAAACTGAACGTGATTGGCTTCCTAAATGTTCCAACTTGCCAGAACTGTCTCTTTTCGAAAACACCGGAATGATTGAGTGGTGAGAAGGACGAGATGGACATTCCCTCCGATGCGAAAGGCATGAATTAAATCTGTGTGGAGGGTAGCCCATTTTTTGAGAGACAGCGCCAATGCCCGTGACAAAAGATTATAGCCGCGTCATTTGTAGTGAGCAACGTGCTCTCCCAAACCCCGGCATGGAGCACCCAAGGGATCAACTCACCCCGAAATATTGGCTTCCAGCTTAGTTACTATTGATAACTCGACCTCAGCCTTCAAAACCTTTACCGGGGACATCTTCAGTAGGTTCACATATTCTCGTCTTAAAATCATTGAAACCAATTAACTGAGATCTGTTATTCTGCAACAGACGTTATCCGTTAAAAGCCTTCCAATCTGGAGAGATCCAGCACATTATGTGCTAATTTCACAACGCGTTGGATGGTACCCAGGCGATTGCTACGAAGCGCTGGCTCTTCGGCCATAACGAGAACTTCATCAAAGTAACGCGTTATGACCGGGACAAGCGGTTGAAAGGTCGTGAAGAAATCGTCGATTGAGCCCATCATGCGGTCAACCTGTTCAGCATCAAGGACGGCCGCGAAGAGTTCCTTTTCTGCACCCTCTTCGAGCATTTCTGGGGAGACAGTGAATGTCTCTTTTTCGCCGCGAGTTATGCGGGCACAACGCGCATAAGCTTGCAGCATCTCTGGCCAATCCTCTCGCTCCCGCCAGACGTTCAATCCTTCCACAGCACGTGCCGCAAGGGTGGGATCATTGCCCTGTTCTGCCAGGACTGCATCGACCGCATCGTGCGGCTTCCCCTCAGCAAGCAAATGGGCCTGCAACCGCGCCGTAATGAATTCGAGGCATTCCTGGACTGTACCTTCCGGTGCCGGGATGGGCAAATATTCCTTCGCAGTGTCGATTGCAGTACGCAGATCCATGGAGATGTTACGCTCGATCAACACATGAACAAGACCAATTGCAGTACGGCGCAGGGCAAATGGGTCCCGCGCCCCTGTTGGTGTATATCCGGCCGCGATTAGTCCGATGAGCGTATCGAGGCGATCCGCCAATCCGACTGCGACCCCCGCCTCCGTCTCCGGAAGACGGTCTTTAGCAAAGCGTGGGAGGTAATGCTCTAGAATCGCGTCTGCAACTCCCTCGGACTCGCCACTTTCGAGGGCATACACTCGTCCAATCTCTCCTTGAAGTGCCGTCATCTCAATCACCATCTGCGTAGCAAGATCCGCTTTGCAGAGATGCGCCGCTCGCTGAGCGACCTCGATCACTTTTTTATCAAACCCCAGCATTTTACCAACGGCAACTGTCAGTTTTTCGATGCGCGAGACTTTATCCAGCATCGACCCCAGGCTCGATTCAAAGGTTAGGGTGCTCAGTCTTGGCAAATAGGATTCTAGTGGAAGCATGAGGTCTTTCTTCACGAAGTACGCCGCATCAGCGAAACGAGCTCGGATGACATTCTCGTTCCCTTTGGTAACGGTATCCAGGTGCGTTTCGCCACCGTTGCGCACACTGATGAAATAGGGCAGCAATTCACCCTTTTTCTCAATCGGAAAATATCGCTGATGCTTCTTCATTACGGAAATGAGCACTTCGCGCGGCAGCTCCAGGAATTCCTTATCGAAGTTGCCGCGGAAGGCAGTCGGCATTTCAACGAGATTCGTCACCTCAGTCAGGAGATTGGGGTCATCGACGATTTCGCCACCCACCTCTTTTGCCAGGCGTGTTATCTCCTTCTGGATATGGCGTTTACGCTCATCGCCATCAAGCTGAATTCCGCTCTCACTCATTATCCGCAAGTAATCCGCAGCACTCCGAATCGTTGTACTTTCTGTCGCCTGGAAGCGCAGCAAACGTGTCGTTCTGCCTGTCGACAAATCAGCGTACTCACAGGGCACAACATGTTCACCATGCAGCGCTAACAGCCAGCGGATGGGCCTGGAGAACGTCACCTGGGTTTGATTCCAACGCATGGATTTCTCAAATCGTATGCCATCGATAAGAGCAGGTATCTTCTCCCCGAGAACCTGATCGGCGGGTTCACCCGATTGTTTCACCTCGGCAACTACATAGACACCCCCTTCAATCTCCTTTCGTTTAAGCGCATCCAGGCTTACGCCCTTGCTGCGCGCGAAGCCCTGTGCGGCTTTCGTCGGTTTCCCTTCAGCATCGAAAGCTCGCTCAACAGGTGGCCCTTTCTCGAGTGTTGTTCGTTCTTCCTGAGCCGGTGCCAGCCCCTCTATATAGAGCACCAGCCGACGTGGCGTCCCAAGTATTTTAAGATTCTGATATTGCAAACGGCTCTCTTCGAGCATCTTCCTGGCACCCTGTTCTAGCTGAGCAAGCGCTGATGTCAGGTCATTCGCTGGAAGCTCCTCGGTGCCAATCTCGAGAAGAAATGGTGCAGGCTTAGACGGTGCTGCTCCTGGTTCAACGGAGGGAACTTCCGGAAGTGCAACCTGCCAACGAGATCGCCATGGGAAGCCGGTGTTCTCCCGCTCTTCGAGGTAGCTATCCGTCACGCGTCGAGCGAGTTCCCGCATACGCCCGAAGAGCGCCGCTCGCTCGGTCACACCGACCGCTCCGCGCCCGTCTAGCAGATTAAAGGTATGCGAACATTTCAAGATGTAATCGTGGGCAGGGAAAATCAAACCCGCATCGATGCATGCATTCGCCTCCGCCTCAAACTCATCGTACATCGTTCGTAAACGCTCGACGTCAGCAATTTCATAATTGTAGCGGCTGTACTCGCGCTCAGGTTGGAGGAGGATATCGCCATACGTCAGATACTCATTCCACTGTATGTCAACGAAGCTCTCAATCGATTGCAGCGCCAACACGATCCGTTCAAGCCCATATGTGATCTCCACCGAAACCGGGTCGAGTGTCTTCCCTCCAGCTTGTTGGAAGTACGTATACTGTGTAATTTCCTGTCCATCCATCCAAACTTCCCAGCCCAGCCCCCAGGCGCCAAGCGCGGGCTGTTCCCAATTGTCTTCAACAAAACGGATATCGTGTCTGGCTGGGTCGATGCCCAAAGCGATGAGTGAGTCCAGGTAACGCTCCTGTGGATTCCCCGGATCCGGTTTAAGGATGACCTGGAATTGATAGTAATGCCCCCACCGATTTGGATTTTCTCCATAGCGACTGTCTGTGGGCCGAATCGATGGTTCTACGTATGCAACCCACCAATCCTCAGGTCCGAGGACCCGCAAAAAGGTGGCAGGGTTCATCGTGCCGGCGCCAACCTCGGTATGGTAAGGCTGCCAAATAATGCATCCCTGGTCGGCCCAGAATTCCTGCAGCTTTAAGATTACTTCCTGCAGCGTTATCTTGGATTGATTGGTCAAGTTGCTATCCTCTTCTACGCGATCTTGTCCTCTTCTAGAGTCTCGCCGGGATTCTGGTTAATTCTACGCAAAAAACGCGGTGAATTCAGCTTATGTTCTGTGAGATAAATGAAAAAGCCTTCCAGCAGGTGATCCAGTTCTTGATGAACCTGCGTTTGAATCCGAGCCGTTGATGCGACCGAAAAAGGATTCCGTTGATAGTGACGTAAAACCTTCAAAGCTGCCAGCGTGATTGTGCGCACACCTTTCTGCTCCCGACCGCAATTCGGGCAGAGAACACCGCCATCGATATAGGAGAAGAATTGCGCCTCAGGCCGGATCTCCAATTGGCAACGACCACAGCGGAACAACTCGGGACGATATCCGGACAATTCCAGGAGACGAAGTTCGAAGTAACGCGTGACCTTGGATGGTGGGTCACCCGAGTTTAGCCGCTCAAGCGTCTCAACAAGGAGACGATAGAGTTCGTGGTTTACCTCCCCTTTGATTGCAAAAACCTTGACCAGTTCCAGAATATAGGAAGCCTGGCCAACAAGCTGAAGATCCTTACTCAACTGCGGGTAGGTTTCTAGCGCCTCAACCTGCGTGATGATATCTAACTCACGCCCACGGGCAGCGAGCAGTTGAACGCGGGTAAAAAGCTCAAGATGACCGGCCTTGCGCGATCTCGGCCGACGAACACCCTTCGCGATTTGCTCTAACTTCCCATGCTCTCGGGTGAAGATGGTTAACAAGCGATCCGCCTCGCCAAAATCTCTGCGGCTTAACACGATCCCTTCCGCCCGATAGAGTCTCTCTCGCTCTGGCATAGATCGATTATACCAGCGAGGGTCCATCCCACCTTACACCGGGGATACGATAGCATTGATATGAATCAGGCAGCCTAAGCGCCTACTGGAGATCCAATTCAACCATCGATCTTCCCGTTGGCGTCGAGGATGTCATCATTCGCGGGCACGGCATAGTCCATGGCTTCGGAGGCCAGGTGATCCAACCCAACCTGATAACAGGTGCGCGGCTCACCAGCATTGCTTCACCCTGACACAGGTTTAAATTACAACGAACGCATGAATCAAAACAGGCTCGGTCGCCAAACCGCAGCCTGTTAAATTTACTGGGCAGAATCTACCCTCATTATTCTTTGGGAAGGTGTCCCGGACCGAATGCCTCCGGTAGCAAGCCGCCAACGGTCGTCTCCAAGATGATCTTCCCATCGGAGTCGATCGTATATACCTCAATATCCAGCCCAAATTCCGACATCACTTGTCGGCAGGGACCACAGGGGGATCCGCCATTATCAGTGGCCACCGCAATCGCACGGAAAGATTGGTGGCCTTGCGTTACCGCTTGAAAAACGGCATTGCGTTCCGCACAGATGCCTGCAGAGTTCACTGCATTTTCAACATTTACACCTTCAAAAATTTCACTCGATTCCGTGAGAAGCGCAGCGCCTACTGCATAATTTGAGTATGGCGCATAAGCGTACTTTCGAACTTCTAAGGCTCTCTGGATCAATTCAGTTTTTTCTTTTCGTGTGATTCCCATTTTCTTCCGACTCCGTTTCGTCGTTATTAAGTACACTTGCCCGGATTCTCCGGATCCGTCGCCCGACGACCTCCTCGACGACGAGATGAAGACCCCCGACGTCTACAGTTTCTCCCACTAGAGGCACCTTGCCCAACTCGCTATAGATCAAGCCACCAAGTGTTTCGCTGGTTTCTTTGGGCACGCTGGCGCCGGTGATTTGATTCACATCATCGATGTCAATCCCCCCGCTGAAGGTGAAAACCCCTTCACCTACCTGCTTATAAGCAAGTTCTTCTGCAAAATCATATTCGTCAAGGATTTCACCGACGATCTCCTCGACCACATCCTCGATTGTGACAAGCCCAGCTGTTCCTCCGTACTCATCGACGACTACCGCGATGTGTACGCGCTTCGCTTGCATCTCTGCCAGCAGATCATCGAGCACCTTCGCCTCAGGGACGAAATAGGGTTCACGCACGAGATCAGAGACTTTTTTATCCAGCTCTCCCGACTGCCAGGAAGCGAGTACATCCTTGATATAAAGCAAGCCAACGATATTATCGATCGAACCACGGAAAACCGGGGCGCGTGAATGGCCGGTGCTCAGGAATATCTCAGTAGCCTCTCTCAAGCTTGTATATTCCTCAAATGCGATGATGTCAATACGTGGGATCATGACTTCGCGGGCGAGGGTGTTGTCGAGTTGGAAGATAGAGTAAATCATCGCTTTCTCTTCTTCCTCAATCACACCCTCCTCTTCACCGGCATCAACCATCGTCATAATTTCTTCTTCGGTAACCAAAGGGATAAACCGGTCTTCACCGTTGTTGGATGACCAGCTCCCCAAGTGGAAAAGCAGCCACCCTATGGGGGCGAACAGGAAAACCGTTCCGGCGGCAAAGGGTGCTAAACGTACAGCCCACAGTTCCGGTTCACGCAGCACAATGCTCTCCGAAAGGAATTCGAGCAACCCAATCAAGAGACCGGTGCCTGCGAGAATACCGGCGATGAGTGCAATCCCGGAAACAACGCTCTTGAACTGGATTGGCAGGAAGGTAATCAAAGCCACACCAATTATGAGAATGCGAGCAAAAGTAAGCGCGCTGCGCATAGCAAGGATCAAGCGGCGTGCCTCGGAGAGAACCTGAGCAGCCAATCCCGCACGCGGCAAACCTGCTTCTTCGTAAGTCTTAAGTTGCGAGAGGCGGCTGTTAACAAAAGCACAACGCACTGACGCCAGAGTGATATCTAGAATCAACGCCGCTGCAAGACCGATAAGGCCGAAGCTCAAATTAATCATGTTTGTCCAATTTCCTAATCACACGGGCGGGAACACCCGCGGCAAGGCTCCAATCTGGAACATCCTTCGTCACAACAGAACCAGCGCCTGTGCGTGACCCGCGTCCAATTTTCAGCGGAGCAACGAGCATCGTATCACTGCCGATGAATACGTCGGCTCCGATCTCTGTATGATGTTTATTTTCGCCATCGAAGTTGCAGGTGACCGTACCCGCTCCGATATTCGTATTTTCGCCAATGTGCGCATCACCAATGTAGGAGAAATGTCCCAGCTTAACCCCAGCCTCTAGCCGACTGTTTTTCACCTCACCGAAATTCCCCATGTGCACGCCGCGGCAAAGGTGCGCGCCTGCACGCAGATGGGCGAATGGTCCGATTTCGACATCCTCTTCTAAAGTCGCTCCCTCAACAACAGAAGCTTCAATTCGCGAGTCGTTCCCCACAACTGAACTACGGATTATGCTGTTTGGTCCGATACGGCAATCCTCACCAATGCGTGTGGCCCCTTCTAAGTGAGTATTGGGAAATATCACGGTGTCTTGCCCAAGCACCACATCAAGATCGATATACGTCGTAGCCGGATCGATAATGGTCACACCTTCATCCATCCATCTGCGGTTAATTCGCATCCGCACGGCGTGTTCGGCCTCTGCCAGATGCTCGCGGGTATTTATTCCAATAACCTCATCTTGGCTAGTAATGCTGACACTCTCAACCGCATTGCCCTGCTCTACAGCGAGGGAGACCATATCAGTGAGGTAATACTCGCCTTTCGGCGAGATCGGAAGCTTGGGTAGGTTTTCCCACAACCAATCGGCGCGGAAAACGTAGGCGCCGACGTTCAATTCGCGGATGGCTCTCTCCTCTGGCGTCGCATGAAGCTCCTCAATGATCCCTCGTATTTTCCCAAATGCGTCCCGCTTGACCCGACCGAAACCGCGCGATTCCGGCACTTCAGCTGTCAGGATCGTGAGAGGGCCAGCGTTCTCGCTCTGGCGGGAGATGAGGCTTTCAAAGGTGACCGTTCGAAGTAGCGGCAAATCCGCATGCGCAACCAGGACCAAATCGGTTTTTCCCTCCAGGGACTCGTGCGCCTGCATAACCGCATGACCGGTCCCAAGACGCTCTGTTTGTTCAATGAAGATGCATCTACCATCAGCCTGGCGCTGTAACTCTTCACTCTCTGGTCCGACGACCAAGTAGGGCTTCTTCTTCGTTGCCTGGCTGCAAGCTTCGATTGACCAATCAACCATTGGAACGCCGGCAAGTGGGTGGAGGACTTTTGGAAGCCGCGATTTCATTCGAGTGCCCAGACCGGCAGCCAGAAGTACAGCCTCACACTTCATAGTTCTCTCCTCTTCGATTTTTAGATGCGAAGACGACCTTCCAGCTTCGAGCGCTCAGCGGGCGATCAAATGAAAATACCTTTATCAAGTGAGATCTCTCTAGCGGGGGGTCGTCGTCTTCTACTGGGTTCAATTTGCTTCGTCAATCTCTGGCTGGGGCGCCAGGATTCGAACCTGGATCCTCGGATTCAAAGTCCGGTGTGCTGCCGTTACACTACGCCCCACTATTCCCGCTTCGAGGCGGGTGCCACGCATTTTATCACATGCGCCTGATGAGCCACAATGAAAATGGGAGCGGCGCATCTGATGCGAAGTGGAAAATCATCGCAATGGATGCTTAATTGCCAAAGGTAACGGTACCTCTCAATACCTATTCCGATTGGTCTGCGTCTTCTGGAAGTATGCCCTTATCGAGTGCTTCCTCGTACGTCAGAATATTTCCATTTGCCTCTTTCGTTTTGGGCGCATTCGATACCGCTTTATCCCAGAATTGTTCTGCATCTTTGGGATCGATTTTTTCCGCCTCTTCAATAATATCCTTTTTCTCGTCTTCCATAATCGCTCTCCCTATCCGAAAGCCGGTCTTCAGGAGTTAATCAATGATAGACCTTCCGCAGGGAATAATTCCAGTAGGATCTGCGGCGCTTTCATCTTGAGGATTGTAGCAGGAGCATCAGGTGTAAGCAATTGCTCAAGCAGCTCCATACACCAATCGCGCGCGGAAATTACATATCAAATAAAGGTAGATACAACGATGAGCGGTATAGATGTCACTCTTTTAACAGCCCATTAAACGATCCGCTTTCATTCCGTAAGGGCAGGATCAATCGCTATCAGGCTTGAGAGAGGTGGCACATGACCCGGCGCCGCTTCGTACAGCCAGCAGCGAACGCTATGGTCGAGACCAGAGGGGCGCAACGATGGTACATCCATATCACAAATCTTTAGTCCATACTCGACGCGTGCTTCACAGCGAGGCGCAAACCGGCACCCTGGGGGAAGAT
>DAOUEQ010000015.1:0-1561 GCA_034430395.1 Anaerolineales bacterium | reverse complement strand
ATCTCACGGATTTACGCACAGCTGGGTTTAAACGGTCAGTTTCTGGGCGTATGGTTATTCCATACAGGCTTTGGATTACCCTATGCGATCTATCTGATGCGCAACTTCCTGGGAGGGCTGCCAAGCGAACTCTTTGAAGCAGCCTATCTGGATGGTGCAAATCACTGGACAGCCTTCCGCCGCCTGGCACTGCCTCTGGCGATGCCCGCAATCGCGGCGTTGGCCATTTTCCAGTTCCTATGGGTATGGAATGACCTGCTAGTGGCTCTGGTATTCCTTGGAGGGACTAACCCAGTGCTGACCTATCAGATTAGCAACATGGTCACATCGCTTGGGTCAGGTTGGCAGTTGCTCACGGCGGCAGCTTTCATATCGATGGCGCTCCCGATCGCCGTATTCTTCGCCTTCCAACGTTTCTTTGTACGTGGGCTTCTGGCCGGCTCCGTAAAGGGATAGATCGTTCTGCTCATTGACTGATGGGGTTCCACCATACTATCGATACTGTCGGTGGTCCGGCGGAACCCTTATTAATTCCCAATCGGCTGATGTGTTAGGTGAACCCATCGAGAAGTGTGCAGGAAGCACCCTTGGCCTCCCAGGTGAAAAGATCGGGGTAGGGAAAACCTGGCCCGATTGATGGTCAGTCGAAAGGAGGGAATAGATTAAAATTGGCTGCCGACCCTAGCTCCCCCTATATTAAGCTCCTGCGCAATCGAATCGACATCGCACAGACGCCCCTCAGTGCTCCGGGCTCCAGGCTGCTGTTGTACCGTAACCCCAAGCAGGATTCGCTCTATTTAAAGTTCGCTGAGCGACTGATGGAGATGGTACCAGGATTGGAAGCTCATCGTAACCACCCACCCTTCTTGCAGAATTTCGTTTTGATCAACGATCGAGGAGACCCTCTTTCCTTTAATCTAGTCTCCTATCCGCATGCCCTCTTCCTAGAGACATCCTTAGGTATTTTCAGAATCACAATCCACGAGCCCGACAGCCTGGTGATTGGTTTGCCACCGGCGATCAGGGCAGGTGTCTGTTTCAAAGTGAGCAGTCTGTATGCATCACTTAAGACATTGCAGTTCCAAACGAACGGCAAGTTAATGAAGCACGAACAGACTCCGGTTGAGGGTGGATGCCAGCATGAATATATCGTTGCAGGTGGTGAGGATTTGGCATTGGTGTTTACCTTCGAACATCAGGGGAACAGCTGCCCCCAAGTTGCAGCATTTTCTGAAATCCTCACTCAAGCTGAGTGCATGTGGCACAAATGGTTCTCGCAAGCGCCGTCTATGAGTGACCCTTATCGAGACCAGTATTACTATGCATGGTGGGTACTAGCCAACAACCTTGCTGAACCTCGAGGCCAATTGAAACATGAAGGCTTGATGCCTTCAAAGCACCAGTACATCGGTGTTTGGAACCGGGATGCCGGATTTCACGCTATAGCCTTACGGCACAACGATCCCAGTTTAGCCCGGGATCAATTGCGCATTCTGCTAGAGAACCAAATTGATGATGGAATGCTCCCGGACGTTGTCCATGATGAAGGAATTGTGACTTC
>DAOUEQ010000014.1:0-2153 GCA_034430395.1 Anaerolineales bacterium | reverse complement strand
CAACGTATTCCATGCTTATCCGCGATCCATGGAACCACAAGCCTGGGACGAATTAATTGTGAGCAATGACGAATTCCAGGTGCTAAAAGCCGATATCGAGCGATCCCCGCATGCTTTCAAGATTAATTGGCTGGACCATAAAACCTTGGACAAACTCTACGTTATGGTCTTCCCGGACGGATCGCTGACAATACCATCGGGCTCAGACTATACAAACTACGGTTCTTTCCTCGAGATCGAAGATCTTGAAAAATTCCTCACGACAACAGATTTCGATGCGCCCAAGCACCTGCGGCACTCGAAGGGCTGGTCCAAGGAACATAGGGAATAATCGCCGCTCAAACGGGTGCGCTCTTAATATAAAAACGCCGCAGCCAATTAATGAGCCGCGGCGTTGATCGTAAAAGTGTCGGCTTACTCGGCGCCGGCTTCCTGTGCATGTGGGTCACCGCGTCGAACGATGTAATCCTCAACCAGGAGTAGTTGATCGCGCGCTCGGCGAACGACTCCCAGCAGGTTGTCCATCGTGGAAACTTCTTCTAATTGTTCGTCGATGAACCAGCGCATGAAACTCTGGGCGAGGTGATCGTTCTGTTTGATCGCCAGGTTCATAATATTGTTGATCTGGCTTGTGACCTCCAGCTCCCAATCCAGCGCAGCCTTGACCGCCGCTTCCGCTGAGTCAAGTGTTTGCGGTGTTGCATCGATCGCCGGGATCGATACTTCTCCGCCAGCCTCCAGAATATAATGCACGAATTTCAGTGCGTGCATGCGCTCCTCATCGGATTGACGGAAGAAGAAATCAGCCAATTCCGGGAGCTGCTCACTGTCAAAATAGGAAGCGATGATGATGTACTGGTTTGAAGCCGCAAGTTCGCTCCCAACCTGGGCATTCATCGCCGCGGTTAACTCTTTGCTTATTAACATCTATCCTCTCTCCTTGAATTATTATTTCACACCGGAACGGTGGGGGTCAATCTTACCGTTCAGCCAATCACAATATCAGAAATCAAATATGGATCCTCAGGATCCAACCCCAAGTATTCTAACGCATAATGCGCATCGAGGTAGTTCGGATTGACCACTAAAGCTGACCGAAAATCCTCGATCGCTGCGACAACATTACCCAACCTGTAGTGTGCCCAACCCCTCCAGAGCAGTGCCTCCTCCGCTTTCGCCGTACGTTGGAGTGTTGCTTCTGTCAGTGCAAGTACGTCCTCTGTCCGACCAGAATGGAAATAGGCGATGTAGGGGCCGAATTGGTATCGAGTGAAACGCCAGGGCAAGCCCAGAGTCAGCGCCGTATCATATGCCGCGGCGGCTTTTGGGTAACGTTCAAAGTACAACAAATTTGTCCCCAGATTAAACCAGGCAAACTCATCCTCAGGGTCAAGTTCGATCTCACTCTGTGCTCGCTCCAGTGCCCGTTCGCGGTTCACATCTACATCTAAATCCGGACCTAAAATTGATTCAAGCGGTGCCGGAGCTGCCACGGGGTAGACGTACATAAATACTTGATTGAAAGCTTTCCAGCCCTCCTTAAGGTCGGTATAGGTGATTTCCCGGTCTGGGCCGATGAATGAGTCCTGACCCACAAAAATCTGCCGCGAATCATCGTATCCCGTAAGCAGCATATAATGGCCCGCCCAGCCGTTGTCAGGGCCATCGCTCACGATAACATACCCCTTTTCAACGATCACCGGGTATCCCAATACCAAGAAACGCTTTAAGATCTCGATCGTCCCGCCCACACGGAAATCGGCATCCAACCAACCTGCTTGATTTCGAACGAAATAGATCAATTCTTCGATGTTGACGTTCTTGTCCCCGCGATCAGGTTTTAACAGATCCGAGATCTCGAATTGATCTCCCTCCCAGCCATGGAAACGCAGGGCAAGCGCAAGAGTCGCTGGCCCACAATTGTTCCAATCCTGCTTTTCCCATTCCGGTGAGGGGAGCATCACTGAATCTGGTAGAGGGATAGGCGTAGGCACAGGTGTGGGACTCGAAATACTCTGGACCTTATCTGACGTTGGGGAAGGTTCGGGGGTTGGCAGGGTTGCGATCTCGGCTGCACCAATGGGCGTCGGCAGCACGTCATACGGAAATATCCATCCGCGAACGATTCCGAGTGCCGCATCGATGCGCCACTC
>DAOUEQ010000013.1:0-6788 GCA_034430395.1 Anaerolineales bacterium | reverse complement strand
CACTCCCTGAGAAAGCGATCGAGCTTGAACTGGTAGAAGCGCGTCTTCCGACGGGTGAGACCCGCATCCTTCAGCGCCCGGTGGTCATCCACGACCTGTGCATCGGCTGCGGGATGTGCGAGTACAAATGCCCGGCCGTCGGTGAGGCGGCCATTCGTGTTTCACGCTGTTCGGGTAAAGGCGGCCAAGGCGGTGGACAGGGTCGCCGCCGCGGCGGTTAGCGCTTGTAAGAACCTCACAGTTGAAATCGTGTTCTCGCCTTAGATACAAAGTGCCTTTCATGCGGCACGGACTCCCCCAACACATACACTTCTATTGGGCTGTTAATGAATTATTAAGGCTATTTGGATATAATTAGGTATATATAAATCTTTTTTGTGGAGGAAGTCGTGACAACCGTATCGCAGTATATGAAACAAGGACGTTTTGTTAAGAGGCTCGAGGATCCGAAGATCGCGCGGATGCTCTTTGGAGAGGTGAAGTGGGCTTGGCTTTGGATTCCGCTGCGTCTCTATGCAGGCTGGCAGTGGCTCATCGCCGGCTGGAATAAAATCGGCAATCCGGTATGGACTGGTGAGAGCGCGGGTGTGGCCATAACCGGGTTCGTGCAGGGTGCGCTGGAGAAGACCGGCGGCGCTCACCCGGATGTCCAGGGATGGTACGCCTGGTTTTTACGGAACGTGGTCCTGCCCAACGCCGGGATCTGGAGTCAGATGGTTGCTTACGGAGAGCTGATTGTTGGGATTGCCTTGATTCTGGGCATGTTCACCGGCATAGCTGCATTCTTTGGCGGTTTTATGAACATGAATTACTTGCTAGCGGGAACCGTTAGCACCAACCCGCTCCTTCTCGCCATCGCCATATTTCTAATCCTGGCCTGGAAAACTGCGGGCTGGTGGGGAATCGATCGCTGGCTACTTCCCGTGTTGGGAACGCCATGGAGACCGGGGTTCATATTCCAGAATGAAGTGCGCGATACGTCGCCGGGGATGGGTGAAAGCCCGGCCTAGATTTCGTTGTGAGCAAAAAGCTAAATAAGCGTTGTAAAAAGTGAAAACAAAAACCCCTCAGTAACTAAGAGGGGTTTTTTAGATAAATCATCCCCCTATAAACGGGCATGAGCAGGATCTGCAAATACAGCCCTCCGCTTGATTACGCTCTCGCCCCTCCCCCATCAAACGCACTCAGGACCAAGTCCCATTTATCTGTGGCGTCTTGGGTGAGCCTCGAAATGGGTACCAGCAAATCCCGGGAGCGATTCGGGTGATGTTGGGTTCAAGCTCGGCGCAGGTTCTTCTTAATGGGTCGAATTAATACCGCCATCACGGGTCCAGAGATGAGCATTGCCGTTAAAAAGACCAGCATGGGGAGGATTGGGGAAGGCTTGCCTTCCATAAAAGGTGATGCGTTCCAGACGCTGTTGGCGATCCCCGCCAGGGTGAGATTTAGGCATCCAGCTCCGGCGATGACGCCAAAGCGCACTGGATCCGTTCCACGCATATAGACGTAGATGAGGGTGGACATCAGCAGCCCAACCACCACAGCATATTGGGCGATATCATGACGCAGGAATGGTCCAGCCACAATCGAGGTAAAGACGGTGATCCCCAACATGCCGGCCAGACCAAGACTGAAGAGCCCAGCCTGTCGCCAGCCCCTCGAACCGATGGCGATGAGGAATCCCAACCCGATGAGCATGAGAAGAATAAGCAGAAGCAGATCCCCGACTTCGGAGAGCAGGTATTTCCCAACTTCAGCTTGCTCCTCCCCCAGCATATTCAGAAAGAGGGCAAAGCCCATGAAACCAAAGCCAACCCAAGACAAACTCCAGGGCGGTATGCGTTTGGTTAACGCATAGAGAGCAACGATGCCAATAAACACGGCGGGAAGCAGCGTAGCCCCGAGCCCAAGGATGAAGATGGGGTTTCCTAGATCCACCTCGATTCTCATGGAGATCAAATTCGTCACGGTCAACCCCAGCCCGAAGAGAAGCGGAGGCAGCGAGGCGATGAGCATGAGCCGTGGGTTCTTCTCAAGGATATCCTCTTGAGCATCTGATTTAAACATAAGGTAACTCCTTTGCTGCAACCAAAAATCGAAGTGGATTCGTCTTTCCACCAGCTTCGAGCTAAGTTCGTTCATCCGTCTGAAAAAACCACCCCAATGCTCGAGTAGAACTGCAGCCGGCCACTCCCGCAGCTCTCGCCAGCAGAAGGCGGCCATGCGAGTGAAGCCAAGTGCATCGGCATCGACGAGTCCTTCCCAGAAATCCGAGCGCATCTCCTCTCCGAAATCCATGCGGTGAGAATGCGGATAAAAGCAGATCAGGAAATTATAGATAGCGGTGAGGATCTTTGCCCGTCTCATGGACGCGCTCCCAAAGTTTGTGCTTGCGCGAGATGGATGAGGGTTTCAAGGCGGGCGATCTCGGCATTGAGCGCTCTACGACCCGAATCAGAAAGCGAGTAGGACTTCTTCTTGCGTCCCGCAGCCAGCTTATTTGTTTCTGTAACTTCCACTCGCTGAATCCAGCCATGTTCGAGCAAGCGCTTAATCGCGCCGTATAGAGTCCCGGTACTGAGCACAACGCGCCCCTCGCTTAGCTGTTGGACCTCCTTCATGATGGCATAGCCATGCTTCGGCTCTGGAGCTAGGCTGAGCAGTATAAAAAAGGTCGTTTCCGTGAGTGGCGTATGTTTGTCTGCAGCGAGTTGATGTGTCATAGACTTGCCCTTATACGTCGCCGTGCGATACGTCGTGTGTCGACATATTATATGGAATTTCGAAACCTGTGTCAATTCATAGGGATCGTGTGTCATCTGCAATTCAACGATGATTCCCCCAAACACTCCATTATTGGATAACAAGCGACGGAAACATTCTCCCCAAGAATTGGACAGCATAAATCGACCAATACCATCGCTCACCAAGCAGCACTTGTCCGATAAAAATACAAAGGTTAGAATCCAGAAAATAAGCTAGGAGACATAGCATGGATTTTTCTGAGCTTGTCAAGAACAGGTACAGCGTTCGAGCCTACAAACCGGATCCGGTGGAGGATGAGAAGCTGGCAGCCGTTCTCGAGGCTGCTCGCCTGGCGCCAACGGCTGCAAATCGTCAGCCATTCCTATTATTCGTGATCGACACGAAGGGTCGGGAGGAAGAGCTTAGCCGCATTTACCACCGCGAGTGGTTCGTCCAAGCTCCACTGATCATTTGCGCTTGTGGGCTGCCGGGTGAAGTGTGGAAAGGCGAGCACGGCAGGGATTACCTCGGGGTTGATGTCGCCATCGCTATGGACCATCTCATCCTTGCCGCCGCGGAACTCGGACTGGGCACTTGCTGGATAGGCGCTTTCGACGCCGAAGCTGCGCGCGAGATTCTCAACCTTCCTGAAGATGCTGATCCCATCGTCTTCACTCCATTGGGATATCCCGCGGATACACCCAAGCCCAAGGAACGAAAGCCATTGGACGAAATAGTCCGTTATCTCTAAATAACGGAGGACCAAGCGCGCATTCGCGATAAGCGCCCCTCCGTGTATAATTGCACCTTCTCTCTATCTAAAGTCTCTATTTGTTAAATCCATAATGGAGCATCTAAACGTGGATCGACGTTTCATTCCCTTGTTCATGATCGTGTTCGTTGATCTGGTCGGCTTCGGGATCGTGATCCCGGTTCTATTGCTCCACGCCGAGGAGAGCTTTGGCGCTACGGATCTGCAGGCGACAGGTCTCCTCACGGCCTTTTCCATTGGCATGGTCATTGCCGGTCCGGTCCTGGGCCGCCTATCGGACGCCTATGGGCGGCGTCCGGTGCTCATCATAAGCCAGCTCGGCACATTCATCGGTTTCATCGTTCTGGGGTTGGCAAATTCACTATTTCTGCTTTATCTGGGGCGCATCATCGACGGCATCTCGGGCGGCAATATCACCACTGCCCGAGCCTACATCAACGACATCACTACCGAGGAGAACCGCGCCCGCGGCTTTGGATTGATCAGCGCCGCGTTCGGCGCGGGTTTTATTGTGGGTCCGGCTTTGGGAGGCATGGCGGTCACTGTCACCGCCGGGATTCCATCCCTGGCTGCTTACAGCCAGAATGCACCTTTCTTCGTCGCCGCGTTCTTCTCTCTGGCTTCCATTCTCGGTACGTACTTCATCCTTCCCGAGAGCCTCGATCTCGAGGCGCGCCAACCCCTGGGTGATCGCTCGAAAGAAAGGGATGGCGATCTCGGCTTGATTGACATTCTGAAATTAGAGAAAATGCGCACCATACTCAGCTTTACTTTCGTGACCTTTCTGGCATTCTCGCTCTTCCAATCCAGCTTTCCGATCTTCGCTCGCCGACGCCTTTTCAGCGATATTACGCTGGAGATGGCTCAGCGCAATATCGGCCTGGTGCTCACTTTGTTTGGTCTGACCAACGTTATCATGCAGAGCTTCTTCGTCGGCCCGCTTGTTCGTCGATTCGGCGAACAGCGTCTAATCGTGTACGCGACTTTCGGACGCATAATCGCTTTTCTTGGTGCAACCCTCACCCTGAATGTCTATGTATTCGCGGCGTTCGCCGCGCCATTGGCCATCGGCAATGCCGTAAGTCAACCATCACTGCAATCGATCATCAGCCGCTTTGCACCGCCGAAGCTGCGCGGCCGGGTATTGGGCTTATTCCAATCGACCAACAGCCTCACGCTCGTTGTCGGTCCCATTCTGGCCGGCTTTCTACTGAGCGCGAACATCCCCTCCCTGTCATCAGAGAGCATATCGGCTCTTCCGATGTTGGCTGCTGCCTGCCTGGTGACGGTCGCCTTCTTCATGAGTTTTAGAATCCTGAAATTAGAACTCCCCTCCCAAGAAGCTGCTCTCGAAGAAGCTTGATCCTTCAGTGGCAGGATCGCAATCGGTTTATTAGTCACCGAATCAATGTGCCTCTCATTTACAATCCTCCTCCTTACGGTATAAATCTCCACCCCGTGGTTGTTTGAATCCGGATCTGGCACTATAGTGGTGTTGATAATCATGGTTTCCTTCACAATCCGGTTAGCACCCACAACTCCCCCCTCGTAGACCGGATGAACAAGAATGCGGGGTACCCCATGGCGAATCGTATTCGATCCTTCCTGTTGTTAGTCTTAACGAGCATATTGCTGACCGGTTGCAACCTGCCGCAACTTTCAAAAGACGCGGCAATGGAAGTCCAAGAGGATGTCGTAGCCTGTAGCTTCGAGGCGCTCATTGAAGCCTTAGAAACCGAGGATGAGATCACGCTGAGCCCCGGTTGTGTGTATGAAATCACCTCTGAGTATTACAAATTGCCCTACCCAGGCGGATTGTCTCCCTGCGTCGCTGGTCTTTCTGTCGACAGCGAGATTATTCATGGCAATGGTGCAACACTGAGTTGGCACTTTGTAGAGCAAAACGGTGCTCGTCGAAACTATCATCTCTTCCACGTTAAAGAGAACAACGTTCTCCAAATAGACAATCTACGCATCGAGAATGTCGATACTGTACAAGGGGGAACGGGTTCCTCGACAAGCTGTAATAATGGGGGGGTGATTTACAACGAGGGGTCGGTCGTGATCACAAACAGCGAATTCGTCGGCAACCGCTCCTGGATTGGTGGTGTAATCAGCTCTACCGTTACCAGCTCACTAGAGATCCACAACACATTATTCCAAGACAACGAAAGCAATGCTTCGGGTGGCGCCATCAATAATGGTTCGTTTGACGCCATCATCACCAATTCGACTTTCAGAAACAACCAGGCGGGGTCACGGGGAGGCGCGATCGCAAACGCTGGCGCTATCTCAATTCTGAATAGCACATTCGATGGCAATATCGCCGGACAACGCGGCGGTGCCGCATATCACTATTTCCTCGATGAATCAGGCTATACAGGTAATATTATGCAGATCGAGAACAGCAGCCTGATCAACAATTGGTCGCTGGTTTCAGGTGGTGGTATCGAGAATGACAGCTCGTTGGTCCTGTTGAACAGTACGGTCTCTCAAAATCATGCCGGGGGGATCAACAACAATGGACAGTTTGCCACGCTCACGGCATCCTACTCAACCATCACATGGAATGCCGGAAAACCCGGAGTGCGCTCGAATAACGATCAAGTGAGCCTGGAGAATATGATCATCAGTCATAATTATGGGCAGAACTGCGAAGTTGAGGGTTTAGATTTTGGTGGAGCAGCAAACCTAGATAGTGACGAAAGCTGCCCCGGCTTCACGATCTCTGCTGACCCGTTATTGGGGCCGTTAGCCTCCAACGGCGGTCCAACCCTCACCCACGCCATCCCCAACGACAGTCCGGCTGTTGATGCTGCTTTGGGGGATTGCCCGGATGCTGATCAGCGCGGCGTTACCCGCCCGGACGGTGATGCATGTGATCTGGGCGCCTTTGAGTTCGGTCTGCTAGGCATGGGCGGCTTACCACCCTTCCTGCCCGATATGTCTGAGTCAGCTCCAGAGATTCAAGAACTATCAGCCGAGCCCTATCTTCCCGAAGGGGATGATGGTGGGCCAAGCGAACGCTTGCCCACAGGGCGGATCGACCAGGCGATTCTCTGCTATGAAGGTCCGGGACCGGTCTACGGCGTGGTTAGCTCGCTGCAGCCCGGCGCGCTGGTTGAGATCGTCGGCATCTCCGAGAACGGCGACTACATCGTCATCTTCAACCCCTGCTATCCTGGCGTTCCTTGCTGGGCTGCGGAAGGTTCGATCGAGCTTTACGATGAGCTCGATCCCAACCGGGTCATCCCCGATCCGGCGTTGCCTG
>DAOUEQ010000012.1:0-92380 GCA_034430395.1 Anaerolineales bacterium | reverse complement strand
CGGCCAGCACAAGCAAGTGAATGAGAGATGCTTTCCTCGATGAACTTTGGGTAATGCGCCATACCGCAAAGGTAGATACCTTCATCATCGAACTCCATCGGCCGCATTTTAAGATGCGTCTCAAGGAAGAAACCCTCCGTCGATAAGGAGACGCCAAGCATATCGGCGAGTTCTTGCGTGCCTCGGGAAGGTATTACGGGCATGCTCAGCGCGAGAAGGTCCGGCTCGAATTTTAGCATCTCACCGAAGATATGCTCGTGTACGGACACCACCAGAGTTTTACTGGCGCCACGCGATTCCAAATGTACGTTGGGGGGTTCAGCGTCCGTGTAGCGCACGAAGAGTACGCCTTTTCGACGTGCCTCAAGGTAGTATTTTTCCCGGAAGCCGTAGGTGATAATGTTCTTGTACAGGATTACAACCTGACACTCCGGGTTGAGCATCTTAAGACGCAGGGCATTTTTAATCGTATTCGTGCAGCAAATCCGCGAGCAATACTCAATCCCGTCATACGCCTTAACGCATTGGATCATGACGACCGATCGCAGTCGCGACGTCCTTTCCGGGCGGTGGGTGAGAATCTCCTCGAGCTCGGATTGGGGGATGACGCGCGGATCCTGCCCCATGAGGAACAGGTCCCCGGAAGCTTCCTTCCCCCCCGTAGCAACGAGGACGACACTGTGGCGAATTTCATACTCCGATAAAGATCCATTAGGGGCTTTCGTTTGAATGCGCGCCCGAAAATCTCCAACGCTGCCTGTATGCGTAGTAACCTCGCTGTTCAGGTAGTGGCGGATATTTTCGTGCCCGACAGTTCGGTTAACGAGATCTCTAAGCAGACGTTGCGGGTTCTCTTCTTCGGCGACGTAGTAAATATGATGGAGATTACCTCCTAGTTCCCCCTGCCGTTCGACGAGGTGGACGTCGTATCCTGAATCAGCAATCGCCAGGGCGGCAGTCATACCGCTCAAGCCGCCGCCAATTACGAGCGCGGCGCGCACGGGCTCGCGCTCCTCCTTGTATATGGGGTGAGCCATGCGCACGCGCTCGACTCCCATGCGAATTAACTCAGCCGCTTTGCGCGTAGCGCCCTCAGGGTCATTGGGATGCACCCACGAGCAATGCTCGCGCAAGTTGACCATCTCCATCATGTAGGGATTGAAACCCTCTTCGCTCACCAAGCGCTGGAAAAGGGGTTCGTGGGTGCGATGGCTGCATGCTCCGATGACGATCCGGTTCGCACCACTCTCCAGGATGAACTGCCGCAGTTCATCTTGGTCGGGGTTGAAGCATGCCAGCGAAAAATTCTCAACCCGAGTTACGCCCTTGAGTGTCCCCGCAAAGACAGCCACGCGCTCGAGATCCACAACCCTGGAAATCTCACCCGCACAACCGCACAATGCGATGGCGATCTTGGGCGTTTCACTGTCCTGTATGGGTTTCTCAGGAATGACGCTTTCAGAGATAAAAGGGTTAGACTTGTTGAAATCCCGACCCCCGAGATTTTCACGTAACAGGCGCATCACTTCAGCTGCTGCACCTGAAGCGTCCAATATCGTTTCCGCGATCTCCTTAGGGGAGGCGAAGGCGCCACATACGAAAACTCCGGGTCGCGTCGTCGCCAGGGGAGAGAACTTGTCGGTCTCACAAAAACCGTACTCGTTAAGTTCTATACCTAACGTGTTGGCGATTTCGACAGCTTTTGCCGGCGGTCGGATGCCGACAGCCAGAACAAGCAGGTCGAAGCGTTCTTGTTGAAGATTTCCTTGCCCGGGAGCCGATTCCTCGTGCCTTCGCCCGGCTGGGTAGCGAAGGATGATCTCACCGGTTTCAGGATCTTCCTCCACAGAAGAAATCCGACAGCGCGTGTAATTGATTCCGAAGCTGTCACGCGCCTGGTTGTAGTAGATGTTGTATTCCTTATTGAAAGCGCGCTCGTCCATTGTGAAGATATGGCATTCGACATCTGGAATGCGCTGCTTGGCAAGCATTGCCTCTTTTGTGGCGTACATGCAGCAAATTGAGGAGCAGTAGGGGTTGCGTTGGTCGCGCGATCCCACGCACTGTAGCCATGCAATCCGCTCAGGGATCTTACCGTCTGAGATCCGGCTTACGATTCCTTCGGTAGGGCCTGAGCGCGAGGCCAGGCGCTCATACTGCATTGAAGTGATGACGTTGGGGATCCTGCCGTACCCTAATTCGGGCATTTCCGCTGGGTTAAAGGGTTGGAAGCCCACTGCCAGAATTACCGCACCGACGTGAATCTCCAGATTGCAGGGTTGCGCCTCGATGTTGATGGCGTTTGTTGGACACACTTTCAAACATTCACCGCAGTCTGCGCAACGTTCAGTGGGTTCGATCATGTAGAACGTATCCGGCACGGAGCGAGGGGCAGATTTGTCGATGATTTTGCGTGTGCTTAAACCCAACTGAAAACCGCTTGGGCGGATCTCCGGGCAAATTTCGGCGCACCGTCCGCAGTTGGTGCACAGGGTTGGATCGACGAATTGTGGGTGTTTTATCAGTTGGACATGAAAGTCGCCCGCCTCGCCCTCGAAGCCAACGAGATCAGAGGAAGTGAGTAGGGTGATATTTGGATGGCGGTTGTGATCGAGTAATGCAGGTGTGATTGAAGGTCTGGTACAACCAAAGCCATGATCTGAAGTCCCCCGGCAGAGGACGCAGTCATGGGTTGGGAACATGAAACCCAATTGGGCTACACGACCTCCGAGGGAGGGGGTCGCTTCGAGAAGGTAGGCATGAATTCCTGCATCAGCGAGGTCTAGAGCTGCCCGCATTCCTCCGACACCTCCGCCGATAACCAATACGCTGTCAACGGTATCGCTTCCCCTGCTCGGATTCAAGCTGTGCTGCAATGTCTCCGTCATACAAATCAGTCCAATTCTCTACACAAATTTACGGCTGGTGGAGTATCCCACCAGCCTAGTCTATTCGGGTTATTCCTATCCAATATGGTAACTCCCCCACCCCTTGAGCGAATAGTGCCAGATATCACAAGGGGCGGGGGACAATCTTCATTCAGGAAGCTTACCTATCCCATCAGTGTAAACCAGGGATTTGAAGCGGGTATGCGCTATGTTTCCTTTGTATTTATTGATGCGCTGCGCTCCAGAATGATCAAGCTATTCTTTATTCAGGTTACGACCACGCCAACCTAAGGCGTGTAGGGTGCGATGAAACCCTCTTCCATCATGAGCGTCGTCAAGCCACGCGATCGGCGGATGATCTCCTCGGCGTTTTTAAGCTCTTCTTCGTAGGTCATGGGGTTACGCGCGAGCCCTTCTTCGACGGCTTTTGCTGCGACGGCCGCGGCTTCGCGCGGGTAAACCTCCCATTCGTCCATTGTGGGAAGGATGTATTCTGGAGTGAGACCTTTCTTTTCAGCCATTTCCGCTAAAGCAGTGGCTGCGGCGAGGCACATCGTATCGGTGATCGTCGAGGCGCGCACATCCAATGTACCGCGGAAGATGCCCGGGAAGCCGAGCGAGTTGTTAACTTGATTGGGGAAGTCCGAGCGTCCGGTAGCTACGATAACCGCGCCAGCTTCAGTAGCCTCCCAGGGCCAGATTTCAGGCACTGGATTCGCGCAGGCAAAGACGATTGAGTCTTTCGCCATTTTGCTGATCCATTCCGACCGGAGCGTACCAGGACCTGGTTTGGAGAGGGCGATAACCACATCGGCGCCATCTAAGGCTTCGGGGATGCCACCTTCCCGCCCATCTTCATTTGTAATCTGGCAGAGCCTCCACTTATCGACATATTCGTCCTTGCTCGCCTCAAGATCCTTGCGCTTCTTGTGCAGAATACCCTTGCTGTCGACAACGCGGCACAGCGCCGGTGTGGCGCCGGAAGCGAAGATCAGGCGTGAGCAAGCAACATTGGATGCGCCGGAACCGACGAATACGATCTGGGCTTCGCCGATCTTTTTACCGACCAGCTTCAAGGCGTTTATCAGCCCTGCGAGCGTGACGGTCGCTGTACCCTGCTGATCATCATGCCAGACGGGGATTTCTGCCTGTTCGCGCAATGTATCCAGGATGCGGAAGCATTTAGGTTGAGAGAGATCCTCCAGATTTACCCCACCAAAACCGGGCTGGATTAACAGCGTCGACTCGATGATCTTGTCAGCATCTTTCGTGTCGAGCATGATCGGCCAGGCATCGACGCCGCCCAGATATTTGAAGAGCAGAGCTTTTCCTTCCATTACAGGAAGGCCAGCTTTTGGACCGATGTCACCAAGCCCGAGAACGCGTGTGCCATCAGAGACAACGGCCACGGTGTTGCCCTTATGTGTATGCTCGTACACGAGCTCGGGGTTCTCTTCGATCGCACGACAGGGTGCGGCGACGCCCGGTGTGTACCAGATGGCAAAATCATCGAAGTCGCGGACGCAGCTCTTCAAGGCGACTTCCACCTTGCCTTTATAGAAGGGGTGCATCAGCATGGCATCTGCTGATGGCTTTTTGGCTTTCGCCAGCAATTCCTCGATATTGAGGGGGGCCTTTTCGGCCATTGGTAAAACCTCCTGAGTCTCCACAATGAGATTGCCGAGACTATTTTCGTAAAAAACCTCGCGGTTAACGAGATTCTTTACGTCTAGAACTGAAGATAGGAATCGGTGTAAATGACCTGATTGAGCAAGACTTGCACGGTTTTCCAAATTTCCGCCTGAAGCGGATCGGACATATCCACATCCTCCGGTTGAAGCTGTTCCATGCCAGCAATCCGGTCGAATAGTTTCAGATAGAGCGCTTTAACCGCTGTGCTGTCGTCTCGGGTTTCAATACATTGGATCACGCCCATCAATTCCGTGTCGAGTGGGTTCAGGATCGCCGCATCGAGACCAGCTGCGAGCAACATGGCAAGATAGACTCGATCCAGAAGCGGGCGCATTTTGTTGGGAACCTGGTTTGAGACGTTCGACAGCCCCACGACCGTCATCGGTGCGGGGTCCATGACCATCTTCAGCATACGCACAGTCTCGATCGCTTCTGGTACATATTCCTGGCATCCGGAGACGGTGAGGATCAGCGGATCGACCAGTAAATTCTCCATGGGGACGCCGACTTCCTCAGCGCGAGGGATCAGCTTCTCCATGGCTATGCCGATACGGGCGTCGGCACTGACCGGGATGCCGCTCTTTTCCAAACAGAGGGCGATCAATTTGGCGTCATATTTTGCCGCCAAAGGTGGAACCTGCTCCAGACGTTCCTCCTCGGCAGAAGTGCTGTTGACGATTGCGTTGGACCCCCACAGCTTCAACCCGGTTTCGATCGCGGCTAGGTTGGTTGTGTCAAATGAAATCGTCATCCCGGCTACGGCTTCCTGCATGCAGTCCACGAGCCACTCGACGACTTCGGGACCGTCCTTCTTGCGCGGACCGATGTTGAGGTCGATGACGTCCGCACCGGCTTCTTGCTGCTTGCGCGCAAGGTCGACGAAGAAGCCGCCATCGCGCTCTTTTAACGCCTCTTTCACACTTGGAGCAATGATATGGATGTTTTCGCCGATCTTTAACATAGATCTTCTCCTCAGAGCCTCGGATCCCTGTGGACGTCCTCAAATCTCACGAAGGATCTTTTCGATAAGTGTATCTATTTCGCGGAAGGATGGTGAATCGTTGGTCAGTTGGGTAAGTGGTTTACCAAGGGCATCCAACTCATTAACCTCTGGATCTGCTGGGATCACGGATCCCAGCTTTAAGTCCATCGTGTCAATGGCTTCCTGCAAAGGCTGTGGCAGTTCTCCGACCACCCGGTTCAGCACCAACATCTTTTGACGCACGTTTACTTCAATCTCCTCAGCGAGCTTGCTAATGTTTTCGGCGGTCCTAATGCCGCGAATGGTTGGGTCGGAAACGATCAGGAGCATATCCACGTCACGCGTTGTCCGGCGGCTGATGTGCTCCATACCCGCTTCGTTGTCAACCACGATGTACTTATAAGTGTCGCCTATGTTGTCGATGACTGTCCGCAGCATGTGGTTGGCGGCGCAATAACAGCCCTGACCCTCCGGACGTCCCATCGCCAGGAGGTCGACCTGCTCACCCTCCTCCAGCGCCATTTGAACCTCGTGGGTGAGATAATCATGTCGGCTGATCGCCACGCCCAGTTCGCCTTTTTGTGCAGTTTCAGACATATCCTCGCGTATATCACCAACGGTCATCGGCATTGGAAGACCGAGGGCGATGTGCAGATTCGCGGCTGGATCCGCGTCGATGGCGAGCAGCGGACCAGGAATGCGGTGCATAAGACCCTGTATCAGCAGGGCGGCAATGGTGGTTTTGCCTGTACCACCCTTACCTGCGAGTGCGATTGTCTTTGGCATTAATACCATCTCCTCTAAAATACCTGCGCCAGGAAAAACTCCTCTAAACGTAATTGCTTTGTCCGCTGAGCTTCACCAGTTAAGGTTGACTCAACAGTCTTCTTTTAAGCCTCGTAGCGCTATTGCTCCTCTTTCTTCTTAGCGGTCTCATTTTCCCAGATCTTTGCTACACTCGGGAAGCGGGTGATATCAGTATGCGGCAGGAAAAGCGCCGCGGTGAATGCATCAAAGAAGCTGTTGTCCGCCGATAATTCCATGTAGGTCATGCGATTGGCAATCTCGCGGATTTGAACGCGCAACTCGTTAGAGAGCAATCCCATATAGGTGCCGAGGGCAGCTGTGTTGCCTAGGAAATGGAAACGGTCCCAGGGGAGATCGGGAAGAAGCCCAATATTGACGGCATTTTCAATGTTGATGTACTTTCCGAAAGCTCCGCCAACCAGGACCTGCTGGACATCCGCCAGATCCACGCCGACGCTGTCGGCCAGGACACTGAAGCCGGCGTAGATGGCTGCCTTGGCTCGCATCAGGTTATCTACATCGACTTTGGACAGGACGATGTCACGCCCTGTATCGGTTTCATCAGCCAAGGCCACGACGTATTCGGGCCCATGATTCCCCTGCCGAACGCGCGGCGTATCCAGATCTAGCTTTACACTGCCACCGCGGTCGATTACTCCTGTGACGAATAACTCAGCCAAGAGTGAGATCAAGCCTGAACCGCAAATGCCGTGAGGTTTTTCTCCACCGATCACTCGATATGTCGGTTCGTACGTTTCTGAATGGACCCAGACTTCTTCGATCGCGCCCTCCGTGGCGCGCATGCCATCCACCACCCCGGCCCCTTCGAAAGCAGGTCCAGCCGAGCAGGCACAGGTAAGCATCCAATCTCTGGTGCCGAGCACAATTTCTCCATTCGTTCCGACGTCGATGAAGAGGGTGAGTGCGTCGTTTTCGGAGAGTCCGGATGCAAGTACCCCTGCGCTGATGTCCGCGCCCACATAGGAGGCGACGCCGGGCAGACAGTCTACAGAGGCCAGGGGGTGGAAGGCGAGATCAAGATCGCTCGCCAGGAAACGAGGGGGGTGATTAACGGCTGGTATATAAGGGGTCAGCCGTATTGTCTCCGGCGGCAATCCGAGGAATAGGTGAATCATCGTCGTATTTCCTGCGACGGTTACTTTGAATATCTCATCAGGAGAGACGCCGGTCCGACGTTGCAGCTTTTCGAGTACAGTCTTAATCGTCTCACGAACCAGTGTTCCCAATTCGCTTAGACCGTTGTCCTTGCTGGCGTAGATGATGCGTGAAATTACGTCCTCGCCGCGCGCGATCTGACCGTTGTATTCAGCCGCGGAAGCCTTCACTTTACCGCTGATGAGATCGACAAGGTATGCTGTAACCGTTGTGGTGCCGATATCCAGCGCCAATCCATGCGGAAGGAATGGGGATGGCCCGATCTCTATCAGTCGAGCTGGACCACTACCAGGCGTTGGAGCATCCAGCAGAACATGCGGTTTCCAGTCGGATTCCCGCAACGCCGAACCGATGCGCTGAAGGAGCGGCAGTGAGAATTCAACTGGATGGTAGCCCAATTCCTGGAGTGCACCCTGAAGACGCGCCAGATCGTCCTGGCTATCGTCAAGAGTGGGAGGATTCAGGGAGAGCTGGTGGGTCTGGATGCTCTGCATTTCTGCGGGGATGTAATCGAAAGGCAGCTCAATAGCTCGGGCAGTCTGCTCGGTGACCAGGCGGCGCTCGATGCGCTCCTGCTCTGGGATCGAGATCACCACGTCGCCTTCGATCAGCGATTGACAGGCAAGTGCCCAACCCGAATCCAGATCGTCAGCATTTAAACGGATCGTGGAACGTTTGCGAACGAGGCCCTCTTCAATTTTCACCGCGCAACGACCGCAGCGTCCCTGTCCTCCGCAGGGTTGGGTGATTTCCAAGCCTGCAGAAGCGGCAGCCTCTGTGATCAGGGTGCCAGTGGGAACCTCAACACACTTCTCCTCCGGCAGGAGCTTAACTTTATGCGTAGCCATGGAGAATCACAGTCATGTTATTCGTGAAAACATAGGACCATAACAATTTTCCGTGTCCGTTGTGGCATCAAAGAAACGAGCATCTTTGGTACTATTGGCTCCTGGATAGGAAGAGATAAAAAACCCTTCCGATTTAGGAGTCGAGTTCACAAGGTCGAGCGGTGGGCGACCCTCATGGTCATTCTTTCCACATGGCCTTTAAGTAGGAGCCGATATCCATGGCCTCCCTCGGGCCGACCATGACCTCCCAACCGGGAAGTTCTTCCTCTAATTCGCCGGAGAGCACGGAAACATGACCGGGGAGAATGATTTTCTTATGTTTAACCTTATCCTCCGCGCCAAATGCCTTGGCGTCTTTGGCGATGCGTTCAGCGTCGAATTTCCCTGCAGCCCAGGCGGTGAGAACGCTCATTCCCTCGGCGTCCGTCACCAGAAGCCATCCGGGCCATCCAGCGCCCTCAATCTCGTTTGCGATCGCAAAGTAGGTAATCGAGAAATTTGTCGTGACCATCAGAGGTGAGTCCTCGGTCGGGTTGTTGATTTCGTAGATGCCCGGCTTCACCTGGATCGGTTTCTGCGGGTCGGTATAGATGTTTTGTCGCAGCACAAGCAATGGATACAGGCTGGAGGGGTTGAACTTCTCAATGACGATAAATCCACCGTATTTGGCGATATGCTGTGCGGCTAGAAGTGATTCGTCAACGCCGTCCTGTGCACCGGGGAAGCTGATAATCGGGAACCCGAGTGGGCGGAAATTGCTCTTCACCGCCAAACGCCGCAGTGTTGTGAAAGTATGTAGAGATTCTCGATACCCTCCAGATGCAGGATCGAGAACGAGATCTTCAAGACCCTTGTCCTGGAGCTTTTTAGTCAGGTCGGCCAGATCGTCAAGATTCTCGGCGTGCACAACTAGCGGCACATCGGCATTCTTTGCAATTTCTGCCATCGCTTCCCAGTTGTCCGCGTTGGCAGCGTACAAGAGCGGTTGTGAACCTTCTGTTGCCTCCAGCCCCGCTTTCGAAAGGTCGGGATTGGGTGCAAGCAGGATCAACGGTTTTTTAGAGCTGTCCATAACGGCGGCAACGGTTTTCTTGAAGCTCTCCGCATTCCCGGATGCGGCCTCAACAGCGAAACCGTCCAGATAGAGGTCGATGCCTACGTAATCAACGGACCACGCATCCGCCTCAGCGACATTCGCTTTCACCGCATCGATGTCTTCATCGTCTCGAACCCGAAGGAAGATCCCTGGTTTATGATAGAAGGTCTTCTCGTGTCGATACATGACTGTCTCGTTGCCGATTTCGACCTTGCCATCCTCGCCGTGCAGTTCGATAAGGCGGATGGGTGGTTCCGAAGCAGATGCGAGTTTCTCGGCGGCTTCTTCGCTTATATGAGGGCAGTCCTTGAGTGCTGCCTGTTTAGCCGCCAACTTCATGGCGAATGCCAAACATGTAGGGTAGCCGCAGTCCTTGCAGTTGGTCTGTGGAAGGAGTTTGTAGATCTCTAAGCCTGAAATTGCCATATTTACCCTCCGCCGAACTACGCCGCTGATGCCAGCAGCGCGTCGATCATGGATTTAACCCGCTTAAGGGTCTCTGGATGTCTGAGTATGAGCATGTCAGCTCCGGATTGGACTAGCGTAGCAGCGGTTAACGCCTCCCATTCCAGCGCACGGTTCTGCCACTCCCCCCAGCTCTCCGGAACACCTTCGCCTACTTTGGATTCCTTGACTTTCCAGGCTTCCCAACCGGGGTTGACGAGCATCGGCTGCTGGGTCATGCTGTCGCCTTGCAACGCGGCGAGTCGAAGCCTTTCCATTACGGAATAGCCGTACTCCATGCCGTATCCGAGAGCACCTGTCGTGGGATCCATCACAATGCGTTCAAGCGGCATTCCCATGTCACTGATCAGGATAACCAACTGTTTGGAGAGGTTGACATCCATGGGAGTTTTGGATTGGACTAAATGGTTGTTGGCCATCGCGGTGGCGACAATCGTGCGGTAATTGCCCTCCTCACAAATTCCCAGGAGGATACGTTCACCCTGAGCCTCCTCCGCAACCGGAACGAGAAGCTCATTGTCGACATCGGCTTGTCCGGGTCCGGCAACGGCAAGCGGAAGCCCCGTGGCGTCGAGGACTTCACGGACAACACGCCGAGCATTCTCCGGCGTATTCTCCTCACCGTCAGCATTCTTGATGCTGAGTACCAGGTATATCATGTCCGCACCCGCTTCTTCGGCGGCTTTCGCCCAAGCGGCTGGGCTTTCCATGGCTTCGCCCCATGTTTCCATCAGCAATGGGGACCAGTCGTCAGGTTTGCGATCTCGAATCTCGATCGCCAGCGCGGGTCGGTGTGGGATATTGCCCTCAAAATTGAGGAATGGCAGTGTCGACTCACCGCCGATGGTTAGGGTGTGGGTACGTGTGCCGCCATCCTCAGCAGTAGCGCCGATTGTGACCTCACGTACCTGTCCGGTCCATTTTTCTTTGGGGATTTCAACGGTCATAGGCTTCTTTCCTCCAATACATGGGATTAGGTCTCCGGATAATGTCGGCGGCAACACTTCTCGATAAGTTGCCGGCGCTGCAGCCGCGTGAGGTCCGGGGAATGTCCCGCGGTTTTATTGTCCTAGAGCATTGGATCCATTTCCAGTGCTGGATGACCTTTTTCTGACATGTAAGTCGAGAGACCTTCAACGTCGGTGCAGATGGTCTCGTCGGCGATCTTGTCGATCAGGTCGGGATCCCCTTCACGCTCAGCGACGACCTTGAGCTGCTCGGCCATCTGTTCCTTCAGGATCGATGACATCCATACAATTCGTTTGAAACCGCCGTCTGCTGAGATGAACTTTGGGCTGAGGATGTAAAACTTCCCATGGCCCATCACGCCCGGCGTCTGCAGACCACCGCCAGCCATCCCGGCCAGCGTTGAGAAAGTCATGCCGGTCGGGGTCATGCTCGTATCCTCACGACTGACGATCATGATGCCATTGACCTCAGGGATCAGCATGGCGATGCACTCGAAGCAGCCACAGGCTGTCATCGGGTTCTCCATGATGGAGTACATCGAGACTTCGCTGACCGTGCCATGGCTGGCTTGAACTGCGTACTCGTTTATACCCTCGAAGTAACCCTTGACCGCGTCTAACTCAGCAGCCTTTTTAATCGGCTGGTTTGGTCCTGTGGGGTTGATCTGGAAAGATGCCTTGCAGTCCAGCCAGTTGTAGGCTCCACAAAGTCCGAGCCGCTCTGGGCTGACGATACACACATGGTCGGGAGCGAACGATTGGCAAAGCGTGCAGGAGTAGAAGTCATCCACACTCTCATCCGTCATTGAACCCAGGCGGACGTTGCGCTCCTCAAATGACTTACGAGCCTTTTCAAGCCACTCGGCATGAAGATCTGGATCGGTGATGATCGTGATTTCGACCTTATCGACGATGCTCCCGAAGTCCTCGTGGAAGCGGGCATAAAGAATATCGCCAAAATGGTTCAGATTGAAGCCCTTATCGGCCGCGGTTTTGCTGATGCGGATCCAGGCGATGTCGCGCTGGCCGATGTGCTGGATGCCGGAGGCGCCGTTGACGAAGTAGTGGATTTGGCGCTCGAGTACGGGCTCGAAATCCTTTTCCATCTTGCGCCCAGCGACTTTCACCAAGATGGCGAGATCCATATAACCATGTTCCTCAATGTCGTCAAAGTTGGGGCCGATGAGCTCGATCTTCCCATCTTCGACATCTTCCATTTTGTCCATGTAGAGGTATTCAAAAGCGCGGCTGTGTTTTCCGCCGAACTCGACGCGCATGTCGTTCTTACGTACGACTTCGCCCTCGAAGGCTGAACCGTAAGGAACCGGAACCGGAACTTCGCTTACCTTAACCTTGACACCCCGCACCTCAATACACTTTTGGACCAGCTTAGCAGCTTTTTCCTCTTCCGTCTCGCCCTCGATCTCGTTCCAGGGCATGGATACAACGTGCTCGTATTGGGTGACGCCGGTGGGCAGGATCTCCGGAATCACAGTGTCTGCAATCACGGGGAAGCCGTAGGAGAGAACCCCGGCGGCGGCGGCGTATTTCAAGTCATCCACCTCGCCCAGTGCGAGCGCAAAAGCGAAGACGCGGTACTTGTTGTAGAGCAGAATATCTCGCCACTGGCCACCCTTCATACCGCCGAAGGTTAGCGCCGATCGGGTCGCAAAACCCGCGGGGTAAATGGCAGAAAGTGTATCGCGTCCGAAGGGGATGATGTAGGTGTCGAAGCCCATCTCCACCCCTTCTTCGACCAATTGGTCGATGATTGAGCGGCCGTTGACATTACCCACAAGGAACGTGAGGATGCTGCGGCGCTGGAGTTCGCGCACGATGGCAACGGCAGCCTCGTTGGAGTGGGCGGCGCCGATGAGGGCGGCGAAACCGGGCATACGCCCGTCCACCAATTGGATGCCCCAGGAGCGGAGCTGGATGTCGTCGATGGGTCCGTTGAGGTGGCCTTCAGTAAGAGGTCCAGAGCCATTCCCGCTAAAACTGGAGTAGTCGGTAACGCCGGCCAGCTCTATTCCCGGGTATAGTTCGGGCTGCTCGCCATAGACGAAGCGAATCGCTTCGATAGTTTCTGCAGCGAGCAGGGTTGACATCCCGCAGTCCAGAGTCTCACCCAGGTAGGGGACCCAGAGCTTCTCGTCGGGCAGGGGATGGAGCAGGTTCTTGGCATGCTCCAAGATTGGTTCCATCTGACCGAGGGTTTCAACCTCGGCACCTAACATGCCGAGCATGACAGGAAGGTAATATGCAGTGTTTGGGAAAGCCACGGGGTGATCGGCACCCTTGTCGGCGATCGCCTTCTGCAGCAGCGCCTCAGCTTCGGCTACGATAGCATTGGCTCCGCGGATAGCGCGAGTAGCGATGTAACGTGACATGTTTAAACTCCTCCCTACTTCGCCGAATTGCCGTAGGCGGCTTCGATTTTCTCGGCAAATGGCAGCTCGATGAATTCCTGGATTCTCCAGTCACCGCTCTTGCCCCACTTGCTTGGGTCATATTCAGGTAAGCCGAGGGCAGCCCGTTTCTTGTCGATATGGGCCAGCGAGCGGCGTACGATCTCATCCGGATCGGCGATAAATTCCATCCTTCCACCGACCTTCTCTTCCCAGCCGTCGGTGATGAGGCGGGTCACTTCTTCTACCCCAGACACGGGGCTGGAGTGTCCCATGATGACATAGGCGCCGGAGGCGACGCAGTAGGTGGCGATGGAGATAGCTTTCTCGCTCATCCATTCAGGCGCCATGCCCACAGCGGGAATGTCACTGATGTCGTCGCCTAATCCGCCTTCGGTCGCCATTTGAGCGAGAACAGTTAAGATGCGGGAATTATCCACACAGGAGCCCAGGTGCAGGACTGGTGGGATACCGCCAACCTCACAGATTTCGCGTAGGCCCGGACCAGCGTGTTCGAGCGCGGCCTCGGGGGTCATATACCCTTGCTTGGCGCTGGCGATAGCGCCGCAGCCGGTCTCGACAACCAGTACATCATTCTTTAGGAACTCGGTAACAACGCGGTAAAAGGCATCATCGTGACGCACACGGGCGTTGTTGCAGCCGATGTTGCCTACTACACCGCGGATGCGGCCGGACATGATGGCGTCGTTCAAAGGTCGCAGAGATCCACGGTAGTATCCACCCAGGGCGTAGTTAATGTACTCGTGGGAGAACCCTGGGATAACTTCAGTGCTCTCGTCTGGAATATGAGTCTCGCCTCGCTCGGGGAAGCGGTCACACGCCAAACGCACGATTTCCTTGGCGATCTCCATTGCCCGGCGTTCATCGAACTCGATGTGGGTGGCGCCGGTGATCTTGACTTTCGGTGAGGTGGTGATGATCTCCGTTTGGTAATTCTCAGCCATTTTCACGATGCCCTGCATGATGCACTGGATGTCCACCACCATGGCATCAACCGCGCCGGTCAGGATCGCTAACTCCTGCTGCAGGAAGTTGCCGGCCAGCGGTACACCCTGACGCATCAGGGCTTCGTTGGCTGTACAGCAGATACCGCCCATTGTGATGCCCTTGGCGCCCTTGCTCTTGGCGTACTCGATCATCTCTGGATCTTGTGCAGCGGCGATGATCATCTCAGAGAGTGAGGGTTCGTGCCCATGGATGACGATATTGACTTCGTCCTCTGAGAGTATGCCCAGGTTGGCTCTGGAAAGCACAGGGGCTGGAGTGCCGAAGAGGATATCCGAGATGTCGGTGCCTATCATAGAACCGCCCCATCCATCTCCTATGGAACAACGCAGCGCGTGGTCGAGGATATGCTCGGCATCCTGGTCGTTTCCGACGTGAGTGCGGTGCATCATTTCGACGATTTCACGATCGATGTTGCGGGGTACGATATCCAATTTTTTCCAAATCTCCTGACGTTTGGCAGGAGCCCTCTTTAGAAATTTGAACTCGCCCTCCGCTTTACCGAACTCATGCAGCGCAGCAAGAGCTACATCTCGCGCCAACTCATTGACAGGCTTTCCATCAACTGGGACATCAAGATAGCCTGCTATCTCTTTGAGTTTGGCGAGATCGCGCACCTGGTAATCCGGGGCGTGACCCTCGGCTGCCTCCAGGAGGGTGTAGGCCATGCCGCGGCCGTGGTCCGAGTGTGCGGACGATCCGGCAGCCACCATGCGGGCAAAGTTGCGCGCCGCGACTGTTTCCAGCGTCGCTCCACATATACCCGTTTGACCTTTCTTCACCAATCTGCAGGGCCCCATGCCGCATACCTTGCAGCACATGCCATCGGAGCCAATCGGGCAGGGAGCCATGGAATCTGCGCGAGAGAAGGCGGTTTCTATATTATTCTCACAAGCCAGTCCGAGGAGAGTAATGCTCGCAGGATCATGGCTAGCTTCTTCTGGGGTTCTGAGTTTTTTTGCCATTTAAGGTTCTCCTTATACCGATATGCTAACGTCGGGATTGGCCTGACATTTCGAGGTCAATCGGATTCGTCTCTGTGACCCTGCTGTCCAGCTTCGCCCATTGAGGGTCACGCTTAAGATCGGAGGAAGCTTTAACCAGAATGGGAGTCTCACCCTCTCCGGGTGGATAGCCCGCTTTCGTCAGGGCATCTTCGATCTCGGTGGGTTTTATGGACTTTTCCTTATAAGAGATCATGAGTTTTTTCCATGCGGAGCTGGCATAGGCTTCTTCGATGCCTTTGAGCCCCTCCAACGCCTCCCGCACTTTTAGGACGTGGTGGTCGGCGTACATGGTTGGCATTTCGAGGATAAGTTGTTTCATCGCTTCCTCCTACTTAGGGTTTCTCGGAAACATGCCCAACTGGTTGAATGTAGAGGGTCGAAAGGTTTGATCCCAGTCCCTCCCTGATCGCGTCTTGGAGAAAGTGCCCCGATACGTGCATGAGCGTATCGTTGTAATCCCGGTCCTGGTTCATGCTTGCCAGGCAGGGGAAGTGGTGATGGAGCATGCCGGTCTTTTCAACAGCTTCATCGACTTTCACACCGAGGAGATTGTCAGCAACATATTTGGCACAACCACATGCTGAATCGCGCTGAACCTCGACGGCGACAATCTTCTCGTCCTCCACCGTTAACCGAAATTCAGGTTTCCCGAAATGCGCTGCGAAGCGCTGGATCAGAGGATCGTTATAGGTTTTTACCAATGGCTTGCGGTTGTAGCTGTCCTCCGTAAGGGAGCAGAAGGGTTTGGGCAGTGCGACCGGGACGTCAATCTCATTAAGCCACTGGGTGAGTTGGGTGGCGATCCCCGGTGGCACGGATTCGTTGCGGTCGATAGGCACGATAACCGCTTTTGCACCAGTCATCTTCACGATGTCGGGAATTAATTGCACAAGGCCCGCGACTTCTCCCAGTGCGAGAACAAGATCTACCTGGGGGAGCGAAGGGGGTAGAAAATCATCCGGATCATCAATGATGGGGGGTAAGACGCGGGGTGCGGCCCAAGAGTGGACTACCCAATCTGTGGGTGCGTTCGCCGCAATGTTCTCTGCGATCCGCTCGCCCCACTTTGCTTGGGTAACACTCAAGATCTGGAATAGATTATCAGATGCGCTGGCACCCCTCACGAATATTTTGCCTCGTTTATCGACGTCCGGAACTTCTTAAGATCATGCTGGCTAGCCTCCATGCGCGGGTAGTGGGGAAAGTCACTCTTTGGTGCGTAAGTTGTCCTTTATGCACCTTTCCTACCCGATTTGCATGGATGGTTCTTGAATGGCATAAAAAAGGTGGTAAAAAGCACGCTGTGTGCAGCGGCGGAAAGCGAATGAAGGTGTCTTTTCACGGTTCGATTGTCGGCAATGTCGATGTTGCCTGAGGGCGAGATCGTGACCCCAGAAAGATCTGCAGTTTCAGACCTGCTCTCGTCCTTGAGGAAAGCTCATCCGCAGACCCGATAGTAATCGACCGGGAATTGGGCTATGATAGGCAGAAGGAGAAGGGAAAAATGAGGCGACTACGAAACGCGCTGTGCATTTTCATCTTACTGGTAATCTTTCCACTCGTGTTAGCGGGCTGCGCTGGTTCTGAGGGTGAGGAGGTGCGGGAAGTTTATATCAGCAATGAGACTGGTGTTGAAGCGCCGCTGGTAATTCCCGCCGCGTATAGAGATAGGGTCAATCCGCTGGCGGACGACCCTGCGGCGATCGTTTCCGGTAACGAGGCCTATACCGCTCTATGCAGCCAATGCCATGGCGAGGATGGGCGCGGACATGGACCAGATGCAGCTGAGTTAAATCCGCGACCTTCCGATTTCACCAATCAAGAGCGGATGAAGGAAAACACCGATGGTTACCTGTTCTGGCGGATTTCGGACGGAGGGGACTTCGACCCTTATAACTCCTTAATGACTGCTTGGGGAACGCTGCTCAGCGAGAAGGAGATTTGGGAATTAATATCCTACCTACGCACCATACCGTAACTTGAATTCAACTGGAAAGTGCAACGGGGCTAAAGACGGTTGCAACCGAAGCAATTATAAGAGCGGATGATAGATCCGCTCTTTGTTTGTTATTAAACAGGTGGGTTATTCCTGGTGACTATGGGAAGTGAAGCTTATCAATCCAGCGATGAGCTTGAGCAGCTACCTATCCTTGTGCAATTCCAGACATGATCGATATATGATCCGCTTGACGATGGTTCTATTTGGTGATATTTTTATGCAAATCTTTGCAACTACGAAGGTTCGCCTATGTCATGCGGTAAAAGACTTGCTGAACAGCTCCGCGAGCGCGGATACAGGGTAACTGCCCAGCGGACGATCATCCTGGAGACGATCGCGCATATGGAAGATCACATTTCCGCGCAGCAAGTATATGAGGGGGCGAGAGAACGCCTCCCGGGATTGAACCTCGCTACAATCTACCGGACTGTAGAATCGCTTAAGGGGGCCGGGATGATAAATATGCTCTCCGCTGGAGGAGAGCCAATGCGCTTCTCTTTGTGTGATCCCGAACACCCGCACAGCCATCTTGTTTGTCGTGAATGTGGTTCTATCTTAGAAGTGGAAGCGGAGGTGATTGAAGCCTTCGCTCGACGCGTCGAAGATGAAACCAGCTTCAGGATCGATTCCGAGCATCTATCGCTGGAGGGGCTATGCCCAATCTGTAAACAGAAGACGGCGGCCTCGAAACTAGGCTAGGAGATTTTCAAATGCTTTTTTCACCTACACCTTTACATATCCCGGATGGTTTTCTTTCCATTGGCGTATCCATCGTTGGGTGGTTTCTTGCGGTGATTTTCATCGGGATTGCCCTTCGCCAAACCAAGGATCAACTCGGCGAACGGCAGGTTCCACTGATGGGTATTTTGGCGGCTTTTATTTTCGCCGCCCAGGCGATTAACTTCCCCATCGCTGCCGGAACGTCAGGGCACCTTCTCGGCGGAACGCTCGCGGCGATTGTTTTAGGTCCTTGGGCGGGCACATTGGTCATGACGGCCGTTATCGCTGTTCAGGCGTTGCTCTTCCAGGATGGCGGATTGCTGGTGATGGGTTGGAACATCATGAATATGGGCGTCATCACTGCGTTTTCCGGCTTTGCCGTCTATATGCTCGTCGCCCGTCTTCTTGGGACCACCACGCGATCTCGGCTGATCGGGGGTTTCATAGGCGCCTGGGTGTCGGTGGTGATCAGCGCGATCGCCGCGGCTATTGAGTTGGCAATCTCGGGAACTTCACCACTCCATTTAGGGCTGCCGGCGATGGCTGGCGTCCACGCCCTCATCGGACTCGGCGAAGCTGTGATAACTGTCGGGGCTATTGGTCTTTTGCAAGCGAGTCGGCCGCAAGTACTAACCACCGGGGAAACGGCGCCGGGGAGGCGTTCAGCGGTATTTACCTTGATCGGGCTACTCGTTGCATTGGGTGTTTCCGCTTTCTCCCCGCTCGCTTCGGCACACCCGGATGGCTTAGAGTTCATCGCCGAGCTGCAGGGTTTCTTGGGATTGGCGCAAGATTCATCCTACGAACTGATGCCGGATTACACGCTGCCATTCCTGAGCGACCCGGTGCTTACGACGATTCTAGCTGTCGCCGTCGGGACTCTGGTCGTATTCGGGTTGGTCTGGTTCATCGCCCGAACTTCAGTCCAACGAGGAACGATCGGGGAATAGCATTTGCATATTGACCTGACTGATCAATATCGTCACAGTGAGAGCCTGATCCACCACCTGGACCCTCGGGTAAAGGTGGTGGTTACACTTATTTTTATTCTTGCTGTTGGGCTTATTAGAGATGGATCCTGGATTGCCTTTGGTGCGCTGTTCCTTGGGATCTTAGGTTATGCGGCTGCTTCAAGGCTTGGGATGTTCTATGCTGTGCAGCGGTCGATTATTGCCATCCCATTTCTGCTTGCGGCAGCACCACTGCCCTTTATTATTTCGGGGCCTGCCCTCATCAGCTTCCCCGCGCTTAATCTGACCATAACTGAGACGGGGACAATTCGTTTCGTGAGCATCATGATTCGGACTTTTATCGCCGTACAAGCGGGGATTCTGTTATCGGCAACGACTCCCTTCCCCGACTTGGTCTGGGGGATGTGCTCGCTACGCATTCCTCGTCCTCTGGTTGCGGTGATTGCGTTTATGTATCGTTATATTTTTGTTCTGGCTGACGAAGCTATACGCCTAATGCGGGCACGCGCGGCGCGCAGCCCGGAGATCCCCGGAAAAGGAAAGCCTTCCTTCATTTGGCGTGGTCGAGTGACGGGATCCATGGTCGGCAGTCTCTTCCTGCGCTCGCTTGATCGCAGTGAACGGGTTTATGGAGCGATGGCCTCCCGGGGCTATGATGGCGAAATGCGCACTTATTCGACCTTCCATATGCGCGGATCCGATTGGGTTAGCCTGATCGTATTTAGCCTGCTGATCCTAGGATCGCTCTCACTGATGTTCTTGAGGTAGAGCATGCACCATACATTAGATATCCAGAATCTACACTTCAGCTATCCGGATGGCCGGAAGGCTTTGCGCGGCGTGAGCCTTTTTATCAATCCGGGTGAAAAAACCGCGCTGGTTGGACCTAATGGTTCGGGGAAATCGACGCTTCTTCTCCATTTGAACGGGATCCTGCGCGGTGAGGGGGAAGTTCATGTCTGTGGGAAGGAACTGACCGAAGACAGTCTGAGGCAAATCCGCGCCTCGGTCGGATTGGTGTTCCAGGACCCGGATGATCAACTCTTTTCACAGAGTGTTTATGAAGATGTGGCCTTCGGTCCGCTCTACATGGATCTTCCAAAAGATGAAGTGGCGCAGAAGGTGAGGCAGGCGCTTGAAGCAGTTGGCATGGCTGGTTCAGAACCGCGCGTACCGCATCATCTCAGTGAAGGTGAGAAGAAACGGGTGGCTATTGCGACAGTCCTTTCTATGGATCCCGAGGTTCTGGCTTTAGATGAACCCACGGCCGGACTCGATCCGCGCGGGCGGCGTGAGTTAATCCAGCTCCTGCGCGGTTTACCGCAAACGATGCTTGTGGCCACGCACGATATGCGCATGGTAGCAGAACTTTTTGATCGGACCGTTATTATCGATGAAGGGAAGGTTGTCGCCGATGGACCAACGGCGCAAGTCCTAGCAGAACCCCACCTGCTGGAGATGCATGGATTGGAAGCGCCGTAGCATCGGGATCTTGCTTTATCGAACAGCTCCTGAATCCACGTTTGTTCCTTGGTATAGAATAATTTGTAAGCATCATAGAAAGTGGTGAGTCTCGATTCTGAGGTACGGGACACCACTCGCGGTAGAATATCCAGGCAATGAATACATTTCACACGTTGCTTCAAGATTCTGTGCGCTGGTCGCTGGTAGTGATCGGCGCGGTGATCGTCGGCGGCTTATGGCTATGGGCCTCGGCAGTGCCAGCCGACGCAACCACAGGGGGATTGCTCCCCAGCCCTAGAGAGGGTTTTCTAGCCCCCGACTTCACACTCGAAAGCTTGTCCGGTGACAAAGTTACACTCTCCGACATGCGGGGAAAAGCGATTGTTTTAAACCTGTGGGCTTCCTGGTGCCCTCCCTGCCGGGCAGAAATGCCAGCTATTCAGCGTGTTTATCAAGAGAATCATGAGCGCGGCTTGGAAGTGCTGGCGGTTAATATGACAGCACAAGATAGCCTCGCCGCGGTTGAAACGTTCGTACACGAGTTCAACTTGACATTTCCCATTCTGCTTGACACCGGCGGAGATGTTGGAATTACATACCTCATGCGCGCCTTTCCGACGACTTTCTTTATCGATCGGGATGGAGTCATCCAGCGTGTGATTGTGGGGGGACCGATGAGTGAAGTCACCCTGCAGAGCACTGTCGAACAACTGATGGAGGATGTTCCCTGATGTACCCCATCCTTCAAATTGGACCACTCGCAATTCAATTACCTGGTTTGCTGCTCTTGGCGGGTTTATGGATCGGAACCCAGCTAGCTGAGCGCGGGACGGCACGCAATAAGCTTGATCCCTTGTGGATAAGCAATATGATCTTCAACGCTCTCGCCGCTGGGGTCATAGGTGCTCGCCTTGGGTATGCGCTTAAATACCTTGATCTTTATTTAAGTGAACCCCTGAACTTGCTCGCACTTAACCTGAATACGCTCTCAACAATGGAGGGCATAGCAGTGGGGCTTATTGCTGCAATGATTTATGCTCAACGTAAGGGGCTCTCTCTTCTCCCGACAATTGATACGCTTACGCCGGGGTTGTCAGTTTTTGCGATCTTCGTTGCCCTCGCGCATCTCTCGAGCGGTGATGCATTTGGGGCGCCGACCACGGTCCCCTGGTCGATTGAAATATGGGGTGCAGATAGACACCCTACACAGATTTACGAACTCTTGATCGCCACGGGCATCACGCTGGTGATCCTGCAGATACGTAACATAAGAATTTTCTCGGGCTTCTGCTTCACCCTTTTCGTCGCGCTTTCGGCTATTTCACGACTGTTTCTCGAAGGTTTTCGCGGAGATAGTATGATTGTTTTCGGCAGCATCCGCGGTGCGCAACTCATCAGCTTTGTGGTGATGATCTTCGCACTAATTGCCCTTCATGTATTAGCGCGGAATAATAAGGAGGAGATGAAACAAACGTCTGTGTGAACGGTTCCCGTTCAGCATTAAATCTCTTTCTCAATCGATTGGGATGTTTACCATGGATCTCCCGGCAGTGAGAGACAAAACCGCCTTCGTGTTGTAGGGGAACTGTAAGGGATTTTCTCGGTTTTTTGAGCGATACTACATTCAAGAACTGTGGCTCGACTGACTGCCTGACGCTAAATCTCAGAGTATGTGAGGTGAAGGTGAAGCGGGATGTCGCTGCATAATACACTAGCTTGCTGAGGATGCGGTTGTGTACCAGATTGAAATGGGACACTTACTACTAAAAGCCCTATCAATGACAGCGCCGAAGATGGTTTCCGCGCTTAATCCCGCATTTCTACTCTTGGCATTGCCCCCGGTTGCTTGGCTCTCAGATCGCTCGCGCCATGATCGAAATAAATCATCCAACTCAGGTAAAAATCACGGAGGGGATAAGACGGATCGAGTCGCCTCCTTGGAGCGTGAGATCGAGAAGCTCAGATCTCTTCTGGTGATGACGGCGAATTTAAACGCAACGCTTAATTACGAGCGTGTGCTTGAAATGACACTTGACCTCGCCAATAGTGCACTTGAAGATGAGAGAGAGAATAAGTTAATCAGCGCGTTGATGCTCTTCGAGAATCAGGAACTCATTATCACCTCAGCACGAGGATTATCAGCTGCGGATTTACGGGTTACGTTGCCTGGAGAGCGAGGTGTAGTGGGGGAGGCATTGGCTAATGTACAGTCCCAGCTCTGCAAGAATCCAGGCCAGGATGTTGAGCTGAAGCGGATCATCACCTTGCACAACTGCCGCACAGCTGTTTGCATCCCACTTGTTGTGGGCCTGGACCTCTATGGTGTGCTGCTCTTCGCGCATGCGGATGAGGAGTATTTTAATCCGCAGCAGATCGAGTTGCTCGATGCAATCGCTCAACAGGCGATGGTTGCCCTGCAGAATGCTCGTCTGTATAGCGATTTGGAGCAGGAAAAGGAGCGCATCGCCGAGATCCAGGAAAACGCGCGCAACAAGCTTGCCCGCGATCTGCATGACGGGCCAACGCAATCCATCGGAGCGATTGCTATGAGGGTGAACTTCGCCCGGCGGCTCCTCCAGCGCGAGCCAGATCAAGCTGCAGAAGAACTCTTTAAGATTGAAGAACTTGCCCGTCGCACAACAAAAGAGATCCGGCAAATGCTCTTTACACTCCGACCTCTTGTCCTTGAATCGGAAGGGTTGTTGGGGGCACTGGAGCAACTCTCTGAGAAGATGATGGAGAATCACGGCCATAATGTCATTGTCGAAGCAAAGAACGGGATTGTCGACGACATGGAGGTCGGCAAGCAGGGAGTGATATTTTTCATCGTTGAAGAAGCTGTAAATAATGCCCGCAAGCACGCAAATGCAAAACATATCTGGATCCGGTTGAAACGCCGGGGAGATAATATACTGCTGGAAATCGAAGATGATGGCGTCGGGTTTAACGTTGAACAAGTTCAAGGTAACTATGAAAAACGCGGCAGCCTAGGGATGGTCAATCTGTATGAACGGGCTGAGCTCGTAAACGGGATCTTGAAAATCGATTCGCAACCAGGGCGCGGTACTCGCATCCTGGTAACGATCCCGGCCACAATTGAGGCGGCAGAGAAGCTTCACCAGGCGGGATATGTAGCCTGATCTTTCCTCTTCCCAACGAATCCCAATCATTATAAAACAAACATTCGAGCGGTCGTGGGCGGTAGAGATTCATACCGTCCTTGAAAAAATGGGCTCGATTAATGCGCAATCTGGAAAACCCCTTGATGAACATATCTGCATCGCCTCTGGTATAGTTTATATCCCGAGATCCCCGGTTTAATTTGAGGTGACAATGATTGCAGAAACGACCCGCCGACTGCGGGAAAACATCCAAAAAGTAATTGTTGGAAAAGATGATCCCATCCTATTGACTTTGGTCTCCGTGCTCTGTGAAGGGCATGTATTGATTGAAGACGTTCCCGGGATTGGCAAGACAACACTCGCACGCGCCCTGGCTAGTTCACTCGGATTAAGCTACCGCCGCATTCAATTCACCCCAGATCTTCTACCGTCGGATGTCACCGGGTTAAGCTGGTTCAATCAAAAAAAACAGGAGTTCGAATTCCGACCTGGTCCAGTGATGAGCCAGGTCGTGCTTGCAGATGAAATTAACCGGGCGACCCCGCGCACGCAATCCGCATTGTTGGAGGCGATGCAGGAGCGTCAAGTGACTGTAGACGGTGTGACGCGCCCACAGCCGCGGCCCTTCCTTGTGCTCGCGACTCAGAACCCGATTGAGCTTGAAGGGACTTTTCCTTTGCCTGAAGCGCAGATTGACCGCTTTTTGCTGCGAGTGGAAATCGGTTACCCTTCGGAGGTTGAGGAGAATAACATCCTTGAGCGTTTCCGTACGGATGATCCGCTGGAGGAAGTCGAAGCGGTAACCACACCCGAGGAGGTCATAAGACTCCAGGAACAACGCAAGAACATCCGTGTTGAAGAATCAATTCGCAATTATATTGTTAAGGTGGCTCGTGCGACTCGCGAACATGCAGAGATTGAACTTGGAGCAAGCCCCCGGGCTACACTGGCGCTCTATCAAACATCGCAGGCGTGGGCAGCGATACAAGGTCGTGACTATGTCCTCCCGGATGATGTTAAATTCATGGCACCGCATGTGCTCACACATCGATTGATGATCTCCCCTCAGGCACAATTGCGTGGTCGGCGACCGGAAGAAATGGTGGCGGATATCGTCGATTCCGTTCCGGTTCCTGTAGAAGATTAAAATGTCGCCAGAGCGCTGGCTGCCGTTCTTGGGTATCGTCTTCCTTTTCGGGGCGATCGCCAATATTCCCTATTTATCGACCTTTTCAGCAGCACTTGCGGTGCTCCTGGGCATCACTTCCTGGTGGCGTAGACACTCTCTTGATGGTGTCACGTACCGCCGACGCCCGTATTATCATCGCGCTTTCCCAGGGGAACGCGTTCCCTTGCAAGTAGAAGTGGAAAATAAGAAGCCGCTTCCGCTCTCCTGGTTGCGGATTGAAGACCCCTGGCCATGGGCTGTAGGACCGGAAGACGACGCTATCTTGGCGCCCTCACATTTGCCGGAACAGGGACTGCTAAAGAATATATTTAGTCTACGCTGGTTTGAGAAGACGAGCAGGAAATACACCCTGCTTTTCCGAAAACGCGGTTTATACAAGGTCGGTCCGGCGACACTTCAATCCGGCGATGTGTTTGGTATGTATGAACTCTCTCGAAAAGAGGAGCAGGTTGATTATCTGACTGTTTTCCCGGAGATCTTACCGCTCAACCACCTAGACCTACCAGCGGAGGACCCGTTTGGTGATCGCCGGTCAAGACGTCGTATCTTCGAAGACCCGAACCAACCCATGGGCGTGCGGGAGTATCGATCCGAGGACGGGTTTCGGCGGGTCCATTGGCCAGCGACGGCTCGAACGGGTCAACTGCAGGTCAGGGTCTTTCAACCTACATCAGCGCAGGTTGCGATGATCTGTCTCAATACGAGCACATTCGATCGGCATTGGGAGGGCGTTTATTCCAAGTTATTGGAGTATCTGGTAAGCGTCTCCGCCACCCTCGCTACTCGATATATCCAGGATGGCTATCAAGTCGGCTTGATTTCAAATGGATGTCTCGCTTATGCCGACCGACCCCTGAATATTCCCCCCGGCCGTTCACCGAAACAGCTTGGAGTTTTGCTCGAAGCCCTGGCGGGGATTACACCGATTGTGTTAGTCCCATTTGAGCAAATGCTTATTCGCGAGATGCCGCGTGTACATTATGGAGCAAGCCTGCTCGTCATTTCCGCAATAACGTCTCCGATCTTGATGGAAACATTGGTCCGTCTTAAACGACACAATCGGAAAATTACCTTGCTCTCCTTGGCGGAAGAGCCACCGAGGGAAATTCCCGGTATGGAGATCTTACATCGACCTTTTCAGGAGCAAGATGAAGTGAGGATATCGTCAAATTGGGGGATAAGCAGCGAGTGATGAACACGAATGCAGGCAGCATACGCTCGACTTTGTGTTTGCAGCGAATATCCATCTGGCAAGTGTTCACGGTTCTGGCTCTGATGTTGATGGACTTAAGCTGGATTACGGCGGTCTTTTCACTTCTGGTGGTGAAATTACTGGACTTGCATGTGGGGTGGTTTTTCTTGGTTTTTGGGCTGATATACCTGGCGACGTATTTGGTCGCAAACGCACTCCAATTCTTGGAATTGGATGATGGGATCGTTCAAGTATTACTACTCACGATAGCCATCTCGGGGATACTCTGGGCGGCAGGCAATATAATATATCATGACGAGCAGTTGAATATCGCCGGAGTGATCGCCCGCTACCTGAGCAGTTTTGGGAGCCTTTCCGTACTTTTTAATTCTGAATTCCTGTTAACCATCACCGTGATATTCCTGTGGCGCCGAGGCCTATCGATTGCTCAGCATACCGTTGGTCCCCGAGTCATAAGGCGTGCGTTCAATGGCGGCTTCTTGGTGCTCCTGGCGGTAGGTATTGTTGCAGTGGGCCTCGGTCTCAGCCTTCCCACTCTCGAAGCGGCTCTCTTCCTTTTCTCGGGCTTAATTGCAATGGGCGCTGCACAACTCTATTCACTGAGTCATTTGCGCGGCGGCAGGGGGATCCCTTTTGAGCGAGAATGGGTCGCTGGTTTGATTCTTCTCGCAATTGGTATGTTGACTATCGCTGGTGGAGTGGGCCTGCTAGCAGGGAGTCTGCTATCGATATGGATTGGTAATCTTCTATCAATCGTCGGTCAGTTCGTTTCGCGTGTGCTGTTGCTGATACTAGGACCGCTCCTATATCAGGTTGTACGTGTCTTGGCCTGGTTAATAGGGTTTTTTATTGAACCATTACTTCAAAGATTGCAGGTGGAACCGATTGAATTACTCGCTCCCATCGGAATGCAGGAGGCAATCGAGGGTCTCGAGGAAATACAGGCAATCCCTTGGGCTCCTCCGGTAGGTTCGATTTTGAGCACAGCCTTAGCAGTTGGGAGCTTAATTTTCCTAATTTGGATCATCCTTTACGCAGTGCGAAAATACAGGAGCGGAATTTTGATCACGGGTCCCCAGGAAGCTGAGCGGATCCGCCTGTCAGGATCGTCGCTTGATTACCTGCGCTCTCTGCTGCAAGGCAGAGCGAGGCGGGCGATCGAAGGAATAACTCGCCTAAACCCGGCAGCGCGCTTCATCGCCGCGGCTCGCATCCGACGGATTTATGCAAGTCTTCTTAGACTGAGCGCGCGCTTGGGGGAACCCCGATCGCCTTCTGAGACTCCGCTAGAATTCATGGAAAACCTTGCGAGGATATTCCCAGCCTCTCAGGTGGAGTTGGCGACGATCACACATGCTTACCTTCGGGTTCGTTATGGAGAACTGCCTGAAACTCACGGGCAGGTTGAGGAAGTTGAGGCCGCCTGGGAGCTTGTTCGCGAGCGGGGGCGACATAATGAGGAGGCTGGATAAGTTATTTCATAATTGATAAGCACTGACATGCATCGATCTGAAGGTGTATAACCCCCGTAGCGCATACTTTATGCAATTAATCATGGAAGTGAACCATCTTGTATCCATCATCCCGCAACCATTTGTCCAGCACCTGCTCAAGAGTTAAATTCTCCGGGAAGTGAGGTCTGACTGTGGTCAGGAAATCCTACGAAATCCATGAGATCTTCGGTGGCTTCCTACTCTTAGATTGGCATCCGTGGAGAGAATTAAGTGCGATTGCTTTGATGCTTATGGAACTCAGTTGGAGTGTCGCCTGTTTTCATTTTTTTGCAGCCCCAGAATTGTCCTTGACCCTTGGTAAATCTTTCATCTTCCTGGGATTATGGATCATGATTGCCTATTCTTTGGCGAGAGGAATACGCTTTTTACGTTTATACGAGAACGTACAGCGGGCCGTGGTGCTTGCTGTCTTCGTTGTGGGTGTATTCACCCTTATGAAGATGTTTTTTTACCCAGATAGATTGATAAAGGTGGGAACCATCCTCGAGGGCATTAACGAAGCCTTCAAGAATGAAGAGCAGATCCTCCCCGTTGAAATTATCGTTATCACCTTTGCCGGCTATCTCTGGAATCGAGGCGTTAACCTCGCAAGCGCATGGATTGATACCAGGTACGCGGCTCGTCGTTTTCGTCTAGGAGCTTTAATGCTACTTGCCCTTGGGATATGTACCGTGATGCGGCGTGTGGAAGGTCTGACTTTAGGCATTGTGCTGTACTTATTTTCGAGTTTACTCGCCATCGGTGCTGCGCGTGTATCATCGATCGCTTTACTCCGTGGTGGGCGCACTCGGCTTCTTGGAATAGGGTGGTTGATAAGGATGACAGCTGCCTCTACGGGTGTTGCGGTTATCGCTTGGTTATTTGGGAGTTTTGCAACCGCGGAATTTGGAAACCTTGTTGTCGTAGCTTTTGACTTTCTACTTCGGGTTTTATTGATCCTGGGCTTCTTAATCATAAGCCCACTTGTGGTCATGGCCATGCTTCTATTATTGTTGTTTGAGGGAATATTCGGGACATCAACTCTTTTTCGGGAGATTCTAGAGCAGGCTGTATTGGTATTCAAGCAAGTTATGGAAATCCTTATTGGAATCGGTAGCTTGCTACAAGGTTTCTGGGAATCGTTGCCGAATCTACCTTTTTTAAAATCAGCAGTGCTCTGGCTCTTTGTGGTTTTGCTGCTGATGCTGGTCCTGCGCATGGCGAGTATTCGACGTGGGCGTAGCGTATTCGGAGATGGTGTTGCGGACGCAATGGAATCGATTTCCGATTCAGGGGGGATGGGTGCCTGGTTCCGTCAAATAATTCAAATGAATGTTGGAGCTCTATCAGAACGCCTTTCGCGACTCCGGCGAGGAGGACATTTATTCAGTGCCATGCGTATTCGAGTGATCTACACAAGCCTCATGCGTATTTGTGAGGAGTTAGGGAGCCCAAGGCGAAGAGTACAGACACCCCTGGAGTTCTTGCCCACTTTGAAAGGGCTTTTCCCGAATCACTTCGGCGAGATCGAATTGATCACGGATGCTTACAATCGCGTACGCTACGGAGAACTGCCAGAGTTACGCAGGGATATCAAGAAGGTAGAAGAAGCTTGGAGCCGAGTTCGTGATCAAGCGAAGAACATGCGCCGGGAGCAAAAATCTTTGGGAATTGAAACGTAGTGGGAATTGCCAATAGATGTCGGTTTGACCAGAGCCGTTGCGGAGGGGGACGATATTTAAAGGCGGGAAAGAAACGCACCTCCGGGTTTTCTCCAGAGGTGCGAATTTATTAACGTAGTTGAACGAAGAAATATCAGGTACGCACGAAATCCACGAGTTCCCTACGTAGGCCCGGATTGCGCAGACGGCGCAAAGCCTGAGCTTCAATTTGTCGCACACGTTCGCGCGTGATCCCCATCTTCTCGCCGATCTCTTTAAGAGTATGCACTTCCCCGGATTCAAGACCATAACGCAAGCGCAGAACGAGCGCCTCACGATGAGGCAGGGTTTCTAACAGCTCCTGCACTCGATCCTCCAAAATCTCCTGTAAGGTGATCTCTTCCGGTGCTGGGGCGTCAAGATCCTCGATAAAATCCCCGATTACGGCGTCCCCTTCCTGCTCTGTTGGTTTTTCCAAGGAGAGCGGGCGCTGTGCAACGCGAAGCATGTAGTCAACATCCTGAGGAGAGACCTCCAGGCATTCTGCAAGCTCCTCCCTGACGGGTTCACGTCCCAGTTCCTGCGTTAGTTTGTGCCGGCTGCGCAGCATGCGGTTAATGCGATCGCCCATATGAACGGGAATGCGAATGGTGCGGCCGTGGTCTGCGACCAGCCTTGTCACAGCCTGGCGGATCCACCAGGTGGCATACGTGGAGAATTTGTGTCCGCGTCGGTAATCGAATTTCTTCACGGCGCGCATTAACCCGACGTGACCTTCCTGGATCATGTCGAGAAGTGGGACCCCGCGGCCGACGTATTTCTTAGCTACACTGATTACAAGACGGGAGTTAGCCATGATCAGGTGTTCACGAGCGGCCATGCCGTCTTGAATCAACCTTTCGAATTTTACCCGTTGTTTTGGAGAGACAGGGCCCCGTGCAAGATTATCGCGTACGCGACGGCCGCGCTCAATCCGCTTGGCAAGTTCAACTTCTTCATCGCGTGTGAGCAGAGGCACTCTGCCTACCTGGCTTAGGTATAAACCTACCGAATCGCCCGAATCAATTGCGTCGATCGCACTTACCTCGGCGAGCTTGTTTTCATTTTCCTTCTCTACCTCAGCTTCCTTGAGCAGAAGAGCAGGTTTCTTCTCAGATACTTCTTCGTCATCAAGGATTTCAATACCTGCATTAAGTAACATATCATAGACGCGTTCGATCACGGGGAGGGAAGATTCGGATTCGGGAAATTGAGCGGCAATATCATTCAGGGTGATGAACCCCTGTTCTCCCCCGAGCTTGAATAACTGCTGAATGGAGGATTGCTCTTCTTCCGAGAGCGATACCTCTTCTGTCGCCTCGATCACTTTGTTTGCGAGTAACTCGAACTCATTAATCATACGCAGGTCACGCCCTTAAGATGATCCATATAAACAAGAAATGGATCAGGATTTTTATGCAAAACCAATGGAAGGGATAATTACTTGTGGCGAAGTTGGATATTCATAAAGGAGTTACTTCAAACAATGCCTGAGAAACCGTTCCCCACCATGAATATCATACAACAAAACGATTAATAAATGGTTAATAATCGGGGACTGTCACACGAATGAAACAAGATGTTTTTGAAAAATAGACATGATTGCCCACCCATCGCCGGCCCGTGGATTTCCGATGGATAGTTGCTGGTAATGAGCGAGCAAGGGCGGACTTTTTAAGTGATGTGCTTTAAAGATCCAATACTATCATCGTAGATGCGTTATCATATGTTTAATAAACGCTGGCTTGGAGGAAGCATCATCCAACCATTAACGGAGGTGTGGAACGAATGCCATTGACCGAAAAAGATCGCAAACGAAGGCGCCGACAACGCCGTCAAAAGAAAGTGAAGTTATTGAAGAAGGCTTTAGCAGAAGCGACAGACACCAAGACGAAGAAGAAACTGATAGAGAAGGTCCGCCGTTATCAACCTTGGTGGGAGGGTCCGGAAGAATAAGCCATCGGGGAACGCTTCCCGACAGAGTAGACATTTTATCGAGTTTTAAAGAAGAAAGAAAACCAACCTCTCGGTGTAGTCGGTGTGTGATTCTCGATCCTATTTGGCTACAGCGAAATGAACTATGCTGTAATAAAGAGGCACTCTCCCACTCGCTGCGCTCAAAACGATCTGTCCAGATTTTGGCAACTCAAGTCAGAATGTAGGTGCTCTATGCATGCTAAAACCGATGATAGGTTACAGCGGTTGATCGTGGTATCCAATCGTCTTCCTGTTAGCCTGGAACGAGATGACGGTGGATACCTCTATAATCCCAGTGTTGGTGGCCTGGCGACGGCTCTGAATGCAGTGCGGGAGGAGATGGATATGCTCTGGCTGGGGGCGCCAGGAATTCACGAGGATAACCCTAAACTGCAGGCGAAAATCAACGAGAGATTGTCCGAGGAGTTCGGCAGCGTTCCGATTTTCCTGCCAAGGAAGCAATTCGATCTCTACTATAACGGCTTCTCGAACGGGTCAATATGGCCGCTCTTTCACTATTTCCCACAATATGCACATTACGATCATGTGGAATGGCAGGCATACCAGGATGTGAATGCGCGATTTTGTGAGAAAGTCCTCGAGGTTATCCTCCCCGGTGACAAAATCTGGGTTCACGATTACCACCTGCTGTTGTTGCCCGCCATGTTACGCGAATCACTACCGGATGCGGCAATCGGATTTTTCCTGCACATACCCTTTCCATCGTATGAGATTTTCCGAATGCTCCCCTGGAGAGAGGAGATTCTCAAGGGTTTAATTGGGTCGGATCTGATTGGTTTTCATACCTATGATTACGCACGACACTTCCTGAGCAGTTTGCTGCGCATCCAGGGATTGGAGCAAGACTTTGGTCGAGTAACCGTTGGCGATCGTTCCATTAAAGTAGATACCTTCCCGCTTGGTGTGGACATTAACCGCTATAGCACCGCCCACGAAAGGCCGGAAGTCAAACATGAACTTGAAGCGTTGCGCCAGCAAGTCGGGGAGCGCAAGATTGTTCTCACCGTAGATCGGTTGGACTTCTCGAAGGGCATTATCCAGCGTCTAAACGCCTTTGCTGAATTTCTCTCTCGCCATCCGGACTGGTTAGGGCGCGTGACCTTGCTGTCGTTGTTGGTCCCCTCGCGAACGCGAGTCCCGGAGTATCAGAATCTAAAAAGCCAGGTCGATGAGTTAATCGGACGTATCAATGGGCGGTTCAGCCAACCTGGCTGGGTGCCGATCACCTATCTCTACCGATCAGTTCCTTTTGAGCAGCTTATTGCGCTATATCTCATGGCGGATGTCACTCTGGTCACACCCTTGAGGGACGGGATGAATCTAGTGGCGAAGGAGTATCTCATCTCACGACCGGATGGGACGGGTGTTCTCGTCCTGAGTGAAACAGCCGGTGCAGCGGCGGAATTGGGTGAAGCGATCATTGTCAACCCGCACGATGAAGAAATGCTCGTGGACGCTCTGCATCAAGCCCTGGAAATGCCCGTTGAGGAACAAGAGGCGCGCAACGCGACCATGCGTGCCCGGCTTCGCCGCTATGATACGGAACGTTGGGCAGATGATTTCCTGAGCCAGCTTGCCAGGGTGCAGGAGGTGCGCAGACTCCACCTTCCCAAGCGCCTACAGGGGGAACTGAAACAGGCGTTAGTTCAAGCATATGATGACTCGGAACGCCGTTTGCTCCTTCTTGACTACGACGGGACGCTTGTCCCATTCGCTTCCACTCCAAAGAAGGCTAAACCTGACGAGGAATTAATCGCAGTGCTGACGCCGCTCGCACGTGATCCAAAAAACACGATGGTTGTAATCAGCGGTCGAGATGTGGAGACTCTCAATGCCTGGCTGGGTGAGGTGGGAATGGATCTCGTTGCTGAACACGGAGGGATGGTCCGCTATGCCGACCAGAACCAGTGGGAGCAGGTTGATGATGAGTTCACAGACGATTGGAAGGAGCAATTAAGGCCGGTATTTGAAATGTTCGTCGATCGCACCCCTGGTGCTCTCTTGGAAGAGAAAGGAGCGGCGCTGGTGTGGCATTACCGTCGCTCTGACCCCGGCCTGGGTTCTCAGCGTGCCGCTGAGTTGATCGATACCATCGAAGGGTATATTGCCAACACATCACTGCACATCTTGCAGGGGCATAAAGTGGTAGAGGTGAAACCGAGCACCGTAAGCAAGGGGCGGGCGGCACATCCATGGCTGTCCGCGAAACCACCGTATGATTTCATCTTGGCGGTTGGCGATGATGTTACCGATGAGGCGCTCTTCGAAGTGGTCCCTGATCCGGGTTGGACAGTGAAGGTTGGTGTCCCCGAGCGGTCGAAGGCTCGATTCTTTCTCTCGGATCCGTCCGAAGTGCGCAGCTTACTGAAGGAATTGAGTTAATTTATCTCCAGGTATTGGCTGAACTTAATGGGAGAGGCGGATCGGCGATGATCCGCCTCTTTATTGCTTGGCAGTTTCTATCGTCTCACGCATTCTAATTGTCACTGCAAAGGCGAGCCCAAGGGACAGAAGATAGATTGCACCATAGGGAGTCATGAACCCTTTCTGCATTGTGTAGACCAGCACGGTAAAGACTGCAAAAAGAAAAAGCTGGATATAGGTCCATATGGAGAGCGTACGTAAGTAGTCCGTATCCGTGCTCTGTTTGCGAGCAAGTTTTGCGAACAAGAGAAAAAGCAGAGCGAAAAACAGAAACTCGGTCGGCATCATCAACTTGCTCCACCACTCCGGAGGGGTGACACCACCCCAGAAGTTGATCCAAGAGGGAATCGGCCATAGGATTTCTACACCATTGAACCAGATCAACAGGTCAATCAGGATATGCATTAATACCCCTACACCTAATCCAACCCCCATGTTGCTCCATGTGGAGCGCTTGGTAATAGCGGCCACGATGTAGCCCAGGAGGATGATTGCGGCGACAAAGAAAAGGCTGTGGGTAAAGGTTCGGTGTAGTCCTTCCGTAGATTTTCCGGTTAATGTGGCGATGGCTACGGCGATATTGTCGGCATCAGGAAGGATGTTGCCGAGAACAATGCCGAGCATTAGCCATTTCCGACTTGGAGTCCATTTGCGCACTGCCATAGCAACCATGCCGTGTATTCCTGCTTGTGCCATTGAGATCCTCCATTGTCTTTGAGTGGTTTGTAGTCTGCGTACACTGAAGTTCCAATTCCGAGAGTCGCCCTCGCCCCTTGCTTAAAAAGAGTTCCATTGCGGATGAGTGTTCCGCGAAGTGCAGCAATGGTTAATCATGGATTTCAAACCGTGCGGGTCTTCATGAAGCGTGCTGTCCTGGAAGACCTGAATACCATGAAGATACCCAGGATGTAGATCGGCAAGGTCAGCAAGAAATACACATGAACGGCATTGGTTGGCAGTACTTCCAACAACTTCCCTACGTCGTTGCTTGATCCTGCGTTGCCCCAGTAGTTATAAAGGGAGTTCGCGAACGGCGATATCAAGCCAATGATCACAAGGTTGAGCCAAATCCATTTTTTGCGGATCAACAACCACATACAAATAATGAAGAAGATGGTAAATGTTATCAGATCAACCAGGTAGGGAGCGGCATAGAATACCCAGTCGGTCGAGCCGGTAATTCGAACGTAACCCCAATAAAAACCATATTTCGTAAGAGACGGCCAAAACACAAATTCAGTGACCCTGGCGCCTTGCAGCAGCGCAACAAGTGCGTGACTTCCTTCGTGTCGAAAGGTGCCAATGATCTGGTAGATCGGGTATGCGAGTATCCAGAGTAAATCCCTTTTCCGTAACATCGAGAATTACCTCAGGTTGCCTATCGGTGTCGAGCTTCGTGCAGCGTTGTATCCCGGGCGCTTCAAGTGTTCGATATTATATTGATCTAATCGAGTTTAGCGTATGCATAACGGGACCATCTCATTCCGGACTTTGATGAAATGGGGCACAGAGAAAGGGCGCATTCCTGCTTGGGATACACCCTGATGCCTGGCACCAGGCTCCTCGGAGTGGTCTCGAACCACTAACCTACTGCACAAGGGGGAATTCCTTATCGTACACAAGTTCTTGATGGAGTTAACCATCCACTCCACTGAGCTCAACAATCCCATCCGAATGTATGCATTAAAATCGGACAGGTCCTGGATTATAGTGTATCCTTCCCTAAGATCCTACGAATTAAGATTCCAGGGATGATGAAACTGGGGGCGCAGACCAGGATTGCCAACTGGAAACATTCAAACAACAGGAAAGGACATATATGAAAAGCGATAGGCACGCCTTTTTAGGAAGGGTATTTCGCATTTTGGTGATCAAGCTTTTCGGCAAGTCCATACCACCCCGTTATCTGCCTATCGATTTCCGTATGATAAGCTCCCTGATGATGTAGGATCCAGCCAAATCTTGATAGGTATGTATTAAAAGAGGACTGATCCTATGTCTGAGGAAGTCATCAACTTCATACCATCATCCCGCCGTGAATATGCAGTGATCGGAAATAAAAGTACTCGAATACTCTTTTTGGCCTTGTTTATCCTCGCCATATGCCTTCGGCTAGCTCTGGCAATCATTAACCGCGAGGCAAACGACCCGCACTGGGATGTCGCTATGGTGATCATTGAAGCGGGCTCTCTTCCATTAAAATCAGATTGCTGGGAGTGCTTCCAACCTAAGCTGTACCATGTTGTTTTCGCAAAATTTATACAAATCCTAGGTCTTGCCCACCTTCCCCCATCTAAATTGAACATCATCGGTCAGTTATTGAGCTTTGCAGCAGGCACTTCCACGCTGGTTCTGGTCTGGCGTTTCGTGAGGCGCATGCGATTAGATAATTGGAAACAGCTTATCCTATTCAGCTTGTTTGCCCTGAATCCCCCCTTGACGGCGATCCACGCTCAAGCGACAAATGATTCCTTTGCAGTCTTCTTTTCAACTCTCGGCCTATATTACACCTACGATTTCCTACGAAAACCAAATACAAAAGCCTTACTGATTATCCTTACTTCGGTAAGTCTAGGCATTTCTTCGAAGACGAATGTTTTGGTAACTGCCATTGCAATTTTTATTTGCCTAGAAGTAATGGCCTGGACCGGTCGAGAGCAGCGCAGGAAATATAGTCAGCAGGTGATTTTCTTTTCTGCCAGCATCACCATTATTGCTGTACTCAGTCCCTTGAACCAATACATCCCCAACCTTCAAGAGTATCGTTCACCGATCGTTACCAACCTACCTGCTCAACCACTCCCTCATCTATTCACAAGGACCACCATTACCAGACCGGGTATTCTTTCGGTCACAGATGGCTTTTTGACGTTTCGCTTCGGGGAGCTCATGCAACATCCCCGCGTAGAATTTGATGAAGAGAAGATACCCCCGTTCCAGACGTCGTTCTGGTCCTTGCTTTACGGCCGCGCTCACTCGATCCATTTCGATAACTGGCCTTCGACCTGGTCAACGAGTGATAGCAATCTCTTCCCACTGTCACGAGCGATTCTTCTTCTCGCAATCCCCCCTACTTTCATCGTACTTCTTGGCGCTTGTATCGAACTTAGGTTGTTACTATTGGGTCTTGTTACTAGGGATGGTGGTCAGGTCAGAAAAGCAGACTTTGGCTTGTCCTCACTGGTATTCTTCGGTTATATACTTTTCTTGATATTTTACGCTCTGATCTACCGGGATCATTCTGTGATAAAGGCAATCTTCATCTTCCCGGGTTTGCTGTCCTACCTTGTGCTTTTTAGTAGGGCAGTAGAATCAATCCTTGCTCTGTCAGGAAGGTGGCAGAGGATGGTAAGCATGATCATCATGATACTCTCCATGGGACTGATCGCCTTTTATATAACTGATATCGCAGCCTTGATATTACAGCTGGCATAACGCAACCCGGAAAGCCGGGGAAGCCTATCACTAGCTTTACCACCCCCGCTCGTTCAGAGTTTCCTCTTTTTTGTGTCCGCGCACATCAATTATCCGTTATATACATAAGGGAGGTAAAAACAGACTGAATTTACAGTCGATTAGAGGGAGCTGATGTGAAGGTGAATGTTATAGATCTACGTACTCGGAGGGCCGAAGAATTCTTCAGCGATGAACCAGAGGATAGAATAAGGCGAACTTTATAGTGGGAAAAACCAAATTATCAATAATGTCCCGAGTAGATTGGAAAAAAAAAGCAATTCAATTATGAGAATCGCCCTCGCAAATCTTATAAAGGCTCCTCGGAGTGGACTCGAACCACTAACCTACGGGATAGAGGTGTTGTTCCTATTCGTATACAGATTTTTGACGAAGTCTAATGTTTAGGATAAGCCGCCCTTCGTAGCAATCCGTGTCTTGGTTGGATATTGCCCAGGATTGCGTTGAAGGGTCGGTCTTCATCACCGAACACCGTCCCCGAACACAAGTGCCCGGATTGTGGGGATAAGATGCGGATTGTCTCCTTTGTCGAAAGAGAACAGAAGGACGTTATTGAGAAAATCTTACGGCACTGTGGGCTCTGGATAGAAAGGCAACAGCGCGGGTCGCCTAGCCGGGAATTGGAATTGTTAGAAGGGGATTATTTCTGATTAATCCGTACTTACCGGCGTTTTTTAATTGACGTCGGTCTAAAATTTACGTTTATTGGTTATTTATTTTAAGGTTTCCCTTTGTGCACCAGGCAAGGTGCTTCTACCAGAAGCACAACTTTTGCGAGAATTAGGTGATTGGGCGTCGCTATGCTCCTTCAAGCTTGCTTTCGGCTTCGGTTAGCTGGACTTGCGCTTGCTTTATCCAGGGGTCGGGGCTAAATTGATTTTTTGATGATTGGACAATTAAAATCCCTATCCGTAAATTCCAAAGAAGGAAATCCAATGCAAGAAAAAAACAATAGTGTTCCTCAACATGCTCAAGTAGTCATCATTGGAGGCGGTGTGATCGGCTGTTCGGTGGCTTATCATTTGGCTGACATGGGTCTCAAAGATGTGGTCCTTATTGAACGGGACCAGCTGACCTCAGGCACTACCTGGCATGCAGCCGGTTTAATGTGCACCTTTGGCTCATCTTCTGAAGTCAACACGGCAATGAGAAAATATACCCGCGACCTCTACTGCAGCCTGGAAGCTGAAACAGGTTTGTCCACAGGATTTAAACCGATTGGGTTCATTGAAGCCGCAGCTGATAAAGACCGCCTGGAAGAATACCGGCGCGTAGCTGCCTTTAACCGCTATTGCGGAGTGGATGTTCAGGAAATTTCCCCTAACGAGATTAAAGAGCTTTTTCCTCTGGCCAAGGTCGATGATCTGTTGGCGGGGTTTTATGTAAAGGATGACGGAACAGTGAACCCGGTTGACGCAACCATGGCAATTGCTAAGGGCGCCCGAATGAAAGGGGCCAGGATTATGGAAGGAGTTACCGCCACGGGCACATATAAGAAAAACGGGCATGTAACCGGGGTTAAGACACTGCAGGGTGATATCCAGGCTGAATATGTAGTGAATTGCGCTGGTATGTGGGCCAGGCAGCTTGGTGATGTTTCAGGTGTTAATATCCCGAACCAGGCGGCTGAACACTATTATGTCATTACAGAACAAATAAAAGATCTGCCTCCCAATATGCCCATTCTTGAAGACCCCTCCCACTACGGGTACTATCGTGAAGAGGTTGGGGGTATTATGGTCGGGTTGTTTGAACCGGTCTGCGCTCCCTGGCATGTAGATGGTATTCCCAATACTTTTTCTTTTGGTGAAATCACTCCCGACTGGGATAGGATGGAGCCCTTTGTTGAAAAAGCCATGTCCCGGGTGCCAATCACTCTGGAATCCGGCATTAAAACTTTCTTTTGCGGTCCGGAGAGTTTTACGGCTGATTTTGCGCCGATTGTCGGCGAGGCCCCGGAGGTAAAGAATTATTTTGTTGCTGCCGGCCTTAACTCAATCGGGATCATCATAGGCGGCGGACTGGGCCGCCTGATGGCCTATTGGATAATAAACGGCAATCCGGATGTGGATATTACCGGTTTTAACATTGACAGGCTTCACACCTTTCAGAACAATCCCCAATACCGCAGAGACAGAACCGTTGAATCATTAGGATTGGCATATCAATGCCATTATCCGTATAAAACCTTAAAGACCGCCAGAGGAGCGAAAAAGCCACCCTTCTTTGACCGGCTGGCCGCCCACGGCGCTTACTTTAAAGATGTCAGCGGATGGGAAGGGGCGGACTGGTATGCGCCAGAGGGCCGGGAAGCGAAAGTTGAAAAACATGCCTGGGGAAGGGAAAACTGGTTTCCTTTCTGGGAAGCGGAACATAAGGCCGCCCGTGAAAATGTTGTTATGATGGACATGTCATTTATGTCAAATTTCATGGTCCAGGGGCGGGACGCTGGTAAGGTCCTGAACTATATATCGGCCAACGAGGTAAATGCCAAGGTAAATCAGATTACCTACACCCAGTGGCTTAACCATCGCGGGACTCTGGAGGCAGATCTTACTGTAACCAAGCTCAAGGAAGACAAATTTATGGTTGTGGTTGCTGATACCATGCACCGGCATGCTGAAACTTGGCTCAAGCGAAATATTCTAGAAGAGGCCCATTGTTTTGTAACCGACATGACCTCAGCCTACAGTCAGCTGAATATTCTTGGGCCCAATTCCCGTAAGTTGATGCAGGCGCTGACAACCGCCGACATGTCCAACCAAGCTTTTCCCTACCGGCACGTCCAGGAAATCGAAATTGGTTATGCCCGCGTATTGTGTATCAGAATCTCCTATGTGGGAGAGCTCGGTTACGAACTTTATATACCCACCGAGCATGCTATCCATGTATATGATTTTATCGTCGAGGCGGGAAAACAGTTTGACCTTCGGCACGCCGGCCTAAAAGCCCTGAACAGCCTGAGGATGGAAAAAGGCTACCGTGATTATGGCCATGATATGGACAATACAGATAACGCCTATGAGGCCGGTCTGGGAATGTTTGTAAAGCTGAAAAAAGAGGATGATTTTATTGGTAAACAGGCCTGCATCAAGATTAAGCAGGAGGACGATAAGACAAAGCGGTTGGCCCAGGTTCTGATTAAGGATCCGGAACCCTTCCTTTTCCACGCCGAAATAGTCCTGCGGGACGGTAAACCGACAGGCTATGTTACATCAGGTTCTTACGCATTTACTTTAGGCGGCGCCGCAGGGCTGTTTAAAATTAACGCTGATCGGCCTATTGATGAAGAGTATGTGTCCAGCGGGAAATGGGAAGTGAATATCGCCGGAAAGATCTATCCGGCTGTGGTTTCCCTCAATCCAATGTATGATCCCAAAATGGAGAGAATAAAAGCCTGAACCGAAACAGATACTTTTTTCATGATCTATCATTCCGCATAACAATTGAATATCAAGAAAACTACCTCAGACGATATTCTAAAAAGAGGGAAAAGAAGAATATTAAAATTTTTTTCGATAAGAGCCCTTATCAAAACACAAATCCCGCGATATGCGGGATCTGCTATTCACATGGGGCTTAAAAGCCCTGGTGTCTGAGACGAATGTAGGCTGTTAATCCACCGGACAGAGGTGATAGTCCTATTCGTATACAAAATCTTGATATAACCTAACTGCCTCCAGCGAGACGTTAGGTGCTGGCAATCTTCCTACTGGACTTCTGCCAATCTCGCGGAAACTAAGTCACACACAAGCGAAACGTCTATTTGCCAATCAACCGGAATCTGGAATAGGTTTTTTTTGGTTACGTAATCAGAAAGACGCGTGGCAAAGCTCTCAATAACAACTGCACTCCAAGGCGCGAAAGACAGATGATTCTTATAGGCGGCCAGGCCCACAATATATTTGCCCTGGGTGTGAAGCATTGGGGTATTCCAGGCAATCTTGACTTCCAACTCTGGGAATTCTGAAGTAATTAGGTTCAGGATTTCGCTCATCGTCTTGCGCTTAGTCTCATCAAGGCTGGCAAGATACTGATCCACGGTTTCAAATTTCTTAGCAGCCATTAGCCACATACTCCTCTTGTATAAGACACAACCGCGTTGGCATGCCCATGGCCCATCCCGACGTTCTCATTTGGAAATGCAACCTGCTCCATTTGCTTTTTGTCAGCGACTTGCTTCAGCTGATCAAACCAGAAATTCATTGGTTGCACGTACTTATTATCAATAGATTCGAAAGAACGCAAAGTGAGGGTTTATCTTAAAGTTTGATCAATTTATTTTCTCATCGAAGCTACCGATCATTTAATCCCTTTCCATTGAGAATTTGCTGCATGCATTTTTCAACCCTTGACTCCCGAGTTTTGGATTGTTTGGGTGCAGAAAAATAAAGAAGGTATGCTCTTTGCCGTCCTGGCGTCAATGCATCAAAAGCAGTCTTCAAGGCAGGGATTTCATCTAATTTATTTTGAAATTCTTCAGCAATTTTGAATTCTGAAGGCTTTTTATAATTCACTTTCAAACCGGCTTTTTCCACTTCAATGGCTTCATAAATATAGGCCTTCAAGATGGGTTCCATCTCAACAATTTCTCGAACATTGGTGAACCGAATCTGGCGCGCCGCCTGCACATTCTCCGTTTGTGTGATTAGAATACCTTTGTCATCCTTTAACAAGGAACCTTTGAAAAACATAAGCGCACAGTATTCTTTAAATCCTTGTATTAAAACTATGTTACTTTTCTGAAACGCGTAACTAGGTTTACCCCACTTCAATTCTTCGGTCAGCTGACAGCCAAGAATGATCATTCTCAATTTCTCAAATTCTTCCTGCCACTTTTTGGCTTTGCTTATAAATACATCAACCTTAGGATTCATTAAAACATCATAAGCACCTGGATTGGTTTTGGAATTCATTCGGATGTCCTTTTAAGCTGCTAATTCTCAATATTGCGAACTACTCTAAACTTGCAATGAATATTTGCGCTTTCAATGGATATCATATCTCTGAATTGATTTGGAACAGCACATTGTAAACATCATCAATTGACTCATAGAGAGTAAACATACCCTTATTTAACTCTCTGATATTCGGGCGCTCTGCTTTGGTACCAAACTGATCCCCTTTAGTATGTCGGGCAATCTTTGATCCTTCTAGATCAGGAAGCGGTTCTCCGGGATTGCCACCGAAAAAGTAAAATGGACCTAATTCAAGGGTATCCTCATTGAAGTACACCCAGATAACACAACCAGATGGTTTTTCTGCAAGTTTTACTTGAACTTTCTGGCGGTTGGTTTTTCCTCCGATGTATGATGCCTTTACCTGATATGTCTAATGATCCCATTCGACTCTGCGACGACATCGTATCCGGAGTTATCAAACTCAGGTTTTGATACCTCGAGTTGACAATCTCCCTTTTGCCAAGAGAGCTTTAGTAATTCACCGATAAATAGATGCTCAATGAGTTTTTCGCGATATGAGGAATGTTCTGAGTGTCTATTCATTATTAGATGATCCGTAGCAAATGATTGATTCAATGTGCTGAGCGTATGTTATTCGATATTGTTTGGAAAGAAAAATTGGCAACAATTTTTCGATAAGAGCCGTATCTAAAGAAACATCCCTGGGTCTCAGGGATGTGCTTTGTAACAATGGGATTACAAGCCCTTATGTGACCGAGGTAGCAATCTGGTTCCAAGAGTAATATCCGAAGCTTTAAATATCCCGTTCCGAGTTAAAAAAAAGGCGTATTCTGAGTTTGTAAGACTTTGTTAAACATAGCTTCTTGGAAAAAAGGCGGAGCCGGACCCTTACTCCGCCTCTATGCGTACAGAAGGCTAGAGATCCTTGAGATATGTTGCCAGGGCAAGCAGCACAAAACCAACCACGACAAACCAGAAAGCGTAATCACTTATAAATGGTATTGTCACGAAGTTACCAAGAATCCCGGCCAATCCGACAATCAGCGCAATCCACCAAGTATTTTTTTTGGGTGCAGATAATTTCATGCGAGCCCTCCTCAATCAATTAACGAAACGTTGAGTTAAAGGATCCGAGGTTGTTTTTTAGCATCATTTATTGGAAACCACAAATGTACCATGGGTTAGGTAAAGATATTTCTAATTGTGGTTTTCTCGAGTCGATATATTGCATGTAAAAATCCCGCTGCCTATAAAGGATAAGAACCTTATGACGAGGTGCGCCATACGGAGAATCAACACTTAGTTGTGTGGGAACGAGGAGGCAACATTAGGGCCTGGACAGGAATCGAACCTGTTCCCATTGGGCCTAAAAGCCCTTGTGTTTCTATATAGAGACTACTGTTTCTTTAAGCCAGAATGCGGACGTGTGGATTGACCAAAGGCTCCTCGGAGTGGACTCGAACCACTAACCTACCGGTTAACAGCCGGTTGCTCTGCCGATTGAGCTACCGAGGAACGTGCAGGGATTATAACCGTCCCTGTTTTTGCCCGTCAAGAAGGCATATCAACCGCAGTGGTGTCCCCCTGGACCCTCAATCCCACCCGCGCTCGATTATAATCACCGCGTGACCAGCGAAAGCGTAACTTCTTTGAAGAGCATCCGGCGAAACCGCCTGGCGAATGCGATTGTGTTCGCCCTAACGGCGCTCGTGGCTGGGTTGTGGTTGGACTACACCCCAGATGGACTCCTAGGGAAGGCAGATGCCGTCGGCTATGCGGTTTGTCATCGAATCGACCTGCGCTCCTTCCATCTGGGAGCACGACCGCTCCCGCTCTGCGCGCGCTGCACGGGGATGTTTCTGGGAGCGTTGGTCGCTTTTGCTTATTACGCGCTTCGGCGTACGAAAGCCAGCCTCTTTCCAACCGGGGGCGTGCTGGCGGCAGTCATTGTGCTAGGGCTGACCTGGGTTGTGGATGGGGTGAATTCCTTCCTCTCAATGCTTCCCTCGGCGATGCGGCTCTACACACCTCACAACACCCTGCGCTTATTCACCGGCAGCCTGGTTGGGGTTGCGCTCGTGACGCTGGTCTACCCCGTTTTCAGCCAATACGCATGGAAAGACTGGAAAGCAGAGCGGATCTTGCGCTCGCCGCGCGAACTGATCGTGCTGCTGGCTTTTGCTGGCGTTGTTGACGTGGCTGTGTTGACCGAGAATCCGCTTCTGCTTTATCCTTTGGCTCTGTTGAGCAGCCTCGGGGTTCTGCTGCTTCTTGCGCTAGCGTACACGCTGATCACGATCCCGCTCCTGCGCAGAACACAGAAGGCACACACCTGGCGCGATCTGATCGTCCCGATCGCAGCGGGATTGATGCTTGGTTTGCTTCAGATTGGGTTGATCGATTTGTTGCGTTATACTTTGACCGGAACCTGGGGCGGGTTCCACTTATAGAGGAGAAGACAATGGACCCATTAAGTGGTGTTTTCGCTGCATTCGGACTGGCTGCCAGCGCCGGTCTGAACGCCTACATCCCAATGTTGATCCTGGCGTTGCTCGCCCGCTTTACGGATTTGATAACACTCACCACTCCCTGGGATGCAATCAGCAATTGGTGGGTGATCGGTATCCTGGTGGTTCTCAGCGTGGTTGAGTTCTTCGCCGATAAGATCCCGGCAGTGAATCACATCAATGATGCCATTCAAACCTTCGTCCGCCCTGCGGCGGGAGCCATCGCCTTTGCTGCGAGCGCGGATGTGATCACAGATGTAAGCCCAGTTTTGAGCGTTGTCGCCGGGCTGTTCATCGCCGGGGGCGTGCACGCTGCTAAATCCGCCGTCGTTCGCCCGGCGGTCACCGCTACGACGGGAGGCATCGGGAATGTGCCGGTTAGCATAGCCGAGGATTTGACGGCGACGGTCGTCTCCATCCTGGCCATTGTAGTGCCGGTGCTCATCGCCTCGATTCTGATTGTGGTAACAGCGTATATCGTCTGGCTTTTATGGCGTCGAGCGAATGCACAAAAAGCGCTCTGACGTTCAAGGCGATTCTTTATAATAGGATTCGGGAAATGTGGGGGATTTGAATCATGTCACACCGCCGGGCGGTTCTCCACCGAAAGCTTGGAGAATGGCCATTTGCGTGTCTTGACCCTTTGTTTTAGTTCCTCGAGCGCCGAAAGAGCGTTCTTGCGATCGGACTCGCCGAGGGCGATTTCCTCAAACTCATCTTCATCCAACACCTGCACACGCCCATCAGGGTAGACAAGCAGATCGAGCGCTAAGTCCTCTGCGTAGATGTGCCCCTGGTCAATGCGAGCCGGGCGGGTGATGTTGCAGTACCAGCCTTTGAGGTGGTCGTCGCCGGCATCGTGAATCTCGAAGATGTTAAACCAACGATCGCTGTAGTAGATCTCGATAAAGCGATCGCCCTCCCGAAATGTCAGCCCAAAGAATTGAATATCTGAACGCTCGAAGTATGCTTCGAGTGTAAGACTGGTTCCCTGTTTACCAACAAGTGTGCCGCTATAGCGGAAGACTTCAACGCCCCGCTCATTGAGTTTGTGAACCGTTATGACGCTGCCCATCCATCAGCCTTTTACTGTGCCCGCCACCAGGTCGAGGCTAGGTCGTTACCCCGAGCGCTTCGAGGAGCTCGGCAAGGAGCGAGGAGAAGACCGGTTCGGTGATCATAACTTGCCGGCGCGGGCGAGGCAAAGGGACCTCGACCGTCTTGACAATTCGCCCTGGTCGAGGGCTCATCGCGGCGACGCGATCGCCGAGGTATATGGCTTCCTCAACATCATGCGTGATGAAAATGACGGTTTGACCGAAACGACGCCAAACCTCGAGTAGCCAGTCCTGAAGCTCACGGCGGGTGAGCGCATCGAGGGCTCCGAATGGTTCGTCTAAGAGCAAGATCCTCTTCTCGGCGAGAATCGTGCGCTGTAGCGCAGCTCGCTGGCGCATACCGCCCGAGAGCTCGCCAGGGAAGCTGTTGGCGAAACTCTCCAGTCCGAAGAGAGGCAGCATCGACCGAGCGCGTGCGCGCGCTTCTCCCCGCGGCACCCCCGCAAGCTCAAGAGGGATGATCACATTGTCGAGGATGTTCCGCCAGGGGAGTAGAAGATCACGCTGGGGCATGTAGCTTACCCGGCCAATCCGATTGGGGCAGATTTCCCCTTCGAGATATATATCCCCCTCGTCGGGGTCTAACAACCCCACGACCAGGTTAAAAAGTGTACTCTTCCCGCACCCTGAGGGACCGATCAGCGTGAGAAACTCGCCCTCCTCGATGCGCAAGGCAACATCATCGAGAGCCCTAACTGATCGACCATCTGCACGGAAGGTCTTGCTAATCCCCCGGAGCTCGACGCTTATCTTACTCATAAGATTACTGGCTCCCTGGAAGATATTCGTTGGTGAAGGCGTTTTCGGATTGGAAGGATTCGGCTAGGATCCCGTTCTCAACCATCCACGCTGAATATGCCTTCCAAACCTGGGGGTCCTGCTCCCCCCACTGAGCGGCGTCAGCCTGATACCTGGGTGAAATCCAGGCTTGGCTTTTGCGAACGAGTTCCTCGTTTAACTCCGGTACAGCCTCGAGCAGGATATCTGCAGCCTGGTCAGGGTTGTCGATCGCATAGCGATAACCGCGGGCAATCGCCTCGAGGAAAGCGCTCACGACAGTTGGGCGTTCCCTGATGGTTTTTTCGTTGGCGATGAAGACCGGCGTGTAGTAATCCGGGATGCAATCGAACCAGTCCTCCATCATCACGATCTGCAAGTCAATGCCTTTATCCTCGGCCTGGATGCCCTGCCAGCCGTAGAAAATCCAGGCCAGATCGGTCTGGGCCTCGTCGAGCAGCGCCAGAGGATCTGAAAAACCTGTGTCGATGACCTCAAGCGCTGTAAATTCACCTCCGTCGCAGCTCATCAGTACATCCAGCGTCGGCGCTTCAAATGGGCTGCCGAATGAACCGTAGCGCAGACCTTCCCAATCACGAGGGGAGTGGGCACCTAGCTCGGCACGGGAAGCGAAGCCGGAGGAGTTGTGCTGGATGATCGCTGCGATTGACACGATAGGCACATCATCGGCGCGGGCGAGCGTTATCTGCTCTTGGAAACTGACGCCGAAGTCGACTGCCCCCGCAGCGACAGCATGTTCAGCATAGACCTCGCCGGGTTCGATGATCGCGACCTTCAAGCCCGCGTCCTCGAAGTAACCATTAGCCTGGGCGACAAAAATGCCTGTGTGGTTTGTGTTCGGAACCCAATCCAGCATTAACGCTACATCCTGTAGGGTGGAGGGAAGGTGCGTCTCTCCCTGTCCTGCACATCCGGTCAGGGTGAGCGCGAGTATGAATGAAAGGAAGGTCAAGTTTTTGATTCGCATGATAATGCTCCATATAAAAGACAAATACACCGGATCGATCACCCCGGCACTTTAATATATGCCGGCGCCCTCCCAGTGTTCTTCGCGCTGGGTGGTGTGGTACCAGGGAAGCACGGTGCGCTCGAGGGCATAGACAAGCGTGTAGAGTCCAATGCTGATGACCGAGGTCACGACGATGGCGACGAAAACCTGATCTGTAGCCAGCGCGTTCTTCGACCGCAGCATGTAGAGACCAAGTCCTGCCGAACCGCCCACCCATTCCGCGATCGTCGCGCCGACAACGCTATAGGTAACGGCAATACGCAGGCCAGAGAAGAATGAGGGCAGCGCGGCGGGAAACCGAACCACGCGCCAGATCTGGACGCGCCTGGCTCCCATAGAGCGCAGGAGGGCGACCAGGTCCGGGTCTGCTGAGGAGAGTCCATCCGCCGTATTAACCGCCAGCGGGAAGAAGCAAATCAGGATCACGATGAGGACCTTTGGCAGAAGCCCAAAACCGAACCAGATAATGAGCAGTGGAGCGATCGCCAGGATCTGCACTGTCTGTGAAGCGACCAGGAGAGGATAGAGCGCCCTGCGCAGTAAGTTCGAGAGGTCCATCATTGCGGCAATAGCCACGCCGAACAATATGGCGATACCCAGGCCGATGGCTGTCTCCACCATCGTCGTCCAGATCGCGGGGAGCAGTATGTGCCAGGTTTCGTATGTGGCCTGTGCAACCCGGATAGGTGAGGGGAGGATGAAGGCGGAGAGACCGCTGCGAACGGCGACGGTTTGCCATACAAGTAAAACGAAGCAGACGAGCAGGAGTGGTGGAAGAGCATCATGCCAGAAGCGAGTCGCTCGATGTTGGCTGCCTTTGGTTCCGCCGTCCATTTGCTGTGATCTCCCGGGCTGGTGTTGAAGTCAGAGTCAACTACTACGGTATTTGGCGACCTTCTCTTCGATTGAGGTACCAGTTGTGCTATCGCCGATTTTGATCACCGTTACCACTTTTTCTGCACCGGCTTCGAAACAGGCCAGGTGAGCCTGTTTCGCGATCTCAAGCAGGGTGTCCAGATGCCCCTCCATTACGGTCTCCATTGGGCCGACCTCGTATTTAACGCCGCTCTCTGCGATGACACCGATGGCGCGGCCAACAATTCGGTACACATCCTCATGCAGAGGCAGCACCTGAACAGCGACATTCACTGTACGTTCGGGATCGATGGTCATGTTATGCAGCCCTCCATTGCCTCCAGTTACTCACAAAACAAAGAGATAACCACAAATTTCGAGGTGCGCAGCGGTGGATCCGCAGGGGCTACACCGCCCGAGTATGCACCGCAAGCAATATCCCTGCTTCCAAATCCACGCGGCAAACATCCTTTTCCATTACGTTGCTGACACCCCGGGTAGGTCCGAAGAAAAGCTTCTCCCCTTGCAGCGGATAGGCCAGTCCGTTGGTGGTAACACCGGTTACATCCCCTTTTAGGGGGACCAGGCTTAGCGTATCTCCCGGAGCGCCCTCAAACTCCTCGCCGGGAGGGCGAATCAGCCAGGCGGTTTGGCGCCCAAGCCAGAGTTCAACGCGGATTAGGGATAACGCATTGAGCGTGAGGAGATGCATATTCGCCAGAACCATATCCAGCCGGTCTCCGATAATGCCGACGACTGCAATTTCGGTTGCACCTTGATCGACGGCATGCAGCAGCGCCAATTCGAGGTCGGTCTCGTCCTTCTGGGCATTAAAATGTTCGAATTGCGTGCCTTGCGCACGGAGGGTCTCGCGCTGTGAGACCTTAATTGAATCGAGGTCACCAACTACAAGGTCGATCCTTAATCCAAGTGTGGACGCGTGGCGGCTGCCGCCATCTGCGGCAATCACCTGATCGGGGTTCCAGGCGTCTATGCGCGCCTTGAGCGCGGGGCCATTTAGGAGTTCTCCGTTTGTGAGGATGAGCGTACGATGTAGCATGGAAAATGCCACTCCTTGGGCAGGGAGTGGCTGCTGTTTGGTGCATCGTGTGCTGCCATCCCTACGCCGGTATGATCCGGATCAGGTTCTGCGGGTCGAGGGTCGTAGCCCTCCTCTCAGTCCGGTTGGACTCCCCGTGCGTCTAATCGTAAATGTTATTAGCAGTATAACATTATTTAATCGGATATGGTTTTCTTCGGAATTTTCTAACTATCAATTGTTCAGCAGTCGTGCGATCGCCTGGATAAGTTGATCCATAGAGAAAGGTTTAAGAATGTACTCCTCTGCTCCGGCATCCAGACCTGCCTGAACTTCGCTTTCCTGTCCTTTCGCCGAGAGGAAGGCAACGGGGATATGGCGCAATTTTTCGCTGCGTTTGATCCTGCGACACACCTCGTATCCGTCCATGCGCGGCATGCGCACGTCAAGCAGCACCAAATCGGGCTGTTCTGCCCTCACAAGCTCCCACGCGCTCACACCGTCGATCGAGGTCAGGACTTCATGGCCGTTATAGTGAAGCGCAAACTCGATGAGCTCGCGGATATCGCGTTCATCCTCCACGACAAGTATCTTTGCCATCCCTATTCCATACCCCCTGCTGCTTCATCATCTGTGGTTACTGCCGGCAGCGACACTGTGAAGGTGGATCCCTTTCCCGGGATTCCGTCCGAAGTGACCCAGATACGCCCCCCGTGCATTTCCACCAGATTAAGCACAATGGACAGGCCAAGACCAGTGCCCGAGATGCCCAGGAGGAGTGATTGCTCGCCACGGAAAAAACGTTCGAAGATGCGCTCTTGTTCCGCCAGCGAGATGCCCATGCCGTTGTCGATGACATCGATCTCAATCTGATTCCCCACATGCCTGACGAGTATGCGGATCAAACCCCCTGCCGGTGTGAAGTTGAAGCTGTTCTCGACCAGATTAGCAAGGATCTGCCGCACACGTTCGAGATCGCCCCTGAGTTTGGGGAGGCTCTGCGGGGCTTCGACCTGGAAGCTGATTTGCTTGTCTTCCTCCTGGCTCCTGTGCTCGACGTATTCGCTCATCTCGTCAAGAAGCTGGTGAACATCCAGCGCTTGGAAAGAGAGCGTGGCTTTTCCAGATTCGAGATGGGAGATGTCCAGGAGATCGTTCACCAGGATTTCCAAGCGGAAGGTATTGTTGCGGACGATTTCGAGGAAACGCCTCTGTTCGTCATCCAGATCGCCGGAGACATCCATCAAAAGCAGATCGACGAAGCCCTTAATCGAAGTCATCGGCGTGCGCAGTTCGTGACTGACGGTGGCAACGAACTCGGACTTTAGACGATCAACCTCGACCTCACGGGAGATATCACGGAAGATCGAGACCGTTCCCAGGAATTCGTCGCCCAGGAGGACGGGCGCCGGGTGAATCGAGATCACACGACCGTCTTCAAGCTCAAGCTGCTCGGTAAGGAATGCCACCCTGCCAATCGAGGTCGGGTTCTGGCTCCAGGTGCGAATCGCATCTGCCCAGCGAGTCCCACCGGCGCCGTAGACTCCGATGAAATCGAAAACGGGGTGTCCCAACACGTCCTCACTGCCAAGTCCGAGGATCCGTTCGGCGGAAGGGCTGAAGAGAATGATTTCGTGATTCGCATCGGTTACGATAACGCCATCAGCAATAGAGTTGAGTATCCCGCGCGATTGGCTGGCTTCGACCTGCTGGGACCGCAGCATGGAACCTAGGCGCTCAGCTTGATCGCTTATAACATGGTACAACTCGGCGTTTTTAATTGCCCCGCCGACCTGACCGGCAACCGCGCGCACCAACCTTTGTTGTTCAGGAGCGAAAGCCGCCAGATCATGATGGGTGAAGAGCATCGCTCCGATTGCATCATCCCCGCCGATAATCGGTGCAGCAATGGCGCTGCGTTGCTCCTGTGCATCGCTTTCGAGAACCTCCCATCTTGCGTCCTGGGTAAGATCATCGATTAGCACGGACTGGCTGCGTGACATGGCCCAGCTAGCAAGACCATCCTGTGGCTCCAGGTCCGTATGCAGGCTTCCGGGATCCCCTTCGCCAAAAGAAGCGCGCAGTTGCAGATGGTCGCCCTCTGGCGAAAGCAACAGGATGTATGCATTGGCGGCGCCGATAAGTTCGCTGGTGAGGGCAAGCGTTCTCTCGAGTACACGATCGACATCGAGGCTGGAGGACAATTCTGCTGAGATCCTAAGCAGTGCCTCTGCCCATTCGAGAGCGCCGGTTGGGGTATCCGCCGCGGGCGGAACCGAAGAATCGAGAGATGCACCCGGGGTGGTAACGTCTACGGCATCGGGCGTGTCAACGCCTTGATCTCCGGTTAGATTCTTCGATGCCGTGATAAGGGGCGGGCAAAGCCGCGAGAGCGAGGCCAGGACTTCGGCATCTCCCTCGGAGAACTTTGACTCTGCGTCTGTATTCCCCGCCAGGATAGCGCCGATCCGCTGATCATCACCCCCTAAGGGAGTGATCAGAAGCGTGTGGATTTCCGCCTTCTCCACAAAGGATCGAAGCCCCATCTGGTCGATGAGCTGCTCCTCCCTTGCAGTGTTTGAAATCCAGTATTTCTGGGTTTGCCAGATTGTCGAAAGCGGGTTCTCGGGCGGAGAGGGAAGGGCGAATTCCTCCGTTAGGAAGGACGCGGGCACACCGAAGAATGGCGGTTGACCGAAGAGAGATTGTGAATCTTCTTCGTATAACAGCAAACCGAGGACATCTGCACCGACTCGGGCTGAGAGCGTTTTGGAAAGCTTCCCCATTAACTTTTCTGGTTCGTGAACCCAGGCTGCGGCTTCTTGGATGTCGGTTATCCCGACAAATTCATCGACAAACTGCTGATGCTGACTGTGGAGTTTGAGGTTCGTGATCGACAGGGCAATGGCTGTGCTGGCGGTTTCGAGCAGCGCTTGATGGCGGTGGCCATACGTGTGTGGTTCCTGGTGCGCCAACTCCAGCGTGCCTACGATTTCATCCCGGTCTGTTAATGCGGTGCCCAAGTAGGATTTAAATGGGAATGCCCCACGCCATACCTTTGGTTGAACATCGCCCCTCTCGCCAACGTCGGGGAGCAGCAAGGATTGGCGATGCTCGACCAGCCAACCAGTGTAGCCCTCCCCCAGGCGGTAAACCTCATCCCCCATGTTGGCGACAAAGTCAGAAGTGCGTGGCGAACAGAACCGATGCGGGATGAAGTGGCCGGTCGTCCGATCGAACAGGTTGAGCTCAATGATATCGAACGGGAGCAGGTGGGAGATCCCTTGAAGGGCATCTTCGACGAGGGCGGATAAATTTTCGGGATGGCTCAGTGCGGCATGCAGAGATTGGAGCGCAAACGGAAGCTCGCCATCGGGAGAAGCCGGTTTTTCTACGCTCACAGCTGGTGAGGTGGCATCAATCGCCCCATCAGCGCCGTTCGCCTTGGTTTTCCTTGACGAACGGAGACGCCAGTCGATGCCGATCCCGATGAGGAGCAGCGTAAGTGCGATGAAAATGGAAACAAGGAGATCTTCTGCGAGCATGCTTTAAGAGGTCGCCGCGTCCATACGCCGTGCTTCCATGGCAGCCTCTGTTATTTCATGTGGGTCTTTGAATTCCTTCTTGGTTGAATCTATCCGACCGATGCTCATGTCCATTAATGGAATTTGTACCCCATCACCACTGCCCTGGGGTACGACTAAGTGACCCCGATCCAGATCTTCTTTTGCGTAGTGTTCTCTAATCCGTTCGGTGAATATTTTTTTGAGCTGCTCGCTGATCGAATCTGCAGCAGCAGGGACGGTGATCACGATGAAGTCGCCCCCGCCGGCGTGCCCGAGGAAATCCTTCTCATCCCCGTACTCCGCCAGAATTTCGCCGAACATCGCCGCCGTCATCCGCAAGAGTTCATCGCCGGTGACGAAGCTGTAGACTTCTTTGAAGCCTTCGAAATTCTCAAGGCGGCAATCGAGCAAAGACCACTCTTTTTGATCGACGAGATCGCGCAATTTCTCCTGGATGATGGCGCCGGTAGGGAGACCTGTGCGCGGATCGATCAGACGTTCACGCGCAGCGCGGGTGATGGCGTTCTGCACCCGCAGTTTGAGTTCTTCAATGTCGAAGGGTTTGGTGATGTAATCGTCAGCGCCGAGCTCCAACCCGGCAATACGATCGCTGCGTGTATCCTTCTGGGTTAGAAAAATGATTGGGATGTGATGCGTCCGTGAGGATCCGCGCAGTTCCTGGCAGACTGAATAACCATCCATATCGGGCAGCAGGATGTCCAGGACGATGAGATCGGGCATGTTTGAGTGTGTGGAGGAGAGCGCGTCTGATCCGGTTGTGGCGAGGTCAACATCATACCCCTGTCCGGTGAAGTAGATCCGGAGCATATTTCCAATGTCAGAGTCATCTTCAACGACAAGGATGCGGCCCTTCTTCATAACGCTCCCTCCTTTTAAAGATGGGCTCCGTGCCTAACGGAGAGTGGGTCCTGTGGTTATTGGTTCCATGAATAAATAATATAGGACAATCGCATTTTTGTGGCTAGCGCCTCAGATGTTTTCGCGAAAGACCGGATACGTCCGTTCTATTCTTTCGCCTCCTCAAGAATGCTAAATAGGAGTTCTAGGAGAACGGATTTCACCTGCTCTCGATCATTTGCTACACACGGGAGCATCTTGATTTTTGAATCGAGACCGAGGGCGATACGCAGGTCCTCCACTTCCCATGCATCATCGAGGTCCTGCTTGTTCGCGGCGACAACATATGGTGTAGGGGCGTACGCTCGGAAGGTCTGGAGGATGCCGCGTGCCTCACGGAATGTCTCAGGTCGGGCGCTATCCACCATGACGACGAAGCCGAGCATCCCTTCAGCCAGGATCTCCCACATGAAATCAAATCGCTTCTGCCCGGGCGTGCCAAACAGGTAAAGTACCAGGTCGTCGTCTACGGTAATGCGGCCAAAATCCATCGCAACCGTGGTCGTCTCTTTGATGCGTTCGGCCTCGGTGCTGATCTTACGCTCTGTCGAGACAACGTCAATCTCACTGACAGATTGAATGAACGCTGTCTTGCCAGAGTTGAATGGACCGGTGACGACCATCTTTACTGTTTGCATACGCCACTTCCCCTATAGGGATCTGATTCTATGTATCAACTTATTCACGAGTGAAGTCTGCTGCTTCTTATCAACGGGTGGTAGTTTTTTGGCTTTTGGAGGCAGCGGCATACCTTCTGGGCGGATGATTTCAACCAAGCCGGCTTGTACCAACCCATAGACAATGCGCCGGATCTCAAGATCGTTCATCTTATTGGTTTTACCGATCTGTTTGAGGGTGTTCTTGGGGTTGATATAGGACACGACCTTCCATTCCTCAACCGTGAGTTGAACATCACGAATGTTGGCGCCTGGTCGGTCTACGAAAGTTAGCGCCATATCAAGGCTAGGGATCTCATCTTTAAGCAGTTCCCATTCCTGTGTCTGGCGTGAGCCTTCCATGATGATGTTTTCAAGGTCCATGCGCACCGTGATTGCATCGGTGGGTGGTAGGACGTCATTGTCGAAGCGGAAGAGTCCATCGATCCAAGTGAAGAGTTGGTAAACGATGTCAAGGATGTACTGTTGGATGCTGCTCAGGATGACTTGCTGAGAGAGATAGCCAGCGTTTATTAGGAGCAGGCCAAGACCTTGGTCGCTCTTTTCTGTAGCATTTTCCTTGATGACGTCAGCTTGTTTGGGAGTAATCTTTCCCGCGCGGGTGAGGATGCCGGTCAGACTTCCGTCCTCGTTTCCCATTTGTGCGTAGATTAATTTTCCGGCGCGGAAGGAAATCCAGGATATAGCATCTGGACCCTCGACCGTGAGCGTGCCGGTCTTCTGGGCAATGTTGATCAGATTCAGAAGCTGGGTGACGTTAAAGTCGCGTAGGTTGCCCTTGAGTGCCATTCTATTTATTCTTTAATTCTTCCAGGTTTACCTAGTAGGTGTACCAATAATGACTGTTTCTCAACCAGATCAAGGTGTTGATCTGCTCGAGATACGCTCATACTAAGGGTCGCGGGATTATACCGTTTGGGATGGGGCGTTGCAAACCAACCCTTGCTCCTACATCATAGATATTCGCCTCAGTGGTGTGTTACAATCCCGCGCCGTTTTATGAGTGATGCAAGATGCAAGCCACCAGAGCAGGTTCTCTCTTCCTGATTTCCATCTTTCTTTGCGCATGCACGAGTAGCCTCGCGACGCCCAGATTAGAAAAACCATCACCCACTGCACCTCTTTACACCTCCATTTCGGCCACCCCCACAGCGGTAAGCACCATGGTGCTGACGGAAACAGCGACCACTGCAAGGCCATCCGCTCCCAGCGGGCAGGGGGATGCGGCTAAGAATGCCATCAATCCTCTGACCGGCGAAGTTATTGACGTCGCATCGCTCCTGCAGCGGCGTCCCATGTTAATTAAGATCTCAAACTTTCCACGCAACAATCGTCCCCAATGGGGGCTTTCTCGCGCTGACATCGTTTTCGAACACTACGCTGAAGGTGGTTTGACGCGCTTCTCAGCCTTATTCTACGGTCAGGATGCCGCGATCGTGGGTCCGATTCGATCCGCACGTTTCATTGACATCGAATTGGTTAACATGTACGCGGCGGTCTTCGCTTATGGAAGCGCGGATTTCCGGGTCCGGGAGAGAATTGCCGAATCGGCGTTTGCAGAGCGGACGGTGACCGAGTATCCAGCGCGCTGCCCGCCGATGTGCCGTTTCGACCCGGTGAACTACAACCACCTCATCACGAGTACGATCGATCTGCAGACCTACATCCTCTCACAGGGTGTGGATAACACGCCTCCAGACCTGAGCGGACTCGTCTTCTCCGCTGAGGCTCCGGGTGGCGGAGAGCGAGGGGATGTTCTTGACATTCGTTACGCGGATGTTAACTTTCACCGCTGGGAATACGCTGACGAGCAAAGCGTATACCTTCGATCACAGGAGACTGGCGCGGATGATGAAGAAGTTGCTCTGCTCGCGGATGCCCTCGATGGTGAGCAGATAGATGCGGAGAACGTCATTGTCGTAATCGTGCCGCATACGTTTTTGTCGGGCACATTGGGACTCGTGGAGATCCATTTGGATGGCGCAGGAAGAGCGTTGGCGTTCCGCGATGGGTACGTGTACGAGGTCGAATGGCGGCGTGATCCGGGCGGTAGGCTGCGTTTCAACATACCAGACGGAGAACCCTATGCCTTGAAACCTGGGTCGACTTGGATCGAGCTCGTTAATACGTCCTCCGAGATATTTGACCCCAAAGCCGGCCAGTGGGCGATTCGTTTTCACATTCCGTGATGCCATAATGTTTTTCGTGGTTCGTTTGATGTAAACCTTGTTCGAATATGCCGTGCGGACAACAAGACCCAGCATGCTGCATCTCTACGGCATTGTCGGTGGGCAAATCATCGGTGACTTCGCCCACCCCACTCCTCGAAATGATAAAGACAACCTCCCGAAAGGAACAAAAACCTGCGGGAGGTTGTATGGCGTGATGTGGGCCAACACGCGGATCGGTTGTTACGATTATTTAATGTGGGGGCGCGCCCATCTGTGCGTCTAAATTTCAATTCACCTTGAGCTGACCAAGTAGAAGAGTACGTCGACGCGTCGCCCTTACCTGGTTTACTACTAATGATTTGTTTTGATTCAAGAAGCTCTGCTTCCGGTCTCGGGCGCAGCATGCGCTATGAGGCGAGTATGCTAAACCTCCCAGCCGCCCCCGAGCTGTCGCACATGCAATAGCGTCATAAAAGCTTGAGGGTCGTGCTGCAGCACGAGTTCTCTTATCTTCCGCACATTGCGTCGAGGCGAGTAGCAATAGATCAGGCTGACTGTGCCGTCGCGGCCTGACCCCGCAACTTCCGTTGCGCCCAAGCCGGCTTGATGCAAGGCTTCCATGATGACAGCCCCGCGACTCGAGCTTGTTATCCGCAGCAGGCTGTGCCCAGGCGCGATACGACCATCAATGATTATTCCCAGTACGTTTCCTGTGGCGAAACCCGCGGCATATGCAGCCAGGTTCCATGGGTTATCAAGGTTCTTCAAGACGCCAGCGATCACAGTGATATAAAGCAGGCTCTGCACGAAACCAAGAACCCAGGCGGCGCGTTTACGACCGCGCACAACCGTGAACACACGCAGTGTTGAAAGCGATAGATTGCCTATGCGGATGACCAGGATCACGAATGGGACGAACGCGGCGGGGATAAGGCTCCAATCCAGACTCATCGGATTTTGAGATTAGGGGTTAAGACCATCGAAAGTTTATCGTGAACCTATGGAGTGAATGCTTTCAAAAGCATTTCTGCGGTTGCCCCACCATCAGGATCGCCAAAAGCCTCGGTGGAGCGGACGGATGTCTTCCACGGTGATGAAAGCGTCAGGATCGATCCCATTAACCTCCTTCCGGACTGCGTCGATATCCCGGCGTAGGATGCTGCAACTGATCAGGCTGACCGTGCCATCCTTGCCACGCGCCGGGAGCTCGGTCGCGGCGTATCCCTTCTGGCGGATGGTTTCGGCGATTGAGCTGCCCCATCGGGAGCTGATGATCTGCAGATTGCTGTGCCCGATGGCGAGACGTTCCTCGATTGTCATTCCAACGACATTCCCAGTCGCAAAGCCTCCCGCATACGCGATGATGTTCCACAAGTTGTCCAAATTGCTCAGTACGCTTGTGATGGCAATAACCCAGAGAAGCGACTGGAAGAAACCCAGGAGCCAGGCTAAAGGTTTCCGCCCGCGAATGACGAAGAGAACTCGCAGTGTATCGAGCGACATATCCGAGACTCGCATGGCGAAGATAACGAACGGCAGAACTGCTGCAGGGATGTTCAATAACGATAACATCGAAGTATCCGATTCCTTTCTTAGTAAGGGCAGTGCCGGTATGAGGAGATCACAGAGATCCTTTATCCATGGTCACACCAGATGGAACGTCGAGCGTCCGGATCGATCCTCCGGGGGAGGTCAACGTAATTGGAAATGGCAACCGTTGAATGCTCGGAAATAGACATGATGAAGTCGATCTACCCCAGGAGGATTTGCTCAATGGCGGAATCTTACCATGCAAGCTGAGCACCTGACAGCGCTGCTCACGACATCCGGTCGAGATGGACGGCCTCGCTCCATCTCGAGTGGGGCGCCCATGGGTGCCCCTGGTGTAATCAGCCGCTAGCCACGCCGTCGAAGAGGTCCCTCTCTCGCAGCCGATGAGGCGCAGGAGGGTAGGCGCGTGTAAAAGTCTCGGGTCCGCTGAAAAGCCTAATGAGTACACCGAAAAGCCCGCCGGAACTTGGACCCTGCTGGCTCTGGTGGCAGGCGGATGCTTTCTCTTTTATATCGGCAACCCGGCGGAAATCGATTCTGGCGTGAATGGGGAAATCATCGCGGCTGATTTCCAGTAAATTGATATCTTCATTCTGCCCGAATTTCCTGGGATCCTTGCCGAAGAGAGGCAGCAGCCACACCATGAAGCGCAGGAATCGACGCGGGAAGGTATGGTAATAGAGTTTCTGAGGGCGAGAATCTATGGGAGCGGGTGCACCCTCCATCTCCTGCCTTACGATGTTGAATGCCTCAACCGTTGCTTTGTGTACGGCGATGTGATCAGGGTGACGGTAGCCTCCGACCGGATCGTGGGTGATCAAAACTTGTGGGCGTATCTGGCGGATCAGACCGGCGACCTTCTCGGCAACTTCCGCAACCGGGGCCGAGGCAAGCGCTTCGGGGTGGCCGTTATGACTCGAGCCGAGCATGCCCGAATCACGGTAGCCCAGGAGGTGCACACCCGTCAATCCAAGCTGCGATGCCGCGCAGCGCAGCTCAACCTCGCGCATACTGGCGGTTTCTTCAGCGTTGAGCTGCATCTCGGGTGGGATTTCGCCGGCCTCACCGCGCGTGGCACAGATGAGATGCACTTCAACGCCATCTTGGGCGTAAAGCGCCAATGTTCCGCCCGGACCAAAACTTTCATCATCTGGGTGCGCCAGAACTGCCAGAAGACGTTTCACCATTGCATTCCTATACCCCTTTACTCTTTCTCAGCGATGGGTTCCCATCTTACTACACCACGAGACTCACTCACCGATGACCTGGACGATGAGGCTGCGCTGGCGAGGGCGTACGTCGAAATCCACGAACAGGATCTGCTGCCATGTTCCCAGCGTCATGCTGCCAGCGACAATCGGAATCGAAAAAGAGGTCTTCATAAGCGCTGACCGCAGATGGGAATGACCATTCCCGTCACCCCAGCGAAGGTTATGTTGATAATCACGGTCCTGTGGGGCGATCTCGTCGAGCGCATGCCGCAGATCTTCCAACGCACCCGACTCGAACTCAATGGTGGTGATGGCGCTGGTCGCGGAGGGGGTGAATACTGTGACCAAACCGGAGTGCACCCCTGAGCTCTCTACGATGTCCGCGACGGCTTTCGTCAAGTCATGCATGTCGGCATGTCCTCTGGAACTCAGATCAATGTTTCCCGTATGTACCATCAGCGATCCTTTCACGATCGATATTCTGGAGCTGTCAGTTTCTCAAGACAAGAAGGGGATGAGGCCTATGCTGCGAGAGTCAGAGTGTTGCCTTATGGAGCCTGTTCTTCCTCAAATAAAGCAAGCTGAACGGTGTCATGCTGAGTGCGAATCTGCCCCTTACCTGCATCCTTAGCTTTATATTGGGCGTGGTCTGCGCGCGCGAGCAGGTCGTCGATCGATTCATCTTCGAAGCGAAACTGGGCCAGCCCAGCTGAAAAGGTCAAGGAGGGGATTACGCAGTCCGGTCGAGAGGTGAAAGCGACCAGGGCACGCTTCAGTTTATGGGTCACACCGACGCCGCCCTTGATCGTTGTCTCGGGGAGTAGAACGGCAAATTCATCCCCTCCAATTCGTGCTAACAGGTCCGTTGAACGCAGCACGGCGCGCATCGATAAAGACAAGTTGCATATAACATCATCCCCGACCACATGTCCAAAACGATCGTTTATCGATTTGAAGTCATCCAGATCCAGGTAAAGAAGCGTGAGGGGTCGGCGGTAACGTTTGGCGCGTGCAAACTCGCGCTCGAGCTGCTCAACAAAGAAGCGACGGTTCGCCAGCCCGGATAGCGGGTCGGTATTTGCCAGGTGAGATAACTGTTCGGTTTGATGAAGTAATTGCTCGATTGTGGCTTCAACGTGAGCTGAAATAATGATGAACATGGTTGCCAAACCCTGATGAAGAACGATTTGACAGCCCAGAAAAAGAACCCCAGAGATACCACCAAGCTCGAAACCAGGCAGGATGAATTCACTGCCGTGTATGAAATATCTCGCGGCGAGCGCCAGTGATGCTGAGACCGAGTAGATAAAAGGTGATCTGCCACCGATCATCATTCCTGCGAGCGCGATGGGGATGAAAAGAAGTGCGGCTGGGATGAATATTCCCGGGGTGAAGAAAAACAAGATGATAAGTGCGAAGGCGAGAAAAGAATTGGTGAGAATGTGGCCCGCGAGTGAAGTGTTCCCCAGGTGAATGAGGCGCAGGGCAATGGCCCCCATGATCCCAAGAACGATGGCCGCGACCAGATCGAAAGGGAGGTTATTGGGTGCGCTTGAGGGGATGAATTGCCGGATGAGCAGGTCGGTTACCAGCCAGATCCCGAAAATGACATAGACGAAGATGGCCGCGCGTTTTGAGAGCTGCGTGCGGAGCGCGCGCAGTTCTGGATCGGTTTGGAATAGTGGACCAGCACGAGAGATGTTTACCACTGCAGGTTTCCAGGGAATGCTTAGGTTTGACCTTCTTCGATATCAGGGATTCCAAGAATATTGTATCCTGAGTCAACAAACAGTACCTCTCCCGTGACCTTACTCGCCAATTCGGAGGCGAGCCAGACAGCCGCACCGCCGATATCCTCGATGGTGATGCTCTTGCGCAGCGGGGCAAGTGCGGAGAATTCTCGGTGCATTCGTTTGAAGCCGCTCACACCGGCGGCGGATAAGGTGCGGATAGGTCCGGCTGAGATGGCATTTACGCGGATCCCTCTGGGTCCGAGATCGGCTGCAAGGTAGCGGGTGGTCGCTTCAAGCGCGGCCTTCGCCACACCCATCACGTTGTAATTCGGGACCACTTTTTGGCCGCCGTAATAACTCAGGGTGAGCATCGAATTGCCGGGTTTCATCAGCGGAAAGGCGGCGCGTGCCAGTGCGATAAAGGAGTACACACTGATGTCCATCGCCAGATGGAAGCCGCTACGGCTCGTCATGTGGAAATCGCCCTTGAGGTCCTCCCGGTCAGCGTACGCGACGGCGTGTACGAGAACATCAATGTTCCCGAGTTTCTCGCCTGCCTTGGTGAAGACCGCTTTTATCTGATCGTCTTCGGCAACGTCGCATAGTTCCACAAAGTCTGAGCCCACCGATTCGGCTAGTGGACGAACACGCCGCTCAAGGGCTTTGCTGGCGTAGGAAAAGGCAAGTCGCGCACCGTGCTCGTGCATGGCCTGGGCGATCCCCCAGGCGATCGAGTGATCATTAGCTACCCCAAAGACCAGAACATTCTTACCATCCAGTAGTTGCATCATTAATTCTCCTTGTCAGCGCAGAGTGCCTTGGAAGCGCCAGGGCATACTCTTCCAAGGTTCGCTTACTTGATTGAAACCCACTCGCGGTCTAGTTGTTACGCAATGTTCCGGGATACTCACACCCCGCTCGATGAATAGCACGCTCTCTGGATGGCACAGGTCCAAACCGTCAAAGCTCCGGTCCAGGCTGAATGCTTGGCATAACTTCGCCGGTCCGTCGGTTAACTCCGACTCGGGGCGACCAGCTCTCCGTCGCCGGATGATTTCGTGGCCTTCAACCGGTTCCACGGCTCGCAAAAGCACTGCAGCCGGGAAACCATCTCGCTCTGTAACGATGTTCAACATCCAATGCATGCCGTAAGTGAAGTAAACATAGGCATGGCCGGGTGGACCCCACATCGAACGATTGCGTTTTGTGAGACCTGCGCGAGCGTGGCACCCGTCGTCCTCAGAGCCGATGTATGCCTCGGTTTCGGTGATCAAACCGGCGATGCGCTGATCACCCTCGAGTTTAACGAGGCGCTGCCCGAGCAGCTCGCGAGCGACCATCAATGTGGGACGTTCAAAGAAGCTGCGTGAGATCACAGGACTGGATGTCATCCTTGAATTCCGGTAAAAGAATCCCAGCTACAGTCTCGTGGTACTAGCGGGATCCCCTTATAGCGGTCAGGAAAGATCACCGAAATCCGATCCCGGAGTTAACCATCAAACTGGCACGAGGTTCACCCAGAGGGTGTATCGGGGCGAAACCGTGGGTCCTTGCTGATCATTCGCGCAAGGCCTTCCTGCAGGCTGAAGTGCGGTCTATAACCAAGTTTCTCTTTGGCAAGGTGGATGTCGGCGCACATGCGCGAGGGACCAGAATCCTGATCTTCCTTGTAGATCCACTCCGACTTAATACCAACGGCTTCCAGGACGTATTGACCCAGAGTTTGAATACTCGTCTCGATTCCACTGCCGATGTTGATCACGGAGCGGTTGATGGTAGGTGCGGAAGCGGCAGCGACCATCGCCTCTACGACATCGTCCAGGTAGACAAAATCGCGCGTCTGTTCTCCCTTCCCGTGTATGACCATTGACCCCCCATGGGCAACCTGGCGCAAGAAATGCGGCACGACTGCTGGATGGGCCGCGGCGAGAGGTTGGCCAGGCCCGTAGGCGTTGAACACGCGCAGCGCGACGGTCTCTATCCCCCAGAGCTTACCGATCGTATGAACGTAATGCTCGGCGGCTAATTTTGACACAGCATAGGGTGATCCCGGATTCGGGGGCGCGTCCTCGACCAGGGGCTGTTGACCTTGATCGCCGTAAATCGCGCCGGAGGAGATTAATATTACCCTGCGGACCCCGACGTCGCGCATCGCCTCCATGACGCTGACGGTTCCGCCGACGTTGATGATGTTGTATTCACGAGGGTAGAGGATCGATTCGGGAACAGAGACTTTCGCAGCCAGATGGTAGACACAATCGACTTCCTGTAGCAGCGTCCAGAGTTTGGGGCGATCGGTTACATCGCCACGAGTGAAGAGGACATCTGCAGAAAGCCGCGACGGGTCCCCGGCTGAGAGGTCATCATAGCCACGAACCTGGTGTCTTTCGCGGTCTAATCGGTTGGCAAGTGCAGAGCCAAGGAATCCGGCAGCGCCGGTTACGAGGAAATTCATCGGTTTTATTAGACTCCAGGTTGTTTCGAACGACCTGAAGAGGTCGAGATTATAACATACCGTTATTGACACCCTTCACTTGCTTGGTATCATGCCGTTATGCGTTTTACCGATGTCTTCACAAAGATCTGGCGCGTTATCAAGCGTTGTTCGCTGCTCTTGATTACGACCCTGCTTCTGGGTGGAAGCAGTCTGAATGTGCACGATATCGTGGATCGGACCCGGCTATTCACCCGGCAGGTGGAGTTTAATTATCTTGGCTGGACGATCGAGGCTTCCTTTGAGAAGCTCAGTCAGCTCAGTCTTCACCCTACAGCATATGCCAGTGATGATGAGCGCGTGCAATGGGTCTTTGATTATCTTGAAATGGTGCGGACTGCACAGCAGGCCGAGCAGGAAGTCCAGGAAGCGATGGGGGATCCGGATGCGGATCAAGCTGGTTTTGCCCTCGAGGAGCGTCTGGAAAACCTGGAGAACATCCACAATGAGGTGAACCAGCTCAGACCGCCGGCTGAGAGCATCCTTCAGGAGCAGGTGGCGATTGTGATCGCTGATATGGGTTTGGAACTAGGGGGCGCACCTTTCCCGCCTGTCGTGTTCACCTTCGACCCGCTCCCAAATGCAGTCATCGTCTCGCCGAGGGAGGTTATTCAGCAGGTCGCGAATATCACCCTAAGCGTTGACCTGACACTCGAGCAGAAGCTGAAGCTCGAAAGTGGTATCGAAGAGAATCTAGACGTCTCGGCGCTTGTCGTGCCCATCGGCGGGATGGGGACCTATCCAACCATGGTGCAGGAGACGACCACCCTGACATGGATCGTTGAAGTGATCGGACACGAGTGGATTCATAATTACCTGACCTTGCGCCCGCTTGGTATGAATTATTTTGCAAATGCAGGGCTTCGAACCATGAATGAGACCACCGCATCGTTAATGGGCAAGGCGATCGGCTGGGAGGTAATTCGGCGATACTACCCTGAGCTGCTGCCGGAACAGGCGGTCTTTACCTCAGGCGAGCGTGAGACGGAGCCACCGGCTTTTGATTTTCGGAAAGAAATGCACGAAACACGTGTCCAGGCAGATGCACTCCTGGAAGCGGGAGAGATTGAAGCCGCCGAGCGCTATATGGAAGCCAGAAGGGAATTATTCTGGGAGCATGGATACCGGATCCGGCGCTTGAATCAGGCTTACTTCGCCTTCCATGGAGCCTACGCTGACGAGCCTGGCGGGGCAGCGGGGGACGATCCTGTGGGTGAGGCAGTCCGAGTTCTATGGGAGCTTTCCCCCTCTCCAGCGGACTTCCTGCGTAAGATGGCGTGGATGAACAACTACGCAGATCTACTGGCTGCGCTTGATGGGTTGGCTACCATTCGCTGATCAGGGCGGCGATCAGCGCGGTCCGTTCAGCAAGACTTTCCGTCTCGATTTGTTCGTGTTTGGTATGGGCTCCTGTTCCAATAGCGCCGAGACCATCCAGCACAGGAACCCCCAGCGCAGCGACGAAATTGGCGTCGGAACCGCCACCGGTGCCCCCTTCTGATAACGAAAGCCCCAGTTCGTGGGCGATACCTTGGGCTCGTTGGAATGTCTTAATCATCTGTTCGTTGCGCTCCATGGGATCTCGATTCCAGCCACCTCTGACCCTGATTTCGGCACCTTCAAGAATAGGTTCGAGCGCGAGCATTGCAGCCAAGACTCGATCTCCTTCGGCCTTTATCTTGGCGCGCCCGTCGACCCGCAGCCAGCAGAGATCGGGGACGACGTTTGAGCGAGTCCCGCCCTGAATCACACCGACATTTACAGTAGTCTCAGTTTCATCATCCGCTAGCGCGACGATCCTTGGGATCTGGTGAGCCATCTCGAGGATGGCATTCACGCCATCCTTGATATTGCTGCCTGCGTGTGCGGCTTTGCCCACTACATCAACCCTGAAGGCGAGCGTGCCTTTTCTCCATGTCTTCAGGCTGCCGTCTGGCAGAGCCGGTTCAAGGCAGATGACGAGTTCATGTTCTTGCGCCATCTGCTCGATGAGCGCTCGTGATGTGCGGCTTCCAGTTTCTTCATCGGAGGTGCACAGCAAAGTCAGCCGATCCTGTCTTAGCCTCTCATCCTGGCGCAAGATCTCGATCGCAGTGAGGGCCATCGCAATGCTGGCTTTCATGTCCAAAACGCCCGGTCCGAAAAGGCGGTTTTCACGTTTCGTAAAGGGCATGTGCTCCAAACTGCCGAGAGGATGGACCGTGTCGAGGTGGACCATGAGCAGCACCCCCCCTTGACCCTCGCCCCATGTGCCAATCCTGTGATCCCCTGCCTTCGTTTGATGTTCGACGCGGACATGGGCGCCGCGCATTTCCATCTCGGTTGCTACAAAGCGTCCGATCTCGTCAACGCCCGATTTCGAGGTTGTTGGAGATTCGATCTGGACGAGTTTCTCGATTAAGGCTGTAAGCTGTGGTATATGCGCTTCAAACTGGGTGATCGGTAGTGGAGGCATTGTAGTCCTTTGTGGTGGTCACATATCGAGTAGATGTTTTCTATCGGCTATCGAACGGGCAGATGTCAGCCGCGAGATACGTGCGGTTAGCGTAGCCATAGTATAGCGGTTCGAGTACAGCCTCAGGGTTGCTGTGGGCGTAACTTTGCGCGGCCAGACATGCTTCTCCTAGATCCCCGCTGATCTGGTAGGTTTCCCAGAAGCTCCCCGCCAGGTCGACATAGGCGTGTTGAGGTGACTCGGGTGGATAGGCGGCTTGAAGGAAAAGCATTCCAGCTTCAGCGTCCGCTGTATTTCCGTAACGAACATCGATGACGATCTGGCGGTAAGCGGCATAAGCTCCGAGAGCTGCTCTACCATCCTCGCCGGAGGACCAATCATCCAGGGTTCCATCCTCCATAACCCGTCGATATCCAATTGCCGCCGCCTCGTAGTCTCCTTCCAGGGCAGCTAGATCAGCGTCGTGTAGAACGTGGATGCGGTATTTCGGATCTGCGAGCGTTTCTTCCGAGACTTCGAACTTTCCTGATTCGCCATGCCAGGTCCAGGTGCGCCGGATTTCGCGGTAGGGTCCCGCACCTGCAGACCCAATTCCCCTCGCTGTGATCGAAATTGATGTGCTGCCATTGGCAAGAGGTCCTTGTAGTTCGATTTCCGGGGAGGGCAGGTCATCGCTGCGTCCCTGCCATAGATTCGCAAATCCAGAGCCAGCCCATTTCAGAATTTCAGCCTGTGCGAAGCACGTGTGTGCCCCGCATGATTCCCAAAGAGTAAACAACTCAGGATGTCCGTCGCCGGTGAAATCGCGCGCTGCCTGCAGCTTTGGCTGTCCAGCTTCGCTTGCGGGAGAGGTAACATATGCAGCACGGAACACTTCCTCTGCGCAAACAAAGATGAGTAGAGAGCCCGATGGTAATGGCGAGAGTTCTGATGGGGTTTGGATCAGAATGAGCGCAAGATCCTCAAATCCGTCGCCGTTCAGGTCGAGATTCTCACCAACCTTAGCTGATGGGTCGATGGAATTCAATGTTTGAACGTGATCGAGCAGTGAACTGACAAACCCACCTGCATTGAGATAGGCCAGGATCTCCGCAGCCCATGTGTGTGGATCATTCAGGTCTGGCAAATCCGGTGATCCTGGAGGAATGGGGCAGGACTGCGCTGAGAACGTCGGAGCCGTATACGGAGCCTGGGTTTGAGGCTGATCTCCTATCGCGACCGTCGCCGGGATTCCTTGTGAGGCCGGCAGTGTGGATGGATCAGCCACGTTGCATCCCGAGACGAGCAGGGTGAGGGTTATTGCGTGGATGATTTTTGGAAGTCTCATCGATGTCTCACTCGCACAGCTGTTCAGAGTCTAGGTCACACTTTTCCGGCTGACTATGGTTGCTGGCATACCCCAGGCGTGTCCTTGTGTTTTCTTATCCGGATGAAGATCGTGAATTGATGCAGCATCTGGGTGAATCATACCATTTATAGCTACACGTCGATCGGTGTTTCCTTTGAAAATGGTGATAAAAGCAGAGCGGGGTTGACGTATACTCAAGAGGATGGATATACCTTTACCGGTTGGATACCCAGATAGCCATCAGGGTCCTCTCAAGCGGTTCATGCCGCCACTAGAGGAAGGTGTCATTGAGCAAGTCCTGGCCGATGATCGCCTGCCCGCGGGGCTTGTATTGGATCCCTTTGGCGCTTCACCACGCCTGGTTTTGGAGGCAGCTCAATCGGGGCGTGCGGTTCTGGTTGCCGCGAACAACCCAGTTACCCGCTTCATCCTTCAGCACACACTTCAGCCTTTTGGGCTTGGCGAGCTGCAGGCGGCTCTCTCCCACATGGCCGCAATTCCCAAGGATGATACGCGCATGGAGCGGTTCATCCTCGATCTCTATCGCAGCACATGTATGAGATGTGGTGAGGCTATATCCGTCGAGTACTTTATATGGGACCAGGAATTGGGCGGTCCGACTCACAAGGTTTACTCTTGCGATCATTGTGCCTATACGGGCGAATCTCCCGCGACGGAGGATGACTGGAATCGCGCCCTCGATTACTCCCGGCGGGGACTGCAGCATGCCCTGGCGCTCGAACAAGTCGCCCCTGCCGGCGATACGGACCGCCAACATGCGGAGGCAGCCCTTTCTGTTTATCCCGGCCGCGCCATCTACGCGCTCGTAACCATCATCAACAAGATTGACCAACTGGCGCTTGATGGATCGCTTCTAAAAGCGCTTCATGCCGTGCTGTTATCTGCCTTTGATGGAGCGAATGCGCTATGGAGTTATCCTGAGGGTCGCGAGCGGCCGCGTCAATTGAGTGCCTCACAGCGCTACCGCGAGCAAAATGTCTGGCGTGCGCTGGAGAAGGCAGTCGAAACTTGGGCGATGGAGCCTACCGATTTGCAGGTAACCACATGGCCGAGCGACAGCTCTTTGCGGGCGGGATCGGTAGCGATCTACCCCGGCACTGTACGGGATCTGATGGAGACGATTGACCCCGCGGAGGTAAGCCTGCTCCTCACCGTGCCTCCGCGCCACAATCAAGCCTTTTGGACCCTCTCGGCGCTATGGGCAGCATGGTTGTGGGGGAGAGAGACCGCAGCTCCGATCAAAGTGGCATTGCGCCGCCGGCGTTATGACTGGTCATGGCATGCTGCCGCACTGCGCACAGTACTTAAAGGCCTGGCGACTTCGATAAGATCAGGGATCCCAGCGATCGCATACCTCCCGGAAGCTGAACCCGGTTTTGTCGCGGCTGTCCTTTCCGGATTTGACGCAGCGGGATTCGCCTTGCGTGGGCGAGCTCTGCGTGCAGGTGAGGAACAGGCAGTCTTTCATTGGGTTGTTGAAGCAGGTGTACAGAAGGCATGCGGGAAGGAGGAGAGAGAGGAGCGCATGCGCTCCTCTGGCAAGCAGATTCTCAACTTGAGGGCTGAGCCATCGACCTATCCGGTGTTGCATGCCGCTGCATGGTCTGACCTTGTGGCTGAAGGGTTGCTAGAGAGCATCCAGGAGGCAGAAGGGCGGCAGTTCATGCAGGTTATGGGTGATTCGCTGGAGAGAGTCTTAGGGGATCGGAAGACCTTTATACACATGGGGCGTGGCATGGAAGTCGAGAGCGGGTTGTACTGGCTTCACGACCCGCCGTTCGCCGAGGCGGACCTTAAGGATCTCGTTGAGCGCCGGGTTCTTGAGTCATTGCGCGAAGATGGCTGGATCTTTGAATACGAACTCGACAAACAAATCTGTGAGGTGTTTCAAGGTCTACTTTCACCTGACCGCCGACTTATCGCTGTCTGTCTGCGTTCATACGCAGTGGGACCCGACGCGAATGGCCGTTGGAGATTGCGCGCGGAGGACACTGCCGTTGCACGCCAACAGGATTGCGACGAAATTAGGCGCCTGCTTGTGAACCTTGGCTCGCAGCTTGAGTATGAGGTGAACGAAGGGGAGATGGTTAAGTGGATCAGGGATGATGGGCAGGTCGCCTATGCATTCCGAATCATGGAAACGGCTGTCTGGGCAGGTGTGCTTCAACCTAATGCGCCAGATGGGATTACGTATGTCATTCCAGGTGGGCGCGCAGAGTTGTTGGCCGAGAAAGCACGACGAGATCCTCGGCTGCAGGATTGGCTTCAGGGCAGCCCACCAGTGATAAAATTCCGCCTTGTCAGACGCCTTATGGCAGAGACGACGCTAACGCGTGAGAATTTGCGGGAGCGATTGGCAATCGATCCGCCGGAACATCAAGATCCTCAACTGCCGCTGCTTTAATCCCCCCAGGCCCGATCTTTCATCAGGTGGCTTTGTCTGGATAATCCTAGTATGATCGAAACCATGGAACCTGTACTGAAAACTATCGCTTTCGCGATTATCGCTTACCTGCTCGGGTCCATTCCCTGTGCAATATTGGTCACCCGCGCGAAGGCTGGAGTTGACGTCCGCGGCTCAGGCTCGGGTCATGCCGGCGCGACCAATACTATGCGGGCAGCAGGTTGGGCCGCCGGTATACTCGTGCTCGTGGCGGATGTTGGCAAGGGGTACCTGGCGGTGTGGTTGGCCACCAGATTCGGTGGTACGGCGGTAGCGCCGGTTGTCGCCGCGGTATGCGTTATGATCGGTCACTGCTGGCCGGTCTTTGCAGGATTCCGGGGTGGCATGGGAATGGCGAGCGGGGGAGGGGCACTGCTAGCGGTCTGGCCACTGGGTTTTGTGCTGGCGGTCGGACTTGGTTCTGCTCTCCAGCTCCTGATTAAGCACTCCGCACGGGGGAATGTCGTCACAGGATTGCTTCTGATGCCCTTATGGGCGCTCTTTGGGGCAAATGGGACGCAACTGGGTTTGGCATTGGCGGTTGGGTTTGTCATCTCTGGCCGCGCCTTATCTGACTGGAATCGTGTCTACCGCGAATTGTGGTTCGATCGAGAATAAGATCCCCGCTTGTAGGGCGTGCTGTTAGTGCAAACCTTCTTTATCCATAACCTCCCGCAGGTTCTAAACCTGCGGGAGGTTTATTAATGCCATGCGACCGATAGTGTAGAGACGCAGCGAGCTGCGTCTCTACGTTCAGGGATTATGGTCGGGCGTTGGCATTCCCCTCTGCCGCGGGGGTATTTTATTGGTTGTTATGCTGTAGGTGGTGGGTTTTGTGTAAACGTCGGGCTAGGGGTGGGCGTCAATGTTTCGGTGGGCGTTACTGTGGGCGTGGGCGTGGGTGTTGCGGTTGTGGTCGGTGTGGGAGTGGGCGTGGGTGTCGGGGTCGGCATCAAAATATTCAGATGCAGTTCAGTAAAGGCGACGCCACCTCGCTTGCTGCGGACCGCAAGCCGGAGTGTCACCGGTCCATTCAGCAAGTCTGAGATATCCCAATTGATTAATTGCTCTGGCTGCTTAATCGGCGAGTCACTATGGGCAATATCAGGCCAATAGGAAGGATTGTTACCGAGGCCATATTCGAGGATCCAATCTCTGAAGTCATTCGTCGCTGCCGCTTGCCCGAATATCTCCAGTGGACTCGTTGAGATCGTCGCTCCTTCGGATGGATGGGTGAAGGCCAGGATAGGATGGGGGCTGTCGCTGGAACATACGACCTCAGGTATGAAAAAGAGCGGATGATCTTTAAAACCCATATCCTCAGCCCATTTTTTCCCAGCAGAGGACTCATCGAGCCACTCACGCGCCCAGGGATCGAGCACATTCAGCCCTAACTTCTCATCCACGTACGTCGCGCACTCCGGGGAAGCCAGTTCGAGTGCGAAGCTGTCCACCCACACCTCCCGCCATAAATCTTGTTCTTTTGGCAGCGGGAGTTGGTCGTGGACAAAAATCTCACGGTTCTGTGACGGGCACCACTCAGAGGGCTCAGCACCGGAAACGGTACAAACAACGCGATCGACGATGCCGCTGGGACGGATAACCATGGAGGGTTGACCACCGGTAAGGCGATTTTGTGCATATTGCATGAATTGGTTCCAGATAGGTGCTGCACCTGTCAGACCTGAAGTGTTCTCCATCGGGGTGTAATCTGCGTTGCCGACCCAAACGCCAACAGCTATATCCGGGGTGTAACCCAACGTCCAATTATCTCGGAAATCATTTGTGGTTCCCGTCTTCGCGGCAGCCTTGAAGGGTAATTTGAGCAGCGAGTTGGGACCAAACGCAGGCGTTCGAGCGGCATTATCGCTGAGAATATCTGTGATGAGGTAGGCATGTTCGGGGCGGATGACAGGGTCGCCTGCGGGAGTTTCGTACTGATAGACGACGGCACCCTCCCGATCTTCTATGCGTAAAATGCTCGTAGGGGGAATGCGATTCCCGCTGTTCGCCAGGGTTGCATAGGCTGAAGTCAGCTCGAGCAAAGTGACATCTCCGCCCCCAAGCGTAAGGGAGAGGCCGTAATCATTGCGGTCGAATGTTGTGATCCCTATGCGGCGAGCGAAGGCGATGAACCCGTCTTCTGTGGATGTTTCAGCGTTGTCATAAATTCCGACAAATTGAAGTGTCTTAACGGCAGGTATGTTGTATGAGTTCGCTAACGCCGAACGAGCGGTAACCGGGCCATGGAAGCGCTCGTCGTAATTCACAGGCTCATAGGGGGGGCGGGGATCATTTGGATTTCCCGAAGGCGGGAACTCTGAAGGGACGTCCCAGATGAGCGTAGCCGGTGTCCACCCCAGCTCAAATGCGGCGGTGTATGTAAGGGGTTTGATGGAGGATCCCGGCTGGCGGGGACGAACGGCCATATTGATCTGACCGTCGTTGGCTTCATAGTCTGCCGAACCGATCATAGAAAGGATTTCGCCCGTGTTTGGACGGATGGTCACTAGAGCGCCGTTCGTGGCGCGATGGTCGGCCAGAGCTTCGACCTGTGCGCGTACAATCTCCTGAGCTTCAGACTGCAGCACCGGGTCTAAGGTTGTGTAAACGGTGAAACCCGAGCGGTAGATTGTTTGCGGGTCATACAATTCCTCAAGTTCACTGCGCACAAAAGTCACCCAATGAGGATATCTGATTTGGATGTCAGGCTGCCGGAATTCGTAATTGATGATCTCGGCTGCAGCGCTGCCCGCCTGTTCGGGCGTTATGCAGATTGGCACCTGTGCGTTGCTCACGAAGATGCATCCATCCTCAATGCTGGTATCCACCATAAGCGTGAGTACCTGGCGATGGCGGTTCAGGGTGGCATCGCGGTTCGTGTAGATATCGTAGACTGAGGGGGCCTGAACGAGCCCTGCCAGGAAAGACGCCTGAGCGAGAGTCAACTTGTCGGCAGTGGTGTTGAAATATGTTTCCGCTGCTGCTTCTACACCGTAGGCGAGATTCCCGAAATAATGCTGGTTGAGATAAAGCTCGAGTATCTCCTCTTTCGAATAACGGCGGGTGATCTCCGCCGCGAGTAGGACCTCGCGCATCTTGCGGCGTGCTGTCACCCGTGTCCGTTCTTCCGGTGATAGCAGCAAGTTGCGCGCGACCTGCTGGGTGATGGTGGAAGCCCCAGAGACGACACCCCCCTGTGTGTAATTCTGCCAGAAAGCCCTGACAATTGCCCAGATATCAAAACCGGGGTGGCTGTAAAACTGGGAATCTTCTGTGGCGATGATCCCCGCGACCATGTAGGGGGAGATCTCTCCCAGCGGGACGTAAGTTCTACGACCTGCTTGGGGATCGAGGATTTCGTACAGAAGATTTCCCTCACGATCGAGGATGCGCGTCGTTTCAAACTGCGCTGCATGTTGGTGCAGATCTTCGACGGAGGGCAGGCTGGCGGCCAGTGAGTAGTACTGGTAAACACCGAAGGAGACGATTCCGATCACTATGGCGATTAAGACAAAGGCTCCGAAAATAGCCATTCGCAGCGCGCATCCACCGCAGGTATCCCATCGCTTCCAACCCTTACCACGCGGTTCTTCGGGTTGCGCGGGAGGGATGTAGGCGGAGGGCCCAACCTGTGTGGCGCCGATATCCGTTTCTGGCACACGCTGAAGTAAAACATCGGTCTCTGATTTTAAGCCCTGTTCTGGGAGAGGGTTGGTAGAGGGCTCCTGCGTGGGAGGGGAGTCCGCCACCCGCGCCTGATCCGATTCGGTCAGGTCATGTTCGAATGGTTCGGTCTCGAAAAGGTTGGGGGAGCCTTGAACTATCCCCTCGCCCATGCGTTCTGAATCATCCGCAGGGGGTGTGGTCGCCACAGTGGATGGTTTCTCGGAGGCGATATCTCCCTCCAGCAGACGTTTAAACCGCTCTTGAGGGCTGCCATTATTGTCGTGAAGATTGGATGGATGGGCATCCGTTTCCAGAGGTCGGTCGTTTTCGGGCTCGGGGGGAACCGGTCCCTTATCTTTGGAGAGATCGTCCGATGGATCGCTCATGGCTCGTGATTATAGCATGCAGTGTATGAAGGGAAGGGGAGATCTGCATGTTAAGGATAATGGGGCAGAAAGTCCTTTTCCTGCCTTATTAGATTACACCTCACCCGCCTGGCTTTCAACGAGGACGGTCCAGATCCCCTTCATAACCGTTTGATCGTCATGGTTACGGACGTCGAGTGACAGAAGTATTGAGCCACCGTTCAAACGGGGCATCGCTTTCTTTTCCTTCACCTCCAGGATGACGTGAACGGTGTCCCCGATGAAGACCGGTAGGCTGAATTTCCAGTTTTTTATCTCGCGGAAGGCGATCACCGTTCCCTCGATGATGCCGGTTCGCACGGCAAGGCCGGAGACGACGGAAATAACCAGGAGACCGTGGGCGACACGTTGACCAAAGGAACTCTCTTTTACAGACTCAGCGTCGGTGTGGATTGAGTTGAAATCACCGGATAATCCGGCGAATGCAACCACATCGGCTTCGGTGATCGTCCGGGCGGGGCTGGTGATTCGCTGCCCCACTTCGAACTCCTCGAAATACATACCTTTATTGGTTAATTTCATGGGCATCGAGCGTTTCTCCAAAAGGAAGTAACGCTATTCTAGCATGACACGCATGTAAGTGAGCACGTCAAGCAGATGTTCGGTGGTGTGGTAATTCGGACTGTGGAGGGGCGCGATTATTCATAGATTCCTTTGACGATTTCTTATTAGCTTCATACAATCTACGCATGAAACTGTGGTCACTTCCACTGGATGGACCGGTTGCTCTACGTTTAGCCTGTGACGCTCGCTTCTCAGACATCGATATCGCCGATGACCATATCTGGGATTTGAAGATTGCATCTGAGGAACCCCCCTCTCTTTCTCTGTATACGACGTATGGGTTACGAGCGCGAGGTATGCGAATATTCCCGAGTTTCGGGCTGGAAGACCGCTTCATTACGGACCCAGCGCTTTTCCACACGATGCCGGTGGTCCGTTCAATTCTGCCTGACTACGTTAGACTCGACTTCAGTCCCTTCAACCGTATGGGTGTCAGTGCCGAATATTGGGTCCCCGATTCGCATGTTGTTATGGGCAGGTTCACGATCTCGAACCTAAGAGCGGAACCTCTTGATATGCACCTTAGGTTATTTGGCCTGCTTCAACCCGGAGAGGATCCCCAGGTTCTTGGTGAGAGCATTTTTCAAGGAGTCAGCGTGTTGTCCGGTCGAACCGCTGGACTGCACCCCGTAATATTTCTGTCTGGCGGGGCTCGTGTTGAACCGGCTCCCTACCCAACTCTGGGCGTTCATGGACGTCTCTTACCAGGAGAGGTTGGTTCTTGGATTTGGGCGCAGGCAGCCGAGGGCACAACGAATCAGTCATTTACTGAGGCGCGAGAAAGGACTCAATGTAATTGGGATAAGGAGCGCGCCCGAGTGGAGCTGAAAAATAGCGGCTTAGTGGAGATTGAATCAGGAGAGCCTGATTGGGATACTACTTTCTGGTTATCGCAAAAAGAGATTTTAGGGAATTTCGTCGGACCGGTGAAATTCCAGCCCGGCTCTATTTTGGTTAAGCGCAGAGGGGTGGATGATGGCTTCTCCCCGAGTGAGGACGGAGATGGATTCAGCCCTCAAGGATCCGGGTATACAGCAGAGGATGCATTCCTGGCAATCTCCCAGATTCTTCCTGCGGCGCCGTCTCTCTCTATGGGACTTATTGGGAATTTCCTCAAAACACAGGATGCTGAAGGCGAGATAGAGTGGCTCCCTAATATCAGCCGCAAGCGCAGCGGATTACAGAGTATTCCACTCCTGGCAACGTTGGTTTGGATGGTATATCAGCATACTGAGGATACCGGCTGGCTGCGGCAGATATTCACGCCGCTCAGGCGCTTTGTGCAAGCATGGTTTGACCAGCGCCATGACCGGGATCAAGATGGATGGCCGGAATGGGATTACGCAGTTCATTCTGGGTTCGATGACTGGCCTGCGTTTGCCCGGTGGCATCACTGGAGTCAGGGGCTGGACATCTCGATGGTTGAGACGATCGATCTGGCCTCCTATCTTTATCGTGAGATCCAATCTTTGAATTACATCGCCCGCGAAATCGGGAGGGAGCGGGCACTAGAAGGCATTGAACCGCATTTGGCGATTCTCAAAGAGGCAGTTGAGTCGACCTGGTCGACGCAGCGGAATATTTATCGGCAACGAGACCGGGATCTGGACTCATCTTTCACGGGAAAATGTCTGGGTAAAGGGCGTGGAGAATACTCATTCGAGGTGAAGGGCTCCTTCGACCCGCCGGTGCGCGTCCTTGTCCGCATCCATGGTTCGGAGAAGGATGCCCGGAAGCTCAAGATCCTCATCCATAGTCGTGGACGTCGCGGGCGCTCACGTGTCGAACGGATCTCGCATCGCAAGTTTCAGTGGTTCTGGAATACTGGGGTATTTACAAGCGACAAACTCAACACCACGATTGAGCGGGTCGAAGTACAGGGATTGGGCAATGAGGTCTCCTCCGAAATCTGGTTGCCGGATACGACACGCATTGATCAATCCCTGCTTCTCCCACTTTGGGCGGGGATTCCGGATCAGACGCGCGCCGAAAGGCTCATCTCGAAAACGCTGACCGATCCCGACCAGTTCTGGCGACCCTTTGGCATACCTGTTTGCTCTGCCAAGGACCCTTCCTACGCGCCGGATAATCAAGACGGTGCGGGCGCAGTATGGATGTTCTGGAATCTGCTGCTCGGAGAGGGTCTGGTTAGTTATGGATTCCATGAGCAGGCTGCCGAACTGGTAACCAGGTTGATGCAGGGTGTCGTCGTCGCGCTGAAGGAAGATAAAGCTTTCCGTGCACGTTATAACCCAGATAAAGGCGGTGGCGTAGGTGGGTGTGGGTATGTCGAAGGTGTGGCGCCGCTGAGCCTTTTCCTGCAGACTTTAGGCGTTCGACTAATCACTCCCCACAAGGTCTGGATCAGACCGGTCAACCCATATCCATGGCCTGTAACGCTGCGTTGGCGGGGGTTGACCGTGCGGTGTAAGCAAGGTGAGACGCGGGTGACATTCCCTGATGGCCAGGAAGTGGCCCTTCAGGATGTCGAAGCTCAAATCGTTGAACAGGTTCTTAGCTTGGAAACGGATCCGGCGGTGGAGGAGGAAGACTCAGCGGAGGACATCTAAGCTTGACAAAGTGGGTGTGCAGCCCAGAGGGTTAGTCGAAAGAGTTGTATTTAAAGGAGCCGTATCTAGAGCAAGCTGCAGACCTTTCCGCGGAATATTGTTGGGATCGAGACTGTTCAGTTAGTTAAAAAAAAGGGGGAGCAAGCAGATGGGATTGCCCGCTTGAGACAAAAATCTATTTAGTGACCACGTCCCGTTTTTGACCTCAGGATCGAGTACATTTCCAGATCCTCAGACTTCCCCCATTTCTTAATATGGTGTCTCAACCGACCTTCGTGTTTCATGCCCGCTTTCTGCATGACTCGACCGGAGGCGGGATTCTTGTGAAAGTGCGTGGCGAATATCCGTTCAAGCTCAAGGGAATCGAATCCATACTGAAGCACGGCTATCGCGGCTTCGGTGCAGTACCCTTTGCCCCAATGAGGTGTTCCGATCCAGTAGCCTAACTCAGCCCTCTCATGCGCTGCTGTGATCTCGAGTCCGATCGCGCCGACCAGTCTCCCGCCATCTCTTAACGTGATCGCAAAACGAACCGCCTGTCCGTTATTAAAAGCATCTCTGTGTGTCGCAATCCATTCCTCGGCCATCTCCAAAGTGTAAGGGTGAGGGATATTCAATGTGGTAGCAGCGATTTCTTTTTTTGATACATACGTCTGTACGGCGGGTGCATCATCCATCTGGAAAGCCCGAAGGATGAGCCGTTCGGTATGGAGGACCGGAAATTCTGACATGGGGTTGCTCTCTCATGTGGGTTTGGCTTGGGCGCGCTCTGGTGGGGCAGCAACTGATATTACCAAGGCGGAGGCTGTTGTAACATCAGGGCGTAGGTCGACCCATGGATTTATTCCTCGGCAGTTCTTTTCGGTGGGGAGCGGTGGAAACTCTCCACTCGATAGGTTGAAATCTCCAGCTGGCCACGTCTCCAGGCATCGGCCGGAAGCTGAGCTTTTTGACAGAGCATCGAGAGAAAGTGTTCGGGACCATTCACTTTCTCCCAAACCTGGGGCAGGAAGGTCGCTCTTTTGAGACCATGGGTGATGGTGACACCATCCAGTCCAGGGACAAGCAGGGTGAGGAGTTCATCTGCCGAGGTGTATTCAAGAGGTTGTGGTGTTGTCAAAACCGAGATTTCGATCTCCGTGTCCTCGATCTCGTCAATTTGAAGTGGGGGGAAGCGGGGATCGTCGGTCGCAGCGGCACGCGCCCGTAACGCTACATCCTGGGCAAGTGGGATTTCGTGCTTGAGAGTGCCGATGCAGCCGCGTAGAAGACCGCTGCGGGTCAGCGTCACGAAGGATGCCCCAGGTTGCTGCAAGCGGTTCGGCAGCGAGTCAAGATCGAGGCGATGGGGGTGATCCTGATGAACCGCAGCCACGATGGATTGGTGGGCAAGATCGAGAAGGATGTGTTTCTCTTGGTCACTCAATCGGGTTTCCACTCGCATCTCCTCAGCTAATTCTTCAAAACACCGTTCTAAGTATAGCAAGGATGATTTACGATTGGGTATCGGAATACGCTTCGGTCGGAATATTTCAAAGATCCCGGCGGTGTGCTCGCGCTTAGCGCTAAGGATGGGCAGGTTAAGACCTACGACTACGCGGGGAAAAGCGTTCTATATATCGCAGGAACGATGTGGGTGAGATTTTCAAGATCTTCCGCAAATCGCCGGCGAAGCTCTGCGGGGCCAATTAGAAGCGCAGGCACCGGGTTGCGTGTATGCCCACGCTGGCTGAGGTCTTCCAGGTTGCCATGATCAGACGTCAGAACGATTAGGTTCTGGTTACTTTCCCATGTTTGCAGCAAACCGGAGAGGACGGCGTCGAATGTCTCCAGGAGAGCGATCGCGGAGTTCATGTCCTGACGATGACCGGCGTAATCGCTGGGCCAAAAATCGAACCAAGCGAGGTCGTACTGGGCTGCTAATTGAGCGAGTTTTGCACCCGCATCAGATGGCGAATAAATTGGAACCGGTGGAAATTCAGGTCTCGCAGCCCAGCCTTCCCCTGTGAAATCGACAGAGAGCGCATGACCTTCTTGTAGGTCTTTGGCGGTCATCAGCGGTAACCCGGCGGCTGTCACGGCGAGGGGGATGGCAGAATAGAGACGGTGTCCCCGGTCGATGGCCTCGAAGTATTGGGGAGGGTAAGCGTTGAGCAGTGCAGCTTTCCGGCCGAGATGCGTAACGATGGAGAAGATATTTCCCTCACGAAGGATTTGACGGATGGGCGGGTTCGGCTTTGGACCGTAATGCTCGCCAATTTCCTGCGGAACATTTCGGCCCGTGAGTAAAGCAGCCTGTCCGGAGGCTGATTGCGGCGTGCCGGGCAGTCCAAGTGTGGGGTCAATTGCGAGCAGCGTCGCCACTTCGCCGATATGAGGCGCCGTTTCTATTACGAGCTTTCGACCGCCGAGTAGTGCCTCGAGTGCAGGCATATCACAAGTGGCAAAAGGGTTGCAGGCGGGATCACTTGCGCCAAGCCCCACGCCATCCATGAAGAGGAGGAGGACACGGCTCATTCTGGTCTTCGTACCATCTGAACCCAGGCGGAAGCGCGGTGCCGTTCAGTACCTTGTTTGAAGGTCCGGATTTCAAAGTAGGGCTCGAACAGGGATGAGATATTGGCTTCGGTTATTCTTTTGGACGATGTATCCCCTTCGCCGGCGAGCCAGGTGTAGATCAAGTAGGTCCCACCAGGTTTGAGGACGCGAGCTATGTTTTGGACGTAGTTTTGCTGCCCTGCGGGACTTAGCGAGTGGAAGCAGCCGATATCGAGGGCGAAATCGAACGGGCCTTCAATAGAGGCGAGGCGCGCCACATCTTCCCGCCGAAAGTCAATTTCAAGTTCAGCTTGACGAGCTTTGCAGCGGGCGGTTCGAATTGCCAGCGCTGACAGATCCACCCCGACGGTCTGCCAACCATGCTGCGTCAAGGTGATGGCATTCGTACCTGTCCCGCAACCGAGGTCCAGCGCGTGACCTGGGGAACTCTCCGCAAGATACTTCAAGAGTTCGGGCGGTGAGATCCCCGTATCCCACGGGGTTCTATCACGAAGATATCGCAGTTCCAATATGAGACGACGGATCACGGGATTGGAGCCAGGGCTTTTTCGATCGCTTCGGGGTCAATCGCGCCGACAGTGCGGAAGATTTCCTCTCCCACTGCGTCAAACAAAACAAAGGTGGGCGTGAACTGGAAGGCGTAGGTTTTCATCAGGGGGCGCATGGCGTCGTCTTGTACATTTACACGGATCACGTTCAGGGTGTCTGCATGCTGCTTCTCGATCCCATCCACGATGGGTTTGGCGGCCATGCACGCCAGTCAATAGGGGCTCTGGAATTCAAGGAGAACAGCCTTCCCTGCACCGATAACTTCCTCGACCTTGGTTGCATCGGGTGTTTCGGCGCTCGTCCCCGGGCTGAAGAGCCAGAATGCGAAAAGGAATCCCATAATCATTGCTGCCAGTGGAACGAGCAATCCATCCGTTCCCCCTTTACGCAGAAGAATGCCAGCGAGGACGAGCAGGATAACCCCGGCGAGGAAAGGAAAAGAATATTGGTTGATCAGCTGCATGATTCCCTCCACTATCCAAGCCGATTGTAACATCATCCTGTTGCATCAAGAGATGAGCGGTACAACCTCGCGCAGGTTTGGAACCTGTGGGAGGTTAGGGAAGATGGTGTCGCTTCTCAGTTGTAACCAAAACGATGCCTAAAAAGTGGTTGAATGGCTACGAAAATGGCATCTTTGTGGGTTTTGTCTTTACAAGACCCCTCTCCTCCTTTAGAATTCGTTGATCTATAAAACCTTTAAGAAGGATCCCAAATCCATGAAGGAATACGCAACTGAATTTATTCGTAACATCGCCCTTGTGTCCCATGGCGGGGGCGGAAAGACTATCCTGGGAGAGGCGATGCTTTTCTTCACGGGTGCGATCACCCGTATGGGGAAGGTCGAGGACGGGAATACGGTCTCCGACTTTGAAGATGAGGAGATCCGTCGCACGCTCTCACTCTCCACCTCGCTCCTCCCTATTGAGTTCAAAGAGCATAAGCTAAATATCCTCGACACACCTGGATACACGGATTTCATCGGTGAAGTGATCTCAACAATACGCGTGGCCGATGCGGCAGTTGTCCTCGTGGATTCTGTTGCCGGAGTCGAGGTGGGCACGGAAATCGTCTGGGAGTATTGTGAAGCGTTCAATCTGCCGCGGTTTGTTGTCATTAGCAAGATGGATCGCGACAATGCCAACTTCCAGAGGGCTCTCTCTGCGGCGAGCGATCTCTCCGCGAATGCAACTTTCATCCCTGTCCAGCTTCCTTGGGGGGAGAAGAGTGAACTCAAAGGGGTCATTGATCTCTTCAATATGAAAGCTCGTCCGGCTGAGGGGGAAGCAATGGATGATATTCCCGACGAATATCAAGAGCAGGCGGAACAGGCTCGCATCGCTCTGGTTGAAGCTGCGGCGGAGGGAGATGATGCTCTGCTTGAGAAATACCTCGAAGGTGAAGATCTATCCGCTGAAGAAATTTCTAAAGGATTTAAATCGGTGGTACGCGCCGGTCGGTTTATACCGGTTTTCGTGAGCGCAGCCGGTAAAACGACAGGTATAGTACCGCTGATGGAGGCGATGGTTGAACTCTTCCCCTCCCCTGCTGACGCTGAACCGGTGAAGGCACAGGGCGCATCGGGAGAAGAGATCATAGAAGCTTCCGATTCCGGACCTCTGGTTGTCAAAGTGTGGAAGACAACAGCTGACCCATTCGTGGGAAAGCTCACCTACATGCGCGTGCTTTCGGGAACTCTCTCTGCGGACAGCCGAGTGTGGAACCATACTAAAGCAACCGAGGAACGATTGGGTTCATTATATATTTTGCGGGGTAAGGAACAATTCGCAGTTAAGAATCTCCATGCCGGGGACATCGGTGCGGTCGCCAAGCTGGGTGAGACGGCAACAGGCGACACCCTCGGCGACAAAGGGCATCCACTTACAGTCGCGGAGCCCGAATACCCCAATGCACTTTACTCCGTTTCGATATCGCCAAAGACTCAAGCGGACTCAACGAAGATCAGCCCCACACTGACACGCCTCTGCGAAGAGGACCCAACACTATCCTGGCATCAGGAACCAAGCACAAACCAAACCATTTTACAGGGGATGGGAGATCAGCATATCGACGTCGCCATACGTAAGGCAGATGCCAAGTTCCAGGTCGGTCTCAATACGGAAGTGCCCCGAGTTCCCTATCGGGAGACGATCACAAAGACCGGTCATGCCGAGTACCGACATAAGAAGCAGACGGGCGGCGCAGGACAGTTTGCAGAAGTCCACATGGATATCGAGCCACTAGAAGAGGAACAGTTCGAATTTGTTAATAAAGTCTTCGGGGGCTCAATTTCTTCCGGCTATATGCCTGCCATCGAGAAGGGCGTGAAGGGCGTAATGAAGCAGGGTGTAATCGCCGGTTATCCAGTCGAAAAAGTCAGGGTCCTCATTGTTGATGGCAAGGAGCATCCGGTCGACTCAAAGGCTGTGGCTTTTGAAGTCGCCGGTCGGGAAGCATTTAAACAGGCAATGAACAAAGCAGCCCCGGTCATGCTTGAGCCGATCATGGATCTTCGCATCACCGTCCCGGAAGCGAACATGGGCGATGTCCTCGGGGATCTGAACACCCGTCGAGCACGCGTCCAGGGGATGGAGACCGAGCGAGGGCGGAGCGTGGTTACCGCGCAAGTTCCGCTGGCCGAGATCCAACGTTACACGACCGACATCCGGTCGATGACTGGTGGGCGCGGAGTGTTCTCAATGTCATTGAGCCACTATCAAATTGTCCCTTCACATGTGGCGGAGGAGCTCATCGCCGCGCGCACGAGGGAGATTAGTAAGCAGGAAGAGGACTGATCGGAATCTGAGGTAAAAATGGGCCGGGAGCAACCCGGCCCTTCATTTTAAGTCGATAACTATGGATGATCTTAAGCCCCCCATCACGTTGCGCCTTCTGACTCTCTTTAGCGCCCTGCTCGGCATCTACCTTGTCGTTAACGGTCTTGCCATTCGTCTCTTCGGTTGGGATCCCATTGTCATACTGCCAGGGGCATCCTGGTTGGACCCCTTCCACATTTTCTCAAAAGGCTTCGATCAATGGTTAATACTCTCCCCAGAAGCGCTGGCGTGGCCTACGGTTGTGCTCGGCGCCGGCTTGTCGGGAGCGATATGGGGGATCTGGCTGCACAAACAATGGGGCTATGGAGCCGCGATTGTGATAAACGTGCTTTCGTTGATGTTTTTTGGACCGGCGACACTTTTCGTGCTCTGCAATCTGGCTTGCATCGCTGCACCCGCAACCCGTAGCTGGGTCCAGGAAGCAGAATCTCCCTATGAAGGGTGACTGGTCGCCTCTCCGCTTCATCAGCGAGAGGGTCGATGTTGAGCACGAGACCACCCCACTTTTAAGCAAGAAACCCACAGCGCCGAAAAGCATCCTCTGGAAAGGGCAGAATTACGAGGTTGAGGAAGTAATCTCCTCCTGGTTTGATTACTCGCGCAAGGGCAGGATGGCGCTGAATATGAGACCGGAGAACCTGGTGAAAGCGGTGCGCCGGGGATCGCGCGGAGTGGGCCGCTTTTACTTCCGGGTCCGTATCCGTGGGGGGCGTGTGTTCGACATTTACTACGACCGGGCGCCTAAGGACGCTGGTGACCACAAAGGGCATTGGTTCTTGTGGCGGGAGATGGAATCTACTTGATTCTATAAGAGAGTTTTTGCTTCTCCTCTAATTTTTGAATAAAGGGATGAATCAAAACGAACTCCCGTCTTCTGAGATGGCTTGGGAAGCAGTTTTGCTGGGTTGAGTCGGAACTTCAAACAAACCTGGATTACGATTTCTGTTTCCCCTCAACAATCGCTAAAAGGATCGCGGCGGCGAGCCCCAGACGGGGGTCGAAGTCTTGCTCATTTGGTAGAAAGTCGATCTCCATTTCGTAGCGGAAGAGATGGAACCGCTGCTGGAATGTTGCTGCCACACGGTCCCCGATGAGAACTTTATAGCTCTGTGGCAGCAGCGATCCTAGCAATATTCGGCGCAGAAAAGCCTTCATCGGGCTGTCTTCCTGGATGATACCTATCACCTGGTCATAGGGATCCAGCACCTCCCACGCATCACGCATCATCGACCGCCACCCTTTTCTGCGCAGCGCGCCGACTTTTTGTCCCGTCGTCTGATCGGTTACGTCGTAGGCAGCCGCAAAATCGATGATCTGCCGAGCTTGAACCCAGAGCACCTCGCGTGTTTTCGCCTCATCCTCGTAGACGCGAATATCCTCCCGCAGCTTGAACATCTTCTGCTCGGAATAAAGCGATAGCATACCGGAAGATGTATAAACGCGAACCCTGCCAGTCAGTGCAAAAACCTGCCGCTTCAGCAGATAGTTTCTATGAGCGAATATGGATAGCATCTAATACCTCCGTGAGGATCTCCTTTAATTGGCGCTCCGGATGTTGAAGGTATCAGCCTTCCTACGACTCCTCATTTGCTAGACGAAGAAGTTTAAATACTCTTGGCCCAACGTAGGCGACCCAGAATCCGACCCCACCGTAACGGACGTATCGAAAAATGTTGGCCGCAAGATCATCTCCGCTGGGGAAGATCATTTTGAAACCGAAATAGATCAGGACCACACCAACAAGGCCTACGAGATAACGAAGTAGCCTCTGCCACAACGGACCGCCGACGTGGAAACCGCCCCATTGGTAGAGTAGGGCAGCGCCGGCGCCGAGGCCAAAAAACACACCCGCGGTGGAGAAGAACCCATTGATGCTGAGGGGGTCGATCGCTTCGCTTCCGGGAGCAGCGGCTGCAGCTCCCGCGAACCACTCCACGGGGACCGGACGGCTGGCCGTAGCCTGGGATACAAGTAGACCTAAACAAATGAAGGCAATGCTGATCACAAAAGAGAGCAGGCTCTGCTTGCCCGCAGAAAGCCTTGAAAGCCACTTACTGATGGGCTTGTCAAAGATGAGAAAGGCTGCCAGCAGGACGCCGCCGATGAGCCAGCCAAGGAGCGTATCGGTTGGGTAATGGACTCCAAGATACGGGCGCGAGATCGAGATTACCAGAATCAGGGCGCCGAAGAAGAGGATTGCCAAGGTGCGACGGATCCAAGCAGCCAGACGTCCCCATACAGCTAATGCGGTTTGGGCGTGGCCGGAGGGCAGGCCGAAGGCTGTACCCGTGCTTAATGCCTTGACTTTCGGGTTGACCCAATATGGCCGCGGTGTCCCAAAGGCGAGCTTGAACAAGGAATTGACCCCGTTGCTGGTGAGGAGGATCAATCCAATTCGAACTCCCAGTCCAATGTCGACACACCACAGGAGCGCGGGTAGAACAAGCAAAAAGAACTCCTCATTACCTAAATAAGTGAAGAACTGCATGACAGGCGTAAGCCAGTCGCCCAGACTTTGCAACCAATAGATGATGGGGTATCCCCAATCGAGTATCGGAATCATGGTCGGCTCCTTTCTCAAGCATTGCGCTTGACGATCCGTGCGACGAAGGCTTCTGTTTCTCGGAACACATCCTCTCGTGCCGCGTCGCACGTGATGATGTGATTGCTGTTCTTGACATGAACCATTTGTTTCTCTGTCGAGCCGAGCGAGTCGTAGATATGCTGCATATCGGACGGCGGGATGAAATTGTCATCGAGAGAATGGATAAGGAGCGCTGGGGCTGTAACCTTGCTCAGTCTGGTGCGCATCTCTTTGGCCATAGCACTAAATTCGGGCACAGAACGCAGCGGATAGGCGTCGTATTGCACCCGGGATTTCGCAGCTTCCATGTCTACCCAGACAGGTGGACCCTTGCGAATGGCTGGGAGGAAAATGCTCAGCGCAGGCAGGATTGGAGAGAGCTGTTTCAAAAAAGGGATGGGGGGAAGCTGGTACGGCGTCGAAAGAGTGACGATTCCATCCGCTGGCAGCTCCGAGAGCATGATGAGGCTTAGACAACCGCCGGTGGAAAACCCTATCACCACGATTTGATCGCACCGTCCTCTCAATAAGTGGTATCCATCCTCTACAGAGGCGAGCCAATCTCGCCAGCGGGAGCGGGCCATGTCCTCCAGCCGGGTTCCATGACCGAATAAACGGACGCCGAGAACCGTATACCCTTGGGATGCCAGACGCGTTCCTAATTGCCGCATCTCCTGAGGGGTTGCCGTGAAGCCATGTGTGAGCAGACAGCCGACTTTGCCGCCAGGGAAGAAGAAGGTCTCAGCGCCATGCATAACCACGTTCATGGCGCATCTCCGGTCACACGGCGGACAAAATCGGTTATCGTTGAAAAAACCTTCCCTCGTTCGGCATCGCGCGGTAGATTGTGTCCACTGTTTTCCACCCAGATGAGGGTCTTATCCTGCGCCCCAAGCGCCGCATAAATTTGCTTTGCGTGGTCCGTGGGTACGGTCAAGTCGCCGGTGGAGTAAATCAACGATACAGGGCATTCGATATGCTCCAGGGATGCTCTCATTTCGGCGTTGATGTCGTAAACTTCGGAAATCCCTCTCAGCGGTTGGACGGGGTAGTGCAGGTTGAGCTTCTCCGCCTCTTCATCGCGCCAGCCAGACGGTTCCGATGGCGTACGAAAGCGCCAGACCTTGCTAAGTGGATGGAGTATGGGGCGCAGCCGCTGGACGAGCGGGGGGAGCTCCCAAGGTGTGGCCATGGCCACTGCACCGGCGAGGGGTGTTCGTGCGGCGAAGGTCAGGGTGAGTATTCCGCCCAAGGAGAGTCCGATAACGACCACCTGGGAACAGGCTCCATCGATCCAGTGATAGCCATCCTCGAGGTTTGCCATCCAATCTTGCCAACGTGCGCGGGTCAGGTCATCAGGATGGGTGGCGTGGCCGAACAACCGGATGCCGAGCGTCGTGAATCCCTGCTTGGCAAGGTGCGCTCCAAGCCAGCGCATCTCCTCCGGCGCGCCGGGAAAACCGTGGACGAGCAGGCAGCCCACATCGTTGCCCGGGTAAAAGAAAGGTTCGCCGCGATCGATGATCTTGTTCATTCGAGGATATGTAATTGGCGTGGTAGTGTACTCAAGCTCTCGGCGCCAGACTTTGTGATGACGACATCGTCCTCGATCCGCACACCGCCGCGATCCGGCAGATAAATTCCAGGCTCTACGGTGAAGGTCATACCCGGCTCCAGGGTAAGCTCCTCTCCGGAGCGGATGTTGGGGGGCTCGTGTGCTTCCAGTCCGATGCCGTGGCCAGTGCGGTGAAAGAAATACTCACCGAAACCAGCGGCCTCGATGACCTCGCGAGCGGCTTTATCGACCAGGCCACAAGGTGTCCCAGGGGAAGCCGCTTCTCTTCCGGAGTCATTGGCGAGGGAGACGATCTCGGCGATCTGCATAAACTCTGGATCGATCTCTCCGATGGCGAACGTGCGCGTGATGTCTGAAATATAGCCTTTGTGACGTGCGCCCCAGTCGAGGATGAGTAAGTCGCCGGTTTCTATTTGACGGTCTGTAGGCGTCGCATGAGGTAAGGCGCTGTTGGGACCGCTGGCGACGATGGGGTTAAAGGGCAGATCGGGTTCCGAGCCGGCTTTTAGCAATTGGATCGTTAACTCTGCTGCTAGTTCGCGCTCTGATACGCCGGAGTGTATCTGCGGGAGTGTCTGACGCAGGGCATGTTCGGCAATCCTTACGGCTTGGCGCATGGAATCAATCTCGACTTCATCCTTGTGGATGCGCAGCCCGCGTAGAAGGACTTCAGCGTTGGTGAAAGCCCAATCAGGGTTTGCATGTTCTAATAGCTGCATTTCAAAGGCCCGCATCCGCAAAGGCTCGATGGCAACTTTCGTTGAAAGCCCTTTCACTTTTTCCACGGCTCTTGAGAAAGCTGCTTCGCGCGAGGCGTCACTTTCGCCGTAGGTGATAATTTCGCATTCAAAGGAGGATGATTCTGCGCGCTCGCGCTCCAATTCCGGGACGACGAGCAGCGGCTTCCGGCGGGGTGAGAAGAAGCCCACAATCGGTCGTTCCATGAGGTGAAAGTCTAAACCGGATAGGTAGAAGAATGTTGGGCTTGGGATTAAGGCGAGCAGATCCACTCTTTGAGCTTCCATGCCCTCTTGGATTTGGGAGTATCGGTTAGTAGTCATAACACACCTCCACACGATAAGCGATTATAGGCATGCGTCGGTAGGAGATCAAACGCCGTCGTTGATGTTGTGGGTAGAAAGACAAACCACGCCCTAGCTTGATTCTGTTTGACCAGAATCATCCACTTCATCGCTCTCTTGCGTGATCATGGTAAGACGGTCACGAACGCTTGGAAAACACTCCTCTTCTGTAAAGACCGTGATTTTATCCCCACTCTGAAGGACCGTATTCCCATGCACAACATGTTGTTTCTTCCCACGCTGCACCGAGACGATCAGGCTGTCTTCTGGAAGGTCGATCTCCTTCACTCGCTTTCCAACGACGGTCGCGTCTTGAGGAATGACAATATGGACGAACATGGTGTCGTCGAGCTTGCCCAACTTAAGGATATCCGCCTTATATTGATGATGGGAGCGGTTCACCATAGCAACCTTGTAGGCACGAATGATATCGTTGCGTCGGATGACCCCTACGAGGCGACGAGAGTCTTTACCTTCCAATACCGGCAAGCGCCCTACATCGCGGACGCTAAGCCGCCGTAAAGCCTCCCATACCGGCTCTTCGGGGAATGCCACTAGTAAATCCTCCAAAGAAGCAATATCTGCCACAACTCGGTCTTCCATACCGGCTTGGTTCAAGGCTTTATCCAGGTCTTGAATTGTAACGACTCCGATCAGATTTCCTCCCGAGTCGATGACGGGGAAACCATGATGATGGGTCCGTTCAAAGGCTTCCGCTAACGAGGATAAGGGCATGCCCAACGGAACCGTATCTACATCTGTGGTCATGATTTCTTGGACCTGAACCCCCTGCATCACATCGATATCTCGACCTTGTTCAAGTTGAACACCTCGCCGACTGAGCTTGAGTGTGTAGATCGACTCCTTGTTCAAGATCCTCGCGATCAGGGTGCTCATTACCGTTGCCAGCATGAGCGGAAGGATAATGCGGTAGTCACCGGTCATTTCGAAGAGAATGAGTATCGCAGTTACTGGTGCATGCGCAGCGCCGCCGAAAAAGGCAGACATACCGACCAGGGCGTAAGCGCCCGCCGGGGCGGTGATTGCTGGAAACAGCAGGTTCACGACCTTACCGAATGTTGACCCCAGCATCGCGCCCATGAAAAGCGAAGGCGCGAATACACCACCCGACCCACCTGAGCCAAGCGTGAGGATTGTGGCGAGCATCTTACTCAAGAAAAGCCAGAAAGTGATCTGAACGGTCAGGTTATTCGAAAGTGAAGCAGTGATGGATCCATACCCCACGCCAAATATGTGGGGAATGCCGCCCGTCTTGAAGGTCAGGAACCCCACAACACCCAGCAGCGCACCCCCTAGAGCTGGTTTGAGATACTCGGGAAGATGAACCCTGTCCCAGAGATCTTCCGTTGCATAGAGTGAGCGGACGAAGATCACAGCCCCGATTGCAGCGATCGCACCGAGGATCATATAGAACACAAGCTCCCATGGGCTTACGAGGGTATATTCTGGAACGACAAAAGCCCGAAGGTCACCTTCGAAGAATTGGGCGACGACATCGGCCGTTACAGCTGAGATGACGACTGCGCCGAAGTAGGTTGTATGAAACTGCCCGAGGATGACTTCCAACGCGAAAAGAGATCCGGCTATTGGAGCATTGAAGGTGGCCGCGATTCCGCCGGCTGCACCGCATGCAACCAAATTCTTCACTCGCTCGTCTGAAAGCTTGAACAACTGCCCGACGGTTGAACCGATGGCAGAGCCGATTTGAGCAATCGGGCCTTCCCGACCCACTGAGCCCCCGGTGCCAATACAGATGCTGGATGCGAGCGCTTTGACAACAGCAACGCGCGGTCGAATGCGTCCGCCCCGCAGGGCAACAGCTTCCATCACTTCCGGCACACCATGCCCCTTAGCTTCGCGAGCGAAATAAAAAATTAGCAGGCCGACGATCAATCCACCGATTGCCGGGATCAGGATGTAATTAAAGGGAGCAATAGGCTCCATCAACCCGAAGATATTTTCAAGGGCAAAGGATTGGATCCATGCGATCAAGCGTCTGAAGATGACAGCGCCAAGGCCGGCGCCGATGCCGACGACAAGAGCTGTAAGGATGATCATCGCTGATTCGGGCAGATCGGTCTTATTCAGCCCTTGCGAAATTCGGCGGCTCCACTCAGTAAGCATCGAAGTTCGCTCTACTTTCACTGCGAGACTCGGTTCAGACATCAAACGCAACTCCTTCTGTTTCCAAGGACCTAAGAAAGAAAGATTATCAACCAAGATGCTCATTACGGGAAGGATTCGGGTAAAACGCGTCCGCGAGAGGATGAAGAATCCAATTAATCTCACCGGATTTATTGATAATGGCACTAAGACCTTCTCCAGCTCAATTAATCCATAAATCCTGTGGCCTAACCTACTTGATCTTTTTGATGAATGATGAGGGTGCGGGGTTTATAGGAAGGGTTGGAAGCATGGTCCCGGGTTTTGCTAGTTCTTTGTCACTCATCTTCTCAGAATGATGTCATCCCATTGTGATTAGGTTGGCCTATCCTGAGTTAGCATCACCCCCCCATTCCTCCAGGGCGGAGCAGTTTTATTGCCGCTCTTGAAAACTCGATCAATCCTTCATCCTGAAATTGATTTATAACCCTGCACACCACATGTTAGTCAAGGAGATCATTGCCGCTATTTAATCAAGTGCAAGACCCCGCTCAGTTAAGAGGGTAGTCTTCGTCGATGATGCGAAATTGCGTGCTGAAATGGGGGGCGAAACACCATCACTAATACGCTTCAGATATTGTCTTCAATCCCGCGGGATCAAGTAGTTTTATTGTCGCTCTTGAAAGTTCCACCAACCCGTCTTCCTGGAATTGATACATCACCCTGCACACCACTTGTGGGGTTGAGGAGATCATCGCCGCGATTTGGTCAAGTGTGAGATCCCGCTCAGCGAGAAGGTCATCTTCGCCGTGGAACCGATCCAGGATTAGCTGAGATAATCGGGCTGAAACAGGCTGGAAAGCCAATCCATAGATAATCTCTCGCTCATGGCGCATGATACCAATTAATCTACTATTAACTGCCCAGATCACCTCCGGGTTTCTTTGAATCACGGTGAGGATTTCATCCTTAGACCAAAGGCGAATTGAAATATCTCCGATCGCGTAGAGGGATGCGGGCATTGGTTTGCCGTCGAAAATGGAGTGAGCCCAGAAGTCCTCTCCTGGTTTAATTGTAAATAAGATTTTTTCTTTACCCGCAGGTGATGTAAGAGCCCAGCAAATCTCCCCGCGTTCTACGAAAAGGACCTTTGGCCAATCATCACCTTGATAGCAAAGATATTCTCCGTCTTGCAGTGTTCGTGAAATTGAGCTTTGGGCGAGGAATTCCAGGTCTTCTTTTTTTGCCTTGCTGAACACTTGATTCTTGGCCAATTCTGCAATAAGTGCTTCCATTTTCTCTCCCCAACCGTAATCTTAATGACCTGTTTGGAGCCAATGACGAGCGCTCAATTGTTCACTTAATGTCCTTCTGGACGACCTGACCTTAACCTTGGTTAAATCTATTTGCGAAATTTGTCCCTATACTAAGGTTATCCACATTGACAAATGTGTGCGTTCAAGCGAAGGGTTTTCTAGAACTCTCTTGCCCAACACCATTAAAAGGAGAAGAAAATGCAGCATCCGTCAGAAAAGGTTCGACTTACAGCTACCATCGTTCTGGTTATTTTTGCCTTCGTCACCATAATTGCAACCCCTTTGATTGTCAAGACAATCCTGCCGGAAATCATCGATGGCCAAATCGTAAAATATGAGAAGATGTCGACCTCCGATGATCCCGAACAAGTTAAGAAAGCACCACTGATCGTCGATACACCTTATCTGGTCAGTTTCTTTTATCCATTCTGGATGGCGCTGGCAATGTTCGGCGGCGTGACAGTCCTGGTAATCGCTAAGCCTTTTAATAGGGGCGAAGTCTGGGCAAAGGGGGCGGCACTGCTAGCTACTGCAATGCCATCAATTGCCGGAGCCTATA
>DAOUEQ010000011.1:0-3230 GCA_034430395.1 Anaerolineales bacterium | reverse complement strand
GCGCTGAGGTCGATGGTGAATTGGATTGGGAGCGACGCTACCAGCTTATGCGCGTCCACACCGCGATGCACATCCTTTGCGGGGTGATATGGCGAGATTTTGGAGCAAGCGTAACCGGTGGAAACATGCAGCCATTACGTGGGCGAATGGATTTTGAATTTGAGTCCATGCATAAGGAACTCGTCGCCGAGATCGAAGAGAAAATCAATATTGAGGTTCGCGCAGCTCGATTCATTAAGACAGCAATCTTGCCGCGTGCAGAAGCCTTCCAGATCCCTGACTTGATTCGAACGAAAATAAATCTCCTACCACCTAGGATCCAAGAAGTTCGAGTGGTGGAAATCGAAGGGCTTGATCTCCAAGCCGACGGGGGGACCCACGTCGCCAATACTGAGGAAGTAGGTCAGATCCGCATCGTGGACTACAAGAGCAAAGGTGCGATCAATAAACGTTTGGTTATTGAGCTTGAACCGTGAGGTGTTAGATGTTTAAATCCGTAGACAACCAAGTTGATTTCATCGCGCTCGAAAAAGATGTTTTAGCGTTCTGGGATGACATTCAGGCTTTCAAGAACCTCGTCGCTCTGAGGTCAGAAAGCCCGCGTTGGTCCTTCATTGATGGTCCGATCACAGCCAACAATCCCATGGGGGTTCATCATGGTTGGGGGCGGACATACAAGGATCTCTTCCATCGATTCAAAGCCATGCAGGGGTTTCAAACGCGATACCAGAATGGTTTCGATTGCCAGGGTTTATGGGTCGAGGTCAACGTCGAGCGGGAGATGGGTTTCAACAGCAAGCGTGAAATAGAAGAGTTCGGTCTCGATCGCTTTGTCAATTTGTGCAAGCAGCAAGTCCTGAAATACTCCGCGGTACAGACAGAACAAAGCATCCGGCTGGGGTTCTGGATGGATTGGAACGATCCCGACATCTTACGCACCCTGCAAGACAAGATGGCGGAGGATCCATCGGAGCAAATCACAGTGGAAGGACCGCACGGACCGGTAACAGGCAGCGTTGAATCCCTCGTTGGCCGCTTGGGCATGCCGGAACTAGGTGGGTCATACTTCACTTTTTCAGATGATAACAACTACACCATTTGGGCAGTACTCAAGTCCTGCCACGAACGGGGTTGGATTTTCAAAGGTCGTGATGTGATGCCGTGGTGCGTGCGTTGTGGTACGGGTTTGAGCCAGCATGAGATTGTGACCGAGGGCTACAAGGAAATTGCCCACCCGAGTATCACTTTGCTCTTTCCACTCCGCGATCGAGAACGTGAGAGCTTGCTTGTTTGGACGACAACGCCATGGACGCTCACGAGTAACGTCGCTGCCGCCGTCGGTCCCGATCTGGATTATGTCAAGGTTCGGCAGGGGGATGATGTTTACTATCTGAGTAAAGGGACACTGCATATATTGAAGGGCCCTTACGAAGTTGAAGCGGAGCTTAAAGGCCAAGAAATGGAAGGTTGGACGTATGAGGGTCCGTTTGATGAGCTGCCTGTTCAAAAAGAACAAGGAAGTCCTGAAGCGCACCGTGTGATCCTTTGGGATGAAGTGGGTGAAGACGAGGGGACGGGTATCGTTCACATCGCCCCTGGTTGTGGTGCTGAGGACTTCCAATTGAGCAAGGAACATGGTCTGCCGGTTATTGCGCCGTTAAACGGCGACGGTCTATTCCTCGATGGATATGATTGGCTGTCGGGGATGAATGTCCAGAAAGTCGCTCAGCCAATATTCGATAACCTGACTGAAAAAGGCTTGACCTACAAAATCGAGGATTACACACACCGATACCCGGTATGTTGGCGTTGCGGAGAAGAGCTTGTATTCCATCTCGTGGATGAATGGTTCATCGAGATGGGCAAACAACTCGATAAACCTTATGAGCAGGTCACGGAAGAGGAAAAGTTAGAAAACCTGCGCTATCAGATTATGGAAGTCGTGAAGGAAGAAACCACCTGGCATCCATCTTTCGGGCTGGAGCGTGAGCTCGACTGGCTGCGGAATATGCATAACTGGATGATCTCGAAGAAGCGTTATTACGGGCTGGCACTGCCAATCTGGGAGTGCGAATCCTGCAGGCATTTCGAGGTGATCGGAAGTCGTGAGGAACTCGAGGCGAGAGCGGTTGAGGGTTGGGATGTTTTCGAGGGTCACACGCCGCATCGACCTTACATCGATGCTGTGAAGATTAAATGCAGCGAATGCGGCGCGGTTATCGAGCGCATTCCGGATGTGGGGAACCCTTGGTTGGATGCCGGGGTCGTTGCAATGAGTACGCTCCGCTACAACACCGATAAGGAGTATTGGTCGAATTGGTATCCTGCCGATCTAATCAGCGAATCGTTCCCGGGACAGTTCCGAAACTGGTTTTATAGCCTGCTGGCTTTAAGCACTATTCTCGAGCGGAAATCACCTTTTAAACATGTGTTTACTTATGCGACTCTGCTCGCCGAAGACGGGCAAGCCATGCACAAGTCCTGGGGCAATATGATCGAGTTTAACCAAGCTGCCGACGCAATGGGTGTAGATGTCATGCGCTGGGTCTATTGCAACCACAAGCCTGAGAAGGACCTGCTTTTTGGATATGAGACCGCGACCGAAGCCCGGCGACAGTTCCTGATACCGCTATGGAATGTGTATGCCTTCTTCGTCAACTATGCCAAACTCGATGGATGGACACCGGCCGATGGCGGTGAGGTCCAGTTCAGTGTTATGGATCGTTGGATCCTTTCACGTTCGCTTCAGACAATCGATCAGGTCACACAGGCCCTAGAGATCTTCGAACCTGACCGCGCCACAAAAGTGATCGGGAATTTCCTGGATGACTTGAGCAACTGGTATCTCCGTCGAAGTAGGCGTCGGTTCTGGGCGAAAACCGGCGTGGATGAAGCTTCGGATGCGGATAAACGTGCAGCCTATTCTGCGCTCTATCAGGCGTTGCTGACCTTGATCCACGTTCTAGCTCCCTTTACTCCTTTTGTTGTTGAAACGATGTACCAAAACCTCGTCCGGAACGTTGATGATGAATCGCTCGAGAGTATCCACCATCGCGCATGGCCGGAGGTGGATCCAGCAAAAGTCGAAGAGGATTTATTGAAGGAGATGAAATTCGTCCAGATGCTCGTCTCCATGGGCCATGCAGCTCGGAATAAAGCCAACAGGAAACTGCGTCAACCCTTATCCGAAGTTGCTTTCGCGGTTGTAGATTCAGAGGAGCGTGCGATTG
>DAOUEQ010000010.1:0-6733 GCA_034430395.1 Anaerolineales bacterium | reverse complement strand
GAAATCCGCAGTCTCTCCAAAACCTTCGGCAAAGGGAAGAAAACCGTCGAAGCCGTCATCGGCCTCGACTTAGAGGTGCAAGCCGGGCAGGTCTTCGGCTTCCTGGGGCCCAACGGCGCCGGGAAGAGCACCACCATCCGCATGTTGATGGACCTCATCCGTCCCACCACCGGCGAAGCCTTCCTCTTCGGCAAATCGACGGGCTCTTTGGAATCCCGAAAACGTGTCGGAGCGCTGGTCGAGGGCGCAGATTTCTACCCCTTTATGAGCGCCTGGGATAACCTGGTCGTGTTGGATCGCACCGCCAGTACCTATCAACCGGGTCGCATCAGCGAACTGATCGAATCCGTTGGCCTGAGTGAGCGCGCCCAGCAGCGGGTCGGTGGTTTCTCCACCGGCATGAAACAGCGCCTGGGCCTCGCCGCGGCGCTGCTGAATGACCCCGAATTGCTGATCCTCGATGAACCCACCAACGGCCTCGATCCGGGCGGTATCCAGGAGATGCGCGGCTTCATCCGCGAGCAAGCTCACACCCACGGCAAGACCGTTTTCCTCTCCAGCCATATGTTGAACGAGGTCGAGCAGGTCTGTGATCGGGTGGCGATCATTAACAAGGGTCTGCTGTTGAGGGAAGGACCTGTGGAGACGCTGCTGGAAACCGAGCTCGGCCATATGCGTCTCCAGGTACGACCACTGTATAAAGCACGCCAGGTTATTGTCGCGCGCTGGCCTGATGCGCTCGTGCCCCTCGAAAGGAATGGGGGCGAATGGCTCACGCTCTCGCTCAGCCTGGATCAAACCCCCCTGGTTGTGACTGAGCTCGTACAAGCCGGTATCCAGGTATTCCAGGTAGTACAGAAGCGGCAATCGCTGGAGGAGTTTTTCATCGCCGTCACCAACCACGCCGGGGAGGCTGACGATGCTTAACCTCTACCGCGCTGAATGGCGAAAAGTCTCCGCCAACTTCAAACTGACCAGCTTCCTGGTCTGGATCATCCCGATCGGATACTTCGCCTTCCACAGCGCGATGATCCTGTTGAGCCTCATGTCAAAAACGATGCAAGCCGGGGTGGAATATTTCGGTTCCGGCGATTGGACAGCCGACAGCCTGGCTACCTGGGATATGCTGATCTTTTTCCCGGCTAACCTCTTCGGTCGCATGCTTCCGCTGGCCTTCATGGCCGTCGTCTTCGCCGGCGAATACCAGTGGCGCACCCTTAAGAACATCGCCCCTCGCACGCAACGCTGGAAGCTGATTCTGGCTAAGATGGCCGCGCTGGTCAGCCTGGTGATGGTCTCGATGCTTTTAACCGCGCTAATCGCCTCGCTGGGACCCTCTATTGGCCACCGCATCCACGGTCTACACTATGGTCCCGTACTGAGCTTTGATGTCATCGGTGATTACCTTCTCGATACCCTCCGTACGGCGCTTATCGCCCTGATCTCACTGCTCAATCTCGTCAGCTATGGCGCCATCGCCGCCATCCTGACCCGCTCGATCCTCGGCGGTTTGCTGGTCGGATTCGGATTCGCCGTCCTAGATGCGACATCCCTCGGTTTTCTGCTCTTCCTGAGTGGATTCCTCAACAAACCAGCGCTGATCAACCTCTACCAACTCACCCCCACCTATAATCTCAGCAACCTGCACTCCTGGTTGTTTTCAGGTCAAGCGCAGCGCTTCATTAGTGAGGGAATAGCACCTCTGACCACCGAACCCACCTTCTGGGTCTCACTGCTGGTGCTTGCATTCTGGATCGGCGGCTTGATCGGCTTAGCTCTAATCATCTTCCAACGTCAGGAATTGACGGAATGAATATACCCTGGAGGAACTATGGTTGAAATCGACTGGCGAACCTGGCTGCTCGCGTTCGTGTTGATCGCCGGGGCAGGGCTGGCTCTGGCGTTGGTTCTACTGGCATGGATACTATGGCGTGTACGGCGTATCCAGCTTCCGGAAGGGACTGGTTTCCTCACTGCCTTACGCGCGACTCCGCTGACTGTCGTAATCCTGCTGGATCTGCTCGACATGAGCCTGGATTTCCTCTCCGCCCCCATTTCCTGGACCCTGCTCGGCCACCTCGGTCTCTCTCCTTTGCGCGGCGTAACCATGGTCGAAAGCCTGATCCCGGGAACACAGCTCCTGCCGACGATGACCGTCTCCTGGATCTTCGCGCGCCTGTTTGTGCGAGAAGCGACCGTCGACGAAAACATTGTAGATGGGTCATGGCGTGAATTAGAATAGCGGGCAGGGATGAGCGATTCCTGATCTGATTTACGGATGTGCCTTTTCTCGATATTCCCGCGGATCAAGCGATCCTTTGGATCCTCTTAGGGGAGTGGAGCAAACAAGCCCTCCAGTCCGTTGTTGTATTAATGATGATAAAATGGGCAGCAAATTGAACGAGGAGGAGACAAACATGGATTTCGGTTTATCATTTTCATTTCCCTTCCAGGATGATGAGTGGGTTAAGAAAGTCGTTCTGACTGCCGTGATCTCACTCATTCCACTTATCGGCCAAATCGCCCTCATCGGATGGTTGGTTGAACTCACCCGGCGTGTCATCCGCGGCGACGCTGAACCCCTTCCAGACTGGGCGGATTTCGGTGGTATTCTCATGCTCGGCTTGAAGATATTCGCCATCGGCTTTGTTTACGCGCTGCCGTTGATGTTCATCGCCATCCCAATGGCGATCGTTGATGCGTTGGTAGATTATGAGTCCGCCGCCGCTTTATATTCAATCGTCACGATGTGCTTCAGCTGCTTCGCACTGATCTATGGGCTGGCTTTGGCATTCTTCTTCCCGGCAGCGGTGGGCGAATTGGCTGCGACCGATAACTTTGGTGCAGCGATCAACCCTACGAACATCTTCGCTCACGTCCGCGCCGCACCAACCGCCTACCTGCTCGCCTTCTTAGGCACAATCGTCACCGGATTCCTGGCAGGATTTGGGATCATCCTATGTTTCGTCGGGATAATCTTCACGACCGTTTACGCGTACGCCGTCCAGGGTCACCTGTATGGACAAGCCTATCTCGAGGCGACTAACGCCTGAACTTTTAAGAGACTCGCGTTACAACAGCCAGGAGCGCTCATCTCGAGGCTCCTGGTTTTTTTTAACAATGGGATTATCACGCTAGCATTCTGCAGCATTTGGAGTGGATATAAACACATGAGGGACAGGTCAATGACCCGCCCCTCAAAACGAAGTGCCTTAGATGTCAGCATCCGCCACCGCGCAAGACGCTTCAGGGCGTCATGCTTGCGGATAATTCCTATTCGGATTCCGACGACACTTCGATAATTGGCTCCTCCGGTACAACAACCATCATCGCCAAGTAGGCCAGCATCATACCCGGCGCAGCCCCCAGGATAGAGACTCCAACAAACAACAGCCGAACGATCGTGGGGTCAAGATTTGTGTACTCCGCCAAACCGCCGCAAACACCCGCTATCATTCGTTCTTCACGCGATCGATACAATCTCTTTACACCCTCAGTCATTTCTACACCCTCCGGTAATTTCATGCCCTGTACTTATCTACGCAAATGCTTGCGAGAAGTTGCAGTGAAAGTTAACCTGCTAGAACAGCCCCCGAAAAACCAGTAACACACCAAACAGGAACATCGGCACACCGACGATCGCTCCAATGACCGTCAAGGTCACAATGACGCCGACGATCATGAATACGATCCCGAGCAGGATGGCGACGAAACGCCCCGTCAACTCGAGAATCCAGGTCACCAGCCGCCATAGCGCGGCGAAAGGCCATAAAAACCAAGGTGTTTTCTTTTGCTCAGCCATCTACGTTCTAAACCTCCATCCGTTCTCACGAGATCTTCTCTGAACCTGCTCCTATCCTAACAAGAACTGTCTTTAATGAGCCTCTTTCTGGCTGACGAACGGCTGACGGATCGGCGAATGCCTAGAGGCTCCCCACTGTCATCTCCTAACATCACCCGTGTCACACTCGGCTGCACCCCCCAAATCTAATGAACGCGTAGTGGCCGACCCATGTGTCAGCCCGCTGTTGATCGGTGTTCAAGACATGTGGAGGCTCAGCCCCGCCGTGGCCTCGGGCGTCCGGGACCGAATGCCATCCTCATTCGAATTCAAGATTATCATGGCAACTCTACGATGGGCAGCGCTCTGCAGTTGGTTAGTAGATCCGTCACCGGCAGCATTTCGCGGTAGACTCAATGCCAATAAGGAGATGCACAACCTTGGACCACTTCGATCTGCTCGCTCCCCTATATGATCGCTTGATCCGCCCACCGGCGGATTACCGCTTGAACGAAGTCACCGGGCTGCCCACGCCCGGCCGGCTGCTCGACGCCGGCGGTGGAACGGGCCGTATCGCCGAACGGCTGCGCAATCAGGTGGATCAGATCGTGATTGCCGACAGCTCGCTCAAGATGCTTAAGCGGGCGAGCGACAAGGGTGGCTTCGACGCAGTGGGGAGTCACACCGAGGTTTTACCGTTTCCAGATAGGAGCTTCGAACGCATCATCGTCGTCGACGCCTACCACCACCTCACCGACCAGGGATCAAGCCTAATCGAGTTCTGGCGTGTGCTTGCCCCAGGTGGGCGCTTGGTGATCGAGGAGCCGGATATCGATCGCTTCGCGGTCAAGCTCATCGCCATCGGTGAAAAATTGGCCTTTATGCGCAGCCATTTCGTACGCGCCGAACGCATTGCCGAGAGGCTGGCGGGGATGGGCGCGGATGCCACCGTCGAACGCGAGAACACCTCCGCCTGGATCATCGCCGATAAAGCGTAGCCCAATCACAATCCACTTATAATGCATCAGATCCTGTCGGGGCTGGTCTTTTCGGACAGCCTATTTCCATTTTCAACAGGGATCCACACCCAACAGAACCCGATAACACCAACCATCAAACACACCCAAATCCATCCAAACTCAGTCAAACCAGAGCACAACATTTGACATCTTTGTGTGAATCATGCTAAGGTAGACTATATAGCACTCTGGTACTAGTGGGGATTTCTTCCTTTAAGGAGGGACCAGTCATGAAGTTTATCCGGGTTTTGACTGCAGCGGCATTATTCGCCGCTCTTTTTGTTCTCGCGTTCCCAGTGCACGCAGACTGCGGTGACGGCGATCCGAACTGCATCCTTGAGCCACCGATCTCGGTAGAAATACGGACCGATTCGACCAGCGGTGATGCTTCTGTGACGGTATCAGAGAGCGGAGCGCTCGCACCGCTCGACTTCGCCGTTCCCATGCCCTTGCCGCGGCGTGTTGAAGCGCCATCGGTCCCGGCACAATCAGAACCCGAAAGCACGGACTCGATTCCCGACTTCGCAAACCTTTCGATCCCCATGCGCTACCAGACAGCATGTGATGTCTCCTGCGGCTTTTTCTCAGACGTCGCCTCGTCGCCCGAACTGCCCGCCACTAAGACCAAGAGTCCTGCAACTATGGAGAGCACGGCCCCGCCGACAGGCACCACGGAGGCGCCAACGCCCACCCCCACGCTGGCGCCTCCAGAGGGGGCGGGTCCGATCCAGCCCCGCATGACGCTCGAGTTCCACACCGGAGTGGCTGATCTCCCGCCTGGAGAGTACTTACTCGTCGCAAGCGGCGACAGCCAGGCATTGCAGCATGATGTCTTGCGATGGGATACCAGACAACGCATACCGCTCTTCACGATATTGAATGGTGACACGACGGCTATCGGCAACGATTGGATGGACCCAGGCAGTCTTCAGGTGATGGGAAATTACCATGATGATCAGCTTAGCGATGGGCTCTTTGCCGTTGATCTGCAGGCACAGGCTCTTCGCGGGTTCGACTATGGTTGTCAGGAATCGAGAGTGAATATGGGGGGATACCTGGCATATAGATGCCATGGAAACCGCTCCATTTGGCATTTTGTATCTCGCGAGGATTGGACCGTCTCCTTCAGCCGTAGTTTCCTTCCAGTCGGACCGAATGAGTGGACAGATCTTCAATGGGGTAGATCACACGTCCTGTACATTTCTCACGGAGATTTCGATCTCGGAACAGATCAAATCTGCCTGATCGAACCCGACTACAGCCGCGTCAGCCAATGCCAGGAGATATCATCCTTCCGCTCGATCCATTTCAGTCCGGATGGTGAATGGATGGAGTTTCAAGTTCGGGATGAGGGCGAATATCGCTACGGCTTCATGTCGACCCGCTGCCTCCGAGACACCGACCAGGATTGCGAACCGTCATTCATCGAAGATCCCCCGGTGGATTGGCCGGGGGATATAAACCCCAACGTCATCTGGTATCCCGATGGAGAGAAGCTGCTCTATCTCAAAGCTCAATGTATGGGGGAAAATAACGCCACCTTCTGGACGTACGACCGGACGCTCCAGCAGAGCGAGGTGATCGCGAACTTCCCGATCTGCTATACATTCGCCTTAGCCAATGGTCAACCCATCTGGTCTCCTGACGAGTCAGAAGTTCTGATAATTGGCAATCGAGCATACTATCTCTTCTCGCCCGAGACCGGTCAGTTGCGTCAGCTCCTGAGCGGCTATCCCGATCATCATATCGTCGGAACATTCACTCTTCCTCTAGAATAAGTCGTCCTGGCTGCAATGGATACCCTCCAGCCAGTAGTTGATCATTCCCTGCCATGCCGCCGCGGCAGCCTGGGGGAGCACGAAAGGCAACAGCAGCCAGTATGCCATCGTCGCGCCGGATATCGATCGCTTCGCGGTCAAGCTCATCGCCATCG
>DAOUEQ010000009.1:0-4756 GCA_034430395.1 Anaerolineales bacterium | reverse complement strand
GCTTTTCAATCTCGGTTAAAAACATATGAGCTTGATTAGGTATACACGCGGCGATGAGTTCACGCCGCCAGGCGTAGAACTCCCAAACAAGATGTGGATCTCGATGGAAGGCAATTGGAGTTGCGAGTTCCTCCGCCCTGTAGGTTCGCCATAGACCTTCAGCGGCGCGGAAAGTAGGTACCCCGCTCTCAGCTGATATCCCCGCCCCTGTCAGGACGACAAGTGGCTCAAGCTTAGCGATCTCCATAGGGGAGCTTGGGTGTCGTTAGGCAAAGTTGTCAGGCTTCGAATACCCAGCGGTCAATATCACGATTCCACTTGACCAGGTCAGCGGCGCCGAACCATAGTTCGATCTCTGCCCGAGCTGTCTCAGAGGAGTCGGAGGCATGGGTAAGGTTTCTCCCCACTTCGAGAGCAAAATCATGCCTGAGCGAGCCTGGGGCGGCTTCCGTAGGTTTCGTAGCCCCCATCGTCTGCCGAACCGCTAAGACCGCGTTCGGGCCTTCCCATACCATCGCCATCACGGGTCCGGATGTGATGTATTCAATTAATCCATCGTAAAATGGTTTGCCCTTATGCACTGCGTAATGAACTTCCGCGAAATCCTTCTGGATTTGCTGAAATTTTGCGCCGACCAGCCGCAGACCACGGTTCTCTAAGCGCTGAATGACCTCACCAATGAGACCACGTTGAACGCCATCCGGTTTTATTAGGACAAGGGTTTGCTCCAAGGTTGCCTCCATAAAATGCGAACTCGGGGAAACCCCGAGTTCGGTTTAGATGAATAAGAGAGAGGCGATCAAGCGACCTCCATACCTCGTTGGTATGCTTCAATCGCCTCTTGGAGTTGATCTGCTTTCATATAGGCATCCCCCAAAACTTGCCACATCGCCGGCAAGTTCGGATAGCGTTCCAAAGCGCGCTTCAAGTCGCCGATTACCGTTTCGAGGTCCTGTTTTCTCTCGATTAACTTTTTGTAATCCGATAAAGCTCGCCCTGCATCACCCGCGGTGAGGGCTTGGCGTGCGCCCTGCAGTAATTGCGAAGCCGGTTCCTTGTATTTCTTCGATGGAACAACTTCCGCGGCAGGTCCTACCTTCCCGGTTCCCAGAAGATCTTCTTCTGCAGCCGGGATGTGGGGGGCAGCTTCCAGTGGTTGAATAATCTCCTCAATTGGTTCAGGGAGAGGCGTGGGTTCAACTGCAGGTGCAGCCTCGACGGGAGTTGGGGTTGGAGGATGAAATTTATCTTCGTCGATCGGAGGGGCAGCTTCTTTTGCGGGTTCAGGAGGCACCGCTTCTGCAACTGACGTTGCTTCATCGAGCCATCCGGGTATTTCCGGCATAGGTTCTTCTTCAAGTATTTCCGGTTCAATCGCCGAGATGAGAGATTCCTCGTCTGGGGCTATTGACCTATCGGCTTCTCCCATTATCTCAGCGTCAATCTCCTCGCTTGGAACCTGTGGATGCTTCGAGACAATCGTCTCATCTGCTGGTCCAACCGCCATATCCGTTAACCAGTCTTGAGATGCGTCCGTCTCTGCAGGAATTCTGTCAGGGGTAGTCGGTGCGACATCCACATCGATACCTCGCTGTGAGGCGAGATCCTCGAGCCATTGTAAACTCTCCCCGGTTTCTTCAGGAGGGATCGCGTCACTGATCGCAGGAGAGGATTCCATAAGTGATTCAACAGGCGCTTCCGTGGGCGGGGTTAACGGCTTACTTCCTTCAGCTTCCTGAGTCTCAGCAAGGTCTTCCAGCCACTGGAAGATTTCATCATCGTCAACCTCATCGGTGACACCCAGGGCATTAGGTGGAACTGCCTCAGTCGCGTGCATGCCAATCTCCTCCTCAAGTTGCTGAAGAGATTGAACGTCAATCTCAGGTTCTCCTTCTTTGATCTCTGAATCCTCTATGTCCTCCACTGAGGCGGCAAAATCCTGCAGCCAGTCCGGGGTGTCTCCCTGCATTTTTGCAGCGCTCTCAATAGGCTCTGGTGCTGCTTCCGCCAGAAAATCATCATCGACAGTTCTCTCAACTATCGAATCCGCGATCCCAGTTAGCCAATCGGGGGCTTCAACCTGGGGTTGAGATGCTTCTGCAGATGGCTCCTTGGTGGGTTCCTCGACCTCAGAGACCCAATCGGGTGTGTCGGATTCGGGTTCTTCAGCTGGACTCGTGACTGCAGCAACCGAATCAGGTTCAGCGATACCTCGTAGCCAATCTGGTGCGTCATCACTGGATGGCAAAGGAGCAAGCTCCTCTTCAAGCTCACTAATCCCTTCGAGCCACTCCGGCGCAGCCTCTTCCTCTGATTCTGGTGGAGTTTCATCACCAGTAGTTGGTCCAAGTCCAAGGTCCTGTTGTGAAGCTGCCTCTGCTAGACCGGCAAGCCAGGAGGGGCTTTCGGGTTCTGTTTTTGGGACTTCGGTTTCTAACTCAGGGACTTCGGCTCCGTCTGCGACTTCGTCCAGCCAGGAGGGGATATCCGCATCAGGAACAGCATCTTCAACAGTTTCTTCTACTGCTTCTGTTGGAAGTTCTGCTTTTTCAGGTTCTATATCCTTGCTCGGGCGGTCGTCAAGCCATGTGATGATGGTGGATGTGGCGCCTGGCGCTTGTTCATCAATCCAGGAAGGCACTTCAGGAGCTTCGTCCTCCGCGATGATATCTTTATCGCTGATTTCATCAACACTCGGTGGCTCTGCGATCGAGATCGGTTCAGCTTTTTCTTGCGGCTCATCCGCAGACGGTGGTATTGGGTCCGGTGTGACCTGCTCAGCGTCAGAGGCGATGTCCGAGAGCCAGTCAGGCATAAATTCTGCTTTCCCCACTGGAGCTTCTGCAGCCGGTTCGTCGGTTTCGGAGGATTCATCAAGATTCTCGGGAGCGATTTCCTGGATCCAACCAGGGATATCTGCAGGGACGAGTTCACCTGTCTCTTCACCTATGTCCTCAATGTCGGTTGATTCGAGTTCTGCGTCCGAGAAGGAAATTGGACCTTCTACAACCTCGCCGCTGGATGGAACCCATCCTGCTTCCTCCATCCACTCTGGTATTTCGTCTCCAGGAGCTTCTTCTGGAGCGGTTTGGGAGGCCTCTGCAGACACTGCAGGTGAAGTGCTCAAGGGTGTTGATTGACCGATCTCTGCCATCCAGGATGGAGAGTCACCTGCTTCAAGTGGGGCAGGCGTCGATTCACTTAGATCCACACCAAGTGATGTCACCCATTCTGGAGTGTCAGACTCGGCAGTTGGGAGTGGTTGGCCGGCAACCCACCCCGACCGTTCAATACGAACAGCTTTTGCATCGACCGTATTTGGGTCGATAGTTGCGCTTTCGAGAAATGCAAAGTAGGGGTCCAACGCCGCTAGATGCCGATGGTATTTAGCGGCTTCCTCGTTATTATCTTCCTCTTGTAATATTGCCGCCATGTAACGATTGGCTTCAAGACAATACGGGAGCTTCTCCAAGATTTGGCTGAATATATCCTTGGCCTCCGCGTGTAGATCCGCTTGCCAATACATCTTCCCGAGAAGAACCTCTAGATCAGGGCGATCGGGGTCTTCACCGAGCGAGGAGCGAAGTTCAGCAATTGCCTGCAGGTAGAGCTCTCCTTGCGCATATTGGCGGGCGAGTGCTCCGCGAGTTAGGCGTATCTTGTGTGGTTCGAGACCATCTCGACGACCGATGAGGCGAGAGAGTTCTTGCCGAATGGCGGGGTTCGCGGGATTAGTTTCGAAGGCTCGCTCCATATGCCATATGGCAGAGTCGAGATTGCCCTCATCCTCCCGTACAATGGCCATGCCGATATGAGAGACAAAATCATCGGGGATCGCGGAGAGAACGCGCTGAAAAATATCGGCGGCGTCTCCGAATCGTTTCGCTTCGAGGTACGCCTTCCCGAGCAAGCGGTAGGAACCGAGATGTTTTGGGTAAATCTGAAGGATATGGCGGCAGTGTGCGATAGCCTCATCCAACTGATTACGTTCTGTAAGGTCGTCAATTTCTTTTATATATGCGCGTAAATCCATTTCTGCCATTGCAGAGCCTCACTAAAAGTATGCCTTATCTATACTTATTACGCAAGAATGATCACAAAATCCAACCCGCATATTACAGACTACATCCGAATCATTCTAACTTCGTAACAAGAAACGTGCCAGAGTGTAAGTATTTCTGAAGATGTTAAAACTCGTGTATATCACGGATCTCTGCGACAAGCTGCTTTACGGATGGTTCATCGAAAGGTGCTGAGCCCAACCGGTCTTCGTTAATTGGCTTATGCGCCAGGGCGTGCAGACATGCCTGAACGTTATCTGAGAGCGCCTCGGGGGCGTATCCACCTTCAAGCGCGAAAAGCATTCGTTTATCACAGAATTGGTCCGCCAATTCACGCAGACGACAGGTTAGTCGGTGATAACCAGAGGTTGTCAGTTGAAGGCCAGCGAGTGGATCGTCCCAGTGGGCGTCGAATCCTGCTGAAACCAAGATAATATTTGGTAAAAACCGCTCAACCGCAGCTGGGAGGATCTCCTCCCACACTCGCTCAAACGAATGATCTCCAGCGCGGGCGGGGAAGGGGACATTGATGATCGAGCCTTCCCCATCCCCGTGGCCGATTTCCTTTTGATGGCCGGTGCCAGGATAAATACCCCATTGATGTGTGGAGAAATATAAAACACTCGGGTCGGTATTAAAAATTTCCTGAGTGCCGTTGCCATGGTGCACGTCGAAATCGACGATCATCACCCGGT
>DAOUEQ010000008.1:0-112424 GCA_034430395.1 Anaerolineales bacterium | reverse complement strand
GTCCCATATCTGCGTTGCACACCAGATCCGTTTCACCAAAGCGCACCCGCTGCTTCTCACGTGCCTTTTCAACCCGATCCCGAACCGATTCAGAGGGTTCACCAATACGATCACTTGAAAGCTTCTCGAAATCCACTCTGGGCACCTCGACGTGGATGTCGATCCGATCCAGCAGCGGACCAGAAATGCGCTTCTGATAACTTGTTACGGAGTTGGGTGTGCAGGTGCAGCTCCGTTCGAGGTCACCGAAGAAACCACAGGGACAGGGATTCATCGCCGCGATCAGCATGAAATTAGCAGGGAAAGTTGAGGAACCGCGCGCCCGACTGATTGTGACGACTTTATCCTCCATGGGCTGCCGCATTACCTCGAGCACCCTTCGTCCGAACTCAGGCAGCTCATCGAGGAAGAGCACGCCCCGGTGCGCAAGCGAAATCTCACCTGGGCGCGGCCAGTTGCCGCCACCGACGAGTCCGGCATGAGAAATGGTATGGTGCGGCGCACGAAAGGGGCGGGTCTGAATCAACGATGTATCTGCAGGGAACTGATCGGCTACAGAGTAAATACGAGTTACATCCAACGCCTCATCGAAAGACATGGCTGGCAAAATCGATGGCATGGCACGAGCGAGCAGGGTCTTACCCGCACCTGGTGGCCCCACCATCAATATATTATGCCCACCGGCAGCTGCTACCTCCAGCGCGCGTTTGACATGTTCCTGCCTCCGCACTTCCTGAAAGTCAAGAGCGACTTTCCCCGCAACTGGATCGTGCATCTCCGCTTCTTCCGGCGGGATCGGAACCACCCCAGAGAGGTGATTTACCAGTTCCGTTAGCGAGCAAACAGCAATCACCTCTAAATCCCGGACCAAACAGGCCTCCGCCGAATCTTTTACAGGCACAAACATCCGCTTCATGCCTTCCTGTTGAGCCAGCGCGTCCATGGGAAGCACCCCCCGTACATGGCGAACGGAGCCATCCAGAGACAGCTCTCCAACAGCCATCGCCTCCGCCAGACATTCCGCCTGTATCTGCTCGGAAGCCGCAAGAACGCCCAATGCGATCGGCAGGTCATACGCCGGACCTTCCTTTCGAAGGTCGGCGGGGGCCAGATTTACAGTTACGCGATGACGGGGAAAGGTAAGACCCGCGTTCTTGATTGCAGCTTGAACGCGTTCACGGCTCTCCTGAACAGCGGTATCAGGCAAACCTACGATGGTGAAGGAGGGCATCCCGCGCGTGGTGTCCACTTCAACTTCCACGATCTCCCCCTCCAGCCCAACGACGGCTGCAGCGTGGACCTTTGCGAGCAGAGCTCCAGTCTACGTGTTCAAAGGAAAAAGGTCAAATTGCCTGGAAAGAAACGATAGCAAATGCCGATTTCGATGATTTATGGGGACGGCTCAACCCGGGCGATGCTACACCCTGGAGCCTCTCACTCTGCTTGTGCGAAAAAAGCCTCAGCTTGTGCTATATACTCACGCACATAGGAACGGTCCCACGCCAGGGAGAGGAACGTTCGCAGCTCGTCGGAACTTTTCATATGCTCGCCCTGATCCAGGTAACATGCCCCAAGGATGAAGTGCGCGAGATCATACTTTGGTGAAAGGTTAATCGCCTTCTGCGCGCTTTCCAGAGCCCCTTCGACATCGCCCAGGCTGCGCTGGGCAAAAGCTTTATACGTAAAAATGGCACTATCATAGGGATAAATCGCCTCTGCCTTTTCCGCTGCGGCCAGTGCTTCTTGTATGGAGCCTTGCTGAAAGTAAATAAAGCTCAGGTCACGATAGGCTGTCCATTCATCAGGGTCGAGATCTCTGGCAAGGTTGATTTCAGCGAGCGCCTGATCGAGGTCTTGTTGTTGCATGAAAATATAACTTTTTGCCAGATGCCCATCAGCAGGATCCGTATTACGTACAAACACAGGATTGAGCAAATCCTGCGCTCGACCGTACTCCTGCAGCGCAGCGTAAGTATAGCTTAGACTGATAGCAGCCTGGTCACTTTCCGGATAGTACTCAACAGCCTTCAAGAGCAGTTCCTCAGCCCGCGCAAACTCGATGCGATCCCAATGGGCGCCTGCGAGCAGCAGTAGGCTGTATAGGTCTTCCGGTCCCAGGTCTTCAGCCCAAGCCAATTCTCTCTCTTCTCGTGTCGAATCATCCAACTGATGGTATGCCATGGCCAGCAGCGCATGCGGCGCCCCCCAATCAGGCGCAAGCGCTATCAGATCATTCGCTTTCTCAACAGCCTTGTCAAACTGCGCCATATTGAAATAGGCCAATGCTAAATCCATATGCGCAACATGCAACTCCCAATCCTGGAGGATGGCTTCCTGATAATAGACCGCCGCCGACTCCGGGTCCCCTTCACTGAAAGACAAGTTTCCCAACCCGTAGTTTGCCTGCGCTAGCAGATAGGGTTCTGGGCTAAGCGCAATGGCAGCCTCGAATTCCCTTCGAGCAGCCTCAATCTCGTTCTGGCTGAGATAGGAATAACCCAATCCTAGAACCGGATCAGCCCATGTATTGTCGATTCGACGCGCTTCCTCAAATTCGTAAACCGCCCCCTCCAGATCGCCCATCGAGTACAAGACCCAACCCAGGCTCGAATGCGGTCCGGGAAGATGGGGGGCTGATTGGATCGCGCTTTGGAATTCCACCGCCGCACCATCTAAATCGCCTTGTGCGAGGAGTAAATCACCCTGCTCAAGATGGGCAACCGCCTCCGGATTCCCCCGCAATGTAAGGCCTCTTCCCCCACCAAACAGAGCCGCTAACAACAACACGCCAACGACAACCCCGGCGATCGAACCCCAGACAGTGAGTGTGGATCCCTCTTCTTCAAGCGCCGTTTCACCTTGTAACAGGTCGAGGCGCACCAGCCAGTGGACGCTTTCGCGCACGGAGGACAGACTTGTCCAGAGAAAATAGGCTGCACCTGCAGTTAGTATGCCTAAGTAAATCCAGTCAGTCAGCCAACCTGATTGCATCGAATCGAGCAGATACCAAACTCCTCCCTGGGTGAACACTTCACCGGTCGTGAGAATGAAATCGATCGCTGAGTCAAACTGTAACCCGCCGAAGACTGCCCCGAGATAATCACCGAACAAACGACCTTGCGGTATTCCATAGAACGCGAGGAGTGCGGCGACGACGGCGAAAATCAAGGAGAGCATCATCTCTTCAAGTCGGGTTTTTTCAATCACCCTGCGCAAGACCGCAGAAAGAACAATCCCGCCAAGGAAGATCAATGCAACTAACGGAGCCCAACTTAGAATCGCCAGGATTATATTAACCTCAACGCCGAGGACCATGCTCATGAGAGCAGTGATGAAGTAATCTAGCAGACCAATTGAAAGTCCGATTACTGCGCTGGAACCCAGGCCGAGAATAAATGGCCATGGTGGGATGGGCGGGGGTTTGGTGATCGAGAGCGGATAGCGACTGTATAGCTCTTGGAGCTGCTGACGGATCGTTGTGTCATCTTTCAGCTTGAGCGCCTCTTCCAGAATCCGGATCGCGCTATGCGGGTCTCCAGTTTTAAGCGTCTCTTCGGCAAGTTGCGTTAGAAGGTGGACATTCTCATCTACCGGTTGATTTCCCCCTCTCGCTAAATTTATTAGCGCCATCGGTGTATAAATAAAACCCCACGGGATCCCAACCCAGCCAGCCAGCGCAGTGATCAAACCAGCCAGGATGCGGCGTTCGTTTCGATGCCTCGAACACCACAATCCTGTCCAAGACCTGCGGAAGGTTACAACGACCAGGCTGACAACGAAGGGCAGGGCGACCAGACGCAGCGTCTCATCTTGGCGCCCGCATATCTCACAGGCGGGAGCAGGCCCATGATCAGCCGCGAATGTTTGCGGGGGAGCAGGATCAAACTCGGATGGGAAATTCTCATCGCTCATGTTCGCCCTCACCTTCTACGGTGGAATCCATTCAAGCCGCTATATGCACTCAATCATAGGCTCAATCAGGAGTAAATTCAATCGTCATTCCGGTGAGAGAATAATCCACTGATAGGAATATCACTAAATCTTGTTGTTAACTAATAAGGCTTCCGTGTTGAATTATAGAGAACGACAGGGATGCCATCCGCGATCGAAAATGCAGCCAAAATCCTGTTTTCAAGGGTGCGTCCGTTGACGCTTATGAACACAGAGGGGTGCAATACTCCTTCTCCGGGACTAGTCATGCGATTAAATATCTTCAGAGTCGTGAGCCGTTAAACCAAGAGGAAATATAATCTCGTGATCCGTAGGGATGTGGAATGGCGCTTCGTGGATGGGTTGCTGCTCGTAGAAGTGAACTGGAAGGGTACACAAAAATGTGCGACCGTTTCTAAAATTACTGACAATCTTTACCTGTAAGGAACTGCTATTTTGGGTCGGTCCACATGAAGGATCAGGATGCAGAAAACCTCATCTTCAAGATCTTCAATAACTCTGCCACCCGGCGGCTTAGCGGTCGAAATGCGGTTTGTACAACAACGTCAGGACCCAAACCAATGGAGAGAAACCGTTTTCCATCCAGGGCAACCAGGAGCAATTGACGATCTGAACCGGTAACACTGGAATAACGAAACTCCGCCGCCTCAATTTCTCCCAGAACCCGAATGGCGGTAAGGGCTAAAGCGGCCGTCATCGCGGAGATCTGATCGACATTCACAGGTGGCTGAGATGGAACACAAGCCACCAACAAACCATCATCATCCACCAAGGCAACCCAGAGTGGGTTTGGGAGCTCCTCGGCTATTGTTTCCAATACTCGTATCAACTCCGATTGTCTTGTAACCATATCCGCTCCAATTAGCTATTAGTCCCAACAACCTCTACATTATCGCCAATAATGCCTCTTGACAAGCTGCAACCTGAACTCGAATGAGTCACTGATGAGTTTGCCTTGAAACCCCTTTAGGATACAATCTCGATGCGATGGAAAAAGTATCCCTCCATAGGCGCCCCTTCTTCATATTGTTTGTCTGCACGCTGCTTGCGGTCACCATTACCGTGTTGCTGTTTGGCCGAGTCGTGGATCCTCAATTTCCGAAGCTGGTATCCACGCTCGTCCCGCTCCTGGCAATACCGGCACTCCTCAGCTTGATTGCATTCACTTTACGATTCTCGTTTTCCTCTACAGCCGGTCCCGGGGGAACACTACTCGCTGCGTTAAGATTGACCATCCTCCTCACCTGGCTAGCAGTTCACATACAATTTGTTAGCCCTGAAGAGGAAACAGCAACACTGCGTTCCGTTCTTATTCTACTAGACTTAGCCCTGATAACATTGATCCCATTTCTCGCGCTTATGGCTCAATTCATCCTGCCTGTTAGTTCCATCCAAGAACGCTTTGATACCTTTATCCGTCTGCTTGGGCATGCTCTGGGTGAACGCGGACCGGTCTCCTTCGTTCGCGACGGAGCGGTTATCGAGGCTCTCGGTGAACGTACACGAAGGGGCTCCGGTGTCATCCTCATCGATTACGCAAGTGCGGGGGTCTTGAGAACGGATACGGCATTCACACGTGCTGTCGGACCCGGAATCGTATTCACAGAACCCGGTGAATGGCTGGCGGAGGCGATCGACTTACGCCGCCAGGAATTACATATACAGGGTTCTCCCCCCACTCCCGGTAAGGATCACGCCCCAGAGAGCATCAGTTCGCTGGCGGTCACACAAGATGGAATTCCCGTCTCCGCGGATCTGTCCATCACATTTATGATCGACCCCGGTCACCTGCTTGAACCGCGGGAAGGGCGAACAGCTGACGCAGCTCCTTATGAGGTCAACCTGAAGGCAATCGAGCGGGCTGTCTATGGGCATGTCTTCGGTGAGTACGAGGATGTTTCATGGAAGGATTTGCCGCTGCTTCTCTTTATTGACCTCTGGCGTGAGGAAATTAAACAGTGGACACTCAACGCCCTGATTGAGACTGATAAAGATCGCACTCCCCCGCTGAAGCAAATTGCCGGCGCCATCCACGCACGATTGGTCCCTTCAATGGACACCGCTTCACCAGCGCAAGATGGAGAGAGTCCAGATGCAGCCCGCGAGTTAGAGATTCTCACTTCACGTGGTATCCGTGTGCTTGACTTGAAAGTGACAGATTTGCGGTTGCCCCCTGAAATTCAAAATGAGCGCAACTTGCAATGGCGCGAATCCTGGACAGGCGAAGTTCAGGAAGCCCTGCGGGAAGCGACCGATCGACTTCGAAAAAATCGCAATTTGGGCGAATTTGAAGCAAACGATCTTCTATTCCATGAATTAACTTCCACTCTCCGTGACCAGCTCGAAGCGGGTAACCACCCGGGTTTAACAGAAACACTCTCGCTGATTCTCACGGATGCCCTCCAGATCTATGGGCAGGATGATAAGCTGCCTGAGAGCAGCGAGATGGTTCATGAACTGGACCAAATCGTCAGCAGAATCACAGGAAGGGAATAAGGGTTGTCATACAGATGGATGGTGGCATGAAAAACTCCACTTTGGACCGGCTTATAGAAATATCAAAAGCGACATCGAGGAGCGCTGTCCAACTCATTCTCGGAAGAGATCTCACCGCATCAATGATCCGTCTTTTCCTAACAGGTACTCTCTTCACCCTGTTCTGGTTAGTCCTGATCGTCGCCTTCGACTTTCCTGGCCAAATCCCATTCCCCCTAATCCAATCACTACCCCCCTTCCTGTACCCCATCCTCAACATCATTAGCACCTTCCTTAACCCGCAGGTCATTCTTTATCTCATTCCAGTCTTGTTCGGTCTCAGTTTCGGGATCATCTTGAGCAGTAGATACCTGGCCGACCTTTTTGAGCTTGAATCGCTATGGATCGCTATCCGCTATATTCTCGCATCCTTGTTCGGATGGTACTTCCCTCGCCTGAAGATCGATCGAGGGGATGTCGAACAGCTCAATCCCACTAATCCGATCAAGCGAATTGGGGGACCCGGATTCATCCAGACCCACCTTGGTTACGCAGTAACATCAGAGGCCATTGACGGCACACCCAAAGTTTACGGTCTCGCGGAAGACGAGATCGATCCAGCCCAACGCGAGGTTGATCCTTCAACACCAACTCCTGCGCGTTCCACGTACTTCATCCAGGGATTTGAACGTTTACGTGAAGTTGTTGACCTACGAGATCGTTTAGTAAAAGTCGATGAAATCCGCACCGTGACCCGCGACGGGATTCTGGCTTATGCACGTGATGCACAAATGCTCTTCCGAGTCTACAGTGCGGATAAAGAACGAAGCTTAAAATCCCCTTATCCATTCACCGAGGAAAGCGTTCGCCGCCTTGTTTACGGCCAACCGGTTGTGGAAGGTAAGACACGCAACCCGGATCAGGCCCTGGCATACGTTCTTCGTCACGAGATGATTGATTTCATCGCTCACCATACCCTTGAAGAATTCCTCGCCCTCCAGCCCTATCGTTCGACGGTAAAACAACACACCGAACAGGGAACGGCTGTTGAAAGTATCCGGAACGTCCACATCCCTCGCCGGGAATTGACCGAGCATTTCCATACTGAGGTACTGAGTGAACGGTTACGAAAGCAAGGCTTGGAGCTGGTTTGGGTAGGGGTAGGAACCTGGGAGATCCCGGTGAGCGTCCAGGAAGATGCTGGTGGGCAATTGGGTCCTGGTCATACACTGATGACAACCTGGCGTGATTACCAACGCCTCCAATTATATAGATCGCCCGAGTACCTCGAGCGCCAAAGGGCTCTCCGATACCGGGAAGTCACATCAGAACTTCTTCAATCCTGGATCCAGACATGGCGTTATGGAGACCTTCCTGTGGAGCACCGCAGCTACGAACTCCTGGCGATGATATTCAACCAACTCCAACGGATGGAGAAACGCCTGGAGATCGATGTTGACAGCAAACGGAAACCGGAAGTTCAACGCTCCCTGGAGTACATTAAGGGTGTACTTGAACCGAAGGTCCTGGGAGATGATGCTCGATGATGGAGACTCCAGCGAACGAAGGACCAGTGCTTGTGATCGGCTCCGCTGGACTGGATCTGGTTGGACGGGCAGAAATCAACCTTAAGCCAGGAACATCCAATCCGGGGAAGTTGCGTGTTTCAATGGGCGGTGTAGCCCGCAATGTCGCTGAGAACCTCGCTCGTCTTGGTACCGATGTGATCTTGATCACCGCAGTGGGCGCCGACGAACAGGGAAGCCAGCTCCTGGAGCAAACAGCAGCCGCCGGGGTTAATATCGAGAACAGCCTAGTCATCAAAGGTCAGAACACGGGGACATATCTGGCAATCCTCGACCCGGATGGGAATCTTCATTTAGGCATGGACGATATGCGTGTGACTGCAGCTATCCATCCAGAACATTTACGTGAACGCCGAAAGTTGTTTAAGCAAGCATCTGCAGTCTTCATCGATGCTAATCTCCCCGAGAATACACTTCGAACGGCTATCTCGATAGCCCACCGCTCGCGAGTACCTCTTGCGGCTGACACGACCTCTGTCAACCTTGCCCCTATCCTCGCTCCCTACCTCGATCGTCTATGGTTGATAACGGCAAATGAAGCCGAGGCAGAGGCTCTCTGCCCTATGTCTGTCCCGCATGCAGACCACAACAGCGCGATCGATGCCGCCCGGCATCTGGTTGCTGAAGGCATTGACATTGCCTTGATCACAATGGCGGAATTCGGCGTTGGTTATGCGACCGCGGACGGCAGCGGTCATGTGCCTGCGCTAAAGACCGAGATTGTGGATCCCACAGGTGCTGGTGATGCTCTCTCTGCGGCAGTGATTTTCGCGTTGTTGAACAAGATCCCATTGGATGAAGCCATTCGCCTCGGAGTATCCGCAGCTACTCTCACCCTGCGCTCACCCGGGACAGTCGCTGCGGACTTATCTCTCGACCGGCTTTACGATGAGCGAAGATGATGCCGCCAATTCCTGAATGGATCATCTTTCAACCCGAAGTCTCAGACGCTCTCGCCGAAGGTAAGGCGATCGTGGTTCTTGAATCTACCGTGATCACTCACGGACTCCCGCGACCGGTTAATTTTGAACTCGCCCGACAGATGGAGAAAGAAGTTCGCCAAGTTGGCGTGGTTCCAGCCACAATCGCTCTGTTGAAGGGTGAAGTTCACATTGGTTTATCGAAAAAGGATCTAGAACGGCTCGCTTTAGATACCGATAGCGTAAAAATCAGCGTACGAGACATTGGTTTCGCACGGGCATCACGCTTAAGTGGGGGTACGACTGTAGCAGCGACAATGTTTTTAGCAAATAAAGCTGGAATTCCAGTGTTCGCTACAGGCGGGATCGGTGGAGTGCACCACGGACCAAGCGGGGATATATCGGCTGACTTAACCGAACTTGCACGTACACCTGTTGCAGTGGTCTGTTCAGGTGCGAAATCAATCCTGGATCTACCCAGAACACTCGAGTGGTTGGAGACTTTTAGCGTACCTGTCATCGGCTGGCAAACGGATACGTTCCCAGCTTTTTTTACTAGAGAGAGCGATTTGCCGATCCACTTCCGGGCGGACACTGTTGGTGAGATAGCAGCTTTAGTGCGGGCGATCTGGGAAACACGGAGTTCAGGCATCCTGATCTGTGTACCTTGCCCCGAAGGCGCCGCGATCCCAGCAATACGACTTAACTCAGCTCTAAAGCAAATTGAGCAGGAAGCTCAAGAACAAACCATACGCGGAAATAAACTTACTCCATTCCTTCTATCTCGCCTGGCGGAGATTACAGAAGGTGCAACCCTGCACGCGAACCTGGCGCTCCTCCGCAATAATGCACACGTAGCTGCCGAGATCGCCAAAGCCTTAGTATTGATTCAACTGGAAGATCGATAGGACCTATCCCAAAGGATCAAAAAGAGCCTGTGTTCCCCTTATTACTCCTCAAGGAACATCCACCTCTTAAAAATCTCCATCCATATAGAAATTGAGAGAAAGGCGGATTGAAAGCTGCTATAGAAACGCTATTTGCTATAAAAGCCCACGTTGACGAACCACATTTATTAAGGTTATCGATAACTCTAAATACTCTGGCGCCATAACCACGCAGCAATGCATGCGTGGGCATTCATCCATGCAAGCGCAAGCGGACATCGATTGCCTGCGCACCACTTCCCACATCCTGAGCACGGAGAGGGTTAATTTCAAGTTCTGCTACTTGAGGGTTCTCAAGCGCCAATTGACTGATTCGGAGAAGGCTTTCTATTACCGCTTCTCGATCTGCGGCTGGAGTGCTTCGATAGCCGCGCAGGCGTCTACCAACCCATGTCTTATTGACCATAGCCTCCGCCTCGGTGCGGCTCAATGGAGCGAGAGCGAAGGAGACATCCTCCAATAGCTCGACCTCCGTCCCCCCGGCGCCGAATATCAATAGAGGTCCAAATTGTAGGTCGCGCACAAAACCGACGATCACATCCTGCCCTCTAGGGACATAGGCCTGCACCATAACTCCTTGCACCTCGACGCGCGGAACCGAACTCCGTACACGGCGCAAAACAGAACGATAGGCTTCAACCACCTCTGGAACATCTTTTAAATCCAGCGAGACTGCTCCAGCATCGGATTTATGTGTAAGGTCAACTGAATCCGCTTTGAGCGCCACGGGGAAACCAATCTCCTCGGCGGCACTCTCGGCGTCCTCGGCATTGGTTGCGTTGCGGTGTTCCGGGATATGGATCCCGTACGCGTTTACGATCCTCGCCGAGATATCCGCGGTTACGAATCCCTCCTTCCCGACACTTGCTTCTTTCAAAATAGACTCCACTTCTTCTTGCTTGACATCGTCGAACACGACCACATTTTCCGATGGCCTTCTGAGTTGGATTGATCGTTCGTAGAGCACACGCAATGCAGAGGCTGCACGCTCCGGAAATCGATAATCAGGAATGTGTGCACCCCTGAAGAGCCGAGCGGCATGGGCGATAAGCTCCTCACCCATCAACGCGATCACAATAGGTTTCGTCGCTGACTGGATCACCGGAATGATTGCGCCTGCGACTTCCGCTGCTGTCGTCATGGGTGGAGGCGGCAGGATCACGATGATTCCATCCACACCATCATCCGCCAGCAGCAGACGCAAGCTGTCGGCGTACTCGCGCGGTCCTGCCCCCGCTAGCATGTCGACCGGATTGGTCAAACTGGCCGCCGAAGGAAGAAACGCCTCCAATTTCTCCCGGGTGTGGTCAGCCAGCCTCGCCAGCCGTAAACCGTTATCATCCAGCGCATCCGCAGCGATAACGCCCGGTCCGCCCGCGTTGGTTAGCACAGCCATATTCGGGCCCGAAGGTGGTTGACACCATGCCAGAGCTCTCGCCCAGTCGAACATCTCTTCACTGTGCCGGGCTCGTATCACCCCTGCCTTACGAAAAGCCGCGTCGAAGGCGACATCACGCCCGGCAAGCGCACCGGTGTGAGATACTACCGCTGCACGTCCCCCCTCAGAGCGTCCAACTTTAATTGCCACAACCGGTACATCCCTTGTAACCTTCCTCGCTTGCTCAATGAAATTCGCTCCATCCCCAACCCCCTCAAGATACATGGCGACAACACGTGTATTCGGGTCCGCGGCTGTCGGCGGCAGGAGATCTCCTTCATTTAAATCCATTTGATTGCCCAAACTCAATAATCGGGACAACCCAAACCCCTGACCACGCGCCCAGTCGATCACCGATTCGCAAATGGCTCCCGAGTGTGACAAAAAGGCGATATCACCCTTAATGGGTCCTGGAAGCGGCAGGAAACTCGTATCAATAGGAAGATGTGTATCCAGATAACCGATACAGTTCGGTCCTAAAACACGGATGCCAAAGGACTGGGCGATCTCCATACACCGTTGCTCGAGACGAATCCCATCCTCACCAGTTTCACCAAACCCGCCTGATCCCACGATCGCGAAGCCAATCCCCCGCCTGCCGCAGGCCTCCAACACCTCTGGCACCGACTGTGCCGGGATCATAATCACAGCCAGGTCCACCGGATCGGGAACGCTCTCTACACCGGGATAGAGCGGCCGGTCAAAAAGGTATCCACCGCCCGGATTCACAAAGTGAATCGCACCAGGGTATCCTGAAACGACTAGATTGCGGGCGACTCCATAGCCCAGTTTGTTGGGATTCTGGGAGGCGCCGATGACGGCGACTCCACGGGGTGATAAGAGACCCTCAAACATATAGTTGACTCCGTTCGTCTCTGATGATGGAATTCCACGCACAATCTTAGCAGAACTCATCGACAAGAGCACGTTCAGCAGTAACGTGCTCTATCTGCACCCATGTTATAATCGCCACGTCGACGAGAATTGGTTGATTTGGAGGCTTGGTGGATGGTTGAAGTCGAGATCGACAGCATTCGGGTCAGCTTGATGTCTCAACAGCGAATCGTTATCCTGAAGGAGCGAAATTCTGAGCGATTCCTGCCCATCTGGATTGGTCCCTACGAAGCTGAGGCAATCACACTCAGCCTGCAGGAAGTAGAAGTCACCCGACCTTTAACGCATGATTTGCTTCGCAATATCCTGCAAGAACTTGGCGCTGAAATTATTCAAGTTAATATCACCGATCTCCGTGATGATGTCTTTTACGCCCGAATCATCCTGACGATTGATGGTCGCGAAATGTCCATCGATTCACGCCCATCAGACGCCATCGCCCTCGCGGTTCGCGCTCATGTTCCCGTTTTCATCGCTGAAGATGTCATGAACGATGCCGCGTCTATTCCCGAAGAGAATATCGAAGGGGAAGAGGTCGAAGGGGAACCCGATGAACGCCTGGACGTATTTAAGGATTTCGTAGAGACACTAAATCTCGATGACCTCGAGACCACCGAAGATGACGATAAAGAATAGGCCAGTTCATCGGCTTTAAATGCGCTCGGTTCTATCCTTCACGACTACGCATCCAGCGGCAGAGCGCATCCGGTAATTCTCCATGATGCACACGAGTAATTGTCGAATAATATGAGTGATCAACCACAACCACCCCGGAGCATTCCACCATCAGGCGATGGTCGTCCGACTCAAGAGATGCCGCACGACCGCCAAGCAGAAGAGGCGTTGCTTGGATCCGTGTTGGTCAACCCGGAGGTTTATTTCGACGTCGCTCACTTCCTCTCAGGCGAAGATTTCTTCCTGCATCGCAACCAGTGGATATGGGAAGCGTTCACCAGTCTGCAGGAACAGCGCCTACCGGTAGACATCCTTACTGCATCCGAGGAATTGGAACGCCAAGGCCGCCTGGACGAGGTCGGGGGTCCAGCATATCTGACAACATTGATTAACAATGTTCCATCATCCCTGCACGCCGAGGCATATGCGCGCGTGGTGGAAGAGACTGCCACCCGGCGCCGGCTCCTTGGCGCAGCTGCTCAAATCGCACGTCTTGCGTATCAAAGCGCGACAACTATTGACGATGTCGTTAATGAATCTGAGCAATCAATTTTCGGAGTGAGCGAGCGTCGCCTCACACGCCATTTGCAGCCGATCAAACGCGTTCTTAGCTCCTATTACGATCGCATCGATTACCTTGCCCGACACCAGGATGAAACAATCGGTGTGCCGACCGGTTTCATTGACCTCGATCGTCTTCTTGGCGGTCTGCAGTCGAGTGACTTATTGATCATCGCCGGCCGACCGGGGCAAGGGAAATCAGGCTTCTGCATATCGGCAGCGAAGAACGCCAGCCAGATCCATAAGAAACATGTGGCTTTGTTCTCACTGGAAATGTCAAACGAGCAACTCGTACAACGACTACTCTCTCAGGAAACCTCGATCGACTCGCAGCGCTTGCGTCTTGCAAACCTTCGCGATGACGAATGGCCGCTCTTTACGCAAGCCGTCAGTGCGCTAAGCGATACGCACATTTATCTGGACGATACCCCGGCTATCACCCCTCTGCAGTTGAGGACCAAGTGCCGCAGGCTGCATATGGAAATCGGGCTGGACCTGATTATCGTGGACTACCTCCAGTTGATGGCGGGAGATTCCAGGATTGACAACCGCGTTCAGGAGGTTTCCTATATCTCACGGAACCTGAAAGGTCTGGCCCGTGAGCTAAACGTGCCCGTGCTGGCGGCTGCGCAATTGTCACGGGCCGTAGAATCCCGGCGTCCGCCTCGCCCAATCCTTTCCGACCTGCGTGAATCAGGGAGCCTCGAACAGGACGCCGATGTTGTGATGTTCATTTACCGTCCCGATCAATATGAGGACGATACACTAAAACAGAACATCGCCGAGATTATCGTTGCTAAGCATCGGAATGGACCTGTCGGGAGTGTGGAACTCGTTTTCCGCCAGTCGCTGGCGAAGTTCGAGAATGCGGCGACGCGCCAGGTCGATCCAGCCGCAGGCATGTGAGTGCACAGAGTCATCCCTTGCCCAATAAACGAATACGATGAATAAAACCGACAGTTTCACCGGGTTTCCAGAGGGGAGCCTCCCCCTCACCCCTATTCCCAACACCTTCTTTAGCGAACTCCTCCCAAGGATCGATCACCTCGGCGAGTTTAAGGTCACAATTTACGCTTTTTGGGCTCTGACCCAGAAGGAAGGTCGTTTTCGTTATATCAGCCTGGAGGAGATGGCTGCCGATCAATTGCTGATGGAGGGGCTGAAACCCGAGAATATGACACCATTGGAGACGCTGGTCGATGCGCTGGACCGGGCGGTCGCTCGTGGGACCTTCCTGAAGGTGAAGGTCGAATTCGATCAGGGACAGGACAGCTATTTCTTTCTCAACAGCCCCAAAGGGCGGGCAGCGGTCGCTTCAATAGAAGCAGGGGATTGGCAGCCCAGCGGGGATCCAGAAGCCCCTATCTCTCTAGCCCTTGAGCGGCCCAACATCTATACTCTCTATGAACAGAACATCGGCCCACTGACACCGCTGATCGCCGAGCAGCTGCGCGAGGCGGAAAACGAGTATCCGGCTGCTTGGATTGAAGACGCAGTCCGCATCGCAGTGACGAACAACGTCCGCAAGTGGCGCTATATTGAAGCTATCCTGGAGGATTGGCACAATAGAGGCAAGGATGAGCGAAAAGATCGAGGAGACACTGAAAAGGCTCGCCGCCGCTATGTCGAAGGAGACTTCGCCGAGTACGAGGACACGTAGACAGGCAAATACTACTATGAATTCCTCAAGGCCAAAGCACTTATTAGGTGACCCGGAATGCCCTCACTGCCAGGGTCAGGGTTATTTGCGCGCAGACCTCCCCATTGATCATCCGGATTTTGGCCGCCTCCAGATTTGCACTTGCAGACAGGTAGATGTGCGCGCGCGAATGCATGCACGGCTGTTCCAAATGAGTCAACTCGAAGAGCTTCAACACCTCACTTTCGATTCTTTCAACCCACATGGTCGAGTGGGGCTGGGTCCCCAGCAGCAGGAATCGCTTGAAAGGGCATTCAACCAAGCCCATACATTCTCAGAGCAGGTAAAAGGATGGCTTCTGATCCGGGGTGGGTACGGGTGTGGGAAGACACATCTAGCCGCGGCGGTTGCCAACAACGCAGTGGGGATCGGCATCCCTACGCTCTTCCTAACAGTACCTGACCTGCTCGATCAACTTCGTTTCTCTTACTCAGATGAGGATGTCACCTTTGAAGACCGCTTCGAGCAAATCCGCTCAGCTCCGCTTCTCATCCTTGACGATTTCGGGACGCAAAACGCAACACCTTGGGCGCGAGAGAAGCTCTTCCAGATTTTGAACTTCCGCTATATCAACCAACTGCCCTTGGTCGTGACGACGAACCTCGCCATCGAGGAGATTGAGGGTCGTATGCGCTCACGCCTCTCCGATCCGGAGCTCGTCAGCTATGTGCAGATCCACGCGCCAGACTTTCGTCGCCCGGTCGACGACACCGGCCAGCACGAACTCTCGTCTCTCGTCCTTCACGGTCACCAGACTTTCGGTACATTCAGTTTGAGGGGGGAGGAGAAGCTCCCGGCTAAGGATTTAAAGACCCTCGATGGGGCTTTCAAAGCCGCCCAATCTTTCGCCGAGGATCCCAAAGGGTGGTTGATCCTCATGGGCACATACGGATGCGGGAAAACGCACCTGGCCTCCGCCATCGCCAACTACCACGCCAGTCAGGGGTTTCCGGTTATTTTCGTGGTTGTGCCGGACATGCTCGATCACCTGCGGGCGACCTTCAACCCGGCCAGTGATACCTCCTACGATCGACGCTTCGAGGAGATTCGTACCGCCCCTCTCCTCGTGCTTGACGATCTTGGCTCGCAAGCGGCAAAGCCATGGGTTCAGGAAAAGCTCTATCAGCTTTACAATTACCGCTACAACGCGGAGCTGCCAACGGTGATCACTACAGCTGACGCGCTCGAGGAGATCGACCCTCGCTTACGGGCGCGGCTGATGGACCATCGTTTGGTGAAAATCGCTCCGATCACGGTGCCATCCTTCAAGGGCAAACCCAAGCGCCGCCGCACGAAGCGTTGACCGCCAACTCTCGTGAATGGTACAATGCGGCTCGATGCCCCCATCGTCTAGGGGACCAGGACGTAGCCCTTTCAAGGCTAAGACCGGAGTTCGAATCTCCGTGGGGGCACCATGCTTCACATCTCGCGCTCGGGACTGTTCTCGAGTGCGTTTTTTCTACCTCTCCGAGCCTTTTCCCCTCCCCCGACTCAAAAGAAGCATCTCTCAAATGCGCTCATAAACCAGCGAATACTTCATGATCAATCGCCAATTACAATTTGAATAAGGATAATATTAAAAGGGGCTATCCAAAGCTACGTTATGGACAGTCCCTGAATACAACTCGACAATAGGAATGTTTATTTTTTTGCACACCACTCAATCATACGGATTAGTTCTTCTGAGTCGATGTCCTTCATCATATAGCAAACCGCGCCGGCGCGCAGTGCAGCATCCTCTTCCCACTTCGTCGGGTAGCTCGTCAATACAGCTAAACGCGGGGAACAATCCATCGCTACAATCGAACGGAGGATTTCTAACCCCATCCCATCCTTCCGCTTGACCTCGAGCAGGACGATATCGGGCTGCAACTCTCCGACGTCCCGCATTACCTCTTCCACATCTCCTGCATGGCCGACGACGTGCAGGTTCGCCGCCTGTTCTAAACGTTCTGCCAGCGCTGATCGTACGGTGACATGTTCATCGATAATATAGAGCCTGGTTCCAGACAATCTAATCTCAGACCACCCTTCAATCGCCAGTATAGAACGGCATCCGAGACTCGATAAGTGATACCCTTCCTGATGTATTTTGTAACCTGTCACGCAAAAGAGGATTGTCGTCCTTAGAGAAGAGGGGGTAAATCACTCATACCGCGTTGTTGAGCGAGTGGTGGCGCTGGTGAGCCGGTCTTGAGGAATTCGCACCGTGATGGTTGTTCCTTCTCCGGGGCTCGAGACAAGCTCGAGCTCGCCGCCGAGCTGCCTGGCCCGCTCGTGCATATTCGACAACCCATGGCCGAGAAGACCGGGTTGAGTTTCGACTTCGAAGCCATGCCCATTATCGATAATCTGCAAGATCAATTCGCTTTCTGATGATTGACGCAGGCTCACCACAACTCTAGAAGCACGCGCATGTTTAGCCGTATTAGCCAGCGCTTCCTGCGCGATGTGGAATAGGACTTCGGCAGGTTGATCTTGGATATATTCAAGTGCATCCTCGTCAACCTTCAATTCCACTTCTATTAATGTATTGGCTTTGAACTCCCGGACCAGCCGCCCGAGCGCTTCTGGGAGATCGTCGGTGCGAATCCTGCTGGGTTGTAAATCGAGGATATAGTTTCGAATATCCCTAATGACCTTGTTCAAACCGCCGATTGCCTGCTCCATGCGGCTAGAAGCCTCTGGCACCTTATCTTCATAGGAAAGTCGAGTGTATTCCATGCCCAAACCAATGGCATATATAGATTGGATGATTCCATCGTGAAGGTCCATGCCGATGCGTTCGCGTTCCTCGAGCACAGCGACTCTGCGTGCCCTTCGGTACAGCCTGGCGTTTTCAACTGCAATTCCCACACCGGCTCCAACCGCTCCAAGCAAACCTATCTCTCGATCTTCGACCGGTCTCCGTCCTTTGAAAGCAAGGCTGAGCACACCTGTTACTTTTCCAGGAGCAATCAACGGTGCGCAGACCAGTGTTTCATACCCGCTCTCCACGATCGCCTTCCGCAAAAACTGATCATCCCCACTCAAATCATTCGTCCACTTCGGGCTGCCTGTAAGCGCTACTTGTCCAATAATCCCCTCACCAACCCGAAAGCGATCGATTTCCCAGAAAGCGTCCGATGCCCCGCCGAGATGAATCGCTTTACGGTAAACACCCTCAGCTTCCTCCAGCAGGAACATCTCACCAGCGTCGGCGTGGAAGATATTCATCACCCTGTCCAGCATCACCTCCAGCAGACGGTCCAAATCCATGGAAGAACTGACCGCCGTAGCCATGGAATACATCAGACCAAGTTCTTCATTCCTCTCTGCCAGTTGATGTTCACTTCCGAGGACTTTTTGATACAGACGAGCGTTTTCGATGGCTGCGGCAGCATGCGCAGCGAGCATTTCAATTAGATGTTGATCCTCAAAGGTAAATTCAGGTTCACCGATCTTTTCGGAGAGATAGATCTGCCCAATCGATCGGCCATAGGCTTTTATCGGGACGCCGAGGAAGGATTTCATCATGGGGTGGCCTTCCGGAAACCCCACTGATTTAGGGTGGTCGGCAATATTCGTCAGACGGATGCTCTCCCCGGTGCGCAGCATTTCCCCGATGAGTCCATGCCCCTTCGGTTGATGGGAAATGCGATCATATTCCTCCTTGGATAGCCCTTCCGTGATGAAGGTACTTAGCTCACCATCCCCTGTAGGAATCCCAAGAGCAGCATATTTTGCATTGGACAGATCACGCGCTGTATGAATGACGCGGCGGAGAACCCCATCGAGTGAGAGGTCGGAGACCAAGCTCAGTGTTGCCCGGTAAAGTGCTTGAAGATCCGAGTCGAGGGTTGCGACTTCATTGGTGGGTTCTTCACCCTTAGTGCGGATGGTTCGTTCGTGGCTCACGGATAATTTACCTTGTCTGGGATTGTACCCCACACCAACACCAAGGTAAAACCCATCCCTCTGGTGGAGCAAACAACAATTTGAACGGTTATGTATTTTACATAACTACATTTGTCGGGTAATCTTGAGGGATAAATGGGGTTTAAACCCAAATACCTGCTAGTACAAGGAACCTGATAGGTTTTGCCAGCTTGTGGAGATTATTAATCTCGCTTAGTCCGACACGACACAGTTATAACAGATGACATCCACTCGATCTTCACAGCTCCCTGGTTTTTATAAGCTATCGATCGATGAGCGGTTGAAACGGGCGGCCGCGGTTGCGAATCTGGATGCCGAAACCGAGGCAGCGTTTCAAAGGCTCGGTGGGCTGGAACTAGATCAAGCCGATCACATGATTGAAAATGTGATCGGTGTATTCGGACTCCCGTTGGGCATTGCTACCAATTTCCTGATCAATGATCGAGACATCCTCGTTCCAATGGCGATCGAGGAGCCTTCCGTCATCGCCGGCGCATCATTCATGGCCAAACTCGCAAGGGGTGGTGGTGGTTTTCACGCGGAGACCACGGAGCCGCTGATGATCGGTCAGATACAGATTTTGGACGTCCCGGATCTCGAAGCGGCGAAGATCAAGATACTCGAACGCCGTGATGAAATCCTCGCCGAGGCAGATCGAGTTGACCCGATGATCCTCTCATTGGGTGGGGGAGCACGCGACCTTGAAATCCGTATCCTCCCCGAGACACCTGTCGGTCCGATGCTGATCGTTCATTTAATCTACGACACTCGAGACGCAATGGGAGCGAATGTGATCAACACCGCCGCAGAACATCTCAGCCCTATGCTCGAATCGCTTAGCCAGGGAAGAATACATTTGAAGATCTTGTCTAACCTGGCAGATCACCGTCTGGCGAAAGTCAATTGCACCATTCCAACGGCTGCCTTGGCTTTCGAGACATTTTCAGGTCCGTGTGTTCGAGACGGGATCGTCGAAGCGTGGGCCTTCGCCGCCACTGATCCTTACCGGGCGGCCACACACAATAAAGGAATCATGAACGGCGTGGACGCGGTGGTCATAGCGACAGGCAATGATTGGCGGGCGGTGGAAGCGGGCGCACATGCATATGCAGCGCGCTCGGGTCGTTATACATCCTTAAGCGAATGGGGCGTGGACGAGACTGGAGATTTGGAAGGGTCCCTTGAGCTCCCAATCGCCGTAGGAACCGTCGGTGGCGCAACGCGCGTACACCCCCTAGCAAAAGCTTGCCTGGCATTAATGGGGGTTGACAATGCGCGCGAACTCGCACAGGTGATCGCTTCTGTAGGATTAGCTCAAAATCTCGCTGCACTGCGTGCACTAGCAAGCGAGGGCATTCAGCGAGGTCATATGTCCTTGCATGCTCGTCAAATCGCCATCGCCGCAGGCGCGGAGGGCGAACAGATCGAACGTGTCACCGCCAAGATGATCGCCCAGGGCACAATTCACATCCAATACGCCCGCGAGCTGATGGATCGAGAACTTCGCGAATCGTAAAGTAACCTCTCAAGAGACGAAGTCGGGACACCCACTCATCGAAACGGGAAGAGGATAATAGGAAGGGAATCAATGACTGATGAACACGACGGTATGATTATGCAGTCGAAGAACCCGGTCGGTTTTGTGGGCTATGGCGCATATATCCCACGCTACAGGCTTCCGGCGAAAGAGGTATCTCGGATCTGGAAAGGCGGCGCAGAAGGGACTCCCATCGACGAAAAAGCTGTTGCCGGACTCGATGAAGACGTCATCACAATGTCGATCGAGGCTGCCCGAAATGCTCTTGCCCGTGCGAAGATTAACCCCGCGGGCATACGCGCTGTGTGGGTGGGGTCCGAATCGCATCCCTATTCCGTAAAACCCACATCAACGGTCGTCGCGGAGGCAATCGGTGCTACACCACACACGCTTGCCGCGGACTGGGAATTTGCCTGCAAGGCTGGCACGGAGGCGGTTCAGGCTGCAATTGGTTTTACGGGTTCGGGAATGGCAAGGTATGCGCTGGCAATTGGGATGGATACCGCGCAGGGCCGACCTGGAGACGCGCTTGAGTACACGGCAGGCGCAGGTGGTGCGGCGTATATCCTTGGTCCAGCCGATGAGTCTCTCGCCGTGGTTGAAGGATCTTACTCCTACACCACCGATACACCCGATTTCTGGCGTCGCGCAAATGAGAAATACCCCTCGCATGGTGAACGTTTCACCGGTGAACCGGCATACTTCCACCACATTACCTCTTCAGCTCAGGAGCTCATGGAGACACTAGGGACCAAGCCGGCAGACTACACATTCGCTGTCTTCCATCAGCCGAACACGAAATTCCCACAAAGGGTCGCTAAAACCCTTGGTTTCACACCCGAGCAATGGGAAACCGGTCTTCTTGTGCCTCGAATCGGCAATGTCTACGCTGGTTCAGCATTGGTCGGCTTGACAGCCATCCTGGACATAGCCAAGCCGGGCGATCGTATTTTGCTTGTTTCCTACGGCTCGGGTGCCGGCTCAGATGCAATGAGCCTGCACGTCACTGAGCGCATGCTAGAGAACCACGAACTCGCACCTCGCACCGAAGACTACATCAATCGTCGAACCGAGATCGATTATGCAACCTACGCCCGCTTCCGCGGAAAACTGAGTCAATAAGATGATGGCAACTAAAATAAATAAAATTATGAACGATGTATTTATCATCGGCGTCGGGATGACACCGGTTGGAGAACACTGGGACCGCTCTCTGCGCGAACTAGCGCTTGAGGCGATGACTGCTGCTCGCGATGAAGCTGGGGCCATGCACCCCGAGGCAGTTTACGTTGCCAATATGCTCGCTCCAGCGCTTTCACGCCAATCCCACCTGGGAGCCCTGCTTGCGGATTTTTCAGGAATGCGGGGGATTGAAGCAGTCGCTATTGAAGCCGCTGGCGCTTCTGGTGGCATGGCTCTGCGGCAAGCTTACCTGGCACTTGCTTCTGGCATGGTCAATACCGCATTAATCGTAGGCGTGGAGAAAATCACTGAACGCGTAACCGCAGAGGTTGAGGCTGCACTGATATCATCAAGCGATGCCGATTACGAATCGATCCACGGACTGACTCAAACCGCATTGGCAGCAATGGTCATGCAGCGCTATGCTTTCGAATACAACGTCCCGGAGTATGCATTTGCCGGTTTCAGTATTAATGCACACGCCAACGGCGCTAAGAACCCGAACGCGATGTTCAGACGACCGATCAATCTGGAAACCTACCAAAGAGCTACCATCCTCAGCGATCCTATAAATATGTTCGACGCCGCCCCATTAGCTGACGGTGCCGCCGCCATCTTCCTGGCCCGCGGAGATGTTCTCCCCTCAAATCTGCCGTTCCCGCCAGTTCGGATCAACGCCTCCGCCGCAGCAATATCTACCGTCGCGGTTCACGATCGTCCGAACCCAATATTCTTTTCAGCAGCTGAGAATGCAGTAAAAGTAGCCCTGGATCGAGCAGACATCAACATAGAGCAGATTAACTTCTTTGAGGTTCATGATCGCTACACTATCTTCTCCGCCCTATCACTGGAGGCCGCGGGGTTTGCTGCCCCAGGTGAGGGTTGGAAGCTCGCCGAGAGCGGCGCGATCACGCTGGACGGACAGATCCCCATCTGCACATTTGGCGGCTCAAAAGCGCGCGGAGATACAGGTGGCGCCACGGGTGTTTACCAAGCCGCCGAGGCTGCACTGCAATTGCAGGGACGAGCTGGCGAAATACAGGTCGCGGATGCCAGGACCGGTCTGATTCAAAGCATCGGCGGTACCGGCGCGACAGTCGCCACACATATCCTTTCTACCGTCGAGACCCTTTGAGAGAGAGCTGATAGTTCCTGAGAGTCATGATTGCATACACTGAACCGTGGTTGGATATCAACCCCAGAGGTTAAGCGCATGGAAATAACCAGTCATTGGAGAATTAAAAAACAACGCTACGCACTTGTAGGCGAAGTTTGCCCACACTGCGCATCGAAGATTTTTCCACCACGGGACATCTGCCCCGAATGCGGCGACGAGGCGAAGGATCTCTACCAATTCAGCGGTCGAGGTGAAGTCTACTCGTACACCACCCTTTATAACGCCCCTGCGGGTTATGAGGAACAGGCTCCGTATACCGTGGCAATGGTTCAACTTGAAGAAGGTCCACTCGTCACCGCTCAGCTCACCGACATCGACGAGAAAGAACCAGAAGTGGGCATGCCGGTGGAAATGGTCACTCGCAAATTAGGTTCCGAAGGTGATCGAGGAATCCTGATTTACGGCTACAAATTCCGACCCGTCCTGGAGACTGCCTGACTCACCTATTTTTCACAAACATCTCGAGACCCTGGCGTATGCCGGGGTTTTATTTATGTAAAGTTGCACAGCTTTCGTTTTTCCATCAAAATACAGCTCGGCAAGATACTCTCAGAGTCGCCGGAAACGGACCCTATTCTTTGCCACGCGCTGCTTGAACGAGAGCGCAGGATCGGAAAAGACATTTAATAAGTTACCAACCATAGATCGAGACCTTGTTTTGAAGAGCCGCTTGACGCGCCCAAACACCTGTGCTACTATGCGCGCTTGAAGGTCATCTGGAGGCGGCTTCCCGCCCGGATCACCGTAGGAGGAGCCCATGGCTAACATGAGCCGAATAAGATTGGCGATCGTTGTTCTAATCATCCTCACAATCGGTTTACCCGCATGCACACGATCTGCCTCTACGCCTCCACCGGCAACGGATGAAAGTTTACCGTCCGATGCGCAATCGGAGACTCAGGCGACGATGGATGCAGTCCGCTCGGCGATCCTCACGCAGACAGCACAGGCACTCGGTGATACCAGTGCAACGAGTACACCCACGCCATTGCCGACGAGTGACCCGCTTGTTACGGCGACACCGGAGCCGGATCAGCCTACGGCTACAACCGAGGGGCAAATCACAGAATATACTGTCCTGTCTGGAGATTGGATTTTCAAGATCGCCCGCGAGTTCGGTGTAGATCCACAGGCTATCATCGACCTCAATGATCTCGTGAACCCTGCTGCGCTTGAGGTGGGGATGGTGCTGCAAATCCCTGCCACAGATATAGCACCTCCAGCGACAGCCGATGGAACGGAGACCCCCGTCGAAGGTGGAACGACTCACGTTGTGAAATCCGGTGAATGGATCTGGCAAATCGCACGTTTATATGGAGTGGATCCTCAAGACATCATCGATGCAAACAAGTTAACATCACCAGCCACAATCTACCCGGGGCAGGAACTCATCATCCCCTGACACCCTCCTGATTTTATATCCGTTCGGGGCGGCCATCAGGTCGCCCCGTTTTAATGTGGAGATAAACGCATGGAATACAAGGTTCGTGAAACCTGGCGAGCTTATGATGGCAAAGCATTTAATGTTCGCGTCGACCTGCTGGATGGGCCGGCTGGTATATCATCCCGCGTCGACATCGTCGAACACCCCGGTGCCATCGCACTCATACCCATCGACGAACAGGACCAAGTGTGGCTTGTGCGTCAATATCGCCACCCCGCTGGAGAAGAACTCCTCGAGCTGCCTGCAGGAACGCTGGAGCCAGGTGAGTCTCCCACAGTGTGCGCCACTCGTGAGAGCCGCGAAGAGATCGGCATGGAGCCAGGAGAGCTCATCCATCTCGGAGGAACCTTCCTTGCCCCAGGGTATTCAAGCGAATACCTGCGCTTCTTCCTCGCCCGAGAGCTGTGCGCATCCCCCCTTCCCCCCGATCCTGGCGAAGTGCTCCTTTTAGAGAAGATACCCTGGGGGAAGATCTGGAATCTAATCGCAGATGGGAGTATCCGCGATGCAAAAACCCTCGCCGGACTCACGCTTGCCCGGCTCTGGTTGGCGAACACGGAATAAATAGGTTCTCTCCTCCTCTGCCGGAACGACGCCTATTAAAGTTACCTGGACTACAATAAGCGCGATGTGGTATACTTTCGTTTCTGCCGCCCAGCTTGAACGGGCGGTCGGTCATGTGTTTAGCCAAGTATTCAAGGATGGATTAAAGCGATGAGCGACCTTATAAAGGCTGTCGAGGCGCCTATAAACACAGATTTACCTGAACTGAACCCTGGAGATTCGGTTTCGGTCCATTTCCGCATTAAGGAGGGGGAGCGAGAACGGGTCCAGGAGTTCAAAGGAACCGTGATCCGTATCCGCAAGGGAGGGAATAACGCCAATTTCACAGTACGCCGTACAGCATCCCATGGAATCGGCGTAGAACGGACCTTCCCTCTGCGCTCACCCCGTCTCGATAAAGTCGATATTCAACGCCGGGCGCAGGTTCGTAGATCGAAACTTTATTATCTGCGAGATCGCACCGGAAAACGAGCTCGATTGAAAGAGAAACGTCATTAAGCTCCTACAAAAAGTGCAGCGTATGCTGCACTTTTTTTACTTAATGCGGTGGGTTGTTACGGGTATGTTATGCTCCTTTTGGTCATCCTCATAATGAGAACTTATCCAACATCGTCACCTACGCCCTGTCGGAATCCCCACTATCGAGCGCCAATAACCGCGCATTCTTCCATACCGGTGTAAAACTTTACTGCCATCTGAGGCAATTGTCGCGAACCAGGATGCGTTATACTGATACGAAGAGCCGGCGGTGAAACCTGCGGCTGAACAGAAGATCCGCCGCGGTATCCCCAAACCAGGAAGACGCTCAATGAATAACCAACCTATCGGCATCTTCGATTCTGGGGTCGGCGGTTTATCGATCCTGCGTGAAATCCACACTCTGCTGCCGCATGAGAATCTGCACTATTTCGCTGATCAAGCGCATGTTCCCTATGGTGCGCGCTCTCTTGAAGAAGTACGGGGTTATTCTGAAGGAATCACATCATTCCTGCTCAGCCAAGGTGCTAAGCTCATCGTAGTTGCCTGTAACACGGCGTCAGCGGCGAGTTTATATCACCTTCGAGACCGCTTCCCAGATCTACACTTTGTCGGCATGGAGCCTGCTGTAAAGCCTGCTGCCGAATCAACGCTTAATGGCGTTGTCGGGGTGCTAGCCACTCCAGCGACATTTCAAGGGGAACTTTTCGCCTCAGTTGTGGAGCGATTTGCGAAAGGTGTTACCGTGCTACCACAGACGATCCCCCATTTGGTAGAACGGATTGAAGCTGGTGAAATAGACACAATAGAGACCCGGAAAATCCTGAGCCGCGCCATCCAACCTTTACTGGATTCGGGCGCAGACACTTTGGTCTTGGGCTGTACACACTATCCATTCATCATCCCGATCTTGCAGGAGATTGCTGGCGACGGTGTAAAGGTGATCAACCCAGCCCCTGCCATCGCGCGCCAGACTCTACGACTCTTAACCAGCAATAATCTCCTCTCTTCGAAAAATAAAGCTGGTGAAGTAGTATGCTACACCAGTGCTGACCCCCAGTCTCTAACAAGAATGCTTCCGATCGTGGATCTTGCATCGGTAAAAATCTTTCGGGTGAAATGGCTTGGTGACGTCATCGTTCCCGTCGACTGATCGCTTATCGATCTGCTCACTTTATTTAATAACACGGATGCTGATCTGATTGTCCAATCGGGGCCAAAAGTGTAAGCAACCGTATTTACCATCACCTAACCGAAAAGATAAAGAATTGCCCTCCTTGGACGGTCAAAACCGGGATTTGGATTCGATTCACGGCTCTATTCGCATCAGATACGCGAAGGGGGTTGTCTAAAAACACACGATTAGACAACCCCCGCATTTATGTTCTGAAGTACGGTTCCGCCTCACACTTCCGTCAAGAGAATGCTCAACCCGAAGTGAGCATGAAAAACGAACCGTTACCCCTCCACGCCCGCTCGCTTGAGCTCTTTGGCTGAAATGATGGCAACGGCACCGACCATATCGCCCTTCTTCAGGTTGACAACTCGCACACCCATCGTCGATCGGCCGGCGCGCTTTATCTGCCCCATTTTAGTTCGGAGTACGATACCACCGCTGGAGATGATCGTTAAATCATCATCATCGTTCACAATTCGGGCCGCCGCTATTTTGCCAGTGACGGAGCGCTTCTGGCGGTTGATTGTAACAACGCCCAAACCTCCGCGGTTCTGATTCTTATACTCACCGACTGGCGTTCGCTTCCCCAAACCCTTTACAGTTACAACGAGTAGATCTTCCCCCTGGCTGACGATATTCATCCCCGCTACCGCATCCCTTTTACGCAATCGGATCGCTCTAACCCCCATCGCTGGTCGACCCATTGACCGGACCTGCGTTTCATGGAAGCGCAGTGCTTGCCCCCCCTCCGTGACGAGTATGATTTCATCATCGCCACTTGTCAGATGAACCCAGCCGAGTACATCCCCCTTCTCGAGGCCGATAGCAATCAATCCAGAAGGTCGAACGGAGGCGAATTTTGAGAGTTCGACTCGCTTTATCTTCCCTTTCCGTGTTGCCATCGTACAAAAACTCGCGGCCTTGAAATCCCTTACAACGACTGCAGCAGTAATACTCTCCTCTGCATCCAACGCGAGAATATTCACCATGGGAATACCACGGGCAGTCCTGTCAGCATCTGGAATCTGGTAGGCTTTCTCTGAATAGACCTTCCCGCGGTCAGAGAAGAAGAGGACCGTATCAAGCGTCCTGGCCGGGATCAACATCAGGATCTCATCCTCTTCTTTGATTGAATGGCCCTGGACTCCTCGTCCCCCCCGGCCTTGCTGGCGATAGGTCTTTGCAAGTACACGCTTAACATAGCCGCGTAGGGTGATGCTGATTAGAACAGCTTCATCGGCAACCAGATCCTCCTCGCTTAAGTCACCAGTAGCTTCCTCGGCGATGCGAGTGCGACGCGGGTCACCAAATTGATCCGAAAGTTGGGTTAGATCTTCCTTGATGAGCCCTAAAATCTTCTTTGGATGCTCGAGTAGATCTTCGAGATATTTAATGAGCTTCAGAACTTCTTTATGTTCTTGTTTGATTTTCTTCTGCTCGAGCGCTGCTAGACGTCTAAGCTGCATGTCGAGGATTGCTTGAGCTTGGAGATCGCTAAGTTTAAAGCGTTTCATGAGGCGTTCTTTTGCTTTTTCCACATCTGGTGATTTCTTGATCGTATCGATCACTTCATCAAGCTTCGCCAGTGCGGTCAACAATCCTTTCAGAATATGCGCTCGAGCGCGCGCCTTATCAAGGTCAAATTCTGAGCGGCGGGTGATGACTACACGCCTGTGTTCAATATAGGCAACGAGAGAGCGCTTTAACGAAAGCAGGCGTGGCTCGTTATCGACCAGAGCCAGGAGCTGTACACCGAAAGTAGTCTGGAGCGTCGTGAACTTGTAGAGTTGATTGAGGATCTTCTTCGGTTGAGCACCCCGCTTCAGTTCTATAACGATGCTCAAACCGCGCCGGTCAGATTCATCTCGCAAATCGGAGACACCCCCGATTCTGCCTCCCCGGACCAACGCCGCAATGCGCTCGATCATAACGGTCTTATTGACTTGATAGGGGATCTCGGTGATCACAATACGGTGGCGGTTGGTTCCCATTTCCTCAATGTGCGCCAGACCCCGAACAACGATCCTGCCCCTTCCCGTGCTGTACGCTTGTTTGATCCCCTCATTCCCGACGATTATTCCGCCGGTTGGGAAATCCGGACCAGGGACGAAAGACATCAGCTCAGCGATGGGGATGTCCTCGACATGTTCATAGTTGTCCAACATATGGGTGATGGCTAGAACCAGCTCCCCGAGATTGTGAGGCGGTATATTTGTCGCCATACCTACCGCAATGCCCGAAGCCCCATTCAAGAGCATATTTGGCAGTCTGGCTGGCAGGACCGTCGGCTCCTGCAACGATGAGTCAAAGTTATCTGCATAATCGACAGTGCCTTTATCGATGTCGACCAATAGCTCCGCAGCCAATGGCCCCATCCTGGCCTCGGTATAACGCATCGCTGCGGGGGGATCACCGTCAATCGAGCCGAAGTTCCCTTGTCCATCAACCAGCATATAGCGCATGGAGAAATCCTGCGCCATACGAGCCATCGCCTCGTAGATGGAAGAATCGCCATGTGGGTGGAACTTCCCCATGACTTCTCCAACAATCCGGGCTGATTTGCGATAGGAGGAGTTAGGGCGGATGCCCATTTCATGCATAGCGTAAAGGATCCGTCGATGGACGGGTTTTAATCCATCACGCGCATCTGGCAATGCGCGCGCTACGATCACGCTCATAGCGTAATCCAGATACGCTCCGCGCATTTGATTGTCGATATCGACCTGGCGAATGGTACCAATTTCCATAATCACTCACACTTTTTGAATAGTATCTATCGAAAACCCGCCAGCGGCGGGTCGCTACGGTATTATACCTCGCCAGGTCATCAAAGGGTATCCGGATGTCCCACAGACACTCTAAAAAGGCTTCTCTGTTGCTCTCCAGGCTTGTTTATGCATCATCCATGGGAAAACAACATCAATCAACGAATTCCGCTGCCATAAACAGCGTAATAAGTACCTGAAAACAGCTAAGACGATGGCTTTAACAAGCCCAACATCCATCACCGGCTGGTTTGCCAGAAGCAGGTTGGGTTTTGATTTTCGAGTAGATTAAATCGAATCAGGGGATGGGGGAGAGCACCATCTGGATCTCAACCAACTCCGGGTCCAGAGGGAGCAGGTGAGACAGAAGGACTGCTAGCTGCGCCTCATGAATCGAAACATTTGCGTGATCTGGGAGCAAGGCGAGCAAGAAATCCAGGTCGGGATTAGCCCCGAGTTTCTGAACCTGAGGAATTAACCCCTGGATGATATTCGCCTGCAGGCTGACCAAGCTGTCCGGGTCAGAGGCAAAAACAGTGTGGAGGGCTAGAACCTGCTGGCCTGTCAGGTTGTGATCGTCCAGAGGCAAGCCAAGATCACCCTCTAGAGGCAGCCCACCCAGGTAGTCCACCATGCTTGAGAAGGCATACTCGTCCATCACCACAACGATATCGACTTCGACTCGCAACGCCCGTTCTATCGCTTCCAGGAAGGGGGGAGCCACGACCTTATCAGGAGTCCACGCGAAAAATGATTCTAAGGTGACATTTGCGCCTTCGACGAGATCCAGATTCGTTGGAACGCCAGAAAGGATTACATTTTTTTCGGGAGGCTGAACCGTGAGGAGCCAGATCGCCTTGAGCTCGGGATCGGGTCTATCGAAACGATCGATGCCCAGTATGAGAACCGTTGTCTTGAGTGAGCGCTCCGGGTTTAGAAAAGGTGCTAAACCGCCCTCGGGAAAAAACCGAATAATGGAACTTATCGGGGAGGCTGTAGTCTGCTCACCTAAAAGGACCGTCCCAAGGCCGATGCAGAAACATAACGAAACGAGGATGATGATGACCGCGGATCTCGACTTCATCTCCCGATTCATCGCTCCTTGAACGAAAGCACGAACAAGCGGGGTAAGGTCCCAATGCTACTCAAGTTGCTGCCGCCTCGCTCGCTCAAACACCCAGCCTATCCAAATAAAAGAAGGTCCCCGGATCACAACGTGTACTTATCCCTCACCTGACAACACAGGCCGCTGCAATCATTATACATAGGAGGTCCAGCTAAGTGAATAAGAAATAAGAGCAATATCATTCTGTCTCCCCATTTGCCGTCGCCACACATACCTGGAATTGACTTCCCAATTCAATGATGCTAAAACCACCGTCACAATCGTTATTTGGAGGAAATAGTGTCCACCCGTATTCCACGCATTTTCGTTATTCTTATCTCAGTTCTCCTCATTCTTCTTATCCTTATTGGCGTTACAGGGGTGGTACTCGTTAGAAGTCCATTTCCACAAACGAAGGGTTCGCTCCGCCTCCCCGGCCTGCATGAACAAGTGGATGTCTTCCGTGATCCCTACGGCGTCCCCCATATCTACGCCACGAACTCGCACGACCTTTTCATGGCCCAGGGCTTCGTTCACGCCCAGGATCGCTTCTGGCAAATGGAGTTCTGGCGTCGTTCTGGTTCTGGCACGCTGTCCGAGATCCTCGGTCCTTCGGCATTAGAGAGTGATCGCTTCATCCGCACAGTGGGCTGGCATCGAGCGGCAGCCGAGGAGCTTGAACTTTACAACGAAATAGAACTCGGTGTTCTGGATGCCTACGCCGATGGAGTCAACACGTACATCGAACAACGTCGTGGCCGTCTAGGTTTGGAATTCACCGTGCTCGGTCTTACAGGAGTCCGTTTTGACCCCGAACCCTGGACCCCGCTGAACTCCCTCACCTACGCGAAATTGATGGCCTGGGATTTGGGAGGCAACCGAAACGCCGAATTAACACGCGCTCAAATTGCTGCCCGCCTGGGAACGGAGTCGGTAAATGAATTAATACCTCCCTACAACGATGATTACCCAACCATCGTCGCTAATGCGGTTCACGAAGCCTCACTCGCGGCTATTCCGGAAGACGCCTTCGATCTGAACGTCCTTGGATTTGGCGAAGGTCTCGGTAGCAATAACTGGGTAATCAGCGGCGAACGAACGGAGAGTGGTAAACCGATCCTTGCCAATGACACCCACCTCGGCATCCAGATGCCTTCAATCTGGTATGAAGTCGGTTTGCACTGCGAACCCATCGGTCCCGAATGCCCATTTAACGTCGTTGGCTTCTCCTTCGCCAGCATTCCGGGCGTTATCATCGGCCATAACGAACACATCGCCTGGGGCGTGACAAATCTCGGACCCGACGTCCAGGACCTGTTTATCGAGAAGATCAACCCAGAGGACCCGAATCAGTACGAGTTCAAGGGACTCTGGGAGGATATGAAAATCATCCGTGAGGAGATTACCGTGGCCGGTCAGGACGAGCCTGATGTCGTCAACGTTCGCATCACCCGCCACGGACCGATCATTAATGATGTAATCGGCGGGGTGGAAGAAGAGTGGTCCTATGGCTGGCAGCCGCTCGCGTTCTCCTGGACTGCGCTCCAACCCGGGACGACATTAAGAAGCATGTTGATGTTCAATACGGCATCCAACTGGGATGAGTTCCGCGCCGCGCTCTCCTATTGGGACGTCCCCAGTCAGAATTTCGTTTATGCTGACATTGATGGGAACATTGGCTATCAGGCACCAGGTCGGATCCCGATTCGGGCTTCCGGAGATGGCACGATGCCTGTTCCCGGATGGACCGGGGCCTACGATTGGGTCGGCTATATCCCCTTCGATTCACTTCCACGGGCTTTCAACCCTGCAGAAGGTTATATTGCCACCGCCAATAACGCTGTTGTCGGTACGGATTACCCGTATTTCATCTCTACCGATTGGGCGCCAGGGTATCGAGCCAGACGCATCGTCGAGATGATCGAGGCGGACGAATCAATCACGACCCAGGACATTATGGCGATGCATGGGGATAACGTCGTCGTCTATGCCCAGGATATTCTTCCTTTCCTGCTTCAACTCCCAACCACAGATCCCGACCAAGCCCAAGCTCTTGACTATTTGCGAGATTGGGACTTTAGAGCTGAGCGGGAGAGCGTTCCCGCGGCAATCTTCGAGTCCCTTCGCCTCCACCTGACGGATCGTGTGTTCGGCGATGAACTCGGAGAGCAGCTCCTGCAACGCTCGCAGAGTTATCTCGCTGTCGCACTAAGCCGGATGCTCCCCGAAGCGGAGATTCCTTGGTTTGACGACGTGACCACTCCCGAGGTGGAGAACCGTGATCAGATCTTGTTCTTAGCGCTGGGGGACACCCTCGATGAATTATCGGATGCGCTCGGTGAGGATATGTCCAGCTGGAAGTGGGGTGATCTACACACGGCGACTTTCCGCAATCAGAGCCTGGGAAGCAGCGGAGTTGGCATCATCGAGGCGATCTTCAACCGCGGACCCGTAGCCGTCGACGGCACCGGTGGCGCGGTGAATGCGACCTCCTACCAGGGCGTGAAAGGCTCGATTAGCACGACAGAATCCTATACTGTCGCTGCGTTGCCTTCCCAGCGTCAGATCGTAGACCTTGAGTATTTCGAGCGCTCGCTTACGATGCACACAACCGGTCAGAGTGGCCATCCGTTCCACCGTCATTACGACGATATGATCGACCCCTGGCGAAACATCCAGTATCACCCGATGCTCTGGACGCGCGGCCAGGTGGAAGCCGCCGCCGAAACGCGGCTCACGCTCACACCGTAAGTGCTTCGGTAAGGAGAATAACATCTTCAGATTTTAAGAACACGCTTTAGAGCTTATTACTGGAGAGGATTATTTGGAGCGAAGCACTGAGACTCAACAAAGCGCGGACATCTCTAAATCATCGCCAAAACGGGGCGCACATCGGTGCGCCCCATCCATTTATCGGCATGAAGGAGGGTTTACTAGATCATGACTTTCTGAAAGACCATTAGACACATGGATCCTAAGACTATGACAGTCCCCAGGAGAAGAAGTGAGAGGAGAAAGCGCTGTGCAGGCGTCATCCCAAGAAAATAACCTCGTCTGGGTCCAACATCTTCCACATCAAAGGCGAGTTCCGCCGGCTCATCGAACATGGACCCGTCATCTTCTTCATCTATTCCACGCAGATCATCGAACATCATTAACCTCCTGTAGTGCAATCTTTATGCACTGAGCCTGCTAGCTATTTCCCCTTGCTGTGTTCAATGCTCAGTTCAGTGTAGCCCAATCCCTGTTCATGTCAACGGGACGGATTTGTATTTCCTCCCCGCCCAAAATAATGACCTCCCCGGCAGCAAGAGCAATCCGCAATCTGCAATCCGGGGTCAGCCCTCGAAGCACCCCTGTTAACTGCATTTCCTGTCCGGAAATCTTAACCGGCTGATCTCGAAAGGCAAGAACATCTTCAAATACTAAATGGATCTGCTCTGAATCCAGCTTGTTAAACCAACGCCCGATCCGCCTAACGACATCCACTAACAATCCAGCCCGACTTACTTTCCCTTCAAGTCCCCCCTCCACACAAGCGGCTGGATAATCAACCTCTCGCCGGTCGGGGACGGATTTAGGTCGCACGTTTACACCGATCCCCAAGATAGCATATTCAAGATCTTCCCCAATCCAACTGCCCTGCGTAAGCACTCCGGCAACCTTGCCTCCCGAAATGATAACGTCGTTGGGCCATTTTATCCGCGCCTCCAGACCAAGCGCACCTAAAGATTCTACTACCGCCAGCGCGCCGAGCATGTTCAGCCTTGCCAGCGCTACCTGGGTAAGGTCTTCTGGCCGTAAGATCAAACTGAGCGCCAGGGCACTTCGGGGAGGCGTGAACCAACTTCGTTGAAAACGACCACGGCCAGCAGTTTGTCCATCCGCAACAACCAGTGTGCCGTTCGCTGCACCTTCCTGAGCCAGTTCCTGCGCTCGATCATTCGTGGAAGCAACCGTCTTATAGAAATAAAGCGGTTCCCCAAGACCCTCTACCGGCAGCCTCGACTTCAGGCGCTTTTCGCTGAACATATTCGGATTGTACCTGTCCATGCACAATTTGTGCCACCGGACGATGTCCTTGGGGCAATCGCGGTATGTGAACAGACCGCCAATCATTTCTCCATCCAGAAGCTATGCAGGTTTTTGTCCTTCTTGCATGCAGGTAGGCTTCCGGAGTTCGTAAAATAGTCAAATCACGTTTGAATTCTTCGATTTAGGCGTACACTTACGCCAGGATGCCTATACTTTCAAGAGCAATTTCACTTTTTCCTACCGATTGACTCTGCTACAATCGAAGGATCACCCACATGAAGCACCTTTGGGCTCCCTGGCGTATGGATTATATTAAAGAAAGCTCCCATGAAGAGGACTGTCTTTTTTGCACTTTGCTTGCTCAGGAAGACGGTCCTGGCAACCTCATTCTTCATCGCGGCCAAAATGCATTCGTCGTACTCAACCGCTACCCCTATACCAACGGTCACATGATGGTCGTTCCCTATAAGCACAAACCATCCCTGGAAGGTCTTGGCGACAAGACATTGTTTGAGATGATCTCTCTCGCCAGCGAGGCTTTAAGCGTGCTCCGTGATGCCTACAATGCGGATGGTTTTAACCTGGGAGCGAATATTGGCGAAGCCGCTGGCGCCGGTGTAGAAGAGCATGTCCACCTTCATGTTGTCCCCCGCTGGGCAGGTGATACGAATTTCATGGCGACAACCGCAGAAACTCGTGTCTTGCCCGAGGACCTCGAGGTGACCTATCAGACACTTCGTCGGCTCTGGCTATCGAGATCCGACGACGGATAAGCAATCCACGACATGGACCAATTACCCACCTACCCCACATCACATTATAGAGGATCAACATGACTAAAAACGCAAGAGAGCCGGTAATACTCAGCGCTGCCCGAACACCTAGTGGGCGTTTTCAGGGCGGCCTCAGCCGCCTCAGCGCCACCCAACTTGGCGCTGCTGTGATCAAGGCAGCAACCGAACGCGCCGGACTGAAGCACCTGGAGGACATCGATGAAACCCTGATGGGGAATGTTGTCTCTGCTGGTCTCGGGCAAGCACCTGCTCGCCAGGCATCCATTTTGGCCGGCATTCCACCTACTGTCGGTGCGACGACTGTGAATAAGGTCTGTGGTTCAGGGCTGAAGACAGGAATGATCGCCTCTCAGGCGATTAAAGCTGGAGACGGCGATTTATTCGTCTGCGGTGGGATGGAGAGCATGAGCAAAGCTCCTTTTCTCTTCTGGGCGCGTGGAGGAGAGCTACGTTATGGGCATGGCCAGATGACGGATGCTCTACTCTTAGATGGACTTTGGGATTCATTTGAGGATTGGGCCATGGGCATGGCTGCGGAATGGATCGCCGACGAATACAAGGTCACACGCGAGGCGATGGATCAATGGTCGCTCGACAGCCACTTGAAGGCGATCAAGGCGATCGATGAAGGCAAATTCAAAGCCGAAATCGTCCCAATAGAAGTGCCCGGACGCAAGGGGAAAATCACTCTGGTTGAGGAGGACGAAACCCCACGCCGTGATACATCACTCGATATGTTAGCAAAACTTAGACCTGCCTTTACAGCGGATGGAAGGGTGACCGCGGGAAATTCCCCGGGCCTTAATGACGGCGCCGCAGCCGTGATCATTGCCAGCCGTGAAAAGGCGGATGCTCTTGGAGTCAAACCGATAGCTCGCGTCGTCGGCTACGCGCAGGCTGCCGTTCCTCCGAAGGAATTGTTTACAGCCCCGGCTTTCGCCGTCCCCAAGCTGTTGGAGAAGGTCGGTTGGTCTCTACAGGACATCGACCTGATCGAACTCAACGAAGCCTTTGCCGCCCAAGTTCTCGCTAACGGTTATGCGCTCGCTGATATTGGGTGGGATTGGGACAAGGTAAATGTGCACGGCGGCGCGGTCGCCCTCGGTCACCCTATCGGAGCTTCGGGAGCAAGGGTGCTCACCACATTACTCTACGCGCTTCGAGACCGTGGTGGCAAACGCGGCATCGCTTCACTGTGTCTTGGAGGCGGGGAAGCTGTCGCCATGGCCGTCGAGATTGAATAAGAGATCCCGAGTTTATCAGCTACGGGTATGAATGAAAAAGAAACAAGCGGAGAAGGTCGTTTAATATATTAGTTGCCTTCTCAATACAAACGGGCTCAGAGGAGTGGATCGATGGATGTTAAGAAAATATTGGTAGTAGGTGCGGGAACAATGGGTAACGGCATTGCCCAGACCGCTGCGATCTCAGGATACAACGTCACCATGACGGATATCTCACCCGAGATCCTGGAGAGTGCAACAACCGTGATCGCAAAATCAGTCGAGAAATTTTCCGCTAAGGGCGTAATCGACGAAGCCCAGAAAGAAGCTGCCCTGCAGATAGCTACCGCTCTCGACCTTGAAGCAGCTCGAGAAGCAGATCTTGTAGTTGAAGCAGCGACCGAGAATCCGGAATTGAAGTTGAAGCTATTTGCCGACCTGGATGGAATTGCCCCTGAGAAGACCATCCTCGCCTCGAACACCTCATCCATCTCTCTTACCAAGATCGGTGCCGGCACGAAACGCCCTGATAAAGTCATCGGGATGCATTTCTTTAACCCAGTACCATTGATGAAGCTGCTTGAGGTAATCCGCGGACTAGCGACATCCGACGAGACGACCCAAGCAGCCATTGATGTCGGGCGAAAGATGGGCAAGGAGCCGGTAGAAGCCATGGATTCCCCCGGTTTCATCTCCAACCGAATCTTGTGCCCGATGATCAATGAGGCGATCTTTGCTCTCCAGGAAGGCATCGGTACTGCTGAAGCGATCGACACTGTGATGAAGCTGGGCATGAACCACCCGATGGGCCCGCTGACTCTGGCCGATTTGATCGGCTTGGACGTCGTCCTATTCGTGCTGGAGGTCCTGCATCGCGACCTGGGAGAGGACAAGTACCGGCCCTGCCCATTGCTGCGGAAGATGGTTGATGCAAATTATCTTGGCCGCAAGACCGGCAAGGGTTTCTATGACTATAGTAAATAGGGTGAACTCTCGCTCCACCCTCCGAGTGAACCGTGAAACAGGGATCGATGTATCCCTAGGGTCTTGGAAGGCGTCAGATTAATCTCAGGGATTTCTCGCCCCCTCCTGGGGCTCGAAATGACAAGTGTTATGACGACTCTTACTCATGAATTGTTATTTCGAGAGAGCCGTGCAACGGCGACCGAGAAATCCCTTTGATGTTGCTTGTGTGGGTTGCTTCTCTGGAAATGAATAGATTCCCCCTTCCTTAGATCCATTATCAATAAGTCGAAATGCTTCAGGGATTTCTCGCCCCTTCCAGGGCGTCGAAATGACATGTTTAAGACTGGCTCTTCCTTGCCTTTGCTATTAACGTCGATAAATCTAACACCACATTTCATCTGAAGCGCTTTAATAACCCCTGAAATTTATCTTGTGTATAATCCGCGAAGCTAGAGGAGGTGAAATCCGATGTTGAAATCGACTTTCGCCTTGAGCGCTGCCGCACTAATTATCGCTCTCTCCACCTGTTCTACGCCCGTATCAGACCTTCCTGAATCTGCTCGCCTTGCGACAGCGGTCGCAGGTACGCTTGAAGCAGCTACGAAAACGGATATCACTCCCGATCCACTCCAGACGTATGAAAAATTGGGGACGGAACAGCCGGGCTTCTCTGCTTCCCAACCTGCGAAGACCCCCAGCGGCAGTGAGGGTCTTCGCATCGCCTACACAAGCGGGGGAAATGTCTGGATAATCGTTGGAGAAAATCCACCGCGGCAGCTCTCCCATACCCAGCACGCTGATCGGGTCCTATTATCGAGCGACGGTGCAGTAGTCGCATACACTCATAACGACGTTGACGCTGATGTATTTGAATTGCGCGTCGTAAATGCGGATGGCAGCGGTGACCGGTTAATCCTGGATCAAGCCGCTTTCGATACGCTTTATCCTCCTGATAGTGCCCATCACTTCCTGCCCAGCCAAATGACCTTTCTTTCGGGTACACATCGGCTGTTATTCAACACCCAGGCGGCTTTCGAAGGTCCGGGATCCATTAAAAATGATGATGTATTATCGATCGACGTGGATACAGAATCGTTGAAGAGATTGCTTGCGCCCGGGAGTGGCGGTGATTTCTATCCCTCGCCAGATGGGACTAAGTTAGCCATCATCCGGGCTGATAGTATAGGTCTCGCCGATTCAGATGGCTCCAATCTACACCCCAACCTCCTGACCTTTACAATGGTGATGACCTATAGTGAATTTACTTTCTATCCGGAGCCAGTCTGGTCTCCAGATTCTTCACACTTCGCCGTCGTTATCCCTTCAGAAGACCCGTTGGCTCCCAATCCCACAAGCACGGTCTGGATCCTATCCGTGGATGGCAGCCCACCGGCCCAGACGGCATTTATCAATGGTCAATCCTTCTTCCCACAGGCTTTCGGCGCACCCGTAATCGCGCCTGATCTCAGTAAGATCGCCTTCATGCGTTCGGGAAGTGAGCAAAATGAGGGACATCTCGTCATTGCTGATGAAGATGGCAGCGGTGAGATCGTCTATTCAACCGGAAATCTACGCTGGATTGGATGGTCACCCGACAGCTCTGCTTTCGTTTACTCTGTAGGTCCGAAGGATCTTAAGCTTGGAGCAACCGGGGAACCGCCACTGCCGTTAGGTACCGGTACGCAATTCCGCTGGGTCAATAGCGAGGATTATCTATTTCTCACCGGAAACCGCGGCGACTGGGCACTCATGATAGGCAGTGTTAGGGCTGCTGTGGAGGAGATTGTGCGCCCGGTCGGAGATTACATCGCCTACGATTTCATGCCCTGAAATGCAACTACGAGGTGCTACCGCTCTTTTTTCTCCCTCTGAAATATGTGTGTTTAGATTTTAATGAGATAATAGTTACAACCTACAATAGGATGAGCGGTTCAATTGCGTTGAAACCGATTCTGTACTATCTTCTAACTCATGGTCCTGCCATAAACTTAGGGCATGGATTCTGGAGGAATGCATAATGTCGACTGTAATTTTCCCGATCTGGTTCATACTCGCTGCGATTTTCGCCTATCTAGCCTATATGCAATGGCGACTCTCAGGGGAGCCCCTGCGAACGTTTGCATTTAGAGATCGTGATCGAGAACCGGGCGATGCCGAATCGGAGGAGATCACCAAGAAGACCATTGATGATTTCAATAATTACCTGGAGATGATCAACTTCCGCAACCAGAAGCACCACCAGATGGCTGCGATCGGGTTCTTCGTGGCAGTCTTCCTTTCGCTCGTCTCGATGTTCCTGGTCTTCGGAAGCTAATTGCGATAAGCCTTACGTAAGACTTAAAACTACATATCGCTTTTATCATTTATAGCCAGTTTACCGGCAGTGGAGTTTTCCCCTGCCGGTTGTTGTTTATTATTGGATATCTACAAGTCGCCTCGATTCGCAGACCTATCCTGCGAAGTCCCCCGTTTTTTGGGGGGGCGAATTACCCCGTTTTTTGGGGAGCGAAGCCCCCTACCGAAGGGAGTGAGGATCAACACCGCTGGGATGAAAACACTGCCAGGTGCCTGATTAGTTGCCAGTCAAAACGAACGCGGCGTCTGGACATCTCTTCTAGATAACGAAGAGACGGATTGCGCCGCCTGACGATTGTGTTTCGGCTTGATGTCAAATTACGAATCAGCTGGATTCTGTATGAGTCTACAAATTAGAGCTTCAGACTAAACGGGGAGTGTAAACCACCTCCTGCTGCCACAAACTGTTCGCCCTGCCCCCCAATAGTTTTCACCCCTCCGTGAACACCTCCATAAAATACCTCCCTGCTATTCCTCGGCGAGGATCTCGCCAAGAAGCTCCTGGACTAGCTGGGGATTCGCCTTACCCTGAGTCGCGCGCATGACCTGCCCCACAAACCAACCGATCACCGTTTCTTTTCCGGAGCGGTACGTTTTCACCTGATCGGGGTTCTCGGCAATCACCTCTGTAATCACCTGACGCAGAGCGTCTTCATCGGATACCTGAGCCAGATTCTCACGTTCAACGATTTCAATGGGCGCATTTCCTGTCTCCTCAACTTGATCCAGGAGCGACTTTGCTGTGTTCGTCGTTATTTTCTTCTCGTCGACCATGCGGATGATCTCTGCCAAATGGCGAGGTTGTAATTGGAGGTTACCCGCCTTAACCCCTTTACTACGAATAATGCGCAGCACATCATTCATCAGCCAGTTCGACACCATCTTCGGCTCACCGCCATACTTCTCAACAGCCTTTTCAAAAAAATCCGCCAGGCTGCGCTCCTCGGTAAGAATCTCCGCATCGTAGATCGGGATATCGAACTGTTTGGCAATACGCGCCCTTCGTTCCAACGGCAATTCAGGGAGAGCGGATAGAATCTCGTCTCGCCAGGTCTCATCGAGCTCGATCGGGAGTAAATCCGGTTCACGGAAATACCGATAATCTGCCTCGGTTTCCTTAACGCGCATCTTGCGCAGCGTCCCGCTGTCCTCATCCCAATCCAATGTCCAGGCTTCAATGGCACGACCTGCCTCTGCTTCACGTATCTGGCGCTTAATCTCAGCCTGGATGGCATCGCGCACATTCTCAATCGAGTTTACGTTCTTGGTTTCTGTCTTTGGATTGAGCACATCCGAACCCTGGAGGCGAATGGACACATTGGCATCGCAGCGAAGATGGCCGCGCTCCATATCCGCTTCGGAGATCCCCAACCAGCGCAAGAGCTGCCGTAAACGAATGAGATACTGTGCCGCCTCATCAGCCGACCGCAAATCTGGACCCGTAACCATCTCAACCAGTGGAACTCCACAGCGGTTGAAATCGATCAACCTGCGTCCCGCTTGCAAGACCGTCTTCCCGGCATCCTCCTCAATATGAAGCTTGGTGATCGTAACATGACGATGGTCACCCTCTGAAAGCGGCACATCCATGAACCCCCCCAACGCCAGCGGTTCGTTATACTGGCTGATCTGATACCCTTTGGGAAGATCGGGGTAGAAGTAATTCTTGCGAGCTAAGTACGAACGCGCTTGAATCGAATCGGCGTGCATCGCATACGCCAGCAGCGCCGCCTTCTCCACAACAGCTCGATTGAGGATGGGCAGAACACCCGGCAGTCCGGTGCAAACCGGGCAGATATTCGTGTTGGGCGGGTCACCCCAAGAATCCGCTTTACACCCGCAGAAAATCTTCGAATTGGTATTCAGTTGGATGTGCGTCTCGAGACCGATGATGGCTTCGTAGTCTGACATCGATGGTGCCCCATTCCCCAAAGGATGATCCCTACTTAATATCGACTGTGATACGGACAATCTGGTCTTCTACCGTGAGCGCCTCAGCTACTTCGAGTCCATCGGTGACATATCCAAAAATAGTGAAGAACTCCTCCATTCTTGGAAGGTCATCAAGGGCGATGAAGATCTGGCTGCCACTGGAAGCCAACACATCCGAGCGGAACCAGTATCCAAACGCGCCCTTGGTGGCGACGCTTCCGTTCTCAGAGGGAAGCGTATAACCGATATCACTATCCGGTCGACTAGCTGGGGAACCCGTCACGAAGAAGGTCCCAGGCTGTGCATTGCTGATCGGGAAACCATCCCAATACCCAAGATTTGCCAGGACGATGAAATTGTTCGCGCTCACCGGAGCTGAAAGTGGTTCGAACTCAACTCGAATCGTACCTTTAGAAGTCTCGATTGTAGCCGTATACTCCTTGTCCAAATCGATGATCATCTCCGGCATTCGGTTGAAAAGCCCTCCCCTCTCCGCAGGCAAGATTTCCGCGAGCGGACGTCCGTCCTCAGATACGGGAATCACCGCTTCTGGCAGTGGTGTTGGTGTGGGCAGCTGACTGTGCTCAACAACTTCGATGTCCACGCGGATCAGACGATCTCCTGGAAAGTCCGGAGCTTCCGCCGGATCACGTGGCGTTAAGGCATTGATAACATCCATCCCCTCGATGACCTTCCCAAAGATTGTATGCAAACCATTGAGGTGGGAGGCTGCGCCATAGGTAATGAAAAATTGGCTGCCGTTGGTATCGGGACCACCATTCGCCATCGCCAGTAATCCTTCCTGGTTGAAGGGTACACCATGGATGATTTCATCCTCGAATTGATAACCTGGTCCTCCCGTGCCAGTGCCTGTAGGATCTCCACCTTGTGCCATAAACCCCGGCAATACTCGATGGAAGGTCGTTTCATCATAGAAACCCTGCTCGGCGAGAAAGATAAAGTTATTGACGGTTATCGGAGCATCTTGCGAAAATAACTCAACGCTCACCTCACCCTTCTCTGTTATGAGAGTGGCGATATATACCTTATCTATATCAATGGTGAGCTCGGGAGGGGAATCCCACTGCAGTTCTTTTCCCTCACCTGCTCCATCCCCGGTCGCTTCTGTTTCTTGGATATCTACTACCGCCTCGGGTAGGCCTCCGCAAGCCGCAAGAGGCGTGACAAGCAGGAGAAGAATTAAGAGCCAAAGACGAAATCCAAATATGCGTTCTATCCTTTCCATGCGAATTTACTCCATTTCATAGTTACTAATTTCAATGAAACCTACAAACTTTCGAGGGCTTTTGGCCGCAGGTCGCGCCACGCCTCCGCCTCGGTTGCTATCTCAAAGGTACGACCCGCGCGAAGCAACGTCGCCTCAGAGAAATCTGGACCAAGGAGTTGGATTCCGATCGGCAAGCCGTTCTCTCCAAATCCCGCAGGGATCGATAACCCAGGAATGCCTGCGTGATTAGCGGGGACGGTCAATAAGTCTGCGTACTGCATGAGCACCGAATCGCCATAAACCGCACCGAGCTTGAATGCGGTTGTCGGCGTCGTCGCCGTGAGTATGCAATCCAGATTAAAGAGCCCGCCCGGGTCGAAGGCGCGCTCAAAATCGTCTCGGATTAGCGTGCGCACCCGCAGAGCGCGCTCGTAATACCCTTTTTCATATTGCTCTGCGGAGACATACATCCCCATTAAAATCCGTAATTTGGGTTGTATCCCGAATCCCCGGCCGCGTGTTATTTTATAAAGCTCGCGGAGATTGTCCTCCTCGCCTGGAAAACGGTAACCGTACTTTACACCATCATATCGATGCAAATTAGAGGCCGCCTCGACACGGGAGATCACGAAATAGACCGGGACGCCGTAATGTGTGTTGGGCATTGGAATGTCTTCGACGATTTCGGCGCCCATTTCGGCGAAGGTCTGTGCTGCCGCCAGGACAGCACGCTCGATCTCCGGCGAGATCGGCTGCTCGATAAGATCGCCAGTTTCCGGATCGGGGTACTTCAGTTTGAAATAATCAGGTGATAAACCGATGCGCAACCCTTTCACACCCTCCGTCAAGCCCTGGCTGTAATCCGGGACGGGAGCGTTCGCAGCAGTCGCATCGCGCGGGTCGGGTCCAGCAATTGCATTCATCATCAGGGCTGAATCGGTGACATTCCTGGCGACAGGACCCGGGCAATCCAAGGATGAGGCGAAAGCGATCAACCCATAGCGAGATACGCGGCCGTAGGTCGGTTTCATGCCGACGACACCGCAAAATGCCGCCGGCTGTCGAATCGAACCAGCCGTGTCCGTTCCCAGCGAGATTGCCGCTTCACCTGCGGCAACCGCGGCTGTGCTGCCTCCCGAGGATCCGCCAGGGACATAAGCGGGGTTCCACGGGTTCCCAACCGAGGGCAGAAATGCAGTTGATTCGTTCGAAGAGCCAAAGGTGAATTCATCCAGATTGACCTTCCCAACGACAACGGCGCCGGCGTCCTCTAAATTTATCACCGGTGTAGCGCTGTAGGGAGCGATGAAATTTTCCAGGATCTTCGAGCCAGCGGTGGAGGGAGTGTCCCTCACGCAGAAGTTGTCCTTCACGGCCAGAGGCACGCCAGCCAGTGGTCCCGGATCTTCGCCCGCGGCGATCTTCCGGTCGATAGATTCCGCCCGGGCATGTGCGCGCTCGCGAGTTACAGTAATGAAAGCATGCACTTTCTCCAAATCGGCGGGATTTGGAGTGTATGGTTCAGTAGTGGCTTGGCGGCCTTCAACAGCATCGATCCGCTCAAGCGACGATTTCAAGAGCTCAATAGCCGAGATCTCCCCGCCTTTAATCCGTCGAACCTGCTCGTGTGCGGGTAGATCACATAAATGTTCCGTCATTCCAGCGTCTCGGCGGGGATGTCTGGCACGACGATGTAGCGCTCTTCAACCTCTGGAGCTTGGTCGAGTATGTCATCTGCTTCGGGGCATATCTCGATGATATCTTCCCTCAGGGATGGCATGATCGCCGCTGAATATGGGACGCCGTGGGATGTGATGGGGATTTCCTCAGAGACTTCAATCGCCTCCAACTCGCGGATCGCCCGAAGTTGTTCGTTTAATTCCTTCCGTAGGTATTCCCCTTCATCGGGTGACAATTCAAACGCGGCGAGGTTAACCAGATGGTTGAAAATATCCACCGTAATCGCCTGCGCGACTTCACCTTTAGCCTTCGTCGTCACCTTCACCTCCACGAAACGAGAATGGGGTCATTGTACCCGTTGCACAAAGCGCGGTCAAAGCATCTGCCCCAGCGCATCAACATTAGCCTAGTGCTTTACCTAGCATAAAACCAACGGCACGTGAATTGCAACCCCGAGCACGAACATAGGTCAAAAAGTGGTCACCTTTCACCAACCTTACGTAAGGTGCTTGAAAGGTTAATTGAACCTCTTCTTTGATAAAATCCGAGGTGAAACAAAATCTTGTCGAAGAGACAAACCACGTAAGGAGGTTATGATGAAATCAATCCTTCGACCCCGCAGCTTCGGAATGCTCGTACTAGCACTCATCCTCGCTGCATCCGTATATGGCTTCGCTGCCACTAACACTGTTGAGGCAACATCCGCTGGTGATGGAGCGACCGTAATAAGTGGTTATAACATCGTGTCTGTCAACTACAGCATTTTTGGCGATAGTGATCCGAGCGATATCGATGCGATATCCTTCGATCTCCAAGCGACAGTCGCATCCGTTTGGGTCTCGCTTGATAACGGAGCAAACTGGACGGATTGCACTGGCTCGATCAGTGGAACCAATGTAACCAATTGCGCAATGAGTGTGGCAGTCACAAGCGCGACACAGCTTCGAATCGTCGCTGCGGACTAAGTCAAACGTCCAACTAATCTTCAAGGCGTGTCATTTCGGGGCACACTCACTCTTACAGTGATTGTGCCCCCTGGCACAAACCTGATATGAAGCTGAATGCACGACTTTCGCAATCATTTCTCTCGGCGCTGATCCTGGTGCTCATAGCGGCACTATGGTTCACTTTCGCGCCGGTTCAATTCGGCGGTCAGGCGTCTTACGTCTTGATCGCCGGAGCGAGCATGGAACCCAGCCTGCATTACGGCGATTTGATTATCGGCCACGAGGAACGAACTTATAACGTCGGAGACGTTGTGACCTATCGCCACCCAACAATTGGTCCTGTCATCCATCGAATTATCGAACGAGAAGGGGACACTTATACATTCAAAGGTGACAACAACGACTGGATCGATTCGTACGAGCCGAAATCATCGGAACTAATCGGCAAATCCTGGATCCATATCCCCGGTGCAGCAAATATCATCCTGAAATTACGTTCATCGTTGGGGATTGTCTTGCTTTCTTGTGCAATCGGATTTATGGTTTTACTAACTTTTTCACGCAATTCGCTTATAAGTGAGAAACAACCCAAGAAAGATAATCAGACGGTGACGGAGCGAAGCAGGTCGCTTTACTTTTCGGGCTATTTAGAAGGAATGTTATTTGCCCTTTTTGCCATTTTGCTTGGAGCGATCTTGCTCGGCGTCTTTGCATTCTCCGCCCCATTAACGCAGTCAGTCCCCGCCGACATCCCTTATGAACATAGAGGGACTTTCTCATATAATGCAGTTGGCTCACCAAGCATTTATGACCAGGGCAAGATCGAGCCGGGCGAGGCCATCTTTCACGCATTGACACATGAATTTGACTTAACTTTAGATTATCAATTCTCGACGCCGGAGACTAAAGACCTCACGGGAAATTATCAAATCTCCCTCGAGGTCAGCGAACCCAACGGTTGGCGGCGTCAGATTGAGCTCTCTCCAGATACTGAATTCCAAGGTGAGTCATTTTCGACGGAAGCCACGGTCAACCTGGGATACATCTTGACGCTCATTGACCGACTGAAGACAAACACCTCTCTCAATCGACAGGTGTTTAACGTGGACATCATCGCAGATGTGAACGTCCAGGGCAACCTTGGAGATCTAACCTTCGAGGATACATTCACGCCTAGCTTAAAATTCCAATTGGATGAGACCCAATTCTATCTGGCAGGGAGTAGTCCATTTGGAGAAGGGATCGATCCTCTCTCACCTGTTCAGTCCGGTTTCCTTCCCCGCCAGCAGCAGGTCCCGGCAACGTTGAACATTCTGGGGCTCAAACCCACAGTCCAAACAGCGCGCTGGATAGCAGGCGTGACGTTGGGCATTTCCTTGCTCGGCATCGCCGCAATTCTATATCCCTTCCTGCGCGCCTCGATGCAAAGCCCAAGCGAGAAAATTCGAATCCAATTCAGGGAAGTATTGCTCGACATTCGAGAGCTGCCTGTAAAAGCTGCGAGTGAAGATATTGAGGTAGATCGTTTCGAAGATCTTGCTAAGCTTGCTGAGAAAACCGGTTCGATGATCCTTCACTATGTCAAAGCCAACCAACACACCTACCTCCTGCAGGAGGGAGACATCACCTATCGCTTCCTCCTGGCGGTCACAGAACCTGATGAAGGGGAGGAACGTTCACCAGAAACGGATGAAACCTCCGCTGGTAAAAAGAAGGGCAAAAAGAAGTGAGGCCATCCAGACTATTACGCTTCACGGGAGTCTTCTTGATTGCGCTGATCGCCGTCAGCACAGCCGCGGCCTTCGCTGCCACAAACAGCGTTCCTGCCTCGCGTTTGGATCATGATAGCTTTTCCATCACCGCCAACAACCTGAAACCCGTGGAATGCAACAGCCTCAACCTTACTACTATTGTCGTTGCCGGTAACGGGACGGCGGGTAATGATCTGATTCTAGGCACTGCAGGAAACGATACCCTCCGCGGGAGTGATGGTGACGACTGCATCATCGGCGGCGGTGGAGACGACACCCTCGACGGGCAGAAGGGCAATGATGTCCTTCTCGGTCAGGATGGAAATGACAGCCTCAAGGGCAGCCAGGATACTGACATCTGCGACGGTGGTGCGGGCACGGACAGCGGTCATAAATCCTGCGAGACCGAGATCGATATCCCCTAATCCATCTTGCCCTCGCAGGTTTCCCATAACACCCAACACACATAATCCAATTAGACCCTCCCAACACTCCTGCTATATAATCTACACATCCAATATCAACCTAACTGGAGGTCTGGCATGACGGATGGCAAGGCAGCATTGGGTCCTTCCTTCGAATTGAGCGAAGAACATAAGATGATTAAAAAAGCGGCGCGCGATTTCGCACAAAACGAAATTGCACCCATCGCCGCCGAGTTCGATGAGAGTGGCGATTTCCCGATCGAAACCCTCCGTAAAATGGGCGATATGGGCTTCATGGGGATCGAAGTTCCCGAGGAATACGGCGGCGCGGGGATGGATACCCTCTCTTATGTGCTGGCGCTGGAGGAGATAAGTAAAGCCGATGCCGCGCACGGAACAGTCATGTCCGTAAACAACTCGCTATATTGCTATGCATTTCTGCGTTTTGGCACCGAGGAGCAAAATGAGAAATACTTGAAACCCGTAGCCTCAGGGCAGGCGATCGGTGCGTATTCCCTTACCGAGCCAATGTCCGGCTCGGATGCCGGAACGATGCGCTCGCGCGCCGTGCGCGACGGGGATGTCTATGTCATCAATGGAATGAAATCTTGGGTTTCTTCCGCGCCGAAAGCGGATTACGTCTTGCTCTTCACCATGACCGATCCGGAGAAGAAACACAGAGGCGTGACAGCTTTCATCACTGAAGCCAACCAGGCTGGATATCATCTCGGGAAACCGGAACCCAAATTGGGCATTCGTGCCTCTGGGACAAGCGAGATCGTCTTCGAGGACTACCGCTGCCCAGTGGAGAACCGCCTGGGAGAAGAGGGTGAAGGATTCAAGATTGCAATGACCGTCCTCGACGCTGGGCGAATAGGGATCGCATCGCAAGCGCTCGGCATCGCCGAGGCTGCCTATGAGGCCAGCCTTGAATACGCGCGTGAGCGAGAGGCTTTCGGCAAGAAGATCGGCCAATTCCAGGGGATATCTTTTCCGCTCGCGGATATGAAAACGAGGATCGAAGCCAGCCGGCTGCTGATTTATAACGCTGCGCTGGCAAAGCAGAACGCCAAGGAGAGGGGGGGACGTTATACGCTTGAAGCCTCTATGGCGAAGCTCTATGCCTCGGAAACAGCGATGTTTTGCGCCCACGCCGCCGTTCAAATCCACGGCGGGATGGGTTACTCAAAAGAGATGCCCATCGAACGCTACTTCCGAGACGCCAAAATCACAGAGATTTATGAAGGTACAAGCGAGATACAGCGCTTGGTGATTTCAAGATTGGAACTTGGTATAAAGTAAGAAAGCCCTGAGGGGCTTCGCACGCCATGCTGCCGATGAGCCCAGGAGCCAACCTCGATTGAACTAGGCCCTTCCGGGACATGGTGGGGAGACCCCATGGACAGCATCTCAGAACAATCGATGCCAGTGCCCCAGCCTGTATCGAGCAGATCACGTTTACCCACTTTTTCATCGGCGCTGCGTAAGCTTGCGTGTTCAATCAATCTTTTTTTTCGTCAAAGAAAACTTCTAATCTCACAGGATAAAGTCTCCCTGGAGACTCTATTATTTATTCTTTCACTTCTTATCTATACGTTCACCCGCCTGACCGCCCTTGAAGATTTTCCCATCTATTTCTTCACCGATGAAGCCATACAGACGAACCTGGCAGCGGACTTCGTGCGTGATGGCTTCCGCAATTATGACGACACTCTCTTCCCGACCTACTTCAAGAACGTCTATGAGTACAACCTCAACCTCTCTGTATATCTCCAGATCATACCCACCTTAATCTTTGGGAAATCAATCTACGTTACCCGCGCCGCGGCTTCATTGTTCACACTTCTAGCGCCAATCTTCTTAGGTCTATTTTTAAAACGGATCTTCAAGATCCAATCAGCCTGGTTGGGCATCCTATTCCTCTCTATCACACCTGCTTGGTTCCTGCATTCGCGCACTGCATTTGAGACCAGCGTAATGGTATCTGTTTACACCTGCTTCCTATTCTTTTACTTGAATTATCGAGTGCGGTCTCCACGGTTTCTCTATCCTGCATTGATTTTCGCCGCTCTGACATTTTACTCCTACGGACCCGGACAAATCATCATCGCAATGACAGGGCTTTTGCTTTTAATTGTAGATGCCCGCTACCATTGGCAGAATCGAAACACAATCCTCCCTGGAATTATTCTCGTTCTACTCCTCGGTCTGCCGTATCTCCGCTTTCAACTGGAGACGCCGGGTAAACATCAAGAATTCCTGCGCATGTTGAGTAGTCACTGGCTGGAGAACATACCACTGACGGAGAAGCTGGCGCTATCCGCTCGCTACTACATGAGAGGGTTGAGCCCAGCGTATTGGTTCTTCCCCAACAAAACAGATCTGGCTCGACATCAAATGGATAGTTACGGGCATATGTGGTTAGCGACTCTTCCCCTGTTCCTCGTCGGGCTGATTATCTCATTGCGCGAGATCCGACAACCTGAGTATCGTGTGCTTCTCGCAGCAGTACTGGCCATCCCGATGGGGGGCATTGTCGTCGGCGTAGGCATCACCCGCCTGCTGTCGATGACCATCCCAATCGCGACCATCACCGCTCTCGGGACGTCCTCTCTTATGCTGCTGATATCCAAGAAAATTCCCGCTCGCTTCGTTTCAATTGGAGTATTTACACTCCTCGCCGCTTGCAACCTGGTTATTCTGAGGCAGGCGATCACCAATGGACCGACCTGGGAGGAAGACTTCAGCCTCGGGGGTATGCAATATGGCACCAAGGAAGTTTTCGGCGCCATCTCTCAGCATCTCAGCTCCCATCCCGAAGATAGGATCTATCTCACCCCCACTTGGGCAAATGGGGCACATATCTTGAAGCAATTCATGCTGCCTGACGACTATCGTGTTGAGATCGGCAACGCGACAGGATTTCTTGAGATGCGCAGGGAGCTTGATGAAAACATGGTCTTTGTGCTTACCGAAAAAGAAGTCCAAGAGCTGCGCACGAGCGAAATTATCGGGGGAATTACGATCGTGAAGATCGTCCCCTACCCAGATGGCTCAGACGGTTTTACCTTCCTGCGAATGAGTTATTCCCCCGAAGCGAATGCAATCTTCGCCGCGTTGGAAGCCGAACGGCTAAGGTCTCGATCAAGCTTTGTGACCATCGCTGGACAGCAGGTAGAGGTTGAGTATCCCTATCTTGATCTGGGCGAGATTCACCATATCTTCGATCAGGACACTTTCACGCTCGCCCGGGTATTCGACGCCAACCCAGCCGTCTTTCATCTTACCTTCAGTGAGCCGATCGACCTGGCTGGGATTCGCGCCACCACAGGCAGCATGGATCTCATCCTCACGATTTCTCTGAATTCAGAGGGTGACGAAGTACCACTCACTTTCAGCCGAGAATTTCGAGACTTGCCTGACGATCCCACAGTCGAAATATCTTTCGGGAAAAAGCTTACGGATATCGAACAAGTGGTTATCGAGATCGAAAGCCTTACACCGGGTGACCCGTTCAAAATCCATGTCCGAGAACTCGAGCTGTATTAATCTGGAAATGGTTGGTGCGCGTGTCCATTAACCGCTTCGCTGATTGGCTGGCGATCACGCCCCAAAGAGGGTGGATGATCCTCTTCGGGCTGCTGTTCTCCACTGCCGCGTTCACCGCAACTGGCGACAACACGATTGCCATCAGTCGAATCGCCGCACCACTCTGGCTTACCGGTATCACTCTGACCATTATCGGCTGCTGGAGAACCAGTCTGCCTCAGAAACGCAAACGCTGGGATCGCTGGGAGATCGTCCTTATCCTCGCGCTCACTCTTGCGAGCTTTGTCTTGCGTGCGTGGGGCGCGGACCACATGCCCTACGTTCTCAGCGGGGACGAGGGTTCTGCGGGACTCACGGCATGGGAGTTCCTTGATGGTCGCAGGAGTAATATTCTCGGCTTGGGTTGGTTCTCCTTCCCCTCGCTTTACTTCTGGATATTATCTCTATCCCAACGTGTTTTAGGCAGGACAGTGATCGCCATCCGCTGGGTCTCAGCTTTCGCTGGAGCGTTGACCATTCCTGCCCTGTACTGGGCCTGCAGATCGCTTTTCAACCGGCGTGTCGCCACCCTCAGCGCAGCATGGTTGATGGCATTCCACCACCACATCTTCTTCAGCCGCGTCGCCTATAACAACATATGGGATGGGCTCTTCTTCATCCTCGCACTAGGCGCTTTATGGCAAGCATGGGAAGCCAACGAACGCCGATCATTCCTGCTCGCCGGTCTTGCTCTCGGCATCGCACAATATTTCTACACTACGTCACATCTGATCCCCATCCTGCTTACTCTCTGGATGATCTGGCTTATACGCCGAGGCGTTGGCCTAAACTCCCGCCTGCCAGGAATTGTATGCATGGTACTGATCGCCCTGAGTGTGTCCCTGCCTCTCGTGCTGTTGTACATTCGCCACCCTGAGAGCCTGTTCTTCACCGCCAGTAGGGTCTCGATGCTCGTACCTGGCTGGATCGGACCTGCCGCTGAAGCACTTGGGACAACACCCCTCGGACTCGTGCTCGAACAAATCTGGGTGACCGCACTCGGTTTGACTGTCGCCGAGATCCAGGGGGTTTACTATGGATCCGGGATCCCCATGCTGATCGGAGCTTCGGCCTGGATCTTCTGGATAGGAGTTGTCTACTGCGTACTACATTTCCGCGACGCTCGCTATGGTTTGATCCTGATCACAATCCTGGCCACACTCCTTGTAGGCGGGTTGAGCATCCAAGCGCCAAACGGACAGCGGATGCTCTTTCTCTCTCCGATTCTGGCGATACTAATGGCTTCCACGCTTGATCGTATCTATCTGTTCATCAGCGAGCGGTGGCCATCGATAAAAACCGTCGCGGTAGCCTGTGCATCCCTGCTGATGATCCTAATGATGGGCGAAAATATTAAGCATCTCTTCATCGATTATTTACCCACCGAGAACTACGGTAGCCTTAACGGCGAAGTGACCCAAGAGATAATCGAACTCCTGAAGGATGAGCCGCCGCAGACACCTCTATTTTTCATAGGCGGCGATCGGATGTCCGTGCACTCGATCCCCAGCCTGGCATATTTACTTCCCAATGCACCTGCATACGACTTGCAGCCGCCATACGATTTACCCCAAGATTTTTCCCCCCAAGGGTCCTTCACGTTGTTTGCGATCCTTCCCGAAGAGACTGCAGCATTCGAGAAAATCACTTCGAGCTATGAAGATGGAACAACCCATCCACGCTATAATCGTCATGGACGGTTGCTTTTCTACCTCCATAAAGTGGAACATCAATGAACGCGGGTACAATCTAAAATGATTCAAGGATAGAAGGAGGGGACCTCTTGAAAGCGATTCTCTTCGACCAACATGGAGATCCCGAAGTATTACGCTACGATGAATTCCCTGCCCCAGAACCGGGCGCAGGTGAAGTCCAGGTTCAATTGCGGGCAGCAGCCTTAAACCGGCTCGATTTGTGGGTTCGTGTGGGCTGGCCGGGATTGAAGCTCGAATACCCACACATATCCGGCGCAGATGGAGCAGGGAAAGTATCTTCTCTGGGAGAAGGTGTAAAAGGTCTCGAAGTCGGGGATCGCGTTGTAATCAACGCTAACCTCGGTTGTGGAGAGTGTGATTTCTGCTTGGCGGGAAAGGACAATATGTGCCGAAAATGGCACTTGTTGGGTGAAACCGTTCGTGGCACGTTAGCGCAGTACGTCATCGTCCCAGCGAGAAACCTGCTTCTTCTCCCGGACGAGATCGAATTCGCGGCTGCGGCAGCAGCGGGTCTTGTATATCAAACTGCCTGGCATTCGCTGATCTCTCGCGGCGGCCTCAAGGCGGGAGAAAGTGTTCTGGTAATCGGTGCCTCTGGCGGCGTGAACAGCGCCAGCATTCAGATCGCAAAACTGGCTGGGGCGAAGGTCTTCGTCGTCGGTTCCAATGCAGATAAACTTCGCCTGGCAGAATCCTTAGGGGCGGATGTGCTTATCGACCGCTCAAAAGAGGGGAACTGGTCAAAAGCGGTATTTCAGGCAAGTGGACGAGAAGGAGTCGATGTGGTGGTCGACAATGTCGGCGCCGGAACCATGCCCCTCAGCCTCCGCGCAGCGAAAAAAGGTGGTCGGATCCTGACCGTCGGCAACACTGGTGGACCCAAATTTGAAATCGACAACCGTTTTGTCTTTGCAAAGCACCTGAGCATAATTGGGAGCACGATGGGAACACATGAAGATTTCCAAACCGTGATGAACCTGATCTTCCAGGGTTTGCTGATGCCAGTGATTGACAGCCACTTCCCGCTGAAGGAAACCCCTGAAGCGCAGAAGCGTCTTGAAACCGGGGAGCAATTTGGAAAAATCGTCCTTGATATCGAAGAATAGACCCCGGCTCGTAACCTGGCTCGCCGCAGGAGTGTTAACCTTCTCAGTGATGCATATTGCCGGCTTCACGGTATGGTTTGCGCTTCCCGACCTCCCTATCAGCGTGCCAAAGAGCTATCTATTCTTGAAGAATGGCTTTTGGGGCAGCGTCGGCTTGACCTGCGCGGTGGCACTCTTTTTCGGCCACAGTTGCGCACCGAAACTCACATATTTCGGTGCAGTCGCCTATGCTGCATGGTTGTCGATCGATCGCTTACTGCTTCAGCAATCCGACTACGCCACCAGTTCCTTCCCTTTCGCTATTGGAGCAGTGACACTATGCTTACTACTCGCGATCTGGATACTATCTCGACCATCAGTACGTCAATATTATGAGGAGCAAAACGAATGAGTGATTCCTCCAAAGCCGAGTTCCTTCAAAAGCAACGCGAAAAGGCACTGCTTGGCGGTGGCCCCGAGCGGAACAAAACGCAGCACGACCGCGGTCGGTTAACTGCTCGAGAGCGGCTCGAACTACTTCTTGACAAAGGATCCTTCCGCGAAACCGACATGTTCGTCACACATCGGACGCATGATTTCGATCTTGAAAAGAAGAAGTTCCTCGCAGACAGTGTTGTAACCGGGTGGGGAACAATCGACGGCCGGCTGGTTTACGTTTTCTCCCAAGACTTCACGGTCTTCGGCGGCAGCCTTGGTGAAGTCCATGCGGAGAAGATCTGTAAAATCATGGACATGGCCATGAAGAACGGCGCTCCCGTTATTGGCTTGAACGACTCCGGGGGAGCACGCATCCAGGAGGGCGTCGTCTCTCTCGGCGCCTACGCCGACATCTTCCTCAAGAATACGCTCAGTTCGGGCGTGATCCCTCAAATCAGCGCCATCATGGGACCATGCGCCGGCGGCGCCGTGTACTCCCCGGCACTTACCGATTTCATCTTCATGGTTCGCAACTCCTCCTATATGTTTGTCACAGGACCAGAAGTTGTAAAGACCGTCACCAACGAAGAAGTAACCTTCGAGGAGTTAGGCGGCGCGGACAAACACGCCAGCACATCTGGCGTTTGTCATTACGTCGCCGAGAGCGAGGGCGATTGTCTCTATATGATCCGCTTATTGCTATCCTACATCCCGCAGAACAATATGGAGGACCCCCCCTTCGTCCCCACATCTGATGACCGGCTGCGTATCGAGGAAGAGCTGGATTACATCGTGCCCGATGACCCCAGCAAGCCATATGACATGCGCGATGTGATTAAACTGGTCGTCGACGACGGCGTATTCTTCGAAATCCATGAGAACTATGCGCAGAATATCCTGACCTGCTTCGCCCGTTTTGGCGGGCACAGCGTCGGAGTTATCGCTAACCAGCCAGCTCATCTAGCAGGGGTTCTGGATATTAACTCCTCAGATAAGGCTGCTCGTTTTGTGCGCTTCTGCGATTCGTTTAACCTCCCTATCATCACCTTCGTCGATGTGCCTGGTTTCCTCCCTGGAACCGGGCAGGAGCATGGCGGCATCATCCGTCATGGAGCGAAGTTACTCTATGCATATTGCGAGGCTACCGTCCCGAAGATTACCTTGATCACTCGCAAGGCATACGGTGGGGCTTATGACGTCATGTCCTCCAAACACATCCGTGGTGACCTTAACCTGGCCTGGACCAGCGCAGAGCTGGCCGTGATGGGTCCCGAGGGAGCAGTAAATATCATTTTCCGCAAAGAACTCGCGGATGCCAAAGACCCGGAAAAACGCAGAGCCGAGCTTGTGGCGGATTACCGTGAGAAATTCGCAAATCCTTACATTGCAGCCGCGCGAGGCTACGTGGACGACATCATCGAGCCACGTTTCACCCGACTGCGCATCATCAACGGTCTGGAGATGCTTTCAAACAAACGCGATGCTAATCCAGCTAAAAAACATGGAAATATCCCGCTCTGAGCAACCCGGCGATCAGGGTTTCTACGAGGTCAACGGACACAAATTGTACTGGGAGCAATATGGGTCTGACGACGCGCCAACTTTATTGCTCCTTCATCATGGTTTGGGATCGATCCACTCTTGGCGGCGGCAAATAAGCGCCTTCGCCAACGCCGGATGGCGGGTGATCGTGTACGATCGTTGGGGGTACGGTCGATCGGATCCGCGCTCGAGTTTTAATGGGTTCTTCCTCCAAGACGATGCCGAGGAGGCTTTCGCTCTTCTGAACCACCTGGGCATTGACCGTCTTTCTCTTGTAGGCCATAGCGACGGCGGCTCGATCGCGCTGCTCATGGCCGCTGAAAGACCTGATCATATCGAGAGCATGGTCGTCGTCGCTGCCCATATCTACGTTGAGCCCAAAATGCGTGCAGGATTGGAAATGATCTCCGAAGCGTCAAAACAGCCGCCCTATTCGAAAGTACTGGACCGAGAACATGGGGGCAGGGCTCGGCATCTGGCCGATACTTGGATCCAACATTGGATGGAAACCGATCCACAGGGGCTGGACATGCGCAGACTTCTGCCAAAGATCACCTGCCCAACTCTCGTTATTCAAGGTGAACTTGATGAACACGCGACCCCCCAACATGCGATCGACATCTCGGAAGGGATTCAAAAGGGGCAGCTGTGGTTGATCCCCGATGTTCACCACATGCCTCCACACGAGATCCCGGAGGAGTTCAACCAAAGAGTTCTGCGTTTCTTTGCAACCCAGATGCAATCGCAGACCCATGTCTTAGATTAGAGGGAAGGAATGTTTGAAAAAGTACTCATCGCAAACCGTGGTGAAATCGCAGTGCGTATCATTCGAGCATGTCGCGAACTAGGTCTGCGCACAATCGCAGTCTATTCCGAAGCCGACCGCGCTGCTCTACATGTTCGACAGGCGGATGAGGCATACCTCCTGGGTCCTGCGGTTGCGCGCGAATCCTACCTGCGCGGCGACAAGATCATCGACATTGCGAAAAAGAGCGGTGCCGGAGCCATTCACCCTGGATACGGTTTCCTGGCGGAGCGTGATGACTTCGCCCAGGCAGTGCTTGACGCCGGGCTTGTATTCATCGGTCCGAGACCATCCGCAATTGCTGCAATGGGGGATAAAGCTGTCGCTCGTTCCACGGTCACCGCCGCGGGGATCCAAGTCGTCCCTGGAACGGAAGGTGAAGGTGATCTGCGCGATGATGACCTACTGGCAATCGCCCCGGAGATAGGCTTCCCCCTGCTGGTAAAAGCCACGGCAGGCGGCGGCGGCAAGGGTATGCGTGAAGTCAAATCCGCTGAAGAGATGCCCGGGCTGCTTCAAGCAGCGCGTAGAGAGGCTGATGCTTCTTTTGGCGACGGCAATGTATATCTCGAAAAATTGATTCTTAACGCACGGCACATCGAGTTCCAGATTCTGGCTGATAATCATGGTAATGTCATCCATTTGGGTGAACGCGAATGCTCCCTGCAAAGACGTCACCAGAAGCTGCTTGAGGAATCCCCCTCTCCGTTTATAAACGACGAGTTGCGCGCACAAATGGGAGAAGTAGCCTGCGCTGCCGCCCGCGCAGTGGATTACCTGAACGCAGGCACAATAGAATTCTTAGTCGATAAGGACCATAAGTTCTTCTTCCTCGAGATGAATACCCGCCTGCAGGTCGAGCATCCGATAACGGAGCTTGTGACCGGGATTGACATCGTAAAGGAGCAGTTGCGGATCGCCCGCGACCGCAAACTGCGCTATGCGCAAGAGGATATCCATCTCAACGGTTGGGCGCTCGAATGCCGTATAAATGCCGAGGATGCATATAACAATTTCCTCCCCTCAACAGGCATCCTGAACTCTGTCATCGCCCCAAGCGGTCCCGGCGTTCGCGTCGATACAGGTGTCTACGCAGGATTTGAAATCTCCCCGTTTTACGATGCGCTCATCTCAAAATTGATTTGTTGGGGGGAGACACGCGGGGAGGCGATCTTGCGGATGCGGCGTTCTCTGGAGGAATACCGCATCCTGGGTGTGAAAACCAATATTCCCTTCCATCAGCATATTATGGATTCCCACCGATTCATCGCCGGATCTTTCGATACGCGTTTTGTTGAGGAACGATTCTCCATGGATGAGCTAGAGGATGAGAAAGAACATTTGGCGATGATCGCGGCCGTGATGGGATCACTTGTCACACATCGGGAAAGCCAGAAAGCATCCCAGATTGTTCGTCGCAGTAAGCGGGATACCAGCAACTGGAAATGGGTCGGAAGGTGGGAGAGAATGAATCGTTAGACATGATCAGCTGCTGCTATTCTGATCAACACCCAGATGTACACCTTATATGCCCCGAGTTCTTGATCGTGGAGGGTTCATGAAATACTTCGCCACCATCGGTAACAAACAATTCGAAGTGGAAATCAAGGCAGATCAACAGATTGACGTAGATAACCAGCAGTTAACTGCCGATTTTCAGTCCGTTGGCGACCAACCGATTTACTCTCTTATCCTCAACGGTGATTCCTTTGAAGCTTCGATCTATACTACAGAATCGGGTATTCAAGTCCTTCTTCAAGGCCAGCTCTTTGAAGTTCATGTGGAGGACGAACGCCAGCAGCGACTGCGTCAGAGCTCCACTTCCCCTCAAATCCGAAGCGGTGATATTCATATCAAAGCACCTATGCCCGGGGTTGTCATCCTCATCCCGGTTGAAGAAGGTCAGGAAGTAGCTCAGGGTGACAATGTAATCATCCTGGAATCGATGAAAATGCAAAACGAAATCAAAGCGCCGCGTGATGGCACTGTGAACCGCCTCCGTGTGAAAACTGGCGAGAGCGTTGACCAGAATCAAATAATGTTGATACTCACCTGAAGAAGGCGTTCATGGAAATCGAAGTGAAGTTCTATCTGCGTCATTTGGAAGACATCCGCAAGCGAATCATCGCCTTGGGCGGACATTTAGAAAAAGATCGCCATCTTGAGCACAACCTGCGCTTCGATACCCCTGACCTGGTGCTCACCGGCAAGAAGCAGGTCCTCCGTCTGCGGCAAGACAGTCGAGTGACCTTAACTTTCAAACGACCTCTTGAACAGATAGAAACTCGTGAGGAATTTGAGATCGAAATCGATGATATCGCGGCCGGCCGCAAGATTCTTGACGCCTTAGGCTACATAGTCACCTCCGTTTACGAAAAGTACCGGGAAACCTTTCAGATCGATCCCGTTCAGGTGATGCTAGACGAACTTCCCTTCGGCTGCTTCATCGAGATCGAAGGTCCCTCGATCGAGTCGATCCACCAGGTGGCTGATCTGCTGGGATTGCCCTGGGAGCGGCGAGTGCAGGCGACCTACCTCGAACTACTTGACCGAATCCGCGGACCCCTGGATTTAGAGTTCGAGGCAATTACCTTTGATAACCTTAAAGGACATACTCCAGTCGACCCTGAACTACTGGGCGTCCTCCAGGTCGATTGAAAGATTAATGTGAGACAGAGGACAATGATCAAGCGTCTGAAGGAAGCCATCAAGAAGTGGGAAGAAGGTACGCTGGCAAAGTCACTTGCGCGCATGCCGGAGAGAGATGACCACTTTGAAACCCCCTCAGGAATTCCCATCGAACGGCTCTATATCCCTTGCAAATCAGACGCTGAGTACCTCAACCGCCTGGGATTCCCGGGGGAGCACCCCTTCACGCGTGGTGTACAGACCACGATGTACCGCGGTCGCCTTTGGACCATGCGCCAATACGCAGGGTATGCCACCGCTGAGGAGACGAATAAACGCTTCCAATACTTGCTTGATCAGGGTCAGACCGGTCTTTCGATCGCCTTCGACCTCCCCACTCAGATTGGTTATGACGCGGACGACCCACTCGCCATCGGTGAAGTGGGAAAGGTTGGCGTTTCCATATCCAGTCTGGAAGATATGGAGCAGCTCTTCGATGGCATTCCCCTCGATAAAGTCTCAACAAGCATGACCATCAACGCGCCTGCCGCGATTCTACTGGCCATGTATATTGCTATCGCCCGTCGGCAGGGGGTTGACCTTCCATCTCTAAGAGGAACCATTCAGAACGACATCCTGAAGGAGTATGTCGCTCGCGGGACCTATATCTTCCCGCCGAAACCCGCGATCCGTCTAACCACAGATGTCTTCCAATATTGCAAGGACTCAGTGCCACGCTGGAACACAATCTCAGTCTCCGGGTACCACATGCGAGAGGCTGGAGCTACAGCTGTGCAGGAGCTTGCATTTACGCTTGCAAATGCTATTGCCTACCTCGAAACGGGAATACAAGCTGGTTTGTCTGTAGATGAGATTGCACCGCAGATGGCTTTCTTCTTCAACGCCCACAACGACCTTCTTGAGGAAATAGCCAAATTCCGCGCCGCCCGCAGGATGTGGTCTTCCATCCTGCGGGACCGTTTCGGTGCACGCGATCCTCGATCCTGGCGGCTGCGCTTCCATACGCAAACCGCAGGGTCCACGCTGACAGCCCAGCAGCCGATGAACAATATCACCAGGGTTACGATCCAGGCATTGGCTGCCATCCTCGGAGGCACGCAATCTCTGCATACGAACAGCCTGGATGAGGCACTCAGCCTACCGACAACTCACTCTGTTCAGGTGGCTTTGAGGACACAACAGATTTTGGCCTTCGAAAGTGGTGTCGCAGACACGATCGATCCACTTGGCGGAGCGTATGCAATCGAATCACTTACCGACGAGATTGAAAGCCGTGCTAGAGCATACCTCGAAAATATCGACGCGATCGGCGGCGCACTGGCAGCCGTTGAAAGTGGTTACATGCAGCGAGAGATCCAGGAATCCGCATACAGGACCCAAAAGAAGATCGAATGTGGCGAGACAGTAGTCGTTGGAGTAAACGCTTTCCAGACGGAAGAGCCAACATCGCCTGAGCGCTTGAAGGTTGACCCCTCGATAGAAAAATTACAGCGAGCTCGTTTGAAGGAGTTCCGCGCCAAACGAGACACAAAGCAAGTGGAATCTGAATTACAGCGAATCGCCTCAGCCGCCCGCGGCGATGAAAATCTAATGCCGCTCTTCATAGAAGCCGTCGAAGCCGGCGCCACCCTCGGCGAGATCTGCGCTTGCCTGCGCGAGATCTGGGGTGAGTATCGCTCACCATCGATCTTCTGACATATTCTTGTCCTCTCTTCTCTGCCGGTCTCCCCTCCTGCCGAGTAGAGACGCTTACCATCGTAGGCGACATGAGAATAACCACCCGAAGCATTCCCTTCAATTCAAGGACCATATGTCAGAATCAGGAACTTCGAAACTCATCTTACAAGGGCATTCGAATCGCAGCATAAACCTTTCAGGTGCGATTTCTCATGATCGGAAATCTATCTTAGAATGTACCCAAACCCAAGACCACAAGAGGGATTATGACTTCAGTCAAACGCATCAATCACATCGCCATCGTTGTCGATGAGATCGAAGACGCGCTTCACTTCTGGCGCGATGCCCTGGGGCTAAAAGTTACACGCGTCGAAGAAGTTCCGGATCAGGATACCGTCGTCGCGTTCCTGCCTGTTGGGAACTCGGAGATCGAATTAGTTAAACCAACATCCGATGAAAGTGGAGTGGCGCGCTATTTAAAAAAACGTGGACCGGGAATCCATCACATCTGCTTCGAAGTCGCCGATATCGAAACCTCACTGGAATCGCTGAAAGCAAGCGGGGTGCGGTTGATAAACAGCGAGCCGATCATCGGCACCAACGGAAAAAAGATGGCCTTTGTCCACCCCGAAAGCACCCATGGGGTGCTGTTGGAGCTTTACGAACTTTCCCCGCGGTAACCTGCGATCCAAATTACACGTACACAATTTTGTGAACCGTGCTCTTGAGGCAGGGTAGATCATAGCGGCGAGGGTCTTCGGCGTCTTACAAGACTAGCTACCGGAGAGGTGCGAGAACTTGCACCATGGAAGCAATAACACGGCCTTCCTGACGTAATCTCTTGATCTCACTTGGGTGGGGCTACAGAGGGATGCGGAAGATCAATTGCTCGTCCGCAGAACAGTGCCCTTTGTCAGAGCAACTAGATCTCGCGGTGTGAGTCGGAACACGGCGCGTGGTGTCCCCGCAGCAGCCCAGATTTCATCATACTCCAATAGATCTTGATCGATCACTGTTCGGATTGACACGTCATGCCCAACAGGCGGGACTCCGCCGATCGCGTATCCGGTTTCTGCGCGCACGAACGACGCAGGAGCGATCCGGATCATCTCCCCAACATTCGCTGCCACCAAGTGTTCATCGACTTGGTTCTTCCCGCTGGCGATCACTAAGTAGGCATGCCCCGAATCCTCGCCTTGGAATATTAATGATTTCGCGATCTGACCCACATCACAACCAACCGCAGCCGCCGCGTCTTTCGCGGTTCTTGTGCTCATAGGCAGCTCAATCACATCCAAGGAAACCCCGAGGACATCGAGTGCACTCTGAACCTTCTTGGCAGTGTCGCTTAGTTGTCCTTCCACATCCATCGTTATCTCTTTTGGGGGTGCAGATCGATCAGCGAGAATTTGGGCGACAATTGCCAGGCTCGATGTCATCCCGAGGCCGGCAGCCATTGCTGCCATGCTGTAGAGAATGATCATGACCGGGGAGATAAGTACGAAGGTCAGTGGCGAACCCATCTCCTCACCCAATCCTGGTGCAATCAACGCCGTCATGATTGAAATCGGTGCAAATAGCACATAGCCAGCATCAACCAATCCCACGCTCAGTCTCGTCTTGAAAACCTTCCGAATGCCAAGATAAAGCAAACCGCTCAATACTCCCGCTATGAAGAGGCCAACCGCTTCAGTGACCAGGTTCAAGCCCGACGGTAGATAACCGAAGTGCAAAGCCATGAATCCCAGACCGACAAGCGGCCAGACCAAGCCTATTATCATTAGGGTAATTCGCCGATTCTTTGTCATGATTTGCTCCTAGCGCTGCATATCTCCCATCGCGCCTAAAGGTTCTCTGGCGGACATTTTCCCATAGTCTTGAGTTAACCTGCAACCCCGCCGTGAGAGCGGCGGGGTTGGGCTAAAACAACCGGGAGGAGCCATTATCATTTGTGTATGCGAACCGTTTCCTGAATGTTCCCTGTTGGCTGTTGAGGTCGACTTGAGAGAATTTGGGCAGCAATCGCCAAACTTGATGTCATCCCGAGGCCGGCAGCCATCGCTGCCATGCTGTAGAGAATGATCATGATCGGGGAGATAAGTACAAAGGTGAGTGGTGAACCCATCTCCTCCCCCAACCCAGGTGCAATTAGCGCCGTCATGATTGAGATCGGAGCGAAGAGCAGATAACCGACGTTTACCAATCCCACACTTAAATTCGTCTTAAATACTTTTCGAATGCCGAAGTATAGCAACCCACTGAGCGCGCCCGCTATGAAGAGGCCAAATGCCTCAGCGATCAGGCTCAAGCCCGACGGTAGATAACCGAAGTGTAAAGCCATGAATCCAAGGCCTACTGCTGGCCAGGCTAAACCTATTAAAACCAGACTTAATCTTCGCTTCTTATCCATGATTTCCTCCCAGGCCTATAATGCTCCATAAGCGCCCAACGGTCCTGTTGAGCATATTCTTACATAATTCTCAGAGCATGGGGGTAGTTTGTAAGGCCACTGCAAGTTGGAACCGAAGGCATTATTTTGCATGTGTTTGAAGACCTACATGCTATAATCCCAAGTCAACGTAAACATCATCGTTTGGAGGCGTTGCATGTTTGGCTCGGATGACCTGAAGTCGATTAAGCATGCTTTTGAGAAATGGGAGAAGACAACGCTCCATCAAGGTCTAAGCAGTTTCCCGGAGAGGCGAAAGCGCTTCATAACCACCTCCTCAGAAGAGATTAACCGGCTGTACACCCCTCTCGACATCGCCGAAATGGATTACCTCTCAGACCTTGGTCTGCCAGGTGAGTACCCTTACACTCGCGGCGTTCACCCCACACTCCATCGCGGACGCATGTGGACGATGCGAATGTTCTCTGGTTTTGGAACAGCCCAGGAGACGAATCAACGCTTTAAATATTTACTCGATCAGGGCCAAACAGGTCTATCGGTCGCCTTCGACCTCCCTACACTCATGGGCTTTGATACTGATGAGCCTGAGGCGACAGGTGAGTTTGGAAAATGCGGAGTCGCCATCTCCTCTTTGGAGGATATGGAGATCCTGCTAGCTGATATTCCACTCGATGTCGTTTCAACAAGCATGACGATCAATTCCCCCGCTGCTGTTATTTGGGCAATGTACATCGCAGCAGCGGAGAAACTGGGAGTTCAACCAGATCAGTTGCGCGGAACGACACAGAACGACATCTTGAAAGAATATATTGCCCAGAAGGAATATATTTTCCCCCCAAATCCGTCCATGCGGCTGGTCATTGATACGATCGAATACGGAACCGAGAAACTGCCTCTCTGGAACACAGTCTCCATCTCTGGTTACCACATCCGTGAAGCCGGCTCGACCGCTGCTCAGGAATTAGCGTTCACTCTCATAGACGGGTTAGAGTATGTCCGATGGTGTGTGGAGCGCGGGTTAGACATTGACAGCTTCGCCCCTCGGCTTTCCTTCTTCTTCAACGCCCACAACGATTTTTTTGAGGAGATCGGGAAATATCGCGCTGCACGGCGTATCTGGGCAGAGGAGATGCGCCATACGTTCGGCGCGCAAAACCCACGCTCCTGGCTCTTGCGATTTCACACGCAAACCGCGGGTGCCAGCCTGACTGCTCAACAGCCAGAGATCAATATTGTCCGCGTTGCTATCCAAGCCCTCGCCGCCGTGCTCGGCGGGACCCAATCTCTACACACCAATTCAATGGATGAAGCTCTCGCGCTGCCATCCGAACACGCTGTTACGATTGCCCTGCGGACACAGCAAATCATCGCCGAGGAATCCGGGGTGGCCAATACGATCGACCCTTTGGGGGGCTCATTCTATGTTGAGCAGATGACCAATCGCCTCGAGGCACAGACGCGCGAGTACTTCCGTAAAATCGATGATCTTGGTGGAGTCTTACCCGCTATCGAAATGGGATACTTCCAACGCGAGATCCAGGAGGCGGCATACCGCTATCAGCGGGAGATCGATACCGATGAGCGGCATATCATCGGTGTCAATGCCTACCAGGACCAAGAGCCATTTTCCATCCCACTACTCGAGATGGATCCTGAAGGCTACCGTCGACAAGTCTCACGCCTTAAAGAGCTGCGGCGAACGCGCGATAACGGCGCCGTCGGCCAAGCTCTCGATAACCTCCGAATCGCTTGCCAGGGAACCGTAAATACAATGCCGCATATCCTCGATGCCGTGCGCTCTTACGCAACGCTGGGCGAGATTATCAATGTAATGCGAGATGTCTTTGGAACGTTCCAGGAACCCTCCTGGTTGTAGCATAGGATGACCTATAGGTCCACAAAGCCCCGATCGTTGATCGGGGCTTTTCTCTCGTGAACATCCAGGGCACGGATTATCAAGCTGGGTTTCTCAAAAGAACTCGGGGATCCGAGATGATTCTCGTTTCTAGATTCCTGGTAATCGGTTTGGGCTCTCAAGCCCTTTCTTACCCTAACTGAAATCTAACATCCATCATCTGTTTCATCGCAGATGATGGATTCCAATCAGGGACTTCCAAAGTACTGGACTGCGATCTCCAACAGCTTTCCTGTCTGGAAAACAAACTTTGCCCTTACAGATGGATTTAAGGTCTCCAGGAAGCTGTTAATATCCGACTCCAAGTCTTCCATCGGAGCTTGCGTGCAATGCTGCAGCCAGGCGATCGCATTCCCGCGGTATGGATCTGGCAAAGCTTGGATTCGGCTGACAAGCGCCGATCCACCATAAGCATCTCTTATCATAACGGGCATCCCTCCAAGGCATTCCCTCGTCGTGCGTCATTACTCTCCATCGAGTTTTTAATGCAAGGTTCGGACCAGCAGCGGGATAAGAGATATGACTCATTGTGGGCGAAGCAGCCGACCGGAAACTTTGCTATGATCAGGGTATGACCTCTTTCGAAGCGGCTTATCGACAACTCCATCGTTCGGGTGCATTGAGGGAACGTGCCGAGAAAGCCCGGGAGCATGAACGGGAATGTGATCTGTGCGCTCGATATTGCCGCGTTGATCGGTCTGAGAGACTTGGAGGGTGCCGCACGGGGTTGAAGGCGCTTGTAGCTTCTTATGGACCTCACCACGGCGAGGAAAATCCCCTGCGAGGTCAGCGAGGTTCAGGGACGATCTTCTTCTCCTGGTGCAACCTCCGCTGCCAGTATTGTCAGAATGCTGACATTAGCCAATCACCCGCTGGTAGAGAGGTAGAGAGCGAGGAGTTAGCAGCCATGATGCTCGAACTCCAGCATAAGGGCTGCCATAATATTAATTTCGTATCCCCATCCCACGTCATCGCTGAGATCCTGGAAGCCCTTGTAATCGCGGCTGAAGCAGGTTTGAACATCCCCTTGGTATACAACACCGGCGGCTATGATTCGCCCGAGGCTCTTGCGCTTCTCGATGGCGTGATCGATATCTATATGCCTGACATGAAGTATGCGGATCGTTTCATCGCTCGCCGTCTTTCAAAAATCGGAAATTACCCGGCGATCAACCGATCCGCCGTGGGGGAGATGCATCGTCAGGTCGGTGATCTCGAGCTGTGTGAGCGTGGGGTTGCCCAACGCGGATTACTTGTTCGCCATCTGGTCCTGCCTGAGAACCTCGCCGGCACGGAAGAAATTGTCCGCTTTCTGGCGGAGGAGATTTCACCCAATACGTACCTGAACCTCATGGATCAATACCGGCCAGCCTACAGGGCAACGATGTACCCTCCGCTGGATCGCCCTCTGACTCCGAAGGAATATAGCGACGCAGCAATCATCGCACAGCAAGCAGGGTTGAACCGCCTGGATAATCGACAGCGTCGCATTTTTCTCAAGTGGGAATGACCTTCTGATATTTCAAACCAGCGAGAATAAAAAACGGCAGGGAGCAAACCCAGCTGGTGGCAATTTTGGGATTATCGAGGGTTTCTAAACCTAGGAGATGAATATCCGTAGATCGTTAGTTTTGCGGTTCAGAAGACGAGAATACTCGACATCAACATGCCTGTTACCGTTTTCTATACCGGTCAGCGGGAAAGCATCTTGGTGATTTCATAAAATTCAAGATTCACCTTACGGGATTGTCTCACGACATCTTCGAGTTTCTGCATAACGATCTCGCGCCCGTTGAGCCCAGTCATCACATCAGTTTCACCGGCGATTAGCGCTTTCACTGCTTTCACACCCATTCGGGTCCCAAGGATGCGATCAAAAGCAGAAGGGCTGCCTCCGCGGACAACATGGCCGAGGATGGTAATTCGAGTTTCGAATCCGCAGTCATCCTCGACTAACTTATTGGCTACATCCTCTGGTTTATATGAAGCTCCTTCCGACATGATGATGATGGAATGCGATTTCCCGCGATCATACGCATCGATGACCTCTTTCGAAATCTGGTCGATTGGGATTTCCATTTCAGGGATGATGACAACCTCAGCCCCGCAAATAACACCTGAGATGAGGGCAAGGTAACCGCAGTTCCGACCCATCGTTACCACAAGGAACGCGCGCTGATGCGATGATGCCGTGTCGCGAAGCTTATCGACGGCTTCCCTAATCGTATTCAAAGCAGTGTCAACGCCCAACGACATGTCGGTCCCCCAGATATCGTTATCGATTGAAGCGGGCACGCCGATCACCGGGAATCCCATCTCAGCCAGGACATGTGTCCCCCGCATTGTTCCATCACCACCGATTACAACAATCCCATCAATCTCCGATTCGTTCAGCTCGCGCGTCGCCTTCCGCTGGCCCTTCTTGGTTTTAAATTCCGGGCATCGTGCGGTTCGGAGGAACGTGCCTCCGAGTTGCATAATCCCCCCAACGTCCCGCGCTCGTAATTGCCGCATCTCCCCGCGGATAAGACCATCGAACCCCTCTTCAATGCCAATCACTTCAAGATCGTAATGAAGTGCAGTTCGCACGACTGCGCGTATACAGGGATTGATCCCCGGCGCATCCCCGCCAGATGACAGCACAGCGATTTTTCGAAGTTTCATTGGATCCTCATTGTCTCTACGCGGATCACACCCTTACCTAACATCGATGTTAATTGTGCATGTAGGTCCGGGCAATATCCGGTGGTGGAACTGGGGAAATCGACTTGATAGCGGCGAGACGCTTCGAATAACAAGAACTCAAAGCGATCATTTCCTGGATACGAAGTTAGCAGGCCATGAACCCTGCGCATTCGTAATGCATCTCTCTGCCGGTCACCTGTCGTCTCCAAGATAACGGTGATCATTTTCACCTCGCCATCCAGAAACGTCTCAAGTGGAGTTGGAGGAAGAGCATGCGGAGCTTCCGATAATTGGCGATCGATTCTTTTTAGAGTTACTGCCTGCTCGTTGGAATCTGGTTCCTCTACCGAGGTCGCTACAGATTGCCCCTTGAACGTGAGGGCAATCGAAGCATCCAAGGGTTCGATTGCAGGGGGAGGTGGAAGTTCACCCTCCTCACTTGAATCTGCTGGCGGTTGCGTAATCGCTCTGGGCTCCACCGGACGAACAGGCACAGGTGGAGGGGTTTGGACAGCCTTGCTATGAATGTCGTTAATGGCTTGTACCTGCGTGAAATCAGTTGTGATCTGGTCAGCGAGGATCTTCACAGCGCCTCGCTCGCTATCCACCTTCCCCACCGCGACGACAATATCTTCTTCGCTCAACCAGGTAGAGATATTCTTCCAGACACGGCTGAATACAACCAACTCAATCGTCCCTTGCAAATCCTCTAGCGTAACGAAACCCATCGCCTTCCCTGTGCGGGTCTGGTATGGCCGTACGTTACACACCTCCCCAGCGACACAAACCTTCTGTCCTTGGGACGTCTCCTCCAGTTCGGAGCTAAAGTGAGTGGTAATTTGCGTGAGTTCCGACAAATATGGCGTCAGGGGATGATCCGAGATATAGATCCCTAACAATTCCTTCTCCCAACTCAAGAGACGGCGTTGAGGAATATCCGATGTCACGGGAGGCAGGTCCAGGGTGTCGCTTACGCCGTTCTTCTGCCCAAAGAAGGACATCTGGCCAGACTCAGCTGCCCGGAAATGGTTGGCGGACAATGCCATGATGCGGTCCATGAAATCCATCATAGCGATGCGCGGCGCGAGGCTATCGAGAGCGCCAACTCGAATAAGACTCTCCAGCGCTCGTTTGCCGACTTTGCGCAGATCAACCCGCCGGGCAAACTCCTCCAGGGTATTGAATGCTCCATCAGCCTCTCGGGTTTCCAGAATAGTCTCTATTGCACTTTGACCGACATTCTTGGCTGCACCGAGCCCGAAACGAATCCCCGCCTTCCCGTCGCCACAATCCTCAGGGGAGAAATCATAGCCGCTCGAATTCACATCAGGTGGCATAATTTCTAACCCCATTCGGCGACAATCCGCGATGTAGAGCGCCACTTTATCCGAATCCTGCTTGAAGACGGATAGCAAAGCAGTCATATATTCAAGTGGATAATGCGTTTTGAGATAGGCGGTCTGAACTGCGATGACCCCGTAATCGGCGGCGTGCGCTTTATTAAAACCATACCGGGCAAAATTTTCCCAATCGTCAAAAACATCGGCAGCTGTTTTCTGATCGACACCTTTGTCAACAGAGCCTTGGATAAATTTCTTGCGGTGGGTCTTCAGTCCCTTCGCTTTCTTCTTGGCGATCGCCTTCCGGAGATCATCAGCCTCAGATGCCGTGTACCCTGCCATCTCCATGGCTGCAAACATGATCTGCTCTTGATATACAGGGATGCCAAACGTCTCTTCGAAGATCGACTCAAGTGCTGGGTGCGGATAGGAGACCTGTTCCTCTCCATGCATGCGGCGAATATAGGTTGGGATGAAATCCATCGGTCCTGGGCGGTAGAGTGCCACCATGGCGATCACATTTGCTAACTCACGCGGCTTCATCTCCATCAGATAGCGCCGCATACCAACGCCTTCAACCTGAAAAACACCCAGGACTTCCCCCCGCCCCATGAGCTCAAAGGTTTCAGGATCATCCACAGGGATTGTGTGTATGTCCAATTCGACATCATGGCGAGCGCTAATCATCTCACAGGCACGCGCCATCACCGTAAGCGTTGAAAGGCCAAGGAAATCAACTTTCAGCAGCCCCAAGGAGTCCAGGATCTGCATCTCGAATTGAGTCACTGCGCCGATTGGGTTATCCTCTTGGTTCCCACCTGTAGGGCGATGAAGGGGGATGTACTCTGTGATCGGTTTATCGGTGATGACCACTCCGGCGGCGTGTGTTCCCGCATGTCGAACCACGCCCTCTAACCGCGCCGCCGTATCAATGAGTTCCTGTAAGTAGGGTGTTTCGGTATAAACCTCCTTTAACGCTTGAACCTGATCGAGTGCCTGCACGATTGAGATCGGTTTTCCTGGGATATTCGGGATCAACTTCGCTACCCGGTCGACTTCCGGTAGTGGAATGTCCATCACCCGTCCTACATCCCGTATTGCAGCGCGCGCCCCGAGTGTCCCGAAGGTTATGATCTGCGCAACCTTATCGCGCCCATACTTATTCGCGGTGTATTCGAGCACTCGAGAACGGAGATCATCCTGAAAGTCCAGGTCAATGTCCGGCATTGAGACACGCCCCGGGTTCAGGAATCGCTCGAAGATCAGTCCATGCTCGAGAGGGTCAACCAGCGTGATTTCAAGTGCATATGCGACGATGGAACCTGCCGCAGATCCCCGCGCGTTGTACCAGATATTCTCCTCGCGGGCGAAACGGCACAGATCCCATACGATGAGAAAATAATTGTCGAAACCCATCTCATGAATAATGCCCAGCTCATAGTTCAAGCGTTCCTGTAAAACCGAATCCTGAGCGCTATCCCCAAAGCGTTTCTGGAGACCTATATCACATAGGTGTCGCAGGTAACTGTCGGAGGTAAATCCCTCGTTTACTTCGAAATGCGGCAGCCGGTATCCTTTGAAATCAAGGTCCACATCACTGCGTTCAGCGATCCAGATAGTATTCTCAATTGCTCCTGGGATATGGCCAAAGAGCTGCTTCATCTCTTGGGGAGAGCGAAGGTAATACGATGGATCCGTCATGCGCATCCTGTCGGGGTCCGATTGTAGAGAACCGGTCTGGACACACAGGAGCAGATCTTGTAGTTCGGCATCATCGCGTTCGATGTAGTGGACGTCATTTGTGGCGAGGAAACGACCATCATAGCGTTTAGCCAGATCGATGAGCTTCTTGTTAATCTCCGGTAATTCCGGGATGTCATGGAGCTGCAGTTCGAAGAAGAAATGATCGCGGTCGAAAATTTCAAAATACCAATCCAGGAGTTTCCGAGCGTGTTCATCCTGACCTCGTTCAAGAGCGCGCGGGACTTCCCCCGAGAGGCAGCCTGTTGTGCAGATCAATCCTTCATTGTGTTCAGCCAGGAAATCGTGGTCAATCCGCGGCCGGTAATAAAAACCATCGAGCTGTGCAGCAGTGGCGATCTGGAGTAAGTTCTTATATCCAGTATCATTTTCCGCGAGAAGCAAAAGATGGAACGAACTACTGTCCAATTTTGGATCTCGATCATGCATCGTGCGCGCAGCAAGATACGCTTCTATACCGATGATCGGTTTGATGCCAGCTTTTTTTGCGGCCCTATAGAATGAAATCACACCGAACATGGCGCCGTGATCTGTCAACGCCAACGCCGGCATGTCAAGCGCTTTCGCCTTCTGGACCAGCTTATCTACCTTGCTTAAGCCGTCCAGCAGTGAGTATTCCGAGTGTACGTGAAGATGAACGAATGACATCCGTGAGATTGCTTTCTCAGAAGTCTAAATAGGAGAACACCAATGGCTGATTATAGCCAACAGCGCTGAGTTCCGCTAGCATTATATCTCCGAGAAGCTTATTTAAAGATTTGCCCGTGCTTGGATCAATCTCAAACTGATTTTGGGCTCTCCATCAAGGATCGGTGATGAGGTTTTGGTTTTTTTATGGAGTCAGGAAGCTCTTCTTCCAGTCGCAGGCGCAGCCTGCGCATAGAGGGCCACTGTAATTGCATCTTTCCGGTTAGGCCAGCATCCACCCACTCTCATCTAGAATCACAGCACCTTATCCAGAATATACTATGATCAAGATCGTAACTATATTGGCAGGATGACTTGCATCAATTTACACCTTGCGGACAAATTCAGAAGTTGATGGATGCGTTACCCTGAGCATTTGCGCCCGTCACTCCCATTGGCTAAACTCTTCTCAACATCAAAATCTGGGATAAGTCGAGCGAAGACACAAATCATGGGCATCCTCTCGATCCTACGATCCATTCGTACACTAGGCTTAAACAACAGCCTCGCCGCTGTGTTGTATGCCTTCCAAAGAGATCGGATAAACAACGCCTACCGTAGAGACCGGGATCGAGCAAGCGACAAGTTGCTTAGTACGGGCTCTCTCCAAGAAGCCTATTCGATCCAGATGGGCGCTAGATTCCACTTCGAATATGCCGAATTGGAAATCGTGTTCCTGGATTCCGATGTCGTCCGTCTAACTTGGAAGCCAGGGATCCCTCCCATCCCCTACGCCATCGCCGACTTCAACTGGCCGGGAGCTAGCACCGAATTGTCAGAAACAGACGAAGGATGGAGATTTTACAGCGATACCCTTACCATCGATATTGACGGGAGAGGTAACCTCACCTTCCTTGACGCGGGGGGTGATGTCCTGCGGGAAGAAGAACCCCCCACTCGAGTCGGCGAAGCCTGGACACATAGAGCAAGAATACCTGAACAAGCCGGATTCTATGGCCTGGGGGAGCGAGCTGCAGGCTTGAACTTACGCGGCGGCAGCTACCGACTTTGGAACAAGGATCCAGGCGGTAGCTATAAATCTGGGCACGATCCACTCTACTTGTGTGCCCCAGTGTACCTATGTCTCCACCGTGAGGGCAGCTACCTGGTTTTCTATGAGAACTCTTTCGATGGGTACGTCTCTCTCAAGGAGTATGCAGAAGCACAGTTCGAGAGTGGCATGCTCCGTTATTATTTCATTCCGGGACCGCCAAATAAGATTCTCAATCGCTTCAGTGATCTAACGGGGAAGCCGCCACTCCCCCCGCTCTGGGCGCTGGGATATCACCAATCCCGCTGGGGATATAAAACTGAAGCAGACATTCGTGAATTAGCCGGCAACTTCGATCACCATGAACTTGCAATCAGCGCAATCCACCTCGACATTGACTATATGGAAGGGTATCGCGTCTTTACTGTTGACCGGAAGCGTTTCCCAAATTTAAAGCGACTCGCGACGGAGCTGCTGGAGAAACATATTCGCCTCGTTGCTATCATCGATCCAGGAGTGAAGATCGATCGCAACTACCCAATTTATAATAGGGGAGTACTGAAAGACTCTTTCTGTAAACTTCCCTCCGGACAACCCCTCCGAAGCATAGTCTGGCCAGGTTGGGTGCACTTCCCCGACTTCACAGATTCAAAAACACGCCAGTGGTGGATGGATCTATACCCGCGTCTTCTAGAAGAGGGGATCGCTGGTATATGGCACGATATGAACGAACCATCTGCCTTCGCCGCTTGGGGTGGTAAAACCCTTCCCCTCAACACTCGACACACACTCGAAGGACAGACCGGTGACCATCGTCAGGCGCACAATCTCTACGGATTATTGATGAACACGGCTGGGTATAAAGCATTACTGCAAAACCAACCCGGCAAGAGACCCTTCCTTCTCTCCCGTTCAGGATGGGTTGGCATGCAGCGCTATGCATGGAATTGGACCGGGGACGTGGAAAGTTCGTGGGGAGCACTCCGGCAAACCATCACCATTATGCTCGGCTTGGGCCTCTCAGGGATCCCCTACACAGGCAGTGATATTGGCGGTTTCAGTGGGGAGCCAAACTCAGAGCTTTACCTGCGTTGGTTCCAGATGGCCGCCTTCACACCTTTCTTCAGGACCCATTCTGATCACTTCACACCGCGCCGCGAGCCATGGGCCTTTGATGATTCGACGCTTCAGATCGTTCGCTCCGCCCTGCAGCTTCGCTACCGCCTCCTGCCTTACTTCTACTCACTGGCGTGGCAGAGCACACAAACCGGACTACCCCTCCTGCGACCGCTCTTCTGGTTGAGTCCGGAGGAACCCTCCTCCTGGGATATCCAGGATCAGTTCCTCCTAGGCGATGACTTGCTTGTCGCACCGGTTATTGAGCCAGGTGTGGAGCGACGCAGCGTAACGCTTCCTCCCGGCCGCTGGTACAGCTTCTGGAACGACCAACCCTTTGAAGGGCCAGGTGAGATCCCGATCGATGTTTCCTTGGAGAGGATTCCTGTCTTCGTACGGGCCGGGGCGATATTGCCAATGCAAGAGGGGGAAGAACTCATCCTACACCTTTACCTCCCTGTTCAAGGAAAATTCACAGGTTCACTTTATAGCGATGATGGGGACGGGTATGGTCCCTGGCGTGTTGATCAATTCTCTCTTAATACAGAGAACAGGTCCTATGAACTGCTGCATGAGGTTGAAGGGGATTTCGAAAGTCACTCTCGCGTATGGCTGGCAGTCCATGGCGCTCAAGTTCAACGTTGTTCCGTTGACGGCCAGGATATCGTCTGTGAGGGTGGTCATTTTTTAGTTGGGGATTTCCAATCTGCCCGCCTGGAGATTGAATGAATAGGGGATTTAATAAGCCCTGAGCGTGCGTTCAAGCAACTTCTCAACAATGCTTCTTGTGTCCATTGACAACAAGGGGGCTGTCCCTTTCGAGACAGCCCCTTTTGTTTATTCAGTTAAACGAAGTGACCCTATGTTCTACTTCTTCTTGGCAGTCGTACTGCTCTTCTTCGCAGTCGTGCTGGTTTTCTTCGCAGTTGTACTTGCCTTCTTCGCGGGCAGTTTCGGTTTTTCCTCAGACGGGGCTTCGACGCCATATTCCTGTCGGCCGAAGCGAGTCATTAAGACTGCCCCCGTGCCGATGATTCCAACCAAGAAGGGCACCATCCATCCGACGCAGGGGATGAGATCTATCCCAAAAACCACCAGGCCTAAGATCAACGTTCCCAAGCCTGCGGCGACGACCGGTTGGAACTCCTGTTTCGTCGCAACAGAGAGTCGATTGCCAACTTCCATGCCTATCGCAATCATTCCCAACGCCCAGGCAGCCGCGAGAACCACGATTGCCACGATGCCCACGATTGTGAAGCAGATCGAGATGAGCAGGAAGAAGATGAGAACCGGCGCCACAAAGGCTGTCAGCAATCCTAACGCCCCGGCAAGAACAGGCTGGGAGACGACAGTATCCGCAACCAGTTGCGTGTTCTTGGGCAGGAACATCATGACCAATACTGCCAGCGCTGCAAGCATCAGGGTTTTGAAGAGATATCCGAGGATATTAGTAGCCCATGAATACCGGAAGGGCGGCACGGTCACGAACGGGTAATCCCAATCCCAATCGGGTCTTATATTGAAATTCCTTGGGATATTGAACTCCGATTCCGTGATGACTTCACCACCGATTTGCACGGAGCTTGTGTTCGCGCTTCCCCCAAACTTAATGAAATCACCCCCGACGACAGCATTTGTGCCGAAGCGTATATTCCCCCCAATGATTGCCAGGTCACCATCGATCTCACCTGCAGCGAAGACAGAGCCACCGACGACAAAGACGGTGCCATCGACGAGCGAACCTTCCTCCAGCGTGACCGTCCCCCCAAGGACTGCCAGGTCACCGTTGAGGACTTCCCCGCTCTCAAGGACATAGTCATCACCAAAAACCACCTTTCCATCCTCGAGGCCACCCGCAAAAGCGGTGGCGGGGATAGCCAGAGCGATGAAGATGACCACTAAACTTGTAAACATAAACTTTTTCATCTCACTTACTCCCTTCGTATAGTTTGAAACCCGAATTTTTTACTGAAAACAACCAGATTAATGCAAGTCCGCTTGCGGCAACTGAGATAGCGAGTAAAAGACCAGCCGACAGGCTTTGAGTGATTCCTTCAATCAGGACTAGTGCGAAATCCCCCAGGAGCGTGGCCAACCCTCCGAGTCTCACCAGGCCATTGATAGACTTCAACAAGAAACTGACAGCAGATGGAAGGAACGTCAACAATTCAGCACCGAAAAAAACCGATACGATGATCAAGCTGATTAAGATCGCCAAGATCACAGCTAATGTGAGCCGGTCCTGCTTTCGCTGCTTGTAAACGACGAGCCGCTCACGGAACCGCTCAGTAAAACCCGTTGCCGGCTCCAACTGTGGCGCTGAACTCATCTTTCCTTCCAGGTCACTCCAGGATGTGACCACGGCATTGCAGTGCTCACACTCCCGCAGGTGGGCTTTCAAGGCAATCAATTCCTCACGCCCCAGTTGATCCATTTCAAACAATAGCGCTTCAAACTGCGGATGCTTCATCTTGCCTGCCTCCATTGACGAACGCCTTGTTCTGAATAGACCACCGATCCGCCATCTCTCGACGTGTTCGGTGTAATCGACTCTTCACTGCCGATAACGAGAGCGACAAGCTCTCCGCAATCTCCTCGTAGGAGAAGTCGTACCAGTAGCGCAGGATCACAGCAGCTCGATCCTTCTCACCGACCCCATTGAGCATGCTGCGGATTTCCTCTGCGTGTTCAATTTGCAGGTAGTTTGCCTCAGTCCCGGCCGTTGATGCTGCTCCTTCTCTCTTGGGGAGAAGGTCATCCAATGAGACCAACTGCAGCCTCCTGCGTCTCAAGCGATCGATACAGTAGTGCGATGCGATCGACAGTAGCCATGTAGCAAACTTCCTTTTCGGGTCATACCGCTTGAGGTATCGGTAGGCTCGCAGGAAAGTCTCCTGAGCCGCATCCTCTGCCTCTTCTCTATTTCCCAGCATGCGGTAGCACAAGTTGTAAACTGGGACCTGATAGCTATCAACAATCTGGGCGAAAGCATCGTCATCGCCCTGAGCAGCTCGATCGATCCATTGATCTTCTTCATTGCTTCGTTGATATTCCGCCATGCAAACCCGTCTTAGATAAGTGCTCTACTCTAATATACGCAAAAGAGCAGGTAAAGTTTCGTGTTTCCAGAAACTGACTCTTGCTTTAATTCGCTGTTGTTCCTGGATTTCCCCTGCACCGAGGATGTATGTGCTAAGCATACAACTGCCTGCTCTCTATCAGCCTAAGATTAGCTCGATTATTGATCCATTGCGGGACTCTGAGGTATTCGATCTATTCGTCTAACTTGGACTACCTTCAGGGAAGAACTGCGTATGGTAGAGATCTGCATATATCCCATTTTGCTCGAGCAAATCCTCGTGCCTGCCGCTCTCCACTAATCGACCCTTATCCATTACCAGGATTAGATCAGCATTGATCACCGTGCTTAAACGATGCGCGATGACGAGCGAGGTCCTCCCCCTCCGCACCACTTGCATTGCATCCTTGATGAGCGCCTCAGACAGAGAATCCAAGTGACTCGTCGCCTCATCGAGGATCAGAATTTTCGGGTCCTTCAGTAAAACACGCGCGATCGCCACCCGCTGCTTCTCGCCTCCAGAAAGACGGTATCCGCGCTCGCCAACAACCGTGTCATACCCCTCCGGTAAGGAACTGATGAAGTCATGAATATTCGCTGCCCGGCAGGCTAGCTCCAACTCCTCCTGAGTAGCATCGGTCTTCGCGTAGTGCAAGTTATCTCGAATCGTTGTGTGAAAGAGATAGGTCTCCTGGGTAACCATGCCGATGTGTTTGGCAATCGTATCGAATGTAAGATCGCGCAAATCATAAGCATCAAGCGTAATTTGCCCACTCGTAGGATCAAACAGGCGCGGCAGAAGGTACGTGATCGTAGTTTTTCCAGCCCCACTTGGACCGACAAGTGCCGCCATCGATCCCGGTTGGATTTCGAAACTCACATCTCGCACCGCCCAGCGCGTTTCCTGTGGTTCCTGCTTGTCTTCGTCATCAATGGGTTCGCTTTTAACTCTCGGTGGGATGTACGTCGAATGACTACGTCTGGCGAACCGGAATTGTTCCTCCAATCCTACGGGCGCGCCATCCTTGTGTTCATAACTGAAGCAAACTTCACTAAAACTTACGGTTCCCTGCGTATCAATGAGATCGATAGCATCAGGACGTTCGTGGATCTCGATCGGGAGGTCGATGACTTCAAATACGCGCTCAAAGCTCACCATCGATGTGGCCAGGTCCACGCGCGCGTTTGTCATCGCGGTTAATGGACCGTACAGTTGACCAAGATACGTGGAGAACGCTACAATCGTCCCAATGGTGAATGCCCCTTTGAGTACAAGATGACCACCAACCAAGAACACAAGTGCGCTGCCAATTGCGCTTGCCAAACCTAAGGATAGGAAGAACCATCGTCCAATTACTGCTTGCCGAACACCTATGTCCCGGACTTTTTCCGCATGTCCCCGAAATCGATCAACTTCAGAACGGTAGCGGCCAAAGATCTTCACCAGAATCGCACCGCTGATATTGAGCGTCTCGTTCATCATCGCGTTCATTCTGGCATTGATTTCCATCGAGCGGCGGGCGATGCCGCGCAGGACGATGCCCACCCTGCGCGCGGGTATGACGAATAATGGCAGGATTGCGACCCCCAATAGAGTCAAGCGCCACTCCATGGAAACCATGATGATGAGTGTTGTCACAATTGCGAAGGTATTGCTTAGCAGTGTAACAAGAGTTCCCGTCACCGCCCGCTGCGCGCCGATGACGTCATTGTTCAGGCGGGACATCATTTCGCCGACCTGTGTGTTTGTGTAGAAGCGCAAACCCATGCGCTGCAAGTGAGCATAGAGCGCGCTGCGCAAGTCTAAGATGATCCCTTCCCCAATAAAGGAACTCATATAGCGTTGGGCCACACCTAACAAACCGTTGATCAGGGGAACAGCAACCATGCCCAGGGCAAGTAAATTCAACCGCGCTATATCCCTGGCTGGTATCGCCCGATCTATAAAATCTCGGATTAACAACGGAGGAATCAAGCTGATCAACGAGATGCCGACCATAGTGATCAATACGATGACCAACTGTAGCCAATAGGGCCGCGCATATTCCGCCACCCTGCGTAGCAGATGCCAAGATAATTGGGGTTGCTCTTGCTCATCGTACCTGATGAATGCACCCCAGCTTCCACCGTGAAATCTCATGAATAATTCGCTTTCTGTTAGACAATAAATACGTTCTGATGATTATAACCCTCTCAGCTAAACAACCTGGAGTAGAAGTTGATTGTAGATGCAGCTAGGTCACCTCTGAGTTGTGAATGTTATACTGGCAAAGGCCCATGGATAAACATAGATCTGCATTCAAATGAAGATATTTTCTTTGGATTTGACCGGTAAAAATGATGCCGTTCTCGGCTTTACGCTCCTCGGGAAACAGCTTCAGCGAATGTTTTTCTCAAACCCAATCCCGAACCGATACGCTCTTCTAATGCCTAAATAACGATGCCATTATCTCGTGTGAGCTCGGAGGGAAGCAGCCACTCCTATTCTAAAATAATGAGCACGAATGCCCCTGGGACATACGCTTCGGTCGTCCGGGTTATGGAGACGGCGACGATCTCTATTGGCAAATTGGGCACTCAGCAATTTCCACCTGGTTATTACGTCTATCTGGGAAGCGCCCTCGGTCCTGGGGGGTTGCGCGCCCGTGTCAGTCGGTATCTCCACCAGAACGAGTCCTCCAAACTGCACTGGCACATCGATTACCTTCTCAGAAGAAGCGCGCTCATTGAAATCTGGTGGACGGTCGGTGACAATCGCCAGGAATGTTCTTGGTCTGAAATCCTCGGCAAGGTCGGGATGGTTTATCCCCTCGGCTTCGGCAGCTCTGATTGTAATTGCGATGGGCACCTGGTCGCTTTCCGCACAACGTCAGCGTTATTTAAAGGATGGGAGAGACTTAGGTTAGAAGCCAAATCGCTCCTTCTAAGCGAGGGAACTTAACAAGTGTGATATCAACTGGTCAATTCGGAGGAAGAAGACTATGGAAACTCACAGAATTAATATTCAGATCGGCGAAATTGCTCTCACCGCCAAGCTGAACGGGACAGAAACCGCGGATCGAATCTGGGAAGCGCTCCCTTTCGAGGTCACTGGGACTCGCTGGGGCGATGAAATCTATTTTGAGATCCCAGTGGAACTTGCCGCCGCATCAGACGCCCGGCAGGAGATGGTGGTGGGTGAGATAGCTTACTGGCCTCAGGGTCATGCTTTCTGCATCTTCTTCGGCCCCACTCCGGTCAGCAAGGGGGAGGAACCGCGCGCCTACTCGGATGTGAATCCCGTTGGGTTGATTGAAGAAGGAGCTGAACAGCTGGCCCGTATTGAGGACGGCACCACGGTCATGGTGACAAGGTTGAACGAGTGAATTCAGACTTTCTTGAGCATATACGTCTCGCCAAGTGTGTACCCTAACTTTCGATAGTAGCCGCGGGTTCCCAGGGCAGCGATCACCGCTACCCGCTGATACCCGGCCCGAGCGGCAATTCCCTCTGCTTCCTTCACGAGATCCGACCCCAAGCCAGCGTGCTGGGCTGCGCCATCCATTGTGATGCCCACTTCCAAGGATTGCCCGTATACGTGCACTTCGCGAACGATCGCCGCGTTCTCCAGATCGTCCAGCCCCGGATCCGGCGACTCGGGTCCGGGAAGGGAGAGGCGTAGATAGCCCGCGAGCTCATCCTCTGGCGTTGAATACGAGAGGAAATGCTCCTGTGCACCATTCGCCTGGTATGTCAATTGAGAAAAATCAAGGCTTGCAGGATCTATGTCCTTGCCTCGCACTTCGCGGCAGCGGATGCACGAACAGTGAGATTCACGTCGCTGCAATTCCTTTTGGATATCCTGGCGCAAGCTGGTGCGTTTGTTCCCGGCGACAATATGCGTCGAGGGGATATCGCGAATTATGCGATTGACTCGGCAGTAGCGGGGGATGTTGGGTTTCAGATCGGCAATGAGTTCAATTAATTCCTCAGTCGTATAAGGCGTGTAATCCCCACGCTTCCAGACTTCATAGAGTTCGGTGCTCTCTAGCAACTGACAGGGATAGATCTTGATTTCATCAGGTCGTAAATCCGGATCATCCCATAAGCGCGTAAAATCACGGCGATCCGATTCAAGCGTCGCACCCAGCAGATTGGGCATCCAGTGCAGCACGATCTTAAAACCCGCGGCACGTAAAAGCTCCATAGCCTCTCGGGATTGAGCAACCGAATGCCCACGTTTGTTCCGCGTCAATATCTCATCATCGAGGCTTTGGACCCCCATCTGCACTTTGGTCACTCCGAGCTCGCGCAGGTGGGCGATCTCCCGGTGGTTGATAAGGTCTGGACGGGTCTCAACCACCAGACCGACGTTCTTGTGGATTGCCCCCTCATTGGCTTGCTGCGCTTCAAGCAGTTCCGGGGAGTCGAAGCCGTTCATGGCATCCAGGCAGCGCTGGATGAACCATTTCTGATAATCAAACGGATACGCGCTCCAGGTCGCGCCAAGGATCAGGAGTTCAATTTTCTCCGTTGGGTGACCGATCGCTTCCAGCGCCTCAATTCGAGCGAGTGTCTGCTCGTAGGGTTCGAAGGCATGATGGAGGGCGCGCATCGCGCCAGGTTCATCCGCGAGATAGGATTTTGGCATACCCTCTTCCGTTGGACAGAAGATGCAGTTTCCCGGACACGGATAGGGTTTCGTAAGGACCGTTACGGTAGTGACGCCAGATAACGTCCGCATAGGTTTCATGCGTAGACTCTGGATCATCTCCTGCTCGAACGGCCACGCTCCGGAGTCCGTCAGTTTCCGATATGTATGAATGATCACATGTTTCCCGATGTAACCCCCGCCCGATAAGGGGTGATGGCGGACCGCATCCTTAACCGAAGCGCCGGCGCGCATCTCCTCCAGGATTAGTCTGGCGAGTTCGACCTGTTCGGATGTGTAGTGGCGGGCATCCTGCCACGCCTTTTGGGGGTCCATCAGCGTATAATCCAGTATATGCAAGATAAAGTTATCACTAAACTTCTTCAACTCAATAGTGAATTCTACCAAACCTTCGCCGATCACTTCTCTCAGACGCGAGAACGCTTACAACCCGGCGTTCTCCATGCGCTAGAGAAACTTCCGTCGGAAGCCTGGGTCCTGGATCTCGGCTGCGGCAACGGCGAGCTTGCGCTCGAGTGGCTCAGTCGCGATCCTGCTGGACGTTATATCGGCATTGATTCGAGCCCCCTCCTTTTGGAAATCGCCCGGGGAAAGGTTCAGGATCCACGATTTTCCTTCCGCGTTTTGGACCTCGCTGATCCCGCGTGGCCAGAGGTGCTGGAGACGGAACTTGCAATCCCACTCAGGGAGACCATCGATCGAGTCCTTTCCTTCTCCGTGCTGCACCATCTACCGGACGCTGACCTCAGGAAACGCCTCGCCTTGCAGGTGCATCGACTTCTCAACGAGAGCGGTCAGTGGATCCATTCCAACTGGAATTTCTTAGCCAGCAAGCGTTACCAGGCGCGCATCCTTCCCTGGGAGACCATCGATCTGACCGATGAGGATGTCGAGGAGGGCGATTATCTTTTGGATTGGCGCCGCGGCGGCTATGGCCTGCGCTATGTCCACCACTTTACACCTCCGGAGTTGGAGACCATCGCCGGAGAGACGGGTTTCACCGTTCTAAATACCTACCATTCCGATGGCGAAGGCAGCCGGCTCGGGCTCTACCAGGTCTGGGGAAAAGAACCGTCCTGAATTTGAGGAGTGCGGAAGGGTAGTTTCCAGCCGCAGGTAGAGCCTGATGACACCCGAGGATTCGCGTTATTTGCACTTTTTCTCTTTGTTTCTAACCTTAAACAACCTGCTTCTTTGACTCGCCTTAGACGCCATGGTAGAATGCTTGCGCTCAGGAGGGGGGCGTACGGCCCTCGGAGGGATGGCCGAGTGGACGAAGGCGGCGGTCTTGAAAACCGCTGTGGGTTTATGCCCACCGGGGGTTCGAATCCCTCTCCCTCCGCCTTGATAATAATTCATCAGGGGAGGTGCCGGAGTGGCTGAACGGGGGCGCCTGCTAAGCGCTTGTAGGGGCATTAACCTCTACCGTGGGTTCGAATCCCACCCTCCCCGCTAAGCCGCCTGACAACTGAATACGCATGCCCCCGTAGCTCAGTGGATTAGAGCACTTGCTTGCGGAGTAAGGGGCCACAGGTTCGAGTCCTGTCGGGGGCGCTGAAAAGGGTCGCTTTCTGGTGAAAGCGACCCTTTGGTTTCTCGGTGATTACCGACTCAAGTAATCTGACGTACGCGTAATTTTCAGGTTCCGATTTCGCTAATCGGAAGTCGACCTCCCTTATTCCCCTCGCTGTTTTCGAGAGCAGCAAATTATGGATTCTATCTCAGGATTCTCACCTGATCCAACACCGAACTCAATCCCTCACTCATGCAATCATCCGGCTGTTGTATACTAGTCTGGTGAGCTCATGGGAACTGCAGCGTAATTGGGAGATCGTCCGCTACCTGGTCTACTACCTGGTAGAAGATCTGGTGTCGCCTCAGCAAATCACCGGCAAAGACATCGTCGATTTCAGCAGCGGATTGGGGGATCTGAGTGAGTACATCTATGCCCATAACCCAAAATCCTTGATCGCCACCTCGCCCGATGACGTTCCCGCGCCTGCCAACCTGGCCGGAAAACCCGGCCTCCGCTTCATCCCCAATCTACACGCCCGCAAGATCAGCCAGGCGCTAGCCCCCAACTCCGCTGACCTATTCGTCGCCCGCATGGTTTTCCAATTCCCAACCGAGGAGGGTGACCGCATTGACGTCGACGGTATGCTGGCCCAGATCTTTTCGGTCCTGCGTCCGGGCGGGCGCTTGATCATCTGCAGCCACGAATTCACCCAGCTAGACGACCACCCCGAAGACTGGGACCTTCCTCTGGAACGCTATCTAGAAAACCTTCCGGTAGAGCACACAGGACGCCATGCCGCCCGCATCCACGGTTTGATCGAACTGATCGATGCGATTGGACTGCCGCCGCGCGAGGGTGTCCATGGACAGACTGGTTTTGGTCTCAAAGCCCTGATGGCCGTCGACTCATTCATCCAGGCGGGATTCAAGATCGAATCGGCTGCTGAAATCGAGGATTTCACCTTCCCAGTCGGCATCAGCCAGGACATAACGGCCCGTAAAGAATATTACCGTGAATTAGGCCAACGTGTCTTTTCCATTAAACAATCGCTAATCCATGCTCCCGCCTTTGCTGATAAATACACACGCCCAAGCGTGCTCAAAAGCATCCTGCAGTCGATCAACGAGCTGCACCCCTTTGTCACTGTGCCCATATTCAAGATCCAGGCTGTGAAAGAATAAGTCTAAGATCTGCCCGACCACCCCTCAACCCCGGCGTAAATACCCGCCTTATCACGATACTAAGACCAGACGGTAAGGATGGCCGCCCGCTTGCGGAGGGATGAGCCTCTGGTCCGAACCCTTTCGGGGTTCAGAGAAACAAAAAGCCTCTGATGTGCATAACATCAGAGGCTTTCTCTTCCCTGCCCTAGATATAGAGCCTGTCTTTGTCGACCTCCTCGCGCAGTATTCTCAACTCCTCGTCCGTCGGGGGTGGGTTCGCTTCGATCTCATCCGCCATAAGGAGCTCAAAACCGGTGTTCTCAATAACATCCTCGACTTTTACCCCCGGTTGAGTGGCGAGCAGCATCATGCGCTTGCTCTCGGGATGGAAACCCAGAACCGCTAACGTTGTGACGACCCGATGAGGGCCCGTATCTCGTGGTAACCCAGCCGCTTCGCGTGCGCCAGGGCCGGTAAGATATCCCGGGGTAGTGATGAAATCCACCTTAGCGATGAACCTACGCTGGTCATGGGGCATAATGGCAATCGTCCGCCAACAGTGCGATCCGACATCGTTTCCACCACCACTGCCCGGTAGTCTCACTTTTGGATGGGCATACTCTCCGATCACGGTGCTGTTGAGGTTGCCATAGGGGTCAATTTGGGCACCACCGATAAAACCATATTCAATGAACCCTCTCTGGGCAGTCTCCACCATATCTGCGAGTCCCGTTGCGGCCACCGCCTTGTGAAACGAGCGGCGCTCACCAACTGCAATGGGGAGATTTTCCAAAATAGCACCCATGCCACCAAATTCAAAGAAGGTAACCAAATTGGGCGCGTGCATCTTCTGCGCCAGCGAAGCCGCGATCATGGGAATCCCAGTTCCTATGAATGCCGTCGTATTATCCGGCACCTGCCGCGAAGCAGTGCAAATCAAAAGTTCCGTTGGATTGTAGCCATTCTCCGTCATCATAACCTCCCCGGCACCAATGCTTGAAGCTGATCCAGACGGTCCTTTCCGATCATTTCCAAATACTCCTGATGGTTGTTGACGCTATGGATATACTTGTCAAGATACGCTTGGGCGCCTTCCTCAGTTTTCGATACCTCGACCCATTCTTTAATCTGGACCTCATCACGTTCATACACATAGCACATCTCGCCCGGGTGGGAGCCAAATGGAGCTTCAACAACGGCATCCACAAGGAAATAAGGAATGATCGTTTCACCAGGGTTTTTACGAATCTCGTCGTTTGGGATGATTTCTTCTGTACTGATGATCAAGCGCTTGGAAGCCCGCGCCATCTCCGTAGCGAAACCACTTATGCCATCGATCTGGGCATTCCCATACTTGTCGGCACGATGGACATGGATCAACCCCACATCCAGAATAAGCGCTGGTACGAGGCAGATTGGATCGCCCGTAAAAGGGCATTCCACCGTTTTTGCAGCGCTGTATTTATAAGTGTCCGTCCCCAGCATGGAACGTATAGGAAGAAATGGAACCCCCATCGCGGCAGCTTTAAATCGCGTCACAAGCCCACCGTTACTCCACTCGACGCAGGTCTCAATCTGCCCGCTCTCTGCTAGACGCCGAAAGACATTCGAGACCCCATAAACCTCCAGACCCACATAGGTGATATCCATAACCTTTACCAGTTTTGCAGCCAGAAGTATATCGAGCTCAGTCACACCCTGTCCAACCAAGCGCAGGTCTTTCACACCCTGGCGAATGATCTCGTTGACTAGAGACATAGGACAGCGGACCGTGCCATAAAGCTCTGTGCCGACATAATCGCCGTCATGAATGAAGCGTTCAACCGCCTCCGCTTCACTCATCCGCTTATCAAGCAATTGTTTAGGCTTACTCCGATTCGATTTTCGGAAACCTTCAAGATCAACTGGCTGAATGAGTTTCCCGATCCCTTCATCAATAACTTTCATATGTAGCTCCCTATCAAATGTATTCGCTTCTCTGATGCCGGTTAGGTCAATCTGTAAACACCAACACTGGTATTCCCATTAAAATATCCAGGTGATTCAAAATACGCAATTTCCTATCCCCAATGCGCTCCCTGGGCACTCCTTTAGAAGTTCACACCTGTAAATGAAATTCACACATGTCGATGATTGAAATGTACGGATCACTTCCGTAAATCGGGCAGCCCCCATTGTAGATCAAAGAGAGAATACGCTCAACCTGAGGCTTTCCCAAGTGTGCGCGCGAACATCGTGAGCCACCGATCGGACGCTCCAGCTAGGTCAGATAATAGAAAAGCCCACACCCAAGTGCACACGACTGTGGGCCTGAAGAAAGCCATTGACTATTCGTCTTACTGCAGAAAATTGTGAGGGTTTACTTTGCCGTATTCATCGTGCATGATCTCGAAATGCAAGTGAGGTCCCGAAGAATTGCCGGTTGAGCCCATCGCGCCGATCACATCACCCTGATAGACGGATTGCCCACAAACCACATTAATGGCGCTGAGGTGAGCATACAGCGTTTGCCACCCATTGCCGTGATCCAGGACGATCACGTAACCGTATCCCCAGTCATTCCAACCCGCATAGACCACGACGCCCGAATCCGAAGCGAAGATGGCATGCCCGGTGCTGCCGGCGAGGTCGATCGCCGGATGGATGGAGCTGTAATCGAAGCCGGAGACATAGTGCAAAGGTGTTGGAAATATGAATATCCCGCTGCCAACAACACCATCATAGATCGAGCCGCAGGCACCCGGTCCAAGGACCTTTGCCACCGCAGGGTTGCTGCGTGAGATGCGCGGTGCGCTCCATGAGACCAGTTCGCGACGACCGCCGGGGATAATCAGCACCGTACCTGCTTCGATATCTGGGTTCTCCGGATCCATGTTGGGGTCGATATGATTCGTCGGCCATTGGATTATCTCGCCTGATTCAACTCCGAAGAACTGCGCAACCCCATTCAAGCCATCGCCTTCATGCCATTCATACAGCGTTCCATCCACGGGTGGAATGTTGAGCTCCTGCCCGGGTTTGAGTCGGTGGGGGTTATCCTGGAGCACGTCGAAGTTACCCCATAAGATCGTTTCAGGCTTCAGGCTGAATTTGTCCGCGATCCCAAAGAGGCTGTCCCCCTCCTGCACCTGGTATGTGATCAAATCAAGGCGTGGACGTTCAGGGAAAACTGTATGGATGTCTACCGATCGCCCCACACCCGTAAATTGTGTTGAGCCGCCCGCGTATGGAGGAAGGTCGGCAATCCCCAGCCCTAATACCGTTGGTGGTTCAAGCATGGCGCTTTCGTTTTCTTCCGCCATGCCGGCATAGGCGTCCATTGGCAGTGTATCCCAACCAAGACGGGCAGCCCACACACCTAACGCTATAAGGGTTAGAAGGGCTAGATGGCCAGTGAAACGCAGGATAGGATCTCGCAACGTAACCACGCAAATTTTCGCCCACAATTCGATGCGCTTCCATGCTCGAATTGGGAGCGTACGTTTTCTACGCTTATTCGTCGCCTTTTCCTGCAATCTATCCGCCTTCCACTGATCTCGTGCGCGCATCATATCAAGTGTGTTGTGGACCGTCAAGAACAGGCAAAATACATCCTAAGGAAGAACATACCACGGATTAACAAATCCATCTTGAAAACGGGTTTCAAAATGCAGGTGGGGTCCCGTCGAATTGCCGGTTGAACCGGCTAACCCGACACTTTGCCCCTGGTTCACACTCTGTCCACAGCTCACATTGACTTGGCTCAAGTGGGCATACACAGTTTGCCATCCATTCCCATGATCAATCATTACCATATTGCCATAACCAACCGTCGACCAGCCAGCGAAAACGATGACCCCGCTGTCTGCCGCCCTTATTCCCGCCCCCATCCCCGCGGCGATATCAATCGCCAAGTGGCCGGACCAATAGTCATTGCCGGAGATGTAGTGGTTTGACGCTGGCCAGATGAAACCGCCGGTTCCGATAACCCCTGTATAAGTTCCGGTGCATCCACCGGGACCATATGCCGCGCCGACGCCCGCGTGCCCTCGAGCAATTGTCGGGACAAACCACTGCCTAAAAGCTCTCCGGCCTTCGGGTATGATCAACCACGTCCCGGGCATGATCTGCGGATCAACGATACTGATGTGGTTTCCTGGATATTCAATGATCTGCCGCGGCTCAACACCGAAAAAGCTAGCGACCTGATCGAGGTCATCATCGTCCTGCCATTCATAATATGTCCCGTCGACAGGCAGGATATTCAACTCCTGGCCAGGTTTTAATAGGTGAGGGTCGTCATTTAGAACCTCAAAATTTCCCCACAGCAGTGTCTCCGCTTCGATCCCAAACTTTTCCGAAATCCCAAAAACTGAATCGCCCGGCTGAACTGTGTAGCGAAGGACGTCGATGCGTGACCGACTTGGCTTCGACGTGTTCAGGTTCGCCACCCGGGAGAGCATCTTCGTATCAATGTCAGGTTCGTAAACAGGAAGAGCGGAGATATCTGTGAGGTCTCCAGAAGATATACGTTTATCAGATGATGCCGTTGAATAGCCAGCTTGGATGCCCGATCTAAAATTCAACGCGATCGCCCAACCGGCCGCGATTACAGCCAGCGTGCCAATGAGGAAAAGCGCGCCGGCCCACAGCCGTCGCCGCTGGCGTCGTGGTGTTTGTTGGTTATTGATCTTCGGAGAGGGTTTCAAGAAATTCGATGTTGTTTTCGGTTTGTGCGATGCGGTGCAAGAGCGCTTCTGTAGCTGTTGTGATGTCCATCCCAGCCCCGATCGGTGGTTCGATCATTTGAGCGAACATCCTCCGCATCAGCCATACTCGCCGCGTGAGATCTGGCCCAAGCAGTAGTTCCTCACGGCGGGTCGAGGAGCGATCGATATCAAAGGCGGGGAAAACTCGTCTCTCTTGTAGCTTGCGTGAGAGATGAAGTTCCATGTTCCCGGTTCCCTTAAATTCCTCATAGACAACATCGTCCATGCGAGAGCCCGTGTCTACAAGAGTCGTAGCGATGATTGTAAGCGAACCGCCCTCTTCAATGTTCCGTGCCGCTCCGAAGAAACGCTTCGGCGGGTAGAGGGCAGCGGGGTCGATACCACCCGAGAGAGTCCTGCCCGATGGCGTTACCATCAAGTTATAAGCCCTCGAAAGGCGCGTGATGGAATCTAGAAGGATGGCGACATCCTTCCCGCACTCCACCAAACGCTTGGCTCTCTCCAACGCCATTTCTGCCGCCCTTACATGGGAAGTGACCGGCTCATCAAACGTGGATGCAATCACTTCTGCGTCGACCGACCGATCCATATCGGTCACCTCTTCCGGTCGCTCGCCGATGAGCGCGACCATGAGGTGAATCTCAGGATACTTCAGAGAAATCGCGTTGGCGATTTGTTTTAATACCGTCGTTTTTCCCGCCTTTGGTGGGGAGACAATTAACCCGCGCTGCCCTTTGCCGATAGGCGCGATCAAATTAATCAATCGCGTCGCGAGCGTGAACCGATCAGTCTCGAGGTCAAACCGTTCCTCCGGGAAGATCGGTGTAAGGTCGTTGAACCTTGGTCGCTCTTTCGCTTCTTCCGGATCCAAGCCATTTATCGATTCCACACGGAGCAAGCCGAAGTATTTCTCTGTATCTTTCGGGGGGCGGATTTGGCCTATAATCATATCCCCTGTTCGCAATTTAAAACGCCTCATCTGGGACTGTGAGACATAGATATCATTACGCCCTGGGAGATAGTGATCTGCGCGCAGGAACCCCATCCCCTCGTTCATAATCTCTAACACGCCCCCGCGCAGCTCCAGCCCTCTGCGCTCCGCATCCATTTGCATAATGCGGAGGATCAAGTCCTCTTTTTTCATGCGGGAAGCGCCGCTCACATCATACTCTTTCGACAAATCCCTGAGGTCGGCCAGAGTCATCCCTTCAAGTTGCCCAATATTCATTAATGTACTCCCAATGGAAAATTTCGTTTATTGCTTCTATCGATTGGTATTCAAGATTAATATGTAGGTAATCACTTATAGTGATAACTATTCGAGGATAGCTCAAATGTTATTCTGGTCAGAGTTAGTTGAAGGGGGCGCTGTTCTGAGACAGCAAGTCTTCTTGAACGCAGGCATTATAGCACGCAGAAATGAGGGGTGCAAGAAGCGCTCTATTCCTATTCACTATCCACTCTCTCAAATAATCCCTGCCCTCACCAAGTAGACCCAAACCGAATCCTTTCGAAAATCTTCAATAATTCGCAAATGCCGATTTTAACCTTATTTAGAACCTTGGCGGGTTATCTAAGCGCCGCATCTTTCGCACTATGGCACTTTTGGGTCCGCGGATGGGTCACCCGATGCGATCGTATTGAATTTCGCTTACCACCATTAATTTGTCCCAGCGGTGGGTTGCGATCACCTCGCGCACGGTTCCTGTTATCCCTCTCATCACGAGGCTATGCGTTCGCGCACCAGCACCGAAGTACTTCACTCCATCCACTAATTCACCGTCGGTGATGCCTGTTACGGCAAAGAAGATGTCATCAGTTGCTACGAGATCATCGATCCTGAGCACTTTATCCAAATCGTAACCCAGATCCTTCGCCGCTTTCGCTTCGGCGTCGTTCCTGGCATACAAACGCCCCTGGATCTCACCGCCCATGCATTTCAACGCGCAGGCGGAAAGCACTCCTTCTGGAGTCCCGCCAATTCCAATTAAGAGATCAATTCCCGAGTTAGGTCGCGCAGCCAACATTGCACCGGCGACATCACCATCGGTGATCAGCCGGATTCGAGCGCCGGTCTCGCGGACGCGCTGGATCAGTTCCTCATGTCGCTGACGTTCGAGAATAACCACTGTCAGGTCGTCGACGTCTGCGCCCTTTTCACGAGCGATCATATTTAGATTCACCTCGATTGGAGCGTCAATATCAATATGCCCCTTCCCCGCCAAACCGACTGCTATTTTATGCATGTAAACAATCGGTCCTGGATTGAACATCGAACCGCTCTCAGCCAAGGCGACGGTCGCAACAGAATTCGGTCTACCTTGGGCGAGGAGACGCGTACCTTCGACCGGGTCCACAGCGATATCCAATGCTGGTCCATTCCCGGTTCCAAGTCTCTCACCATTGAAAAGCATCGGGGCTTCATCCTTCTCACCCTCGCCAATGACGATTACTCCATCGATGTCGATTGAATTCAACACCAGGCGCATGGCATCTACCGCTGCTCGGTCTCCATCCTCCTTCTGCCCTCGACCCATCCACCGTCCTGCTGCGAGCGCTGCCGCCTCTGTGACACGGACGAGATCCAACGCGAGATTGTGTGATGGTTTTTTACTCATTTAGACACTCTCCAGCTTTCTGATTCATCCTGTGCTCGTTAATATAATCACAAGAAAGTAACCTATTACGGCTGACCATAGCCAAGTATCGATTCTATCCAGAACTCCACCATGGCCAGGGAGCAACGCCCCTGTATCCTTCTCGCCGAATTGACGTTTGAACATACTTATGCCGAGGTCACCCATCGGTGCGACGGTTCCGACCACCCCCCCGATGATCGCACCCGACATAGCGTTTATTCCCGCGAGCGATCCGGCCCCGATTCTCCAAAGCAATGCCAGACCCGCACCACCTAGAATCCCCATTCCAATACCGGCAAGGTAGCCTTCCCAGGTTTTTTTTGGACTCACGCGGGGGGCGAGCTTATGGCGACCAAACCTACGCCCAAAAAGGAGGGCTGCTGAATCCGCAATCCAAATCGAAAGCAGGGACAATAAGAACCACCAGAGGCCATCGGGCATACGACGGATCGTAATAAAGAAGGCTCCAATCCACCCGACATAAAGTATCCCGCTGAGGGTTAGGGCAAAATCCGTACCGGATTTAGGTGCTCCCCGTTCGAAGTCGATCACATGCCAGGTCATCGCAATTAAACCGATGCCTGCGAGAAGAAAATGATCAAACTCAAATCCAAAATTGAAGCGGATGAGTACGATTGCGATAACGCCAATGATTAATAAGGGTTTTGCCGGACGGTAACCACCAGCACAAAAGAGGCTGCCGTATTCATAGGCCGCCATTGTCAGAATGCCCGTGATGCTGGCGGCGTACAACCAGCTGCCGTCGGCAATAATCCACGCAATCAATGGGAAGAACAGGAGAGCAATGGCGCTTCGCTCAGGCAGCATATTTACCTTGATGACACCTTGTCTGAGATCCGTCCGTAGCGGCGTTCACGCTGCGCGTAGACGTGCAGCGCCTTAAGTAATTCTTCAGGATCGAAATCAGGCCAGTAGGTTGTAGTGACATACCACTCTGAGTAAGCGCCTTGCCAGATGAGGAAATTGCTCACACGCATCTCACCTGACGTTCGAATGATCAAATCTGGGTCAGGGGAATCGGAAGTGAAGAGGTACCGGCTAACAAGAGCTTCGGTGATTTCATCGGGTTGAATACCGTCCGAGATCATCTCCTTGATGGCACAAACAATCTCGTCACGACCGCCATAGTTCCATGCCACGTTGAGAATCAACCGGTCGTTACTTCTTGTTAATTTGATGGCATGTTTGACCTTATCTTGAAGCTCCGGTTTTAGCTGTTCAAGACGTCCAATATGACGCAATTGAACGCCATTTTCATGAAGCGATTCCAATTCTCTATCGATTACATCCTCGAGAATATTAATCAATCCCTTCACCTCAGCTGGAGGGCGTTTCCAGTTCTCCGTTGAGAAAGCATAGATCGTAAGATACTCGATCCCGTATTCCGCGGCGGCTTCGAGGATCCGACGTAGATTATCAACACCAGCGCGGTGACCCGCCATGCGCGGCAATCCACGCGAGCGCGCCCAACGACCATTGCCGTCCATGATGATGGCAACGTGCTCAGGGATTTTCGCTGGAAGTTTTATGTCAGATTCATCCGTCATAGGTTGCGTGAAGTTTTAATCAACCTTCAAGGACCTCAGTTTCTTTACGTTCCCCGATTTCATTGATCTGGTCAATGTGATGATCCGTATGCTTTTGGAGATCGCCCTCGCCGCGCTTGAGTTCGTCCTCCGAAATCATTTTCTCGCGCTCGAACTCCCGCATGTCATTCTGGACATCCCTGCGCACATTCCTCACTGCAACACGAGCTTCCTCAGCTCGATTCTTAACAACACGGACGAGTTCATGGCGGCGTTCTTCGGTCAAGGGGGGTATGCTCAAGCGGATGAGCTTGCCATCGTTGTTGGGATTGAGACCCAGATCTGAAGACATGATCGCACGTTCAATATCTTTAATGCTAGCCGGATCGAAGGGACGGATTGTGAGAAGTCTCGGTTCAGGAGCAGATATCGTTGCAAGCTGCATCAACGGCGTTGGATTGCCATAGTACTCAACAGATAGACGATCGACTAGAGCTGGAGAGGCGCGACCTGTTCGAATCGAAGCGAGATCTTCCTCGAAGGAAACGATCGCTCCTTTCATGCGAGCTTGAGCCTCTTCGAGTGCATCCTTTACCATAGATACTCTCCTTTTATCGACCTTACCTTAAGTGTGGGTTCTATATAAGGATAGCGCAATTTTGGTTTTTTTGTGAAAGGGTTACTTACATGAATCTCAAGGAGCGCGTATGCCAATTGCCCGGAAAGAGACATACCTTCCCACCTCTTGCCGCCAACCGCTGTCCCCAAAAAGAGCACACGGCACAACGAATACAATTGGGGAATTTAAGTATCTGAGATTTCAGTACCTACCGGTTTACCTAGAACAGCTTTCGTGAGGCTGTCGGATTGCCACATATCCAAAACCAGGATTGGGAGTCTATTGTCCATGCAAAGGGAGATTGCCGTACTGTCCATGACTTCTAAACGCTGACTGAGAGCTTCGATATACGTGATATGGTCAAAGCGTTTTGCATCCGGCTTTTTCTCCGGATCGGCATCATAGACACCGTCGACCTTCGTAGCTTTGATCACGATGTCGGCTTCGATCTCCATCGCTCTCAAGGCAGCCGCAGTATCGGTGGAGAAATAGGGATTTCCAGTCCCTCCACCGAGGATCACTATTCGGTCCTTTTCCAGGTGGCGAATTGCGCGACGGCGAATATAGGGCTCCGCCACTGCGCGCATTTCTATGGCCGACATTACTCTAGTTACCGATCCACCGCGCTCAAGTGCATCCATGAGCGCTAGAGAGTTCATCACGGTCCCAAGCATCCCCATGTAGTCAGCTGTAGCCCGTTCCATACCGCGCTTGATCCCCTCCAGGCCGCGCCAGAGGTTCCCCGCACCTATGACGATTGCAATCTGGACACCAAGTTTGCGAACGTCTTCCACGCGCGCAGCAACATCCTCTGCCTTTCGTGGATCAATGCCTATGCCGCCATCTCCCGCCAGAGTTTCCCCGCCGAGTTTGAGGAGTATCCGTTGGTACACAGGATCAGCCATTTTTATCCCTCATCAATTCCTGGTTATTATCGCCATAAGCAATCGGGCCAACAATTTGTTGGCCCGAATTATTATGCTAGTTCCTCGCCGATTTCCCATCGTTCAAACCGTCGTAAGGTGATGTTCTCACCTGTGGACACGATAGTGTCGTTTAATAAATCAGCGACAGTCTTGGAATCATCCCGAATATATTCTTGACGCACGAGGCATTTTTCATCGAGGAATTTATTTAGCTTGCCTTCGATGATCCGATCAATGACCTTCTCCGGCTTTCCCTCACCCAGGGCGTGTTTGCGTGCGATCTCCTGCTTAGCTTTGATGACTTCTTCAGGGATATCTTCTTCCCGAACCCACTGCGGCGCTGATGCAGCAATCTGAAGGGCGATCTCATGGGCAAATTCACGGAAAGCATCTGTGCGCGCGACAAAGTCCGTCTCGCAATTGACCTCCACCATCACCCCCACTCTACCATCCCCGTGGCTGTATAGCTCCAACCTTCCGTTGCGGGTCTCGCGATCAGAGCGTTTCTTTGCATCGGCCAATCCTTGTTCACGCAAAAGGACGATCGCCTTCTCCATATCGCCGTTGGTTTTTTCTAGAGCTTTCTTGCAATCAAGAACTCCAGCGCCTGTCTTTTCACGCAGTGCTTTTACGTCACCCGCTGCAATGCTCATTCTTCTGTTTTCTCCTCGTCCCCTGCGCTCTCGGCTTCAATTTCCTCAGACTCTTCAGCCGTTTCATCCTCTTCCGTCACATCGGACTCTTCTATTGTTTCAGGCTCTTCCGTCGCTTCAGATTCTTCATCTGATTCAGGACCTTCAACGTTCTCGAGTTCCTCAGTTGTCTCAAATACTTCGGTGGTATCCTGTTCCTCGGAAACCTCTTTCTTCTCGAGTTCTTCTTCGTCCTTTGCTTTATCTCCGAAGGCTCCGCTTTGGATCTTCGCCAGTGTGGCTTCTCCCAATAGTTCTTCATCGCTCATTTCGTATTCTTCAGCGGGCAGAGCTTTACCCGCATCGGCGACTTGCTCTTCCTCATCATCTTTACGCATCGCCTTGCCTTCGAGGACAGCGTCGGCAACCTTAGAAGTAAGCAGCTTGATCGCGCGGATCGCATCGTCGTTTGAAGGGATAACATAGTCAATGACACTCGGATCACAATTGGTGTCGACCAATGCAAAAACGGGGATGTCTAGCAGGTTAGCTTCGTGAATAGCGGTGCTCTCCTGGCGGACATCGACAGCGAAAAGCCCCTTTGGTGGGGTTCGCATCTCGCGAATTCCGCCCAGTCGGGCTTCCAATTTGTCAATCCTCCGCGTAAGACTTAGCGCTTCTTTCTTCGTGAGAAGCTCAAATTCGCCCGCGTCCCTACGGCGCTCTAACCGTTCGAGTTCGTCAATCCGGCTGCGGATCGTCAACCAATTCGTAAGCGTACCCCCCAGCCAACGCAAGTTGACATAGGGCATGCCACAACGCACCGCCTCCAATTCGATTGTCTCCTGCGCTTGCCGCTTCGTGCCTACAAAGAGAATACCTCCGCCCCCGGCGACGATATCTCGAATGACAGCGTAAGCCACTTCGAGCGCTTCTAAAGTCTGTTGAAGATCAATAATGTGGATGCCGTTTCGCTCGGTAAAGATGTACGACTTCATCTTTGGATTCCACTTCCGAGTTCGGTGACCGAAGTGGACCCCTGTTTCAAGCAGGGCTTTCATACTAACAACGGCCATGAGGTAACCTCCTATGCGTTAAACCTCCGCCTCATTCATTCTACGCCGGAACCAGTTGGCCCACCGGCACGCCCGGCGTACTCCTGAGGCGTGCGTATTTGCCCGCATTGGGCAGAATTATTCCCGCCCGGATTCATGATCAGGCGGGACCGAAGGAGAGTATATCACGGGCGTGAACCTTCGTCAAAGAGCGAAAATTGCTCATTCAATGTACAGGCCAGTCAAGTAATCAAGTTGATGTACAACCTGAGGTGTGCTAGATGACGATGCAAGATCCTTCAAAGGAAAACCATGAAAGCTTGATCGAACGATTGGATGATCTCGTATTCAAAATTGCGGTTTAATGGGATTTCTGCTGCACGCGTGCAGTGAAGCGGTCTATCTCGATCACTGCACGTTCATGTGCCACTTCACCGATTTTCTCCACCTCATCCCAGATTTCAGTCTGGAATGAAATCACGTTCTTCTCGATCAGGACAATCTCCGCTTGGATGGAAACTTTTCCCCCCAAGGGGGTTGGGGCGATATGGCGTACGGTAAGGGCAATCCCCACTGTTGTCTTCCCCTCGGGTAAGTGAGGTTCAACAAGCTTCCGGCATGTCTGTTCTACGAAAGTGACCATCGCTGGCGTTGCGTACACTTGAAGTGAGCCGCTCCCTAGATGCGATGCGACCCGCTCAAGGGTAACCTGCTGTGAATCCTCGATGCGATTTCCAACGGCGATTCCCTGAGTTTCCATCACCCGATAACTCCCCGTTATAAATGCTTATGAGGCTTGCCGTAGGGCAATAGCGACTGCAATTGCGTGTTCATGTGTGTGACTCAAGCTAATCGACCAGGCGGTGATCCTTAATTCACGGGCTATCTCTTCGGCACGACCGGACAGGTGAAGCATCGGCTCTTTATGTGATCCGCTGATGATCTCTATCTCTGTCCAGCCAACATCACCGATGCCGGTGCCAAGCGCCTTCGCTACTGCTTCCTTCGCTGCAAAGCGAGCCGCCAGTGCCGGTGTGCGCCCTCCTGAATCAACCAATTCTTTGGATGTATACAAGCGTTGAAAGAAGCGCTGACCATGGCGTATGATGGCGCGGTCGATGCGCTCGACCTCGACAATGTCTACGCCGGAGGAGACTAGTATCACACACCACCCCCATCCGGACCCGCGATTGCGACTGCAAGCCGTTCAAGGTCGAGATAGCGCTCTCCCATAGCCAAAACCTGATCACAAGTTATCGCTGCGACCAGATCCTGATAGCGTTGATAGTAATCCAGCCCCAAACCATAACGTTCAAGATGCGAGATCGCCCCTGCAACTCCCTCGTTTGACTCAAGTTGCATAGGAAGACGACCAATAAAATTAGCCTTGTTCGCGAACAACTCTTCCTCACTCACACTGTGAGACGTGAAACGCTTGATCTCATTCTGGACAATCTCGACCGCCCGATCCTCGTCTTTCGGATTTACTCCGGCAACCACCTGCCAGGGACCAGGACCCGGCCCACCCGAGATTGAACTGTATGCATAATACGCCAATCCTGCGCTGACACGCACCGCCTCACCAATTCTCCCCATTAGACCGAAACGCCCGAGGATGCTATTCCCCATCGCAGCCGCCAAATAGCCTTCATCGTATCGACTTGGTCCAGCGGCTCCGATCACCAGATCACTCTGTGCCTTTTCTTCAAGTCGAACGACTACTCTCCTGGATTTCTTCAATGGTTTCAGTTTCGGCAGATCAGGCATCTCCTGTCGCTGCTTCGTTTTCCACTGACCGAGCGTAGATGTTACGAGGTCTAAAACCCTTTCCGCTTTTACTCCCCCAACGATTGTTATCACTAGACCAGAGGGGCTGAAATAATCGCTATGGAATCTTCGCAGATCGGAGCATGTCAACTCGCTGATTGTCTCTACATAACCGTCCGTCGACAGCCTATAAGGGTGATCACGGTACACCAGTGTGTCAAACGCCATCTGTGCCCGTGCCCTAGTATCCTGTTCACGAATCGCCAGCGCGGTGAGTTGCTGGGCTCGCAGCCGGTCAAATTCCGCTTTTGGGAAGGATGGATTCTGCAGGACATCGGCTAACAGTTCCAACAACAGACCGAGATCTTCTGTAAGCGCCTTCCCTTGAAAAGCTGTGGTGTGTGTCCCACCATACAGCGACAAGCGTGCGCCGATGGATTCTATAGATTCGAAAATCTGTTGAAAGGAGCGGGTTCGTGTACCACGGGTCATGGCGATTGCTGTTATATGAGCCAACCCAGCGGTATCTGCTGTGTTCGCAAGCGCGCCTACCGGAAGGTAACCGGAGAGTACAACAGAAGGGCTGGAGAAATTCTCCCGTATGAGCACCACAACACCGTTTGTTAATTCTTCCCTGCGGATGGTTTCCGGCCCAGGTAGAGCAGCAAGGTCAAGCTTTGGCAGTTTTGGTGTTTCTTTAGGCATGACTCAGCTCGAATTAGGACGGTAGAATCCAACAATGCGATTGGAGTCTACGAGATATTTTTTGGCGATTTCCCACGCCATCTCGGGGGTTACCTCTGTCAGGCGGTCTAGATAGCTCTCGTACCATGAACTATCAGCAAACATCTCACTAAACCCCAGCCAGAACCCCTGATTGGTGATGCTTTCGCTGCTGTAAGCAAAAAGAGCGCGCGCTTGTTTGATCGCTTTTGACAACTCATCTTCATCGATCGGCGCTTCGAGAGTACGGGCCATCTCCTGATCTAGCACGGCAAGCGCCTGCTCCGGCGTCCGATCTGGGCGCACCGTGATGTGGATGTTATAGAGGTAAGGGTCGATTGATGCGGCCAGACCTCCCTGAACGGATGCCGCAACTTCGCCGTCAACGAGCGCACGATAAAGGCGCGATGTTTTATTAGATATCCCTCCAGCGAAGAAATTAAAACTGGATGCCCCTGCCAGCACACTGCCCAGAACGTTCATCGGGAGGAAATCTTCGTCATTTGCCGCTGGAGCATGATAGGCAATTTTCAGATAAGGCGTTTCACCGGGTCCACTGACATTTACAACCCGCTCCCCTCTCTGGGAGGGTTCTTCCCTTGACATCTGCTGCGGCGCCTGAACCTTTGGTAACGGACCAAAGATCTCTCTAACCTGGTCCAGCATTCGACGGGTGTTGAAGTCTCCGGCAATGGCCAGGACTGCATTGCTGGGAATATAGTATTGACGGTAATGCGTATAGAGGTCGTCACGCGTCATCGACTGCAAGTCCACCATATCCCCGATTACTTCATGGTGATAGCTATGGACCCGGAAGGAGGCTGCCTGGACTTCCTCCGCCAGACGGAATGTAGGCTCGTTCTCATGCCCCTGGCGTTCAGCGATGATCACGGCCCGTTCCGCCTCTACTTCATTTACATCGAAAAGGCTGTTCTCCATACGATCGGCTTCAAGATCAAGGGCTAGTCTGATGCTGTCTGCGGGCAACGTCTCAAGATATGCTGTCCAATCTAGCCAGGTGAAGGCATTCCAAACACCCCCGGTGCGTGAAATGGCGCGATCTAATACCCCGGCTGGGAAGGTGGGGGTTCCCTTGAATTGCATATGTTCGACCCAGTGGGAAATCCCAGTCGTCCCGGGGATTTCATTGCGCGATCCTACTCGGTACCAGATCCAGCAGGTTGTCAGATGTGCGGTATGAATCTCTTTAAGGCGTACCTCAAGACCGTTACGAAGACGTGTAACGAGGGTGGGCTTGGGCGCATCACTCATGGGAGAGTTCAACCATTTATTGGTTTACCGCCGTGATACCCTCGGCCCACCGCAAGATAGGTAAACCCCAGTTGCGCCATCTCATGAGGCTCATAGATGTTGCGACCATCGATGACGATCGGGTTGCGTAGAAGATCTTTAATCCGTTGTAAATCTAGCTGCTTGAATTCATTCCATTCAGTGCAAATAACCAACGCGTCGGAGGCTTCAGCCAAAGCGTAGGGATCCTCCACCATATCGATCTCGGGCATTAGCTTAGCGGCACCGGGCATTCCCACCGGGTCGTACGCGCTGACCTTAGCGCCACCTTCGAGCAACCGCTTCGCAATATCGAGCGCTGGTGCCTCACGGAGATCGTCGGTATTGGGTTTGAATGTAAGCCCCAGAATCCCGATTACTTTCCCTTCGAAATCTCCCACTCCTTCTCGGATTTTTTCAACGAGCAATCGGCGCCGATCATCGTTAATATCCATGACGGCTTGAAGGATCTGCGGGTGACGTCCTTTCTCATCCGCCATATGCGCAAGAGCCTTCACATCCTTTGGGAAACAAGACCCGCCATACCCAAGACCGGCATCCAAGAAATAGGGACCAATGCGGGCATCATAGCCCATGCCGGTGCTTACTTCTTTGACATCGGCGCCTAACGCCTCGCAGATATTTGCGATTTCATTGATGAAGGAGATGCGCGTGGCCAGGAATGCATTCGACGCGTATTTGACCATCTCTGCTGTACGTAGGTTGGTGATCATGATCGGCGCCCGTAGAGGTAGATGCAGCTGAGCGACTTTGTCAGCCGCTTCATAATCCTGGGATCCGAGGACTGTCCGCGCAGGATTCATGAAGTCGAGTATCGCCGATCCTTCTCGCAGGAACTCAGGGCAAGATACAACAGAAAATGGAATCGGCTTAGGCTGGCTGTTGCGGATGATCTCCGCGACCCAGTCGCCCGTCCCGACGGGAACCGTGGATTTGTTGACAATAATGAGGGGAGCATCCATCGCTTGCGCGACTGACTCTGCAGCCGACTTAACGTATTTCAAATCAGCTTCACCATCAACGCCGGATGGTGTTCCGACGGCTATAAAGACAAAATCCGCCCCTTTAATCGCTTCCGTGTATGAAGTTGTAAAGGACAATCGCTCCGAAGCGACATTGCGTTCGACCATCTCCTCCAGGCCGGGCTCGTAGATCGGCATGATCCCTTTCTTAAGGCCATTAATCCGCTCTTCATTGATATCAAGAGCGATAACGCGATTGCCAAGATCAGCAAAACCCGCGGCGCTTACTAAACCCACATATCCAACACCCACGACAGCGATGTGCTTCACAGGTCCTCCTTTAACTAAAAATCATGAATAAAATGTGCACTGGCGCAATCATACCATGGCTGGTTTTCAAAGCAACCATATCCTATCGTAAAAGGTCATACAGGCCTTGTGACACAATGCACTTGTTCCTTTTGGAGCCCCCATCGTACACTTTTATAACTAGACAACTCCTACCCTGATGGTTAGAGTATCTAGGTCGAATTGGAGGATATAGAATGCAGATTACACGTCAGGCGGACTACGCAGTCCGCGCGGTGCTTTACCTTTCTGGTCTGGATAACGGACGACGGGCGCCAACGAGTGAAATCGCTCAGGAACAGCACATCCCACCGTCATTCCTGGCGAAGATCGTCTCGCAGCTTTCAGTTGCCGGTGTCGTCCAGACTTCGCGCGGTGCCCGTGGGGGCGTATCCCTTGCTCGCTCTTCAGACAAAATCTCACTGCTTGAAGTGGTCGAAGCCATTGATGGCCCGATCATGCTGAACGAGTGCGTCCACGATACAAATGCATGCGTATTTGGTGATGACTGTCCGGTCCGGGATGTATGGTGCAACGCGCAGGGAGCGCTGGCTAAAACGCTTGGCGGCACAACCTTCGCCGCTTTGACCCTTCAATGAGCAGAGCCCTGCAATATCAAACCTTAGAGTATTAGCAGCTCCTTTCGAGTCCAACCCTGATGACCCGGCGCACAATGTGTCGGGTTTTATCTGTTACCCAGATTGGATGGCCGTTCAATTGAGCCGTATAATTGCATCTGACAATTTTGGGAGGACGGTATGAACGTCCATGATGCAATCCGTATCAAACGCGCAATTCGCAAATTCAGCGATGAGCCTCTTCCTCAAGATATCGTGCGCAAGATCGTCAACGCTGGACGTAGAGCACAATCGGCGAAGAACCGACAACCCTGGCACTTCATCATCATCCGCGAACGTGAGACTCTCACAAAACTGTCTGAATTAGGCACCTATGCCGGACATCTGGCAGGGGCTGCTATGGGTCTAGCGATCGTCACCCCAGATCCGAACCTGCGCTGGTCCATCATGTTCGATGCAGGGCAGGCATCTGCCTATATGCAACTCGCCGCCTGGGAGCTTGGTGTGGGCTCATGCCTGGCAACGATTTATCAACCGGAGGCAGCCAGGGCACTCCTCGGATTACCCAAGGATTGGCATCTTCATGTCACACTATCCTTTGGCTATCCTGCCCATCCTGAACAAATGACCGAAAAAGCGAAAGTCGGTGGGCGAAAGAATTACGGAGAGGTCACCCACCTAGAATGTTGGCCTGACGACATCCAAGAAATACTAGATTGGTAACTTATTTACCACCAGACATAAGGTGCTTATCATCCCAAAATATACTTCCCATATTCATTGTCCGGTCATCGATTCTAGGCCCAGGGTAAATCTTAAACATAACGAAATTTGAACTTGCAAGAATGGAGGCGAAAATGTCTCAATCGCGATCGGTACGAGCCCCGCGGGGCACAGAACTCACCTGCAAATCTTGGCTCACAGAAGCTGCCTACCGCATGATCCAAAACAATCTGGATCCTGAGGTCGCGGAGAAACCCGATGATCTAGTGGTTTACGGAGGGCGAGGGCAAGCAGCTCGTGACTGGGACTGTTTCGATGCAATCCTGGAATCGCTTAAGCAGCTAGAAAATGATGAAACCCTGCTTGTGCAATCCGGCAAGCCGGTCGCAGTTTTCACGACCCATACCGATGCCCCACGGGTACTGCTCGCCAACTCAAACCTCGTACCTCATTGGGCCACCCAGGAGCACTTCGACGAACTAGCCTCGAAGGGTTTGATTATGTACGGTCAGATGACCGCCGGCTCTTGGATTTACATTGGCACACAAGGCATCCTCCAGGGGACCTATGAGACACTCGGATCCCTGGCGCGCCTGAACGGTTGGCCTTCACTGCGCGGCAAATTCGTCCTCACCGCTGGCCTGGGTGGAATGGGCGGTGCCCAACCCTTGGCGATCACAATGAATGAGGGCATTGGCCTGATCATTGAGATCGATCCGGAGCGAGCAATGCGCCGTCTCGAACATGGGTACGTAGAGCATGTTGTGAATGAACTTGAGGAGGCGATGACACTCGTCGAAGAGGCTCTTAAGAACAATGAACCTCGGTCGATCGGTCTGATTGGAAACGCGGCCGATATCTTCCCCGAGCTCTTGCAGCGAGGTATCACACCGGACATCGTGACCGATCAAACACCTGCTCATGACGTCTACGACTATATCCCTCACGGTCTGACACTCGAGGAGGCCAACGAGCTGCGCGAGAACGATCGCGAAGCATACGCCCGCCAAGCCATGACATCCATGGCCCGGCATGTCGAAGCCATGCTAGCTTTTCAACGCAGCGGTGCAGAAGTCTTCGACTATGGCAACAACCTGCGCCAACGTGCGTTCGACCACGGGGTGCGGGATGCTTTCGATTTCCCTGGCTTCGTCCCAGCATACGTTCGACCCCTGTTCTGCCTTGGGAAAGGTCCTTTCCGCTGGGTAGCTCTCTCTGGTGACCCGGAGGATATCTACCGTACAGATGAAGCCGTTGCTGAACTCTTCCCAGACAATGAACACCTGCTTCGCTGGCTTAAAATGGCGCGCGAGCAGATCCACTTCCAGGGATTGCCAGCACGCATCTGCTGGTTGGGCTACGGAGAAAGGGTGAAGGCCGGTCTACGCTTCAATGAGATGGTTGCCAGCGGCGAGTTGAAAGCACCGATCGTTATCGGGCGCGACCACCTCGATGCAGGCTCTGTCGCTTCACCCAATCGAGAGACAGAAGGAATGCTAGACGGGACGGATGCTGTCAGCGACTGGCCGCTGCTGAACGCCATGCTTAACGCCGTAGGTGGTGCGACCTGGGTGTCATTCCATCACGGAGGCGGCGTCGGCATAGGCTATAGTCAACACGCCGGGCAGGTAATTGTCGCCGATGGAACACCAGAAGCAGCGGCAAGGATTGAACGTGTGCTGACAACTGATCCAGGTACCGGGATCGTCCGCCATGCTGATGCTGGCTATGAGGAGGCAATCGCAGCCGCTCGACGTCATCAAATAAAGATGCCGATGCTGCAGTTAAACCCGGAGAAAGGTTCACCTGACAATTAGATGAAATCAAGCCAATCGCAGCAGAATGCGATTGCGCATCTCTGATGTGATTATCGGTCCCGTAACGACTTCCGGGTAAAATACCCGTCCCATGCGTAAAATGCCATCTCTCAGGCTCTTCTTGCTTGCTGTTGTCGTCATCGCCATAGCTTCGTTTTTCGGTCCTGACGAACGTTCGTTGGGAACCAACGTTCGTCTTGTTTACATCCACGGTGCATGGGTATGGACGGCGCTCATCGCCTTCGGCTCAGCTGCGCTGGCTGGTCTCGGGAGATGGCTCCTATCAAGACAATTACTGCACACCTGGTCGAACGCCTTAGGACAGGCCGGGATATTTTTCTGGATCACCTACCTGCCGCTTAGTCTATGGACGATGCAGGCAAATTGGAATGGGCTTTACCTCACTGAACCGCGCTTCCGTTTCGCCGTAGATTTTGCCATCATCGGCATCCTACTTCAACTCGCCATCCGGATCTTGCAGAATCCCCGCTATTCCAGCTTGATCAATATAGGCTACATCGCCGCACTCTGGTTCACTCTGTCACGGACTGAGCAGGTAATGCACCTTCCCTCTCCTATCCTCTCTTCAAATTCAATCGAGATTCGACTTTTCTTCTTCACCCTGCTTGGGTTATGTGTTTTCGCCCTTTGGTGGCGCAGTTATTGGCTGCAGCAGCGAGTACTTGAGCGCTGATGAAGCAGCCATCGCTTGCTCCATTGCGCGGCCAGTTAACACTCTTCTTGATCACCCGAACCATCATGAACACTGGCTACAGGATGGTTTACCCATTCCTGCCCTCCTTTGCTCGCGCGCTGGGCGTTGACATCTCAGCGATCTCGCTTGCGATCACCGCCCGATCCAGCCTTGGCATCTTCGGACCGCTATTTGGGTCCGCAGGCGACCTGATAGGTCGCAGGTCTGCCATGCTCGTCGGTCTTGGTTTCTTTGCTGGTGGTTCCGTCCTTTTACTTTTTTGGCCGACATACCCGAGTCTCTTTATCGCCTTGCTTCTAGGCGCCGTGGGGAAAATCATTTTCGACCCAGCGATGCAGGCCTATATTGGCGACAATGTCCATAACAGTATGCGCGGGCGCGCAATTGCCATTACCGAAGTTGGTTGGTCAGGGGCCTCGCTTGTAGGTCTGCCGATCATTGGCTGGCTGATCTCCCGAAGCGGTTGGGTCGCTCCCTTCCCTCTACTTGGATTGCTCTTGGCTCTCGTATGTATTTTCATCTGGCGACTGCTTCCTTCGGATCTATATAGAAATTCGGTTCGAACGACGCTTAGCGGTTCTCTCCGGATGATTACATCTCATCCTTCTGCACTCGCCGCACTTTCAGTGATGCTGCTCTTGAGCGTCGGGAACGAGTCGATTAATATCGTATATGGCATCTGGCTTGAATCTTCTTTCAGCTTACAGGTTGTTGCCCTCGGCGCAGCATCCGCCATCATCGGATTTGCTGAATTGGGCGGTGAGGGGCTGGTGGCCGCCCTGACAGATCGGTTAGGGAAGGTACGCTCCCTCTACTTGGGACTGGGGTCTGTAATTCTAGCCTGTCTCTTGCTCCCGTTTCTAGGAAGGAGCCTGTTTTCTGCATTGATTGGACTCTTCATCTTTTATCTCTCCTTTGAGTTTAGTTTCGTTACACTGATTTCCTTGCTTACCGAACTCGCACCCTCCGCTCGAGCCACGTTGATGGCCGCAAATTTAGCTGCAGCCGCCGGTGGTAGAGCATTGGGCGCACTTAGCGGACCTGTATTGTTCAAAGTCAGCATCTTCGCAAACTCCGCGTTTGGGGCGACGACGGCGATTATCGCCCTGATCTTCCTGATTTCCTGGGTCAAGGTAGAATAAAGTGGCGTGCTTAGGGGACGACTTATGACTGAGAAAACACGAGCTGACCTTATCATTCATTCAGCATCCCAACTCCTCACACTTGCAGGAGGACCGCAGAGAGGGACATCCTTGGGTGATCTTGGGATTATCGAGGATGGTGCGATCGCGGTCGCTGATGGAAATATTCTTGCGGTCGGGTCAACGGATGAAATCCAACAACGGTTCCGCGCGAATCAGGCGATCGATGCCGGCGGGAGTGTTGTTCTCCCGGGTTTCGTTGATCCACATACACACTTAATTTTTGCAGGAGATCGGGCGGCTGAGTTCGAGATGCGTATCGCCGGCTACACCTACATGGAGATCATGGATGCGGGTGGCGGGATCATCTCAACTGTTAAGCAAACTAGAGCTGCCAGCATTGAAACGCTCGTCTCCCAGGCTCGCTCACGACTTAACAGCATGCTTGCGCATGGCACAACGACTGCCGAGGCGAAAACAGGATACGGGCTTGAATTGGAAGCTGAGCTTAAAATGCTTCAAGCGATTCTCTTGCTTAACAAAGAAGGGCCCATAGAACTCGCACCTACTTTCCTCGGAGCCCACGCCTTACCTCCAGAATATGCCGACGCAGTGGAAGAAGGTTATGAAGCGTATACCGTCGAGATCGTCGAGCAGATGCTCCCTGCGGTCAAGCTGTGGTGGGCGAAGGAAGCGAGCGGAGAACCTTTTCCCTTCGTAGATGTCTTCTGTGAGACCGGTGCCTTTAACCTTAATCAGAGTCGCCGTATCCTCTCGCGCGCCAAAGAGATGGGCTTTCCAATCAAGATCCACGCGGACGAATTTGATGGTTTGGGCGGAACCGGGCTGGCGGTGGAATTGGGTGCGACTTCGGCCGACCACCTCGTAAGAACGCATCCTGAAGATATCGCCGCACTAGGCCAATCTGATACTGTTGCAGTAGCGCTGCCCTGCACTCCCTTCGGGTTAGCCGAGAGTGAATACACCCCTGCGAAATCAATCATCGAAGCAGGTGGGATCCTTGCGCTGGCAACCGATCTCAACCCGGGAACGGCCTGGTGTGAAAACATGCAGATGGCGATTGCCCTAGCCTGTCGTTATATGGAGCTCACACCGGCGCAGGCTATTGCCGCATCAACGATCAACGCTGCAGCGGCAATCCAGCGCTCCGAGATTGTCGGCAGCATCGAGGTCGGAAAACAAGCGGATATCGTGCTTCTGAGTGCCTCTGATTACCGGCATCTGGGTTACAGATTTGGTACAAACCTTGTATCTATGGTGATTAAGACTGGGAAGTTGGTCTTTCCAGATAGCTAGAGAGGTACACAGCAAATGGGATTTTTGATCGATGAATTTCGTTGGGAATATATCTTGCTCATTCCGATTGCGTTGGCTCTCGGATGGTTTGTGTTACGCTTCCTCCTGCGTACAACAGCTAAATTCCTAAGATGTGGTTGTCTAATCGTGGTTGTCGCCGTCGTGGCCTGGGCTCTCTACACTTATGTCTGGTGACCCGACATTCGGTGATGGACGATTTTCTTTTCACCTCCAAAATCTAAACCATCGCCTCTAACCCTCGCTCAACTGCACGTTTAGGAACCCTGAACACACATCCTCTCAAGAACTAGTCTGAAAGAAAAAGGAATAATGTCAGGGATATGGCGGTTTTACGCATCTGCACAACCCCAATCAGGTTGGGCGAACCAGCAAGGTGCGAACATCTTGCCTCGCCAGAAGCACGCATCTGGCGTGATTCATGGCATTCGACGCCCGTAACTCTCTCGGCGCCGTACTCCCTTTAGCTCTCTTCTGGGATGATGATCCAGCATAGAAAATAAAGCAGTATCCCCGGCACCCCGCCTGGAACAGACGCAATCACGAAACCTACTCGAAACCAGAGAGGGCGGATGCCAAAGAAGGCTCCCAAACCGCCGCAAACTCCAACAAAAATTCGATCCGATTTCGATCGACGTAATAAACGCGTTTGTGATTCAGACATGTTCTTCCTCCATAGAAGAAAATAATTCAAGTATCTACTCAGCAATGACTTTATATGTGACCGCAGGAAGTGAAAAATCTCGCCTACGCCAATAAGGTCTTATGGTTGGTTGAGATTCTTCTTCGCTCCGCTCCTTGGAATGACAATGCCACGAGGGGCTTGAGTCATTGCAAAATAAGTATAGACCCCCCTCATAAACCTGAGTGACATATGCCTGACAACCAACATCAATGCAACGGATGGTCTCTCAATTAAGATATACGTATGTTCCAGGATGAAGTCGCGTGTGAGGGGATTTTAATTAATAAACAGAGGCTGAAAAATATGTGCTTGGACAACTCACCACATTAATCGTCGCGGCTGACCCCGTGTCGGCCCGTTCACAACCATTCCCAAGACCTATTTGAGCGACTCAGCGGCTCGCCTCAACCAACAACCCATCACAAGCGTGAGAAGAAAAACAGATCAGCCTGCTCTTTATGAGAGTCAATGGTTTGCTAACCAGGGGAGGCACATTGGTGACGAGCCCCTCTTTATAAGCCAACTCAAGTTGAATGAAAAATCAGGCGCACCCCTGTGTGCGCCCCCATATTAAAAAGAAAAGCAGGGGCTGTCTGAAAAAAAGTCAGCCCCTGCAAGTCATTCAATGGTTACCGGTTTAATACTCCGGCATCGGCGGCATTGGCGGAGCATTCTCTTCTGGAACATCCGTGATCAATGCCTCGGTCGTCAGGATCATGGCTGCAATAGATGCAGCGTTCTCCATCGCACCCTTTGTCACCTTCGCAGGATCGATGATGCCGACCTCGACCATGTCGACGTATTCACCTTCCATGACGTCATAGCCGATGTTCTTATTCTTGGTCTCTTCCTGCATCCTGCGGACGGTCGCGATAACGACGGCACCATCTTGACCAGCGTTCTCGGCGATGCCCGCCATGGGGACAACAAGGGATTTGCGGACGATGTTGACGCCGATCTTCGCGTCTTCGTCGCCCATCTTTACCTTGTTGAGTGATTCCATAGCGTTGATCAAAGCGACACCACCACCGGGGACAATGCCCTCTTCGACCGCGGCGCGGGTTGCGGAGAGCGCGTCTTCGACGCGGTGCTTCTTCTCTTTAAGTTCGGTTTCGGTCGCCGCGCCAACTCGGATCACTGCCACGCCACCGGCCAGCTTGGCCAAGCGTTCCTGGAGCTTTTCCTTATCGTAATCGCTTGTTGAGCGATCGATCTCAACCTTGATCTCATCGATGCGTCCTTTGATACGATCCTTCTCGCCGGCGCCTTCGATGACTATGGTGTCATCTTTAGTAACGACGACTTTACCTGCCTTGCCCAGATCGTTGATCGTGACGGACTCGAGCTTGCGGCCTAATTCCTCGGTGATGACGGTCCCGCCCGTCAGGACAGCGATGTCCTGGAGCATGGCTTTGCGCCTATCACCAAATCCGGGGGCCTTGATCGCGATAACGTTCAACATACCGCGGATTTTATTCAGCACCAGCGTAGCCAGCGCCTCGCCATCGACATCCTCGGCAAGTACCACAAGCTCGCGCTTTCCGATCTGAACGAGCTTCTCAAGGATGGGAACGATATCCGTGGCGGCGGAGATCTTCTTGTCGTGAATTAAAATATAGGGTTCTTCGACGACCGCTTCCATATTCTCCGGATCGGAGACGAAGTAGGGCGAAATGTAACCGCGATCGAACTTCATCCCTTCTACGTACTCGGTCTCAAATTCAAGAGCCTTCGACTCCTCGACCGTGATCACGCCATCCTTGCCAACCTTGTCCATCACTTCCGCGATCAATTCGCCAATTTCGGTATCTTGTGCGGAAATGGACGCCACGGATGCGATTTCCTCTTTGGTCGTAACATCGATCGCTTGCTTGGATATTGCTTCCGATACAGCCTTAGCAGCGGCTTCAATTCCCCGTTTCAGCAGCATGGGGTTAGAACCGGCTGCCAGGTTTTTAAGACCATTGGTCACCATCGCATGTGCGAGGACCGTTGAAGTGGTAGTGCCATCACCGGCAATATCATTGGTCTTTGTTGCAGCTTCTTTCAAGAGCTGAGCGCCCATGTTCTCAAATGGATCCTCGAGCTCGATTTCCTTAGCGACCGTCACACCATCGTGTGTGATCGTCGGCGAACCGAATTTGCGGTCAAGCGCTACGTTACGCCCCTTGGGGCCAAGAGTCGTAGCAACGGCGTTGGCCAGCACATCGACGCCAACCTTAAGCCGCCTACGGGCATCTTCTGAGAATGCTAGTTGCTTTGCAGTCATTGTTCTATCACTCCTATCACAGTAATTTCAGTAAACTACGAACGTCCTTGAACGCTACTTCTCGAGGATCGCAAGGATATCGCTCTCACGCAGAATGAGTAGTTTTTCAGCATCCATTTTGATCTCGGTGCCTGCATACTTTGCAAAGAGGACTTGATCTTTAACCGAGACCTCCATGCCGATATGCTTTCCCTCATCGTCGCGAGAACCCGGTCCTACAGCTAATACCTCTCCCTTCTGCGGCTTCTCTTTTGCCGTTTCGGGGAGCACGATCCCGCCAGGGGTCATTTCTTCCTCTTCGAGAGGCTTGACCACCAGTCGATCGGCTAGAGGTTTAATCTTGAGTGCCATTCCGACTTTCCTCCTACTAAATATTTGGGGATTTCTCGTTGCTCACATTACATTAGCACTCTATCGACTAGAGTGCTAAACGCTTTGCTAGTTTAACCAATTCAGGTGCTTGTGTCAAGGGGTTGCGCTTGGAATCTGTGTTGGGGTGGTCAAGCTTTCGGTTGGGGGATTCGGGGAAACCTGAGCATCTCGGCAGACAAGCCGCCCCTCCTCTACTATCGCTTCTACAATCGGATCCCCATCGTACACCATCATTAATTCCAAGAAGATCTCTTCGGCCTTATCGCAGGCATCCTTTTCTTCAGCGTAGAAAGTTAATGCCGATCCATAGGTGTAGTAGTACTCCACACTTGCATCACTCAGTGGCAATCCAACCACGTCTTCGCCGATTTCCGCAGCCCCCTCACTGCCTGGGTCGCATAAGTAAATTTTCAACTCACATAGCAAATCACCAGTTTCGGGTTTGTCACAACCTCTCACAGCACACTTCAGCACCGGAATTGCGCTCTCGTAATTCCTTGCCCGGAAGTACACACTTCCTAATCGCCCATAAATATTCGCGTTTGCTGGATCGATATCAAGCGCTCGTTCAATGTTCAACGCAGCAATGAAGAACTCCCCCTGCCGGGCATAGGTATTCCCTATCGCTAGATAGGGTGTGGGATCATCGATTCCGAGCTGTGAATTGATCTTTGCAGCCTTATCATAGAACGTGAGTGCGGTGTCGAAATCGGATAAAGCCCGATAGTTGTTCCCAATGCGAAGGTACAGGAGAGTGAAGTTTGGCGTGATATTTGCAGCTTCCTGATAGGCTTCGATCGCGCTGCGATACCACGCTTGATTCTCGAGAACGGTGCCATAGACGCGGTAAATATCCATGAGGAACTGTCGCTCGATCCCCTTTTCAAGCGCCAGGTCTACTGCGGTCTG
>DAOUEQ010000007.1:0-12174 GCA_034430395.1 Anaerolineales bacterium | reverse complement strand
TCACATCCACCCCGCAGCGCGCCGCATACGCCGGGTCGAGCGCATGCTCCATGTCGATGAAGGCGCATACTCCACCCATCCGCTGTGCTTCGGCGACGATGTGCTGCGCCAGCGTGGTTTTGCCCGAGGCTTCCGGACCGTAGATCTCCGTCACCCGCCCGCGGGGGATGCCGCCCACGCCCAGCGCAAGGTCAAGCGATAGCGAGCCTGTCGGTATCGCTTCCACTTCCAGATGATGCGCTTCCCCCAGCCGCATCACCGCACCGTCTCCATAGCGCTTTTTGATTTCGGTTACTGCAGCTTCCAGCGCCTTGTCACGCTCACCTGCCATAATTTCTGCCCTATTCATGTGTGGCTCAGGATGAATTCTTGGGAATTACAGGAGTCTACTCGAGATCAAGATGGCTTGCAAGCCATACCTCTCAAGCGTGCATTTTCCTGGCTGATTCAACACCCTTCTTAATTTGACACCTCTCCAGAGCTGCATTTTTTGTATCGATGCGTCTCAAAATATCCATGACGGATTAAAAAAAGCGGTGGAGATCTCCACCGCTTTTAATAATGACTGCCCCGCCATGCCGTGTGCTGCTTGATTTTGAACCTGCTTTTGCAGGCGGGATCCTACCAGTGACTTTCGCCTTGGCCGAAGCCTATCGCGTTACCCACCAGACAACGAACCCCATTTATCAAGTGTTGGCTCAAAATCTTTTGCTGCATCACGAACACAGCAGGGACTTATATTGGTATACCACGTTCAATTGTAGTTGGCAATATTTCACCGTTTTTCCTCGTCAATAATTCTCAAATGAAGCTCATTCAATTGATTAGGCTCAGCCGGCGAGGGGGCATCTGCCATGACATCGCGCGCTGCTTGATTCTTCGGGAAAGCGATAACATCGCGAATATGTTCCTCTCCAGCAAAGACGCGAACAAGCCGGTCGATCCCCGGCGCGATGCCGCCGTGGGGTGGAGTCCCATATTCAAATGCCTCGAGCATATGGCCAAATCGTTCCTGAGCGACATAAGGCTCAAGACCAATTAAAGCAAATACCTTCTCTTGCAATTTTCGGTTGTGGATACGGATGCTCCCACCACCAACCTCCAACCCGTTGAGAACCATGTCATATTGTTGGCCGCGCGCTTTACCGGGATCAGTGTCTAGCCACGAAATGTCCTCTGGCATCGGCGCAGTGAAGAGGTGATGACTCGGATCCCAGCGCTTCTCATCCTCATTCCATACCACAAAGGGAAAATCGATCACCCAAGCGAAAGCGAGAACCTCAGGATCCAGCAAACCCAGCCGCTCGCCAAGGTGAACGCGCAAACGCCCCAGGGATTCAAATACAACCTCCGGCGTATCGGCTACAAACAGGAGCAGATCGCCGGGTTCGGCTTCCAGCCTGTGCAGCAAAGCTTTGATCCGGTCCTCCGCGAGGAACTTTGTGAAGGAAGACCGGTGCTCCCCTTTCTCATCAAGCGCCAGATACGCTAAACCCTTGGCTCCAAATTGCGAGACGAAAGCTGTCAGTTCCTCGATTTCCCTCCGGCTATAACTCCCAGACCCTTTTACATTTAAGCCTCGGACTTCTCCACCCTTCTCAATCGCTTTTTCAAACACCTGAAAACCCGACTCCACCGCCAGATCCGTCACGTCTTTCAACTCCAGCCCAAAACGGATATCCGGCGCATCTCGCCCAAAGCGCTCTAGTGCCTCGCCATATGTAAGTCGAGGCCAGGGTTTTTGCAGCAGCTTTCTCTCAGGAAGCAGCTTCTCCACCATTGTGGTGAACAGCTCTTCCGAAAGCGCCATCACGTCCTCACGATCGATGAAGGACATCTCGAGATCCAGCTGTGTAAACTCCGGTTGGCGATCTCCACGTTGATCTTCATCACGGAAACAGCGGGCGATTTGGAAATAACGCTCAACACCTGCAACCATTAATAGCTGCTTGAGCTGTTGAGGCGATTGCGGTAAGGCAAAGAACTCCCCCGGGTGAACGCGGGAGGGGACCAGGTAATCCCGCGCACCTTCAGGTGTGGTCTTGAAAAGAATCGGGGTCTCCACTTCCCAGAAACCACGTTCGCTGAGGAAATCACGGATGTACTTGACCACCTTATGGCGAAGATGCAGGTTGCCCTTCATGCGCTCGCGTCTGAGATCCAGATATCGATACTTCAGGCGGACCATTTCGTCAACTTCCGTCTCTTCGTTGATCGCAAACGGAGGCGTTTTCGCCGGGTTTAGGACGACGATCTTCTGGGTTTCCACCTCGATCTCCCCGGAAGGAAGATCGGGATTCGCCATTCCCTCCGGTCGGCGCCGGACAACCCCCTCGATTTGCAGCACCCATTCATTGCGGATCTCAACCGCAGTTTCATGCACATCAGGGGATATCTCTGGATTGGCGACGATCTGTGCTACTCCCGAGCGATCGCGCAGGTCGATAAAGGTCACACCACCGTGATCCCGGCGTCGATTCACCCACCCAGCAAGTGTCACATGCTCGCCAATATGATCCGATCTCAGCTCGCCGCATTCATGAGTCTTAAGCATCGTGCCTCCATACTAAAAAAAACACACCGCCCGGTCTCGGTGACATCGGGCGGCGGTGGGTTCATACTTCTGTCCGTTTACTTCATCAACGAACCCCACACCCGATGTCGATTCGGATCGGGGTTATTGTTCAGGACAAGTAAGCATGAACCTTGTACCACCATGTAGCGATTATAGCATCCTTAACAATAAGCGGGCAACGCAGCTCGTGCAACTTCAATCAATCAGGCCCTCACCTTCGTCCCGTGGTTATCTCCCTCTGATCATGTCGAGATCATCAGGAGTGTCGATATCGAGCATTGCCGACTGCCCCCCTGGCACTGTTTCGACACGATACATCTTGTATAACGCTCGTCCCCCTTCATCACCGCGAATCTTACTGAGTGCTTTGAACGTTGCACGGTCGAAAAGAACAGGGTTTCCCCATCTCTCACCGGTCCAAGGCGCCACGATCGGCTCCAACGACTTGCGATGGGTCTCCACCAAGGTACGAACAAGATCAGCGTCAACAAGGGGCATATCCGCCAGGAGAAAAACTGCGCCATCAACATTAGACGCCAGCATTTTAAGCCCTGCGCGCACGGAGCTGCTCTGCCCTTCAGCCCAGTCGGGGTTGGTGGTAATTTGAACCGGAATCTGGCCTATTGCCTCTCTTACAGCCCGTCCATCTGCACCGAGCACAACGACAATCGGGTCGAGTCGCGCATCTCGCGCCGCCCGGACTGACCTTCGGATTAAAGCTTCACCATCCCAAACTTCTAAAAGCTTCGGTCGGCCAAAGCGCTGCGATCCGCCTGCCGCTAATATTATCCCTGCAGTCCGCCCATGAACTTCTACAACCGGGTCTGCCTGTCGCACCTGAGCCAAAATGACCGATCCGATGCTCTCGGTCTCCAGGCTTAGTTCGGCGATTTCACATCCCTGCTCCGCCGCTTTCTGCGTTTCAGCCTTATTCAGAATCACTCGCACCTGCGCGCTCTGCGGCACTGCTTTTAACGATCCATTCCTGTGTGTCAGAATCCCAGCCACGTCCGCTGGCAGTAGGATATGGTCTTGCCGATGCTCCAATAGTGCTCCTACGAGTTCTGGTCGATAAACTAAATCGTCTTCCAGCTTTTGCCCAATAACGTCAAGACCGATCACTGGGACGACGATATCAACAACCTCAGGTATAACCGGTTCATGCTCCGCAGGCGCTTTCAATGAGCAGCCTCGAGCACCATCCGCCTCAACCAGAACCACGGCACCCGAAGCAGCCGCCAATGGCAGCAAATCCGCAAGCAAATCTTCCGGAGGCGCGGTCCACTTCGGCTCTTCGGACCATCGTTCTCCAGTAACGATCACGGAGCTATGCTCATGAAGAAGCGCGGGGAAGAGACTCACATTCTCCTTTGAGCGAAGGATGAGATGCCTGACAGCAAGATCGGTTTGATCCAGCGCTAATTTTGTGGTTGTTGTGATGAGAACAGGGGTCTGAGGCGTTAGTTCTTCGATCAGCCGACGGATGCTCGCAGATTTTCCACCAGCGCCAACGAAAGCCACGATCTGCCCCGGAGAAATGCGCAGGGCTTTCGTCAATTCCATCTCACCCGCTCAACAATCTTCGTATAGTGGGCTGTGAGAGCAACGCTTCGAGCACCCCGCCGCCGACGGCGAGTGATTTATCTGAAATCGAGAAGCAATAGGAAGGTTCACCTCGTGGATCCAGGTCACCAATTTTCGCCGCTGCTTCAACCTGCGCGCCGTCATGCACCAACCCTCGCAGCGCGCCATCGAAGAGCGCCTCGACCGCTACACTACCAACACGGACGATCTCATCTCCAGCTTTTAACATGGAGCCGATCTCCTTGCCGCCATCTACAAGCCCGCGGACAGGTGCCCGTAGAACCCGGTCGACGTCGAATCCAGCCACCGCTTCAGGGACTTTCGTATCAGGTTCAGCGCTCCCCTGCCAGATAACACGCCCCATATCGTGCCCCCGGTTAGTCTCAATCACTACGTGACAATTGACCCCGGCCATGAATCCTGGTCCAAGTCCTATTGTGAATATTGATGAAGCCAGAGTCGTCTCTGGCGGAGTTTTAAGCATGCGTCCGTCGACAAGAGCTGACGCGTTGATTTGTTCACACAGGTTCGCCGCAGGGTCAATAAGCACCGGAACGACGCCCGCGGAGCGAAGCTGTGGGACTTGTGTTGAATCGGAGGCGAAGACGCCCCGGACTCCCCCCACCTCGATCTCTCCCTCATACACAGCCTCGGCAAAGGCGACACGCCGCCGGACAGCGAGGGGCTGCTGAATCTCGAGTACGACGATGTCGAATCCACAACGATGCAGGCGAACCGCGACCCCTGTCGCCAAGTCGCCTCCACCTCGAATAATGATGAGTGGTCGCTCCATTGCCACGTTTATTGGATCTTTCCCATACCACGCAGGACTCGTTCTGGGGTTAGTGGAAATGAGTCAAACCAGGTGCCGAGGGCATCATGCACCGCGGCGATGACGGCCGGCGCTAATGGGATAAAAGGCATCTCTGCCATCCCCCGGGCTCCCCAGGGTCCAATGGGATCGGGATACTCCAAGACCAGCGATTCGACCTTTCCCGGGATGTCCAACACAGTGGGAATGAGATAGGTCGAAAGCTGCCCGGTCTGGACGAAGCCCCCCTCCTGTTTAAAATCCTCTAGAATTGTATAGCCAATCGCCTGAACAACGGCACCTTCGATTTGTCCTTCAACTTGCTGTGGGTTAATCGCCTGCCCCACATCATTGGCCGAGATGACATCAACGACGCGGATTACACCGGTCTCCATATCCACCTCAACCGAGACTGCTTGCGCAACATAACCATAAGCGAAATTAGGCTCTGATTTGCCTGTTTTCGGATCAAGAGGTGTCGTCGCTGGCGGACGATACTGATAAAAAGCGACAGCCGGTCGGTCTTCATCCCTCCATTTTTCCAGTGCTTGTTCAGCCGCGCCCCGGATTGCATTCCCTGTCATGAAGGTCAATCGTGAGGCGGACGCGGATCCCGAATCACCTGTTTGCGCTGTATCAGAGACGATCAGGCGGACCTTCTCGATCGGGACACCGACCGCCTCTGCGGTCATCTGAACCATTGCCGTATGCGCCCCTTGCCCAACATCCGCCCCTGCATGATGGAGGACGACTTCCTCAATCTCTGACACGCCGTGCAATTCAATCTCCGCCGAGCACTGCTCAGGTGCACCAAACGAGAAACCAACATTCTTAAAGCCACAGGCGAAACCTACACCATGGCGGATGTGTGTTTTTTGTGTATCACCAGGGGATTTAGACTCAGGTTTAGCCCAACCACTCGCTGTATGTTTCCAACCGGCTCTTTCTGCCGCCTTCTCGACGACTATATCGATGCTTACACCCTTCGGTAGGGGCGTACCCACAGAGAGAAGAGACCCTTCTCTCAACAGGTTCCTAACCCTGATTTCCACCGGATCGATCCCGAGCGCTTCCGCCAGCTTGTTCATCTGCCCCTCGGCAGCAAAGGCCCCCTGGGGTCCTCCAAAACCGCGGAAGGCGCCGCCAGGAATGTGATTTGTATAGACGGAATATGTATCTACATGGACGTTCGGAATCTCATACGGACCGGTGCACATCAGGGTTGCATTCCCAAGGACCTTGGTGGAGGTGTATGCGTAGGCGCCACCATCCTGGATCACATCAACCTCTGCAGCAGTGAGAAGACCGTCTTTCGTGGCGCCCCATTTCGTTCTCAAGACGAAGGGATGCCGCTTGTGATGACCGAGGATCGATTCCTCACGGGACCAGATGATCTTCACCGGTCTGTCGATGCCCTGCTGGTGCAGACGATAAACAGCAAGAGCCAAAGCGATTTGGATCGACATATCCTCCCGCCCGCCGAATGCTCCTCCAATCGCTGGGTAGATCACACGAATCTGATCCGTCGGCAGCCCCAGTGCGTGGGCTATCTGTTCCTGGTCTTTATGCGTCCATTGTCCAGCGGCTTCGATCGTCACCCGCCCTTCCTCATCGATATAACCTATCCCCGCTTCAGGCTGCAGATACGCATGCTCCTGAGAAGGGGTATGGTATTCCCCCTCGATGATCACATCCGCTGCCTCAAAACCTACATCAAGATCCCCTTTCCGAATCTGGTAATGACAGAAGACATTGCTTCCACTGTCGGGGTGGATGAGGGAGCTTGATTCACGCATCGCTTCCAGTGGATCTAGAATCACTGGCAAGTCCTCATATTCCACCACAATGTGATTGACCGCCTCCTCGGCGATCGCTTCCTGGTCTGCAACAACCAGCGCGACCTGGTCACCTATGAAGCGGATCCGATCTGCATATGGTTTGGAGGACCCCGGACCACATAATACGGGCTGATCGGGCAGGATGAGACCATACTCGTTTACAGGCACATCCTTGGCGGTGAAAACCGCCAGCACACCGGGGATGGATTCAGCAGAGGTTGTATCGATCTTTATTATGCGTGCGTGAGGTCGACCCGCAAAGAGAATTTTCATATACGCCTGGTTGGGCAGGTTGATATCCCCCGGATAAAGGGTTTTCCCAGTGACTTTTCCTACGGCGTCGATGCGTCGGATCGATTTCCCAATCACAGACATTAGATGCTCCAGGTCATTGTTATTTCTGGCGACAAATAAATCCTCTTTGTGGATGACCTGCGGTGCCCTAGGATCTCTGTCGCTCCAATTCAAGGTCGAAAATACGTCGCAAAACCGCGGTGCTTATGGCGTAGGTTGGGTCCATACCGAAATAGGACAACGAGCCGGCTCCCAGATTCTTCCCTCGGGTCAAGGGAGTATCGGATGCGTAGTGGAGGATTCCAAGATCAAATGGGAGTCCATACAGGTTGACGATCTCATTTACCGGATATCGTTTTGGACGGAAGAGTTCATACACAGCCGATAAATATGGGCTAGCCTCCATTTCGATGTCCGTATAACCCTCACGGTAAAACACATCCATGTAGCGCGGCGTTTGCAGGAATGTGCCCAGTACACTCACGGCTTTCTGGTTATCTAAAACAGTTCCATAAACCAGGTCGTCGCGAAGATCGGCTGCAGTGAAGTTATTCTCGAAGAGATATGTGTTGCGTGAATGCTCGTCATGAATAACCGCGGGGATCATCACGTCACCAATGACACCGTTCAGAATCGCCGCCTTGCCCACGACATAGACTCCGCGCAATTCTCCAAACCGTGTGGCAGCATTGGAGAGGATAAGATAAGCTGCCATCCCCAGAGGATAGTCAATGTTCATAACAATCGCGTCAGAGTCTTTAAGCCGATCGAGGTCCTCATGCTGGAGCCGAGGGTCGATCCAATCGGCGCGTATATGTTTGAGCTCGATAAGCTGAGCCTCAACATCGAATGCATGTTTGTTCAGAACGCGTACGATCCCAGCTTCTCTTTCAGCTTGCGCACGTTGACTGTGTGCTTTTTTACCCTGCTTCGACCGCACATACTTCTTAAGTGTGTAGTAAAGGAAATTCTCCCGACTTGAAGGGATCTGTCTGGATTTGATCACTTCCCACTCTTCCAGGAGGTCATGGCAATCCGGTTGCTGCAGGTAACTGACTAGCTCCTCTTCATGGCGGAGCGCATAACCGCTGATTAAGTTAACAATACTGTGGGCGTTACTGGAAACGAAATAAACCGGCCGTTGCAGGATGGAAGGCATCGCTTCCTCGACACCTTCCCACCAAATATGGATCGCCTGGCGGTAATCATTCAACGAACCTGCTAAGAGGCGGATATTTAACCGTTTCTCTTTCGAGGCGATTGCGTTGAGCATCGCCCAGAACGACTCGCCCCAGGCCTCGTGCAATCGCCTCAAGTCGTCGGCATTGATCGCCAGCCCAGCAGCTAAAACTGCAAGCCCATCATCGCTATCGAGCGGGTCTTTTAGAAATGTTCTTACCTGCTCACCTTGTAACAGGCGATGAAGTTTATTCCACTCGATTTGGTAGGCTGTTAAGAGCGGAACCATATCGTCGATATCAGAGCCGCTTGCGATGTAACAGGCAAGTGTATCTTTCCCATCGAAGAAACTCCTCCGACGGCGAGCCTGCGCCACAGCTGGCTTCCACTTCTCGACGTTCCCAAATCCCTTATTTACGAAAACAGCCTGGCTTTGACCAAGCACAACCCGCTCCACATCCACGATGCAGGGGGGGAGACGAAGGGAACTGTATATGAGCGCCGATATATCCGGGACGACGGAATGTGCATCCGGATGAAGAGATGAGCCCATGTTTGCATGTACTTCCTCGAGCGAACGCACTCGCACGTCCATTGTGGACCGTAAAAGCGAGTAATAAGTCCGCATATAAAGCTCAATTTCTTCAGAGCCTGTTCGTGGCACTGTTCTATCCATATACAAACCTCAATAAAACTTGCGCTTCTTTTTCTCGATACGCTCCTTGCGTCTCTTACGTCGCTCAGCTTTCCGATCGACAGGGGCATCGGTTTCGCCATGTCGAATAGGAAAGGCCATCGCGTAGATAACGCTGAGAATCGCGTAGCTTAGAAGGGTGAAAAGAATTGCCACGATGATCTTGATCAGTAGGCCACCACCCAGAAATGGAGCGAATTTGGGATAAATAGCAGCACGCGGGATGTAGATCCAGCCATTCTCAGCGTTGGCGCGCAGAAACCAAGCAGCGAAGGAATAACCAGCGACGGTGAATAACGCAATCAGGATTAATCCCACCCCTCTCCACTTGGGATCTAACCGTCCTTTTTTTTCTCGCTCCTTATCGAGAGCTCTAAAGCGGTAGGAATCTCTCCCCATGCCGGCATCCTCCTCCTCGGTTCGCTAAGAACCAGAGACTCTTGCGGTTAACTCCCGGGTGGGAATATCCATTAACAACTATTCTCCGAACAATATTGTATGGGATTCCTTACGCCTCAGAATCCTGATGCATCCGTTCGGCGGCACGCTCGAAAGCAGTGAGTATCTTATAGTAACCAGTGCAGCGGCACAGGTTACCAGTAATCGCCTGCTGGATCGAAAAAAGATCGGGATCGGGTTGTTCTTCGAGCAGTTTCGCACCCGCCATCAAGAACCCCGGTGTACAGTAACCACATTGCACCGCACCTTCATCTATAAAAGCTTGCTGTAACGGATGAAGTTTGTCGTCCTGACTAAGCCCTTCGATCGTAACGATCTCAGCTCCATGAGCCCGCGGTGCTGGCACCATACAAGCCATTACTGCAACACCGTCGAGATAAACCGTGCAAGCACCGCATTCACCTTCCGCACAGCCCTCCTTCGTACCGGTGAAACCCCCTTCCTCACGCAAAAGACGCAGGAGGGTTTTATTAAATCCGCTCTTGAAGCTATGCGGTTTCCCATTGATGGTCGTCTCGATCGCCACGTCCTGATGGTGTTCCATGGAGTTCGAAAGTGGTTGAACCGGACTAAATCCTGACCTTCCCCTCAGCATTACCGGATTCTCAGGGAAGCCCTCTCGCTCGCTGCCAATATTGATTTGCCGTAACGCTCGGAGTGTGCAGACTCGGACTATTTCCTGGCGGTACACCGCGCTTCCCCGTAAATCGTCAATCGGGCGAGCTGCAAGCGCAGCGAGTTCGGCAGCCTTCTCGATAACCTCAGGCTGGAGCTCCTTGCCTACCAAGTAGGTCTCTGCCTCCGTTGCGTGGATGATCGTCGGTGCCACAGAGCCAAGTGTGATTACCGAGTGTTCAATCCGCCCTTCCACAATCAACAGAACAACAGCTGCGTTTACAACTGAAATCGCCTGTGCATTACGCAATCCGAGTTTGATAAACGTGGTTCTGGCATTTTCGGCAAGGACCGGGAAGGCGATATCAGTCAGCAGCTCCCCGTCCTTCATCACTGTTTTTCGGACGCCGGTGTAGAAATCTTCCATCGGTACTGTGCGTTCCCCATCTGCGGAGAGTAAAGTGAGACGTGCTCCCAGTGCCATGAGCGGTGGGATGGTATCGTTGGCTGGCGAGGCGGTGATGATATTCCCGGCGACCGTTCCGCGATTGCGGATTTGGGGTGCTCCCACCTGCCAGCAGGCTCGTGCCAGCGTGAACGCCCTCTGTTGAATGAGCTCTGACCCTGCACAATGGTTGTGTGTCACCAAAGGGCCGAGGTGAACCCAACCACTATCATCGAGCGTAATCAAGTCCTGGCCTGGGATGCGTGAAATATCGATCAAAATATCCACGCCCGAGTGTTGTCCGCGCTCTAATTCAAGGATCAAATCGGTTGCCCCGGCGATAATTCGGGCCTGCTCACCATGCACCGCAAGCAGCTCAACGGCTTCCTGCAATGTCGATGGGGTGTAATAACGTGTCCACATATTCCGTTTACTTGACCTTCCCTTTGCGTTGGCGTTTCGGTGAGTGCGCCATTTTTTCTCCAGTGCCGCCGCGTCGTAACATGATGATCTGCGCCAGAATGGATACGGCGATCTCCTCCGGGGTTTCAGCGTTTAATTCTAATCCCATCGGAGAAGTCACGCGGGCGATTTTAGCCTCCGGCACACCTCGTTCGCGCAAAGCCTTAACCGTCGTCTCCCAGCGACGCCGCGATCCTATCACCCCGATGTACGCCGCGGAGGTCTCCAACAGCGTCGGTAGACCCTCAACATCCACATCGACTCCACGGGTAGTTAAAACCAGGTAAGTGCTCTCATGGATGTCAACATGCTCTGGGATTTCCTCCAGAGAGCAGGAGAAATGCTCGTCGGCATCCGGGTGATGCTCCGGAGTGGCAAAATCCTCCCGATCATCGGCGACGACCACGCGAAACCCAAGCCACCTGGCAAGGTGTACGATGGCTTTCCCAACATGACCTCCACCGGCTACAACAACAGTTTCATTGGCTTTGATCGGTTCAATAAACACCTCTGCCTCGCCTCCACAAATGCCCACATCGCCCTTTTCAGGATCGCGGAAAGCATACACAATTGACCGCGTTTCTCCATCCCTTAGCGACTCTAGCGCTTCAGCGACCACGCGGCTCTCCATCTCACCACCACCGATCGTTCCCTCGATGCAACCATCGGGGAAAATAATCATCTTGCTGCCCGCCCGTCTCGGCACTGCGCCCTGGGTCCGAATCACTGTCGCCAGTGCTGCTGCACCGCCTCGAGATTCAAGCTCAGCCAGCGTCTGGTAGATACCCACTAACCCTCCAGGAGCGCCAGAATTACAGGAACCAGTTGCTTTTTTCGAGAGACCACTCCGCGAGCCTCGTACGTTTCATCTGGCAGACGTTTGTATGGCAGCTCATAAAGAAGCGCCGGAGCTCTGCGAATTACAATTCGACTTGAACCCTCAACAATGTCGGTCACCATTAGAAGTGCGAAACTCAAACCGCGCCCATCGATGAGATTGTCTAGCGCTTTATTAAGTGCTGCTAAATGATCATCCACTTCAAGAAGATCGGTCACTTCAGCCTGAGCAATCCCAAATTTTAATCCTGCGGATTCATAAACTTTCAAGTCGCTCGAAATAACATCATCGGGTTCGCGTGACGCGAGCCCGGCTGCTGCTTTAAGTACCGCCTCACCGAAGCTATCCATAGACTCGTTCTCCAATGGAGAACCGCCGAC
>DAOUEQ010000006.1:0-2233 GCA_034430395.1 Anaerolineales bacterium | reverse complement strand
CGCTGGGCGGGCGAGACGTCGTCCTGGTGGATGGAAATATGAACAGCGGGCACGTCAAGTTTCGCCTGAATGTGGCCAGCAAACAGAACATCCTGAACGCAGCCTCGACCTACCACACCCATAAGGGTCATCCCTCGCTTGAATCAGATGCCCTTTCAAAGGTTCAGACCTTGCTTGTTCCCATTCCCGGAACCGAAAATCTGAAAGTGCTGCCGGGCGTATTCAACATGGACCAGTCTCTCAATGAAAACCTCGTGGGCGAGGCGGGGCTGACCTTTGCGCGCTGGCTTATAACCACCTTGAAACGCCGGTACGACTTCGTCATCGCAGACATCGGAAGCTCCATCAACGTCGGTGTGCACCTGGGCATTATTCAGGAGGTCGATTTCGTGATCGCGCTCTGTGAACCCGATCTAACCAGCGTGACCGATGTGAAGGAAGGCGTCCACCGGAGCATCATCCCCAAACAAGGGATCAATATCAACCGTTTCGGGTTGGTCATCAATAAATGGCAGGATGGCCTGGGTGTGTCCCTGAATGAAGCTGCAAAATACGCCGGCATTTCTGCCATGGGTATCATCCCCAATGACGCCACCGGGAATGTAACAAGAGCGGGCAACGAAGGGCAATCCTATGTGGCGCGCTACGCAAACCAACGGAGCAATCCAAAAGAAACTGAGGCAACCCTTCAAGGCCTCGCGCAGTTAGCCGGACAGTTCTATCCGCCAATTGTCGCGGCCTGGGGGGCAAGGATGAAGCACAAGAAGAAGGGCGGATTGTTTAGAAGGGGATAGCTTATGGAATTTGAAGACAGTTTTGCAGGAAGGCTCGCACAGGAGCAAAAAGGCGAGGCGGGACCAGACGCTTACGGCGTCGTCCTCTCCCGCGTGCGGGATTCCCTTTCCAAAGAGTTCTCGGCGGAACAGCTGACCAACGCGGGGCCGAGCGTAACCGAAAGGGCTACCCGCACCGCCAGAGAAGCCCTCATGCAGTACAACAACGAGGCGCTCACCCAAAGCAAGCCTCGCGTCATGATTCACGAAGATCATTTTGTGCAAATGGTGCTGGCCGATCTTTTGGGAATGGGCGCCATCGAGCCGTTGCTGAAGGATGAATCCATCGAAGATATCGCCGTCAATGGACCCAATGAGGTGATGGTGTTCCGTCCAGGAGGCTGGGAGGAAGTGGACATCCGCTTCGACTCCCCCACAAGGTTGCTGGAGATCCTTAATCGAGGCATCTCACATTCCAACCGCAAGGCCAACATGGTCACGCCCATCGCCGATGCAGTCCTTCAGGGCAGAGAAAGGATCAGTGTGGTCACCTACCCCATCGCCAATCCGCACCCGACGGCGGTGATCCGCATCCCACGAGCCAAAGAACTGACGATGGAAGACCTGATCCAGCCGGCAAAGAACGCCGGCGAGAAAGAAAAGGTACAGATCGAGGAGCTTCCGGATTACGAGTCGCTCATGCAGGGCGGTATGCTCACGGCGGCCGCAGGAAAGTACCTCTATGCGGCTGTTCGGGCGGGTCTGAACATCGTCGTTGTGGGGCCGACGGGTGTAGGGAAAACAACGCTGCTCATGATCCTGGGAAGGTGCATCCCAAAGGGACAGCGCATCCTGATTATCGAGGACACGCCGGAGATCGATCTCTACCCCAAGGACGATAAGCCCAATAACGTTCTCTACCTGAGAACACGGCCAGCGACGATCGAGGGGTTGCCGGCGATCGAGCAGGAGGAGCTGGTCAAGCTTGCGCTCCGGCATCGTCCCGATGCCCTGACGCTGGGAGAGGCCCGCGGCGCGGAGGTCTTTGACCTGCTCAACGCGCTGAATACGGGCCACAAGAATGGCTTGACCAGCCTGCACGCGTACGGCGTGAATGAGCTGTTCAGCCGCATCTACCTCATGCTGGCTCAAAGTGATCGAGGCAGGTTCCTGGACTCGTATCGGGCTGCAAATCTGGTCGCGCAGACGCTGAACATCGCCATCTCTATGGAGCTCGTTGGCAGAGACCGGCGTATTGGAACCATCGCCGAGCTAACAGGTGAAGTGGCCCAGAAGGGAACATCTTTCGAACCCAAGATGGTGCCGATCTTCCAGCACACAGGGGCGGGAGGAAAGCTGGACGGCCCGCTCAACGACTCCACGCACGCAAGGATCTTCGAGCAGGCGAGAATACCAGTAGAGGTCTACAGACAAGGCTAAAAAATGCAGAAATCAAGCTT
>DAOUEQ010000005.1:0-50261 GCA_034430395.1 Anaerolineales bacterium | reverse complement strand
TTTTTTTTGCCTATCCTTCTTCCTGACGTTGGATGTGTGCTCCAAGGCTCTGAAGTTTCTTGTCAATTTGCTCATAACCGCGGTCGATTTGGCCGATGTTCCTGATGCGAGAGTTCCCCTCAGCAGTGAGAGCTGCTAGCGTGAGCGCAAGCCCGGCACGAATATCCGGACTTTCAAGCGGCTCACCGAAAAGCTGGCTGGGTCCTTGGACGATGGAGCGGTGTGGATCACAAAGAATGATGTTCGCTCCCATCGACACAAGTTTGTCGATGAAGAACATGCGTGTCTCATACATCCAATCATGGAAGAGCACAGTGCCAGAACATTGTGTGGCGACAACGATGGCGATGCTCATAAGGTCGGTCGGGAATGCCGGCCATGGCATCACGCTAATCTGGGGGATTTTCTCCCCGATATCGAACTCCACTTTCATCTTCTGATCGGCGGGGACGAAGATGTCATGTCCATCGGTCTCCCAATCGACGCCCAGCTTATTGAAAACGAGGCGCGCCATGGCTAAATAATCTGGAGCGGCATTTCGGACCGTTATTTCGCCGCCGGTTATCACAGCAGCGCCTATCAAACTCATTACTTCAAGGTAATCTGGACCGATTGTGTACTCGCCTCCATGTAGTTTTTCTACGCCAGAGATTTTCAGAGAGTTTGAGCCAATATTTTCAATATTCGCCCCCAGTTGGTTCAGGAAGATACAAAGCTCCTGGACATGGGGTTCGGAGGCGGCATTCAAAATCATCGATTCGCCTGGAGCGAGAATGGCGGCCATGATCGTATTCTCTGTCGCTGTGACGCTGGCTTCGTCGAGGAGGATCTTCGTACCTGATAACCCCTGGGGGGCGCGCATGGAGAATTCTTTTTCGCCGTACTTGACCTCTGCTCCAAGACGGTTGAGAGCCATGATGTGTGTGTCCACGCGACGGCGTCCAATGACATCGCCGCCAGGCGGCGGTAAAACAACCCACCCCTTTCGTCCCAACATCGGTCCAGCAATCAGGATCGATGCGCGAATTTGCCTGGCCAAATCCGGATCGAGATCACAATCTCGAATCTCTTGAGCGTGCACACGCCAGGTGTGGGGTTTAAGGTCATCGATCTTCACACCCATTGCCTCGAGCAGCTGCCGCATCACATGTACATCACCGATCTGCGGGACGTTGTGCAGGATTACGGGCTCATCGGTGAGAAGGCACGCGGCCAGCAGCGGCAGAGCGGCGTTCTTGTTGCCTGATGGCGTGACTTCCCCTTTAAGTGGATATCCACCTTCAATTAGAAAAGAGGGCATGGCTCATCCTTTTATCTTGAAGATTATCTTGTCACCCGGGGTGAGGTTGAGTGCATTCGCGGCATCGCCGCCGTTAATCGCGATCTCAAGCAGGCTTGAACTCCCGATATAGGCCAGCGCCTCGCCCTTCGGAACGTCACTGAATGTTCGACCCAATGGTACTACATCCCCCTGAGGAAGGATCACCTCGTAATCTTGAGCTATGAGAGTCCGTGTTGAGAACGATGGTATCCAGGGCTTGAAGGAAAAGTCATTGTCCGTGATTTCGATCCTGCCAATGCTCGAAATCAGGTTACCAAAATGGTCGCTGTGCATGATCTCGCCTTGGATTGCTTCCGCCCCCATATCTTTCAGAAGCGGATCAGGAATGCGAACGAGATCTTGAATTCTCGGACCGAATTCCTCGAGCGCTAAATCTTGTGCTAGATGGGCAGCCGCAGGGGCGAAGACATCCCTCCCGTGAAATGTGTGACTGATTGTCCGCAGCTGATAATGAGGGTTCATTAATTCTACTGCTTTGTACTTGTCCGTCGAATAGAGCAAGAAGCTGAAGAGACCATTATCAGGACCGACACAATAGAGGTCGGGCAGCTTGATCGCAACCGCCCGCCTATTTGTCCCGACACCGGGATCAACAACCGCCAGGAGAACGGTTTCGGGAGGGAGATAGGGTCGTACACGCCATGCTTCGAAGGCGGCACGCTGGACATCACCGCGGGGGATTGTATGGGAGAGGTCGATGATGCGCGCAGCCGGAGAGATACCGGCGATTGCCGCTTTCATCATCCCAAGATAAATATCATCCAGGCCGAAGTCTGTGAGGATCGCGATGTGCTTGGTCAAAAAACTCACCTTACGTAGCGATTCTAAAGGAAATAAAAATGCCGGTCAATCATGCGGAATTTCAGCTTTTGCGGGTACTGTCAAGTGGAAGAAGGGTGAATTGGAGAGCTGCGGAGGGTAAAGAAAAGTGCCCGCTGTGGTAGAATCATACTTCGTGAATATATCTGATAATCAGGTTGAATCCAAACCAATTAGCATACTATCTGCATTGGTGACTGGGTTTGACAGAATAGCGGCAAAGCCGCTCCTAATCCTTCCGTCTTTGCTTTTGGATCTATTTCTCTGGTTCGGTCCGCATCTGACGGTACAATCACTGCTCCACGCTGCCGCAGCCGGCTTGAGTATCCCGGTGAGCGCCGATCCTGGCATGATGGAGCAGCTAGCGCTCTTTCAGGAGTCGCTGGATCTATTTAGTGAGAGGTACAACCTCCTGACAGCGATTAGCACGCTTCCCGGGGGAATGCCTTTCAATTTTCTATTTGCCTTGCTCACGAGTGTCTCAGTGGGCATCCCTAGTTTGATGGCGGGTCGAATGCCTCTGCTAACACCTGTAGGGCAGGCGTTTCAGTTGGAGATACTCGACCCGATGTTTGTAGTTTTCCTATGGTTCGTTCTGGCGCTGGTAGGTATCGGAGGGGGTGTGATCTTTCATCGAATGGTGGCCAAGCAAGTAAACCCAGAAGCTGAATTGGGTCAATTTTGGCGGGATTGGATGAAATTGGTTATCCTTGCAGTGGGAGGGTATCTTCTCACAGTGGTTGTCCTCACGATCGGCATGCTCATTGCCGCCCTCAACGGACTAGCTTATATCGCCCTGCCTGTTCTCTTCGTCGCCGGGGTTTACGTTGCATTTACCCCACACGGCATCATCCGCTACCGCCTGGGAATCTGGAATGCGGTTAAGCAAAGCATCCGTGTAGTGCGTTTTAATTTCTTCGGGTCCAGCGGGTACCTGCTCACAGCATTTCTCATCATGTGGGTATCAACATCTAATGTCTGGTCTTTAGCGCAAGAGGACTCGTGGATTTTTGCATTGGCCATAATAGGCCATGCTTTTATTGCGACAATGTTGATCGCTGGAAGTTATGTATTTTTTCAAGGGCGAAAGGATTGGCTCGAGTGGCAACTCGCGCGGATCATGAATGTGTTGAATCAGGAAAAATCTAAACTTCAGGACGAATAAGCAAGGCTCCATTTTTACTCAGAGCGAGATGATAATCGACCCCGTTGATTATCAACAGGGGATAAATGAGGAGAACGCAACGTGGCCAAGCGGTCTCAAAAAAAAGTAAGTAGCTACGCAGCAAAAGATATCCAGGTTTTAGAGGGCTTAGAGGCTGTCCGCCGCCGGCCGGGCATGTATGTTGGTGGTACGGATGTAAAAGCGCTTCACCATCTGGTATATGAGGTTGTTGATAACTCAATCGATGAGGCGCTTGCTGGTGCCTGTGATCACATCAATATCGTGATACATTCCGATTGCAGCGTATCCGTCGAGGACAATGGGCGCGGCATCCCTGTAGATAAGCATCCGGAGCAAAAAAAATCCGCCCTCGAGATTGTCATGACCGTGCTACATGCCGGTGCCAAGTTCGGCGGGGATGGCTACAAGGTCTCCGGCGGACTGCACGGCGTTGGTGTCTCAGCTGTAAACGCCCTTTCTGAGTGGTGTGAAGTGGAGGTCAAACGGGACGGGAAGACTTTCTTCCAGCGTTATGAACGCGGCGCTCCAATGAAGCCTGTTGAGGCTATCGGGAAGGCTCTGGAAAAAGAGACTGGCACGAAAACCACATTCATGTTTGATCGAACGATTTTCAAAGGGGACTTCGAGTATCGCTACGAAAGTCTAGTTCAACGCTTAAGAGAGATGGCGTTTGTCACTCGAGGCGTCACTATTCATCTACTCGATGAACGCGATGGTCGAGAAATTACATTCTTCTTCGAGGGCGGTATCAGATCTTTCGTTGCGTATCTTAATCACAATAGAGATGTTCTGCACCCCATAGTTCATGTCGAGAAAGAAGCTGGCGGGACAGGAATCGAGGTCGCGCTTCAATATACAAATGCCTACGCTGAGTCGGTGTATTCCTTCGCGAATACGATCAATACGGTCGACGGTGGCACCCATCTGACAGGACTCCGAGCAGCAATAACGAGAACGATTAACGATTATTCTCGCAAGAGCAATTTGCTAAAAGATACGGACCCCAATTTTAGCGGTGACGATACGCGCGAGGGGCTTACGGCGATCGTCAGTATCAAGCATCGCGATCCCCAGTTTGAGAGTCAGACCAAGGTCAAGTTGATGAACGCGGAGGTCCAGACCCAAGTCCAGCAGGTGTTGGGTGAGGCTTTCTATGAATTCCTCGAAGGAAATCCAAGTGCAGCGAAGGCGGTTGTGCAGAAATGCCTGACATCCGCAAGAGCGAGAGATGCCGCAAAGAAAGCACGTGATCTGGTTATCCGTAAGAGTGTCCTTGAGAGCATGACGCTTCCGGGGAAGCTGGCCGATTGCTCAGAACGAGATCCGAATAAGTGTGAGCTCTATATTGTCGAGGGCAATTCAGCGGGTGGTACGGCGAAGCAAGGTCGGGATCGGCATTTCCAAGCCATCTTGCCGCTTCGGGGCAAGATTCTGAATACCGAGCGCGCCAGGCTGGATAAGATCCTCTCCAACAATGAAGTCAAGGCGATGATCTCCGCTTTAGGAACCGGCATTGGAGAGACTTTTAGCATTGAAGGCTTGCGATATGGGCGGGTCATTATTATGACCGATGCAGATGTGGACGGCAGTCATATTCGAACGCTGCTCCTGACATTCTTCTTCCGCTATATGCATCAGTTGATTGAAGAAGGCCATCTCTTCGTCGCCCAGCCGCCTCTTTATCGGATCAGTTACAAGAAGAAGATCCATTACGCTTACACGGAAGCAGAAAGGGATCAGATTATCGAGGGATTGGGTGTAGACGGAGATCGTGTTTCACTCTCGCGCTACAAGGGATTGGGCGAGATGAATCCGGAACAACTTTGGGATACGACGATGGATCCGGCCAATCGGATCCTGCTTCAAGTTTCGATCGAAGATGCGACAGCGGCAGACCGGACGTTTGACATGCTTATGGGCGCCGCCGTACCACCGCGACGCCGTTTCATCCAGACGCATGCAAAGGAAGTCCGCAATTTGGATGTTTGATCCAGTGAAGTCGATAAAGGAAGGGGCTCCGATAAATCATCGGAGCCTCTTTTGTATTCGATTATTGATTTTAGAGATGTAGAACTGCAATCAGGCGAGTGCGGAATTCCCATCCCCATCATTCTTGTAAAAGGGGTTCTTACCTGTCGTGTGGTCGGTTGTGTCAACGACTTTTTTCACCTGAGGTAGGGCTTCTCGAATCGTAGCTTCAACTCCCTCCTTAAGCGTCACATCGACGAGCCCGCAACCCTGACAACCACCGCCGAAGCCGATAAATGCAGTATCGTCTTTATAGTCGAGCAAAGCCACAAACCCTCCGTGAGAAGCCAAGCCGGGATTAATCTTCGTGTCCAACAGCTCTTGGACTGCCTGCGCGGTTGAGTCCTTCCACACAGGATTGGGGTTATCGATCAGAAAGCCCCGCTGGAACTCATCTTCTTGATAGTCCAACGTCGAGTTCTTTATATTGGCGGCGGTCTCGGGGTCAATCAGGACTTTGAAGTCGTCAAATTGGACTGCTTCATCACCCGCAACTTGATCATCCTCGGGCACAAACCTCACCGCGTACTGAAAACCTCCAGGTCCACGGCCTACAATCTGCATCCGCAAGGACATACCTGATTTACTCTCATCCTGCAATAAATCCGTGATAATTTTCTCGGCACTTTTGGTAATCTCAATCATGAAAACCTCCTAATGCTGGCGGATTATACCGTAAAGCGTTCATACATCTAGGGAAAGGGGTGTTTCTTTGCTAATCTAACACGTTGGTTGAATGTGTTGGGATCCGGGGGAGGTGGCAGGGCCAGGGCTATCTCCCCAGAGGAGATGCACCAACGCATGCTACGTTTTGTAAACGAACTGCAACAAATCCTCATAATATCGTGTAGTAATGTATAGGCATGGAAAATCCCTCCGATCGGAGCCTTGTACTCCGTACGAAGCGTGGTGAGTTGGAGGCATATGGTGACTTGGTCCGACGCTATCAGGGCTCAGTCTTCAATGTATGCTATCGCATGCTAGGGGATGCGCATGATGCGGAGGATTTAACCCAGGAGACTTTTATCCGGGTGCATTCTCGTCTTGACTCCTACGATTGTGATCGCCCCTTCATCCCATGGGTGCGGAGGATCGCGGTGAATCTCTGCCTGAACTTTATCAACCAAAATCGGCGTTATGTATTACCGCTGGATGATGAGTTTGAACTAGCAGTCTCTAAGGAAAGTAGCCCTGAGCGCGCTCAGGAAGAACACGAACGGAACGCATTGTTACGTCAGGCAATATGTTTGCTACCAGCGCATTATCGAGCCGTTATCGAATTGCGGCACTTCCAGGAATTAAGTTATTTTGAGATATCAAAAGCATTGAATATCCCGCTCAGTGATGTGAAGAGTCATCTTTTTCGGGCTCGCAAATCCTTAGCACAAAGGTTAACAACGGATGTCTGAAGATCGTAAGCCTCATCATGATGAATGGTCTTTGCAAGAGTATTTAGATGGTGTGCTCGCAGGTGATGAACGTGAGAAACTGGAACTGCACATTGCGCAATGTGAGGACTGCGCCGCAACGTACGCGAGCTTGAAATACCTGTATTCAGAAATGGAGCGCCTGCCGGATGAGCCGTTGGCGCATGATCTCTCAGGAAAGGTCATCCGCTCCCTTACACTGAAGGAGGATAGAAAGCTTTACTTAAACCGGGTATTAACGGTTCAGCTCACCGCAGCCGTTATCGTGTTCCTCGCCATCTGGCCAAGAATCTCCCTTACACTTGGAAGCCAGTATTCTTTCGGGCAAATCCTTGAACCACTGCGAAAATTTGTGGACATATCCGCACAGGGAATCCTTTCGGTGAGGGAGTCCCTCAACTGGTTATATGCTGAGTGGATCGCCACACTGTCCATGCCTACGATAGATTGGCCGATCATGGGGTTTCCACTTGCATTGGTGGTTGGTGCGATGATTTTGCTCTGGTTGTTGGGCAATGGAATCCTGCTCCGCGAGTCAGCGAATGGTATCCAGCAGTGAGGGACTCTCGCCATTCGCAGCCGAAATGCTCCGCGGAAGAGCAGGAATTAGCTTGGACCGTACCTTTCTTTCACAACGATAAAAGTAAATATTGAGGAGGCCTACACAATGAATGAACCGAATCTTCTTCTTATACTGGTGGTTTTGATAGGTTTCTGTCTGGTTGCGTTCTTTGTCATCCTCGAAGCGCTTTTCGGAGAGCTGGTAGGAGGTATCACGCGATCAGCAGAGGAAAAACCAGGTAAAGCCTTTTGGGTTGGATTGGTCAACGCTGTCTTCGTGATTGCGATTGCGATTGGCTTGATAGGCTTGGCTGAAATCTCGGTACTCGGCATCGTGCTTGCTGTGCCGGGATTCGTCGTCGGTGTTTTCGTCGTAGCAGGTTTAGTTTTTGGTTTCACAGGGATGGTCCGCTTGATCGCAGGGCTGGTGTTCCCAGGAAAAGATGGGTGGAAGTCGATAGCTTTAAGTGCCGGGGTGCTAATCTTGGCTTGCTTGGTACCTTATATCGGCTGGTTCGGTCTTTTCCCATATCTCGGTTTGCGTGGGTTTGGAGCTTTCATCCTTCATCTCATGGATCTTTATCGTGCAAACCGAATGAGGAAGCAGGAGGCGTCCCTAGCTTGATGTGAGTTTGCAGGACTCGAAGGAATGTTTGCCCTATCTTTCAGGTTTAAGAGGTCGAGATATTAGAAGACCGCATCGAAGGACATGAAAGCATGTCCCCGAGGCGGTCTTCTTTCTTATAAATTTTATTTACGGTCCTTATACAACAGGGCAGGGGCGCGGCGCCTGCTGCGCGGGCAGCATATCCAGTTATGGATTGGGTTGAGCTTGATCCCAGGAAAGGAATGCTTCAAGTACCTTCAAGTTTTGCCACAAATCGGTATCCTCGTGATTGGTTAGCTCAATATCAACTGCTGCGATGCCTTGCAGTGAAGCCCAGTCGATGAGTTGACCGGTGTACTGGCAGCCAGTCTCAATTGGCGGGTAGGGGTAATCACTCACTTTCGAGATGGCTTCTGCAAGACTGATGGAAGCGGGATCCGGGGGCTGACCACCGGGGAAGATGCCCAGCACTGCGCTGTGGTAGGAGATCAACGCTTCGATCCGGTATGTCAATAAGAAATTCATCAGAGCACGAGTTTCAGGTTCGGACGCAGGATGGCTCCCGGCAGATACGTAGGTGTAGGTCCAACACCCATCTAGGGGCCAGGTCGACTGCCAGTTTGCAGGCCAGTTCCGGTTCAGGTCAACGAGGTTCTCGTTGGTACGGCCTTTATAGCTATCCGATCTGGCTTCTCCATCGGGGTTAAGCGAACGCAGGATGTACAGTGTGACTGTGGTTGGAATCAAATCCGGTTTCACCGTGAGGACCTGGATCAGTTCATCTGCAAGTCGGATAGTATTCCCTTCATAACCGCCATGAATACCGGCGATGATCATCCTATGAGATTCACCGGAACCGAATAGGAAGACTTCCAAATCCCGACCGGCGACGGAAGTACCGATGGCGATTGGGCCGTGGAAAGATGGGCTTGGTGTCGGCGTGGCCGTTGGGGAAGAAGCTGGGGTGGGGGTTGCGACAGACAGGAGATGAGGCGTGGATTCCAGAGGGATTTTCGGATGGGAGTTTAGTTCGAGTTGTGCGGGTACAGACGTGGATGTTGGAAGGGGAGCTGGTTGTGTGCTCGAACAACCGCTGATCAAAAGGATGGAAAGCGTGATCAGCATGCCCAGGAGATCACGAGACGCATTTTGTGCGCGATGGTATGGTATGCAATCATGTGAGTCAGTTTGAGAAGAAGTCACTATCGTCATGTACTCTCTTTATAGCTTAGAAACTGCGAGATGTCTTCTCGATGTCGTGAGCTCAGATTCCCACACTCTCAATTTATTTTTCATTTTCCATTTTATCTTCCTATGCGCTTACAAAAACCCTTCGATCCAGGTTAATGGTAGTAAAATCATTGACCGTTTGCTACAATTGACAAGGTTAGCGCGATCGTTATCTTTGACTGAGATATTCATGCCCCTAAAGCCGGGAAGCTTACTCCAACATCGTTATCGCATAGAAGGTATTTTAGGCCAAGGTGGTATGGGGGCTGTATATAAAGCCTTCGACATCAACCTCGGCGTCGCTGTCGCGGTGAAGGAAAATCTTTTCACGACAGAAGATTATGCGCGCCAATTTCGCCGTGAGGCAACTATCCTTGCCGGTCTTCGTCATCCAAATATGCCGCGCGTCACGGATCACTTTGTAATCGAGGGTGAGGGTCAGTATCTGGTAATGGATTTCATCAAGGGGGTGGATTTACGTGAGCGGCTTGAGAAGCAAGGATCAATCTCTGAGGAGGAAGCGCTTCCGTGGTTCCTAGAGACATGCGATGCGCTAGCTTTCCTTCACAGTCGGAATCCTGCGATCCTGCATAGAGATCTCAAACCCGGCAATGTCAAGATCACGCCTGATAATCGAGCAATGCTCGTTGATTTTGGTTTGGCGAAGGTTGTTGAACAAGGGGGGGCAACGACGACCGGGGCGAAGGCGATGACGCCGGGATTTTCGCCACCCGAGCAGTATGGGACTGGGAAAACCGATCCGCGCACCGATGTGTATTCAATGGGCGCGACTTGCTATGCTGTTTTAACCGCGACGATACCTGAGGACTCGTTAGAACGGGCGATGGGGCGTGACGAATTAACCCCCATTCGGAAACGGAACCCGAAGGTGAGCATCGCTCTTGCAGATGTGATCTCTAAAGCACTTGCTGTTGATCCATCCGAACGGTATCAATCCATCGCCGAATTCGCGTCAGCACTACAGTCGGCATCTCGATCCCGGCACCCGACAATAGTCCGCGATTATCATGATCTGCAGCAAACTGTGGTTCCTATTGCTGTTGATGATACGGATGGTACAGAACCCGTAATCTCTCGCCAAATTCGAAAACGCAGCACACCTAGATTATTGGTGGCTGGTTTAGCTGCGTTAGCTGTTCTAATCGGGGCGTTTGTAACGATACCTGATCTTGGTTCGAAGCTGGTTGGGTTCTTGTCTCAGCCCTCTGCGCAACCCGCTTCCCCTACTTCTGAGGTTGGTGAAGTTATTGATCCTGGTGCTACACCAACTCAAATCCTTGCTGTCCTCGCTGCGTCTTCAACTCCACTAATGGCTGGGACGGACACGCCGTCTGTTGTAGGTGAGGCGACAGCGACACCGTTTCCACTGCCTTCAGCGACGTCTACAGGCGGCGGGCTCGGTCAAATTGCATTCGCCTCCAATCGAGATGGTCGAACGCAAGTCTATCTAATTAATATTGACGGAACTGGCCTTAAACAACTTACGAATGTTGGGGAGGGGGCTTGCCAGCCGGCTTGGTCACCAGCCGGTGATGAACTTGTCTTTACTTCACCATGTCGCGCTAACCAGGAGCAATATCCGGGTTCGAGTTTGTGGCTGATCGAGGTTGACCCTTTTGGCAATGCATCGGAGCCCAGACAATTACACACGGCTCCTGGAGGCGACTACGATCCTGATTGGAATCCTAACGGCAATCGCATTGCCTTCACATCACTCCGGACCAATCGCCCTCAAATTTTCGCCATGGATCTTGACGGCGAAAATCTTGAGAATCTCAATGACGACCTGGCCTACAACCGCTTGGCTGAGTGGTCGCCAACGGGGGCTCAGATAATCTTCGCTAGCTCTCTAAGTGGGATTACTGAACTCTGGATCATGCCCGCTCAAGGGGGGGAGTCGGAGAGGTTCTCTGCAGGCGACACACAACGAGACACCTACGCCTCATGGTCACCGGATGGCAGTATGGTCCTGTACCAGCGCGTAACAAGTGGGCTCTCTAGACTGGTCATAGCGCCTTTTGAGGAAGCAGGGTATCGAGTTATCAGGGTTTGTCCTGAAGGGCCACTTGCGGGACAGCCCATGGCGGAGCCAAGCTGGTCCGCGGACGGGCAATGGATTGTGTTTGAAACTTGGCCAGATGGTGAAAACCACGATATCGCGATCATCAGTAAAACCTGCACGAATTACGGGGAGATAACATCTGACCCGCTTTTGGATTTCGACGCTGCTTGGCGTCCTTCCCCTTGAATTTTCCGCTTGAAGCCTTGAACCCAACATTCGTCAGGTTTATTGAAATTAGGACAAGTGTCAGGTAGTCCATGGCACGTCCGTACTTGAAGGTTTTCTGTTTTATGGACCATAATCATTGTATGAAGATGGCTTATATGCCTTCTCTCTCGCCTCGTAGAAGATTGGATCGGGTGTCTTCACCGATCCACTTATGTAGAGGAATCTAAAGGAGTGGACTATGACGGCAAAGATCATTGACGGAAAAGCGATCGCGGCTGAACTTCGCGAAGATGTCGCTAAGGGTGTGAAGGAATTAATCGCTGCAGGAGGAACTCAGCCGGGGCTGGCCACAGTGCTTGTTGGTGATAATCCAGCCTCCCATACCTACGTGCGCATGAAACGTAAAGCGAGCGCAAAGGCAGGCATTGAATCTTTTCATCATGAACTCCCCGACGACGCTTCCCAAGAAGATGTCGAGAGAGTGGTCAAAACACTAAATGCAGATCCTAGCGTGCACGGAATCCTTGTCCAGCTTCCGCTTCCGGCAGGTCTAGATGAGGAGCGGGTTCTGCGATCGATCAGCATCGAAAAAGATGTTGACGGTTTCCACCCAGTGAATATTGGGCGTTTGGCACAGAAGGGCCGCGAACCGCTCTTCGTTCCCTGCACACCGGCTGGATGCATGATCCTGCTGGAGAAAGCGGGAGCGCAGATAGAAGGAGCAAATGCAGTTGTTGTGGGCCGATCGAACATCGTCGGCATGCCAGCCGCACTGCTGTTGGTTAAAGCCAATGCCACAACCACCATCTGCCATTCCCGCACGAAAGACTTACCCGCTGTCTGCCGAGAGGCGGATATTCTCATCGCTGCCATTGGTCGGGCAGAGATGATCCGTGGTGATTGGATCAAACCTGGTGCATACGTCATTGACGTCGGTATGAATCGTGTTGATGATCCCAGCCGCGAGAGGGGGTATCGTCTAACAGGGGATGTAGCTTTCGACGAGGCCAAGGAAGTCGCCGCGGCCATAACCCCAGTTCCCGGCGGTGTTGGCCCCATGACTATTGCCGGGTTGCTTGCTAACACACTCCGTTCTGCTCAACGCACTTTGCCCTGAGCGTGAATCGCATCTTAGAGATATTCTCGCCGCTCTATTAATAGAGCGGCGAGTTTACTTTAAGTGTGACTATTATCCGCTTTGGCTATGTTGTCTGACAATTGACGCATTTATGCGGGAATGTTAGACTCGCAATGTCAATCCAGGGAGGGCTGATGGCGACGTTATTAGTCCGTAATGCCACGCTTCTAGTCACGATGGATGGTCAACAGCGTGAGATCCAAAATGGGGGTCTTTATACTGAAAACGGCTGGATTAAGCAGGTCGGTTCTACTGATGAGCTTCCCAAGACAGCCGATGAAATCCTGAATCTCGATGGACATATCGTTCTCCCAGGTCTGGTCAACACACATCATCATCTGTACCAAACACTCACGCGCGTTATTCCTCAAGCGCAGGACGCTGATCTTTTCAGTTGGTTAAAAACCTTATATCCCATCTGGGCTGGGCTCACCCCGGAAGCTATCCGTGTTTCCACCCAGTTAGGACTGGCTGAACTGGCATTATCTGGCTGTACGACGGCGTCTGATCACCACTATATATTCCCGAACGACTGCAGACTCGATGATCAAATCGAAGCGGCTCAAAGCATTGGCACGCGCCTGCACGCCAGCAGGGGGTCCATGAGTCTGGGTGAAAGCCAGGGTGGGCTGCCACCCGATGAGGTTGTGGAAGCGGAGGAGTTTATCCTCACGGATACGCAGCGGGTGATCGAGGCCTACCACGATCCCGCGCCTGGAGCGATGACAAGGATCGTCGTTGCCCCATGCTCGCCGTTCTCAGTTACGCCGGATCTCATGCGGGAGAGTGCGGCGCTAGCAAGGTCTAGCGGCGTTCAGCTCCACACGCACCTGGCAGAAACGCTTGATGAGGAATCATTCTGTATCGACAAGTTTGGGCATCGCCCCCTGGCATATGTTGAGATGCTGGATTGGGCCGGGGAGGATGTCTGGTTTGCGCACGCCATTTATATTAACCCCGAAGAGGTCGAACGGATGGCGGGTGGTGGTATGGGTGTGGCCCATTGCCCGTCATCCAATATGCGCCTCGCCTCAGGGATCGCACCTATCCGACGTTATTTATCTCGAGGTGTGAAAGTCGGCATCGGCGTTGATGGTTCCGCCAGTAATGATAGTTCTCATCTGATCGCAGAAGTACGTCAGGCATTGCTGCTCTCGCGGGTAGGAGCTGCTGTAGCTCCTGAGATCGATGGTGAGGAACCATTACTGACTGCCCGTCAGGCTCTCGCTCTGGCGACTGTCGGAGGGGCGGAAGTCTTAGGGAGAGATGATATCGGATCCCTTCAAGAGGGCATGTGTGCGGATTTTATCGCCGTGAAGTTAGACCGGGTTGACTTCTCAGGAGCGCTTCACGATCCATTAGCTGCATTGTTCTTCTGCAATCCCGTGCAGGTCGATTACAACTATGTCCATGGCCGCCCGGTGGTTTCAGAGGGGAAGCTTCTAACCGTCGAGCTTCCATCCCTGATAGAAACTCATAATCGTGTGGCATTAAATCTGGCGAATAGGGATTGAGTATTTAATCCATATCCTGGGTTGCGAAAGAGAGGAAAATGGACCCCAAAAGTTTGAGCGAATTGAGCCGATCACTCGTTGATGTTGCAATGGGCAGAAAACCAGCGGATATCGTCATACGCGGCGGCCGCTGGGTATGCGTTCAGTCCGGGGAGATCCTCCCCGGGTTCTCCGTTTCTATTTTGGGAGAACGCATTGCCTTTGTAGGTAAGGACGCGAGCCATACCATCGGACCTGCAACAAGAGTAATTGAAGCAGAAGACCGCCACATTGTCCCCGGCTTGTTGGATGGCCATATGCATGTTGAGTCGGGCATGATCACTGTTGGAGAGTTTGTGCGCGCGGTAGCCCCGCGCGGCACGACAGGGATGTTCATCGATCCACATGAGATCGCAAATGTGTTCGGCCTTGGGGGTGTGCGTCTTATGGTAGATGAGGCGGCAGTGCAGCCTATTCATGTGTGGGTCCAGGTCCCATCTTGTGTGCCATCCGCTCCGGGCTTGGAGACGCCTGGTGCTGCGATCGGACCCGATGAAGTTGCCGAGGCGCTGTCCTGGCCGGGGATCATTGGGTTAGGCGAAATGATGAACTTCCCGGGTGTCTTTAACAGCGACGAGAAAATGCACCTGGAGATGGCAGAAACCCGCGCTGCAGGAAAAGTCATCGGAGGGCACTATGCCTCGCTCGACCTGGGCATGCCGTTCCATGGGTACGTTGCCGGGGGACCGGAAGATGACCATGAGGGCACTCGATTGGAGGATGCTCTTGCACGTGTCCGCCAGGGCATGAAAGTGATGATGAGGCTCGGATCAGCGTGGCATGATGTCGCGAGTCAGGTGCGAGCTGTCACGGAAGAGGGCCTCGACCCTCGCCATTTCCTCCTGGTGACCGATGACAGCCACTCAGGCACCTTAGTGCATGACGGGCATATGGACCGTGTCGTACGGCACGCAATCGAGCAGGGTCTTGAGCCAATTACCGCCATACAGATGGCGACGATCAATACTGCGGAGCATTTTGGCGTCGCCGGCGACATCGGACAGATTGCTCCTGGGCGGTATGCCGACATTCTGCTAGTAGGCGAGCTAGAATCCTTTGCTTCAGATATGGTCTTCGCCCGCGGCAACCTCATCGCGGAGAAAGGCAAACTTCTGGCGGATATCCCCGATTTTGTATATCCACCTGAGGTGAAAGCATCCGTTCACCTAGGAAAAGAAATCAGCGCAGAAGATTTTTCAGTCCCAGTCCCTAAGGATGGTGTTTTCACAATTAACGTCATCGGAGTCATTGAGAACCAGGCTCCGACACAACATCTTAAAAGGGAGATGAAGGCTGTTGGTGGAGCGATCGCGGTTGATATCAAGCAGGATCTTGCTAAGGTCGCACTTGTGGAACGACATCAGGGGACGGGGGAAGTTCAAGTGGGGTTTGTCCACGGTTTTGGATTTGATCGCTCTTGCGCCATCGCCTCAACCGTAGCTCATGATTCTCACCATATGATCGTCGTTGGGACAGATGAGGCTGACATGGCTCTGGCCGCCAATCGGCTCGCGGAAGTAGGCGGTGGCCAGATCGTTGTTCGCGAGGGGAAAACTGCCGCATTGGTGGAGCTGCCGATTGCGGGCTTGATGTCGGATGAACGAGCAGAGATCGTGGCTGAGAAGGCTGAGCGCGTTCTCGATGCTTTCAAAGACTGTGGCTGCAAATTGAATAATGCCAATATGCAGCTCAGCCTTCTGGCACTCGTTGTTATACCCGACCTGCGTATCTCCGATAAAGGCCTCGTCGATGTCAACCGTTTTGAGGTCATTCCTGTTGTGGAAACCGAGGTGTAAGTTCTCCGTAGGACGATCTCACGAAGCTGACACCGCGAGTGAAGAAATGAGTCAAATGGAAATTCACACAGAGACGAAACGCCGGCCTCTTTACCAAAGAACGGCTGAAGCGCTTTCTGAGATCCTTGAGAGCGTCGAGCCAGGGACGTACCTGCCGTCGGAACCTAAATTAGCCCGCAGCCTTGGGGTTTCACGCGCCACTTTGCGCGAGGCGATGCGAATCTTCGAACGGAGGGGGAGGATCGTACGTCGCCAAGGTGTGGGCACTTATGTAACTCAACTGCCTCATGTGATCGATACCGGGATCGAAACCCTGGAGAGTATCGAGCGACTAGCAGATCGAATCGGACTTCCGGTCCAGACGGGGGACCTTGAAATCCGTAAACGGACGTCGACAGAGGAAGAACAGCGGCGATTTAAATGGAAAAAAGACCTGCCATTGATCGAGATCTCGCGGGTAATCCTTGCGGAAGGCAGGCCTGTCGCCTTCCTTATCGACATTCTCCCGGAAGAACATCTGCCTGCGGACATCATTGCAGGGAAATTCCGAGGTTCGATCCTCGAGGTCCTGCTTATGCGAGAAGAACCTGAGCTCCGTCAATGCCTCACAGACATCACTGCACTACCGGCCTCCCAGGAGGTTGCCCGTTATCTGAAAATTCAGCGCGGGGATGCCCTGCTATTTTTTGAAGCCAGGCTTTATTCAAAAGAAGGCGAAGTTATTGACCATACGTACAGCTATTTTTTACCTGGTACTTTTCGTTTTCATATAAACCGTCGGTTGCCCTGAGATTAACGCACTTGGGTTTCTCAAGTATAGGGCTCATAACCGGCTAATTCAAATAACCGAAATGGAGGAGTAGATTAATGCGCAGCTTTTCAGGACGAGACATACTTTCCCTTAAAGGATTTGAGCGGGAAGAGTATTACCGAATTTTCGAAGTGTGTGACCGCCTAGCACCATTTGCGCGAGATAGACGAAATACAGATCTGCTTTCAGAGAAGACACTTGTTACCGCGTTCTATCAACCCAGCACTCGAACCCGTCTAGCTCATGAAGCAGCAATGATCCGCCTGGGGGGGCAAGTGACGGGTTTTGCCGACGCAAAGATGACTCGTGCAGGGGATTTTTATCAAGAGTCCATCAAGGACACTGTAAAAATGCTGGAGTTCTATGGCGATGTGATCGTGATGCGGCATTTCTCGCAGGGTGCACCGCATGAGGCCGCGAAATGGGCGTCTATTCCGATTATCAATGGCGGTGACGGCTGGGGGGAACACCCGACTCAGATTCTCACCGACCTTTACACCGTTCATCAGGAGAAAGGCCGCCTCGATGGCCTCCGCTGGCTGGCGGTTGGCGATATGCGCATGCGCACTATGCACTCATTAGCCTATGGTCTGACCCAATTTGATTGTCCGATCACCTTCGTATCCCCTCCCGACATGTCTCTCACGGATGATTTTAAAGATGAGCTTAAACAATTCAATCTCGATTTCACTGAGGCAGAGCATGTGGAGCAAGCTATAAGTGAAGCCGATGTAATCTTGGTCGAGCCGGTAGTCCAACCGGATTACACTAAATCCCGCGATGAACGGGATGGGGATGTCAGCTTGACCCCTGCAAATTACAAAATCACGCGTGAATTGTTATCCAGTAAAGCAAAGTCAGATGCAATCCTATTGCATTCCCTGCCACGGATGGATGAGATTCCCCCCGATGTTGATAGCACACGTTGGTCTCGCTACTGGCTGGAAGCGTTCAATGGTGTGGTCATGCGCATGGGGTTGCTGGCATCCGTCCTCGGCGCAATGGAGTGAGAAAGCCGATTCACTGGAGCAAGGGGAACACAAGAATTGAGTCGAATGAGTGGTGAAGATGGTGTTTCGAGAGGTGATCTCTTACAACCTTCAGGCTGGCAGACTCGCTGATACACTGATCTCTTCGCCCATCTGAACTATGGGAAGAATAACCCCATAATTAAAAGATAGGAGATGAAGTATTCATGCAAACAGATCTACGTGGAAGGGACCTCATTGGCGATCTCGATTTTTCCCGTGAGGAAGTCGAAACCGTCCTGGATGTAGCATTTGATCTCAAGCGCAAGCGCTCACTTGGAGAACCCCATCCTTACTTACGAGATAAAGTCCTAGCGATGCTGTTCTTCTTCTCGAGCACCCGCACACGCGGTTCGTTTGAGGCGGGGATGGCTCAGTTGGGAGGTCATGCTGCATTTATCGAATCACGGACAACCCAAATCTCTCATGGAGACACTGAGAAGGAAATGGGGGAGATCTTTGGCCGTTATTTCGATGGTATAGCGATCCGGCACGTCGATTGGGGGATCGGGAATCAGTATCTAAACCTGGTAGCTGAGGCCTCGCGTGAGCCTGTCCTCAACATGCAATGCGAGTTCTACCATCCATTCCAGATCCTGGCTGATCTCATGACGATCATTGAGAAAAAAGGCAGGGATTTACGGAGAAAGAAGATGGTAGTTTCTTGGGCATATGCATCTTCGTACTTGAAACCCATCTCGGTGCCGCAGTCACTTATCTTACAAATGCCCCGCTTTGGCCTCGACGTTGTCTTAGCCCACCCTCCGGAATTCAAGTTGATGCCGGAGATCATGGATCAAGCGAAGACGCAGGCGAAGAAATTTGGCACAGGATTTGAAGTCGTTGATGATATGAATGAGGCGGTAAAGGACGCTGACATCGTCTATGCCAAGTCTTGGGGACCTTTACTGACGACGACAGATCCCGAGGAAGGGAAGGAGATCCAGGATAAGTATAAAGACTGGATCGCGGATGAGAAGAAAATGGGTCTGGCTAAAGCCGATTCAATTTATATGCACCCTCTCCCAGCCGATCGCAACATCGAAGTCACCGATGGTGTTATCGACGGGCCGCATAGTGTCGTGTTCGACGAGGCAGAGAATCGTCTGCATGCGCAAAAAGCCGTTATGGCCTTAACGATGCGTTAGATTGGAGCAAGGCGTGAATAAATCAGATAAAAGAAAAGTCGCCGTAGTCGCCGTCGGGGGCAACTCATTAATCAAAAATAAGGAACTAAGGACCATTCCTGATCAATATGCTGCGGCGTGTGAATCTATGACTCACATCGCCGGCATGATCGAAGCGGGTTGGGATGTCGTAATCACACATGGCAATGGGCCGCAGGTGGGCTTCATCCTGCGCAGAGCTGAACTTGCGTTGCATGAGCTTCACCCCGTCCCCCTGGATTCGTGTGGTGCTGACACGCAAGGGGCAATCGGCTATATGTTCCAGCGAGCACTTTACAACGAATTCCACCAACGTGGGATCGACAAGAAATCTGCAACCGTTGTGACGCAGGTCTTGGTCGACAAAAACGATCCCGCCTTCCAGAATCCTTCTAAGCCGATTGGTTCCTTCATGGATGAGGGGACCGCATCCGAACGGAGCAAGCAGGAAGGCTGGGCGGTCGTGGAAGATGCCGGACGAGGTTGGCGGCGCGTCGTACCTTCGCCTCTGCCGGTCCGCATCATCGAGCAGGGTGCGATCCAGTCGTTGATCAATGATGGTTTTGTGGTGATCGGTGTGGGCGGGGGTGGTATTCCCGTCGTTGAAGATGAGAATGGCGACCTCGTCGGGATCGAGGCGGTGATCGATAAGGATTTCGCCTCAGCATTATTGGCAAATAGCATACAGGCGGATCTGCTTCTGATCTCGACAGCCGTAGAGAAGGTAGCGCTGAATTTCAATCAACCGGATCAGCAATGGATCGATCGAATGACTTTATATGAGGCGAAAAAGCATCTCGCCGATGGTCAATTTGGGAAAGGAAGTATGGAACCCAAGATCCGGGCCATTGTTGGCTTTCTAGAGCGTGGGGGTAAGGAAGCCCTGATCACAGATCCTGTGAACATTGAGCAGGCGTTAGAGGGGAAGACAGGCACTCGAATTGTCATTTCGTAAACCGCGCCTTGCGGCATGAGTATAAGGAGGTGATGCTTCGGGACGAAACGGGTAATGTTAATTAATAAGGAAAATCAATCAGTACGACTCTAATAGGAGGAGTTAGAAATGTTTCATAACAAAACTTGGCGGATTATTGCCATCTTGGTAATACTAACTATGACACTCGCTGCTTGTGGTGGCGCCCAGCCTGCGGCTGAAGAGCCGGCAGTTGAAGAGCCGGCAGCCGAAGAACCAGCAGTGGGTGGTTTTGAGATCCCCGCTGTGGAAGAAGGCAAGTTCAACGTCGCCGCGGTCCTGATAGGCCCTCACGACGATGGTGGCTGGTCCCAAGCGCACTATGAAGGCTTGGTCTATATTGAAGAGAACGTCCCGAATGTTCACATAGCCTATATCGAGAACGTTCCTGAGGGAGCCGACTCAGAGCAGATCTTCCGCAGCCTCTCGCGGAAGGGCTTTGACCTGATCTTCGGTACTTCTTTCGGCTACATGGATCCCATGGAAATCGTCGCCGAGGAGTTCCCGGATGTCATGTACATCCACCTGACAGGCATCAAGTCCAACATGACCAACTTTGGTAACCTGATGGGCGCGATGGAAAACATGAAATACATGGCAGGAATGCTCGCCGGTGCCCGTGCCAAAATGGATGGAAACCCGAAGCTGGGTTACATGGCGACGTTCCCGATTCCTGAGGAAATTCGGCTCGGCAATGCGATCGCTCTGGGGATGAAGCAGACCTGTCCAGAATGCACGCTGGACGTGCGCTGGATCAACACCTGGCATGACCCGATCATCGAGAAAGACGCCGCAGCTTCCTTATTCGATGCAGGTGCTCAGGTAGTGTTCACGGGTGCGGATACACCTGCTGTCGCCGATGTCGCCCAAGAAAAGGGCAAGTGGGGCGTAACCTATGACTGGTACGGCTCCTGTAAAGTGGATGCCTGCTTGACTGCACCCTACTGGGTTTGGGGACCAGTATACGCAGATATCACTGAGGGTATTATCGCGGGAACCTATGTACCTGGCTGGGATTACTTTGATGCCGATACCGGAGCGCTCGGTCTGTACGGCTTCATGGAAGGTGAGGAATTGACCCCCGGCGTTGCTGAGCTTCCGGCAGATGTGATCCAGGACGTTCGCGACCTGGTGGCCGCAACCCTGGCGGGCGAATTCACTCGCTTCTCGGTTTTCTCAGGCCCGATCTATGACAATCAGGGCACCTTGATAGTTCCTGAGGGTGAAGCACTTGAGCAAGTTGATCTGGATGCCTTCCCTGAGTATGGATTAGGTTGTGAGTACTGCATGAAGTGGTGGGCTGAGGGCGTTACTGCGGAATTGCCGGAGTAGTCCACATAAATAAGATGAGTCGGCGCCCTCATCAGGCGTCGACTCATCATCTTCGAGAATTGTGTTAGGAATGGAAATCGGAGCCGAGTATGGATGGCCATCTCAATGTCGTTGAGTTAAAAGGTATATCCAAACAGTTTCCCAGTGTCTTGGCGAATGACCGGGTTGATTTCACCTTACGATCTAGTGAGATCCATGCCTTGCTAGGCGAAAACGGTGCAGGCAAGAGCACCTTGGTGAATATCCTCACAGGATTGTATAGGCCCGACGAGGGTACGATCTGGGTTGATGGTGAATATGTCGAACTGCGCTCCCCTCGAGATGCCATTAACTACGGTATTGGCATGGTCCATCAGCATTTTATGCTCGTGCCCACTCAAACCGTGACGGAAAATATCCTCCTGGGCCTTGATAAGCCACGATTCCATATGAATTTATCTCATTATGATCAAAGCATCTCCGACCTTGGGGAGCAGTATGGTCTCCATGTCGATCCGCGCGCAAAAATCTGGCAATTGTCCGTTGGTGAACAGCAGCGTGTGGAGATTTTAAAGATGCTCTACCGCGGGGTTAATGTGCTCATTATGGACGAGCCTACAGCAGTCTTAGCTCCGCAGGAGATTGAAGAGCTGTTCGCCACACTTCGGTCGATGATCTCAGAAGGGAAATCAATCATCTTCATCAGCCACAAGCTCGATGAAGTCATGGCGATAGCAGATCGAATTACAGTTTTGAGAAAAGGAAGGGTCAGCGCAGAGGGCTTGCTTGCGAAAGAGGTCACGAAGCAAGACCTAGCGCACGAGATGGTAGGCCGGGAGGTGCTCTTTCAGCTAGACAAGATTGATCAAGTTCCCGGAGAGATTGTTCTCTCTGTGGAAGAGCTTGAGGCTTTGAATGATAAAGGTCTTCAGGCTTTGCGAGGCGTCTCACTCAACGTGAGGGCTGGCGAGATTGTCGGCTTGGCCGGCGTGGCCGGGAACGGGCAATCCGAGATAGCTGAAGCTATTACAGGTCTTCGTCCGATCACAAAAGGGAAAGTGGATGTGCACGGTCAGACGCTCATCGAAGGAAATATGTCCGGGCAACGCGCATCGAGACATGTAAAACAGGTAATCGATGCGGGCGTTTCACACATTCCTGGAGACCGGACCCATGTCGGTACAGCCCCGAATCTCAACATCACTGACAACCTGATCATGAAGAGCTATCGGGAACCTCCAATCGCTAGAGGGTGGTCCATTGACCGTATCTCTGCAAGAACACGAGCCGAAACGCTTCGTGAAGCCTATGACATCATGGTGCCTACAGTGGATACACCCGCACGCTTGCTCTCTGGAGGAAATCTCCAACGTTTGATCCTAGCGCGCGAGATCTCTTGTGAGCCTAAGTTGATGATTGCTATGCAGCCAACGCGCGGCCTGGATGTCGGGGCGATCGAATCAATTCAACGCTTATTGCTCCAGCAGCGCGAGAACGGTGCTGCGATCCTTCTTATCTCGGAGGAATTGGAAGAACTCATTTCGCTTTCAGACCGCATCTACGTTATCTATGAGGGTGAAATCATGGGTGAAGTTACAAAAGCCACCCCTGAAACGATCGGCTTGATGATGACCGGGTCGCGGAAGACTGAACTTAACCTGACGGGGTAGGTGCGTCAATGACGACAAATCCCTCATCCATTACAAAAGATCGAACTCGAAATCGGTTCCGAATTCGGGTCGAGCCCCGGATGGAACAACCGGCATGGCTGAGCTTGATTATCACCCTGGGTGCTGTGGCCATTGCTTTGTTTTTCGGAGGCGTCATCCTACGGCTTGTGGGAGGAGATCCCATCCGCGCCTATGCCTTCATGGTCAAGGCTGCTTTCGGTAACATCGGCGTGTTTTCCGACACCTTGGTCAAAGCTACTCCGCTCATCCTAGTCAGTCTGGCGGCGGTTGTCGCATTCAGGATGCGTTTGTGGAATATTGGCGCCGAAGGTCAATTCTACTTAGGTGCCTTCGGGGCAAGTGCCGTCGTGCTTACCCCTATGCTTCCGGCAGAGACGTCCCCATGGCTGATGATCCCGGCGATGATTGTTGTCGGAGCGCTAGCGGGGGCATTGTGGGGATTTATTCCTGGCTACTTGAGAGCGAAATATAACGTTAATGAGATTATTTCGACGCTCATGATGAACTATATCGCTGTGGCGTGGAACAATTATTTCATCTTTGATTTATGGTCCGAAGGTGGCTTTCAGATGAGCCCTCAATTTCCCAGAACGGCCTGGCTGCCGCGACTGACGGATTACGCGGCCCAGGTTCCAGCGTTTCGGGGACTTACCATCCATCTAGGATTGGTCATAGGCATAATTGCCGCCGGGGTGGTGTGGTGGATTCTGTACCGCAGCCGGTGGGGGTATGAGATTCGATTGATCGGAGACAATCCGCGCGCCGCACGCTATGCAGGAATTAACATCGTGAGGAACACAATTTTGGTAATGATGCTTTCTGGCGCTTTGGCGGGGTTAGGTGGAATGCTTGAGATCTCAGGAGTTGTACACCGCCTTCAGGGTGCGATTTCACCCGGTTACGGCTTCACCGGGATCATCATCGCCTGGTTGGCAAAGCTCAACCCGATCCTGGTTATTCCTATCTCGATTCTCTTCGGTGGCCTAATCCTGGCCGGGCGGGAGATCCAACCATCCGGTATTCCGATGCTCATCCAGGGGATCATCCTGGTCTGTCTGATTGCCAGTGATTTCTTGTTCCGCAATCGGATTCAACTCATACGAGTAGGACAGGAGGCATAAGCATGGATCCTATCATCATCCTGCAAGCTGGCGTTGCCTCCGGAACGGTTCTTCTATTCGCTACCATAGGTGAGATCTTCACCGAGAGGTCTGGGATATTAAATCTTGGTCTTGAGGGGATGATGCTCATTGGTGCCATGAGTGCCTATAAAACAGCTTTGTCGACAGGCAATCCCTGGCTTGGAATGCTCGTCGGAATGCTCTTCGCTGGTCTGCTGAGTCAGGTTCATGCACTAATCACGATCCAGTTTCAAGCTGACCAGGTTGTAAGCGGCCTGGCGCTGACCTTCCTGGGTACCGGTCTAAGTCTGGTGTTCGGTGAAGGCTTAAGCAAGGCTGGGGCAGTCTCTCTTTTACCTTCATTTAGCATTCCAGGTCTGGCGAGCATACCTTTTATCGGTCCAATTCTGTTTGAAAATCAAAGTGCGATGGTTTATCTAGGATATCTGATGATCCCTCTTGTCTGGTACTACATAAACCGTACTCGACCGGGGATGCACCTGCGAGCGGTTGGTGAATATCCGGCAGCCGCGGATGCATTGGGTATCAATGTAAACCGCTTGCGCTATTTCTATGTATTGGTCGGCGGGATGCTCGCAGGTGTTGCCGGGGCGACGATCAGCCTGGCTGTTTCACCGGGGTGGTTCAGCCACCTCACGACATCTGGCCAGGGGTGGATTGCCATCGGTCTTGTGATCTTCGCTCAGTGGGATCCGATTCGCGCAGCCGCCGGGTCATACGCTTTTGGCGCTCTCCGCCGAATGATCCTTGATGTCCAAGGACCGTTGAAAATCTTCCGTCTCCGTAACCCGTTCTATTACAACCCTTATTTGGGTTTCTTCCTTCAAATGTTGCCCTATGCATTTACCATCGTTGTGTTGGTGATTGGCTCACGCGAAGCTATGCGCAAGCGCTTGGCCGCACCGGCGGCGCTGGGTTTGCCGTATATCCGCGGTGAACGAGGGCTATAAGATGGCGGGGTTTGCAGGCTATCGCTGTTCTATCTGCGGTCAGGAATTCGGGCCAGACGATGCCCAATATACCTGCCCGCGTGACGGCGGGAATCTCGATGTGATCCTGGATTACGACAGGATTCGTCGTGGTATATCCCCTGGCGACCTCAGACGTTCGCCGGACACTTCCATATGGCGATATTTGCCTCTCCTCCCGGTACAAGACCCGGGGCACTATCGAACACCATTGAGGGCTGTAGGCTGGACGCCGCTTTTTGATGTGCAGCCAATCGCCGGGAGATTGAGACTTGAGAAGCTCTGGTTGAAGGATGATGGGCGAAACCCAACCGCTTCCTTTAAAGACCGCGCCAGCGCCGTTACCGTCGCAAGGGCGCAGGAGATCGGCGCAGAGATGATCGTAACAGCTTCGACCGGCAATGCCGGCGCGGCGCTGGCAGGTATGGCCGGAGCGGCGAAGATGCCAGCTGTAATACTCGCCCCGAAGACTGCTCCACCGGCAAAGATCGCGCAGATCCTGATTTTTGGTGCGCGGGTGGTTCTCGTCGAAGGCACCTATGATGACGCCTTTGATCTCACCATTCAGGCGGCGGAGCAGTTCGGCTGGTATTGCCGAAATACGGGCTTCAACCCATTCACGGCGGAGGGGAAGAAGACTGCAGCTTTCGAAATATGTGAGCAATTATCGATTGCGAGTGGTGAAAAGAGCTCTGCAAAGGAGCGATGGCTCACGCCGGATGCTGTTTTCGTATCCGTTGGTGATGGGAACATCATCTCCGGTCTGCATAAAGGCTTTAAGGATTTGCTTGAATTAGGTTGGATCGACAGGATACCGAGGCTCTATGGAATCCAATCTGAAGGATCGGCTGCGATTTATAACGCCTTCAAGGCTGGTTCGGAGGATATCCAACCGGTGAGTGCAAATACCCTGGCAGATAGCATCTCAGTGGATCTGCCGCGTGATGGTTTACGCGCAGTGCGAGCCGCAACGGAAACCGGTGGAGCTTACGTAGCAGTTCCAGATTCCGCCATTTTAGGCGCGATTGCAGAGCTTGGCCGAGATACGGCCGTATTCGCCGAACCCGCAGGAGCGGCAGCCTATGCCGGGCTGTTGACCGCAGTTGAGAAGAACCTTCTTACGGAGGGAGACCGTGTCGTTGTGCTGAATACCGGTAATGGATTGAAAGATGTGGCGCGAGCGATGGATGCCGCTGGCGAGCCGCTTGTGATAGAACCGACACTCGAAGCACTCCAAAGTGCTTTAAATGCCGAGCTGAAGTAGAACGGCGGAGGGTGAATAGGATGACGGAAAACGAGATTGCTATTTCTGTCGCAGTGCCGGTTTATAACGAAATCGAGTCGCTCCAGGAACTCTATGATCGGGTGAAAGCGGTCTTAGATAATCTGGGTGAGCCATGGGAGCTGATTCTCATCGACGATGGATCGACGGATGGTTCCTCAGAGTGGATCGAAGCGATAAGCAAAGAAGATCCACGTGTGAAACCTTTGATATTCGCTCGGAATTTTGGGCATCAAATCGCCGTGACCGCGGGGATGGACTTCAGCCAAGGCCGTGCCGTGATAATCATGGACGCGGATCTGCAAGACCCGCCTGAGGTCATCTCCGATCTGGTTGAGAAATGGCGCGAGGGCTATGAAATCGTGTATGCCGTGCGCACAGAACGTGAGGGCGAAACCTGGTTTAAAAAGTCCACAGCAGCCTTGTTTTACCGCGTGATCAACCGTATCACCGAAGTTGAGATTCCACTGGATACCGGGGATTTCCGACTGATGGACCGGCAGGCGATCGGTGCGTTAACGCTTATGCGCGAGAGGCATCGTTTCCCTAGAGCCATGGCTGCATGGGTTGGCTTCCGCCAGACCGGTGTGCCGTACAAACGAGCGGCGAGATTCGCTGGCGAAACGAAATATCCGTTTCGCAAAATGCTGCGCCTGGCGCTCAATGCCGTCACGGGTTTTTCTTACTTTCCGTTGCAGATCGCGACCTACCTCGGCTTTTTCGCCGCGGGCGTGAGTATTATCGCCATACCCATCGTGATTGCGTTCAGGCTGGTTGGAAGCCCGGCGTTTCTAGGACAGGCAACAACCTTGATCGCGGTATTATTTCTTGGAGGCGTACAGTTAATCTCTCTGGGGATCCTCGGGGAATACATAGGTCGGATTTATGATGAAGCTAAAGGCCGACCTCTCTATATTCTGCGGAAATCCATTAATTCAGATAATAAAAATTCATCCGAAGGAAGGTAACTGGAAACATTATGATCGATCTCACAATTAATGAGGGAAAGCTGGAGAAAACCATCGAGAGAGTACGGGAGCGAAATTTCATCATCCCGACTTTTGCGCAGATGAAAGACCCAAGTCTGATCCCGGATTCAATTAAGGAAAAGCTAGGTTCGCTTGGGCTTTGGGATGTGACGCCGGAGAATCTCTTTCGTATTACCTGGAAGAACGAGCCCACTCCGAAAGGGGGCGGTTACGGAGGGGTGAATTATCTAGAGATTCCGAGTTCCCTAACCGGTGTGGACGCTCGGATCATCGCCCTGGTTGGAAAATGGATGCCGACGGGATCGCATAAAGTCGGGGCAACATTTGGATGCTTGGTCCCGCGGTTAGTCACTGGTCAATTCGATCCCGTTAAGGACAAAGCAGTTTGGCCATCGACGGGGAATTACTGTCGTGGCGGAGCGTATGATGCATCACTACTGGCCTGTGAATCAATCGCCATTCTTCCCGAGGGTATGAGTCAGGAGCGCTTCGATTGGTTGGCGCAGGTAGCCGGTGAGGTGATTGCGACGCCTGGCAGCGAGTCGAACGTGAAAGAGATCTTCGATAAGACATGGGAACTTCGCGAGACACGCGACGATGTGGTCATCTTCAACCAGTTTGACGAATTTGGGAATTACCTCTGGCACTATGACATCACCGGACATGCGATGGAGGAAGTGCTTCGAAAGGAACTTCGCCCGAATGATAACTACGCCGGGGTTGTGCTGACGACAGGGTCAGCAGGGACATTAGCCTGTGGGGATTACTTGAAGCAGGTCTTCCCGAAGAGCAAGATCGCTGCCGGTGAAGCATGGCAGTGCCCGACCTTGCTCGAAAATGGTTTTGGAGAACATCGCATTGAGGGCATCGGTGATAAACACGTCCCCTGGATCCACAACGTGAAAAATACCGATATGATCATCTCACTTGACGACAATGTGATTGTCAACCTAGCTCGTCTCTTCAACGAACCTGAAGGGCATAAGTACCTTGTTAAAAAAGGTGTGCCCAAGGCTTTCATTGAGAACTTGGAACTGCTTGGCTTTTCCAGCATCGCAAATCTTGTCATGGCGATTAAGTTCGCTAAATACTATGAACTGGGCGAAAACGACATCGTGCTCACGGTATTTACTGATTCTATGGAGCTTTATCAGAGCCGCTTGAAAGAGATGCATGAGGAACATGGTGGATATCAGGAGATAGACGCCGTAGCTCACTTCGCTAATGATTTGCATGGGCTAAAAACCGACCACTTGCTCGAGACTCGATACACGGATCGACGCAGTATCCATAACTTAAAATACTATACTTGGGTCGAGCAGCAGGGTCGGACCTACGAGGAGATCATCGCTCAGTGGTACGATCGGGAGTACTGGACCTCGATTCAGGCGCTTCTGCCAAAGATAGATCAATTGATTGTTGAGTTCAACGAGCGAGTTGGATTGATATAAGGACACTTATTTAAAGGGGACCCTTGTCATGAAGGAAGGCGGATGGCCCATTCCATCGTTTAAACGGAGTGCGGAACATCCGCCTGTTTTTGCCCGAGCACGAATGGTTGTGATATTTTCCTGCTATCTTGAAGACGGTCCGTTTCCTTACCCAAGTTGGGCATGATGGAAGAAATCTATCCAGAGGATCTCATCCTGGTAGCGGTAATGAAGGAACCTCGTGATCTGGAAATCGCCAGGGTCTTGGGTTGGTACCGTATTCCAGTTCAAACCTCACCAAAAACCGTACGTGTCGATTGGATTGCCTTCTTTCTCACCTCGGCATTTGGCGAGAAGAGATGGTCTGTGCGATACATCGCGAAGGTCTTGGGGCATGAGTTGTTGACGAGAGGTGAACTTCTCCGGGAAGAAAGTGATCATCTCAGAGCAGATGAACCCTACTTCAAGATATTGTTGGGCCCGCTGCTCGAACTGCCAGAACCAATCCCGGCAGAAAAATGGCGTCGTTTTACATTCCTTTACACGACCGGCGAGCGCTTGACGAAGGCCAACGATGTTCGTGATTTACGGGTTCCGCCGTCCGCTGCGCGTGATCGTTTATGGAAGCTCATCCGGGAGCGATCGGGGAATGATGGTGGTTTCTCCACCTCAACTTTGCAAGAGGATAATGGAAATTAAATCAACTCAATCAGAATGCCACAAACCTTGAGTCAGCTACATAAGACCAGAGAGGAAGAGGAATGACGGCGATAATCATTCGGTCTGGAACGTTGGTCACAGCCAGCGAAGTAATTCGAGCGGATCTGCTCATCCGCGATGGACAGATCGCAGCAATTGGGGAAGACATCACCGCAGATGATGCCGAAATCATCGACGCGGAAGGAAAGCTCATTTTTCCTGGTGGAGTTGACCCACATACACATCTCGACCTACCGATGTTCGGTACGGTTTCCTCCGATGATCACTACACAGGGCATAAGGCGGCCGCATTCGGAGGGACGACAACTGTGATGGATTTTGTGCCGCAGGATCAGCCTACGCTGCGCCAGGCAATCGATAATTGGCATCGCAAAGCGGACGGGAAGGCAGCGATCGATTTCGGTTTCCACATGAACATCACAAGATTGAATGATGACGTCATGGCAGAAATCCCTGCTCTACTCGACGAGGGAATTACGACATTAAAGGTGTTCACGGCCTATAACGGGCGTCTCAGACTCCATGATGGAGAGATCTTCCGAGTTATGCGGCTGGGGGCAGAGCAGGGGATGCTTACGATGCTGCATGCCGAGAACGGGGATGTGATCGAGATCCTGACTGGTGAGGCGCTTGCGGCAGGACATACCTCGCCTGAATGGCACGCGCTCACCCGACCATCTTGGGGCGCTATTGAATCGGTCTTGCGGGGGATCGCGCTGGCTGAACAAGCCGGATCGCCTCTCTATATCGTTCATGTAAATACGGCCGGTGGACTGGATCAGATTCGCTACGCACGCCACCGCGGCTTGCCGGTGATGGGGGAGACCTGCCCTCCATATCTCTTCTTCACCATAGAGAATCTACGGGGGGCGGAGGGTTCGAAGTGGATCTGTTCGCCTCCTATGCGGACAAAGCAAGACAATGCAGCTCTATGGAGCGGCCTTTCGGATGGAGGCTTGCAAACCATCGGGACGGATCATTGTCCTTTCTTCTATGATGGGACCAAGCCAATTGAGTACGAGGGGAAGAGCGTTAAGATCCCTGGGAAGGAACTCGGCGCAAATGATTTTACAAAAATCCCAAATGGACTTCCCGGCGTTGGAGATCGGATGCCGATCCTCTGGTCGTATGGGGTTGGGCAAGGGAAGATAACCCCCAACCAATTTGTCGCGTTAACAAGCACGAACGCAGCGAAAATCTTCGGGCTATATCCGCAGAAAGGCGCACTATTGCCTGGCTCGGATGCTGACCTCGTAGTCTGGGACCCGGCGTGTGAATTAACCTACGGTGTGGAATTCGCCCGGCATCGTACGGACTACAATCTCTACGAAGGATGGCAATTGAAGGGGTACCCGGAGAAAGTGTTCCTGCGTGGACAACTAATCGTAGATGAAGGCAAATGGCAGGGTAAGGCAGGGATGGGGCGTTATCTCCATCGCCGTCGGGGTGGTGAGATTCTATAAGGGTCTTGAAACGCAATCTCCCCGATGCTAGAATCGTTACACCTCGGATTGGTGGTCGTTCACAGGGTGTATCTGTGACCGGCGTTGGGCATCCTCGCTAACCGTAAAGTGCCACCGGATCCTCGACCCTCTCAGTAGAAGCGAATATGGCTCTTTGGAAGCAGTATCTGCAACCATCAACCGTCGAAGATGCATTAGGAGCGCTGGGTGTAGAACCCAATCACTCCGCGGTTATCGCCGGCGGCACAGATCTTTTGCTCGATCTACAGCATGAACGGAATTCACCAATCAATACCTTGGTCGATATAACCCAAATCCCTGAAATGACGGCGATTTGGAAGCAGGATGATTTCCTTCACATCGGCGCAGCTGTACCGCTTCATGAAATCGTTCAGGATGCCAGCATCCAGAATCACGCTCAAGGACTCATTGAAGCGTGTGGGCTGATCGGAGGACCCCAGGTCCGTAATGCGGCAACGCTTGGAGGCAATGTTGGACATGCGCTTCCGGCTGGAGATGGGACGATTGCACTCATCAGCGTTCGGGCGGAAGCCCAGCTCGCTTCTGCGGAGGGGCGAAGGTGGGTTCCAGTTGAGACGCTCTTCGAGGGACTAGGCCAACCGAGCTTCGATCGCTCTAGAAAGATTATCGTTGCTTTTCGCTTGCCGCTGCGCGGCGACGGAGAGGGCTCGGCATTTAGACGAGTGATGCGCCCTCAGGGTGTAGCTATCGCGATATTGAACATGGGGATCTGGCTGCGCCGAGGAAGTGGCGGCAAAGTTGATGATCTTCAAATTGCCATTGGACCTGCCGGACCGCGGCCGCTGAGGACATTGAAGACGGAGGCGGTCTTGCGCGGTCAATGTTTCGATTCGGCTAACAATCAGCGAGCGATTCAACAGCTACTGCAAGAAGTGAAATTACGAACCAGCCCACACAGATCGACGAAGGCATATCGGGAACATATCCTACCGACGCTGTTCAATCGCACAATAATGGAAGCATGGGAACGAGCAGTGAGTATATGAGAAGGGAACCTATGTATTGGATCAGGTCTGAGAAAGTATCACAATGAGGTTCTGGTTAAACGGAGTAGAGAAGGAGATCGATGTTCTCCCCGGGGAGATGCTCTCTGACCTTCTCCGGACCCGGCTCGGGATGACTGGCACGAAGATCGGGTGCGGCGAAGCGGAGTGTGGTGCCTGTACGGTATTAATCGACGATGCCCCGATTCTCTCCTGTGTTTATCCAGCAGCCAGGGCGGCTGGACGTAAGATCTTGACGATCGAAGGATTGGCGCAGGATGGTCATTTGCACCCGCTGCAGGAGGCTTTCATCCAATATGGCGTCTTGCAGTGCGGCTTCTGCATCCCGGGACAGATCATGACCGCTGCGGCTCTTCTAAAGAAGAACCCGAACCCCGGTGAAATGGAAATCAGAGAGGCTTTGAAGGATACTCTCTGCCGTTGCGCTGGGTACCCGACGATAATCAAAGCCGTCCAGGCAGCCGCCAGAACGATAAGCACGGGTAATCCTATCGCTCCCTTGGGGTTGAAAGAATCAGAGGGAACAAATGCGGTCGGTCATATACAGCCGCGACCGGATTCCCTGGAGAAGGTTACCGGAACTGCTCTATTTGCCGATGACCTTCAATTCCCAGGCATGCTTGTTGGACGAGTAGTACGGGCGGGAGTTCCTCATGCAATCCTAAAACGGATAGACATCCAGGCGGCGATCGACAGTACAGGTGTTGTGGCCGTACTCGTTGCGGAGGACATCCCTGGCGAACGCAATCATGGCCTGGTTATTAAGGATTGGCCCATCCTCGTCGGTGTGGGTGAGAGGGTGCGCTATGTTGGTGACGCTGTGGCGCTCATCGCCGCGGAGACATCTGAGGATGCAGAGAGGGCTTTGTCATTGATCGAGATGGATTTTGATCCGCTGCCGGTCGTAGTGGATCCGGTCTCTGCATATGAAGCCTCAGGGGAGAAAGTCCATGATGGCGGCAATCTGTTAAAACATATCAAGGTTCGGAAGGGTGATGTGGACATTGGGTTTGAAGGCGCGGATCTCAGCCTCGAAGGTGTATTTCACACCCCCCCCACCGATCACGTCTTCCTTGAGCCTGAATGCAGTATCGCTGTTCCCTGCCCAGACGAACGTATGGAAATTTATGTCGGTTCACAGATTCCCTATGCCGACCGAGAACAGGTGGCTCGTAGCTTGGGGGTGCTGGATGATCATGTGCGTGTGATCGGGACACCGATAGGGGGTGGGTTCGGAGGCAAGGAGGACATCGCCGGGCAAATTCATGCTGCCTTACTTGCGAAAGCTTGTAAACGACCCGTGAAGATCCTTTTTGACCGGCAGGAAAGTCTTCTTGTGCATCCCAAACGACACGCGACACAGATTCGTGTACATATTGGGGCCCGACAGGACGGTACGTTAACGGCAGTAGAGACCGAGTTATTCGGAGATACAGGTGCATATGCCTCCCTCGGGGAGAAAGTAATGACCCGAGCGACAACTCACTCTACAGGTCCATATAATATCCCCCATGTTCGGGCAGATTGCTTCGCCATGTACACCAATAACCCCCCAGCAGGCGCATTCCGGGGTTTTGGTGTAACGCAATCATGCTTTGCAGTTGAGTCGCTCATGGATGAGCTGGCGAGTGCACTTGAGATCGATCCTTTCGAACTTCGGCGCAAGAACGCACTACAAGTGGGTCATGTCACTAATACCGGCCAATTGCTGGGTGAAAGTGTTGGATTGCTGGAGTGCATCGACCGCGTTGAAGACGAGCTTCACAGAATCTCTCCCGAAGGCAATCCATTCGAGGTGAAAATCGGTTCAAGACATCCCAACCGCCGCCGCGCCTGGGGTATCGCCGCAGCCTTTAAAAATACGGGGCTTGGCGGCGGGGCGCCTGATAAATCATCAGCAGAGGTGGAACTCTATCCCGATGGAACGGCGCAGGTACGCACCTCCTCGGCGGATATGGGGCAGGGGTTAATGACCGTCCTGCAGTTGATCGCTGCGGAGGAACTTGCTCTCCCTCCTGATAAGGTCAATGTCTTGCTCTCCGATACCGGTCTAACACCTGATGGCGGACCAACGACCGCCTCACGCCAAACCTTTGTGACCGGCAATGCCGTGCGGCATGCTTCTGCAATCGTCCTTCAGGCGGTTCGCTCAACGCTTGCTGAGCGCTTTGATGTCCCACCAGCAAAGATTCAATTCATCGAAGGATTGGCTCAGGTCGATGGAAAGCAGATCGACCTGGCTGAAACCGTTGAGATAATGAAGGCTGCAGGACAGGAGCCGAAAGCGCTTTATGAGTATTGGGCACCGGAGACCCAGCCGCTCGGAACGGGTGGGGATATGCATTTCGCTTACTCGTTCGCTGTACAGGCCGCCGAGGTCGAGGTTGATATTGATACAGGAGAGGTACAAACCCTGCGGGTCATTGCCGCTAACGATGTTGGACGCGTGATCAACCCGCTGGGATTGAGAGGACAGATCGAAGGTGGTGTGATGATGGGGCTCGGGAACGCGCTCACCGAGGAGTTCATCGTTGAGGATGGCTATGTGTTCACCGATAGTATGGCGCGATATCGTATTCCATCGATAGTCCAGGTGCCGGAGATCATCCCCATTGTCGTGGAACACCCCACATCAGAAGGACCGTATGGGGCAAAGGGTGTGGGGGAAATCTCGAGCATCCCGACAACACCGGCGATAACGAATGCGATTTACAATGCTTGCGGCATACGGGTGCGTACGCTTCCTGTTGATCAGGATTGGCTCGCCTTGGAGTTGGCGAAGGTTGGAGGCGCAAATCGTGAGTGACGCGTTGAAATGGCTGGAATGGGCGCGCGAGATTCAATCCCTCGCTCACACGAGTCTACACTACGCTCAGAATCCTTTTGAGAGGTCGCGTGCTCAGCGGTTATTGGAAATCGCTTCCGAGATCGTCGCTGGGAACAGTGAAATGGAAGCCCAAGAGGTGTTAACGGCTTTCACGGCGCAACCCGGTTACGTAACGCCGAAAGTCGATGTGCGTGCTGCAGTATTCCGGGACGGAGAACTGCTGTTGGTGCGTGAAGCGATGGATGGCAGATGGACCTTACCTGGCGGTTGGGCTGATGTCGGTGAGACGCCCAGCCTGGCGATTGAGCGGGAGGTTCAGGAAGAATCCGGTCTGGTAGTTCGTGCCAACCGGCTTGTAGGTGTGTACGATGCGAACCGTTTACCGGGGGAGCTGCCACTTTATCATGCCTATAAACTGTTATTTCTCTGTGAACCGGGCGAGGGGGATCTGAAGACAAGCGTGGAGACATCTGAGGTTGCTTTCTTCCCTATCGATGGACTGCCTTCAGCACTCTCAAGCTATAGGACGACGCCACGGCACATCCAGGATGCGATCGCCGCTAATCATGACCCAGATATTCCAGTAGTCTTCGATTAGGGCAGAGGCAATGATGCTAAGTATGAATCCAACAGTGGTCGCATGGGGTGAATCGAATGAGTCAGCCTCTTATAAAGGCCCCGGCTTTTGCATCCAAGTCTCTGGGCATGAGGTGAATGTAGTTGACAGTCTCGAGAAATCCGGCACGTGATTTGTTAACCGCTTGAATGATCATGGTATTCTGGATATGTAGATAATCGTCACCTATGCGATCCATGTTGATGCGCCCAGCACAAAATTATTGGCCAAAAGCAGGACGTGGGTCACGGATCAAACCCGTTAGAGTTTGAACAACGGAGCTGGGATTTCTGAATGGTCATCCAATTTGGATGAATGGAATACAAGGAACCGGCGTTAGATCAAAAGGGAGTAAGTATGTCAGAGAAAATGATCTTTACACTGGCAATCATCGGCGGTACAGGGAAGCTCGGTCCTGGATTGGCGGCGCGCTGGGCAGGCGCGGGATATCGCGTAGTTATCGGTTCGCGAAAAGCCGAAAAAGCTCAGCGGATTGCGGCTGAATTGAATGAGTCCCTCGGAATTGAGACAATTATGGGTCTGGAGAACGCGGAAGCGGCGTCCCTGGCGGATATCTGCATCCTTACCGTGAAAGCAAGTGCTCATGAAGCCATTGTCGATCAGCTTGAGGGAGTCTTGAAAGGACAAATCGTTGTCGATACAACCGCACGGGTCGATTTCAAGGACCCCCAGCCGCCTACACCGCCGTCAGCAGCGAGATTGGTACAGGATCGGCTTGGATCGGAAGCACGCGTCGTGGCGGCATTCCAGACGGTTCCGGCCCATCAGCTGAGAGAGAATCTGGATCAACCGCTAGATCTGGACGTCCTTGTCTGTTCCGACGATCTGGAGGCTGCCCAGGAAGTGATAAAACTCGCCGAGGGAGCGGACATGAGGGCTTTTTACGCCGGTGGACTGGATAACGCGATTGTGCTGGAGGGCATCTCGGCTCTGTTGATCAGTCTGAATAAACATCAAGAGGTAAAAACCGCGACATTCAAGGTCTCAGGGTTGAACGCTGAATGATTCGGCAGCAGCTGACCTTCACTGCGTTGCCGGATATCCCTCTCATCCGGCCGGGTGACGATCTCATCGCAATTACGCTCGCGGGGTTGAGCGGTGCAGAGGTGACGCTGCGTGATGGCGATGTGATTGTGGTCGGGCAGAAGATTGTTTCAAAAGCGGAGGGGCGTTTCGTAGATCTTAAGCAGATTCACGCCTCACCCGAGGCGGAGGCGCTTGCGGAGGAGACCGGCAAGGATCAACGACTGGTGGAACTCATCCTGCGTGAGAGCGCGGAGGTCCTGCGCAAACGCGAAAACCTGATCATCGTCGAGCATAAACTTGGATTCGTGTGTGCTAACGCGGGGATCGACCGCTCCAATGTCAAGATGGAAGAGGACGGTGAATGGGTACTCCTGCTCCCGGAAGACCCAGAGAGGTCGGCTAGAGAACTGCGCGACGGATTTAATTCGGCAAGCGGGATGGAGATCGGTGTCATAATTAACGACTCACACGGTCGGTCCTGGCGCATGGGGACGGTGGGGGTTTGCATTGGGGTGGCTGGATTTCCTGCGGTAGTTGATCTGCGCGGCCAGAAGGATCTTTTTGGGTATACCTTACGTAGCACTGTGATTGGTCTCGCGGATGAAATCGCAGCGGGCGCGTCCGCGCTTATGGGGCAAGCGGGCGAGAAACTACCGCTGATTCATGTCCGCGGCCTACCATATCCATTGAGAGAGGGGTCACTATCAGAAATTCTCCGCGAGAAGGAATTGGATTTGTTTAGATAGGGTCATTGGATGGAGATCGAAAATGGATAACCCTCCCGACTACTATTTAATGGGAAGTCCTTCTGAACGGAGTTCAGAAAAGGAGTAATCGAATTGAGTGTAATCCCCGAATCGCACCGTGATTTGATCACAGATGATAAGAAAGCATTTGCTTCCCTTGCTACATTGATGGACGACGGCAGCCCTCATGTGACGCCAGTGTGGTTCGATGTAGAAGGGGATTTTCTGCGAATAAACACCGTCAGAGGGCGCGTTAAGGATCGGAATATGACTTCGCGAGGGGAAGTGGCGGTTCTAATCATGGATCCTGAGGATCCATATCGATATATTCACATCCGCGGGACCGTAGCCGCGGAACGCGAGGAGGATGCTGTCGAACATACACATTTACTCGCAAGGAAATATTTAGGCGTTGATAAGAATCCATGGCATGAGGGACAATCTCGAGTCATCTTCCTGATCCGGCCAGACACCGTGAGCACGATGGGATGAGCGAATCCACTTCGACGCTGTATCGAATTATCAAGGGGCGCCGCTCTATCCGCCAGTTTGATGGCTCTTCGATCCCACCCGAACTCCTTCAGCGTATATTGGAGGCTGCGACAAGGGCGCCATCTGCTCACAACCGGCAGCCCTGGCGTTTTGTGATCCTCGTAGCTTTGGAGGATAAGCGTTCCCTCGCAAACGCGTTGGGCGAACGGCTGCGCGAGGACAGGCTGGCCGATGGAGATGAGCCCGGTCAAATCGAGAGAGATGTAGCTCAATCGATAGCGCGGATTTCTAACGCCCCGGCGGTGGTTATCGTCTGTCTATCGATGGAAGCTATGGATGTTTACCCTGATGAACGGAGGAATTCAGCAGAATACACTATGGCGGTTCAAAGTGTATCCATGGCTGCGCAGAACCTGCTTCTTGCAGCTCATGCTGAGGGGTTGGGTGCGTGCTGGCTGTGCGCTCCACTCTTCGCTAAAGATATAGTCCGAGAGGAATTGAGCCTTCCTGAGGGGTGGGAACCTCAAGGGTTGATCATACTCGGATATCCGGCGGAGGTGGGCCAGGAACGCCCACGCCGCCCAATAGAAGAAGTGTCACTATGGCGCTGAAGGTCACGGCACTCGCTGGTGGAACTGGTGGAGCGAAACTCATCGATGGTCTGACCGGGTTATTGGGCTCGGATAGGCTGACCCTTGTAGTGAATACTGGAGATGATTTCGAGCATCTGGGACTTTCCATCTCACCTGATCTTGATACGGTGACGTACACATTGGCTGGTCTCGCTAACCCCCAGTCAGGGTGGGGGCGGACGGATGAGACCTGGAATTTCCTACAAACACTAAAGGAATTTGGAAGCCCGGTCTGGTTCCGATTGGGGGATCGAGATTTAGCGCTTCATGTCGAGCGAACACGCAGGATGAAAGCCGGGCAACCCTTGAGTGAGGTGACCCGGACGTTCTGCCGCATATTTGGTATTCATCACATCATTCTGCCAATGACCGATGACCCAGTACGAACGATTGTTGAGACAGATGATGGGGATCTTCCCTTCCAGGAATATTTCGTTAAGCACTCACATGAACCAGAGGTGCGGGGATTTCGGTTTGAAGGCATTGAACATGCGGAACCAGCGCCGGGATTTCTGCCAGCGATTGAGGGTTCCGATGCTGTGATTCTCTGTCCTTCCAATCCCTGGGTTAGCATCGATCCGATCCTCGCTATACGAGGGGTACGCGAGGCGCTCGAGGGGAAAGTAACTGTAAGTGTCTCCCCAATTATTGGAGGCCAGGCTGTTCGTGGACCAGCTGCGAAGATGTTTGCAGCTATGGGAATTGACCCCTCCGCCTGCGCGGTCGCTGATCATTACAAGCAGATCCTGACCGGGATTTTGATCGACGAAGTCGATGCAGATCTCGCTCCGGAAATTGAAGCCCTTGGGATTAGAGCCAGGGTAGCGAATACAATGATGAAGACTCAACCCGATCGAAAAAGATTGGCGGAGGAAGTGCTGACCTTTACAGAGGAACTGTTGGAAGTGGAGTCACTGCAATGACTCTTTGGGCGATTGTTCCCGTGAAACCTTTAAGGACAGCGAAGTCGCGTTTGTCTGCTGTGTTGACCAGAGATGAGCGTGAGATTTTGAGTCAACGGATGCTGATTAACACACTCGATCTGCTTCGAGAGGTGAAAGAAATCGAGCGGACACTCGTCGTCAGCCGCGATTCTAAAGCGCTCTCGATCGCTCGGCAACATGGTGCAAGAACGGTGGCCGAGCATGGTGCACCGGAATTAAACAATGCATTGATCCGAGCCACGGTTGTTGCCCAGCAGTATGACATAAGCGGGGTATTGGTTATCCCGGCTGATCTGCCTTTGCTGACGATGGGCGACGTTGAAAAATTGATCTGCAGTGCAACAGATCCACCCGTCGTGGTTATCGCCCCTGACCGTCATGGCAGCGGAACCAATGCCTTGCTATCTTCCCCTCCGGGTCTGATCGAATATGATTTTGGTGTCGACAGCTTCGAACGGCATGTCGCGCGTGCTAAGGCTGCAGGTGTGCGATTTGTCGTATGTGAGATCCCATCCATTGGGCTTGATGTTGACCTTCCGGAGGATCTTGAATATCTACGCGAAGCTTTTGATGTTGAGTTTAAGCAAGATCAAGAGGAGAGTCATTCATGAGCATGGATCGTGTTGGTTTATACCTGCAGGACACCCACGACCTTCGGGAAGGGTTGAACACCGTTCAATGTGCGGAGGAGAAAGGGTTTAAAGCGGTTTGGCAAGCTGAGTCGCGTCTTGTCCGAGATGCAATTGTGCCAATGGCGGCTTATGCTGCTGTCACAGAAAAAATTAGGATTGGGTCAGGGGTGATCAATAATTGGACACGTAACATTGGCCTTCTGGCTGCGACTTTCCTCACACTCGATGATCTAGCGCCGGATCGGATCATCTGTGGTATCGGCGCGTGGTGGGATCCGCTTGCGAAGAATGTTGGCATCGAGCGCAAAAAACCACTCAAGGCGATGCGAGAAACTGTTGAGGTGCTTCGCCGATTGCTCGATATGGAGCGTGTGACCTTCCATGGTGAGTTTCACAAAGTGGAGGGAGTAGAACTCGACGTCGTCCATGGGCGGCGCGAGCCTCGCAACGTTCCGATTTACATCGGTGCCACCGGACCGAAAATGATGGAGTTAGCCGGAGAAATTTCCGATGGTGTAGTCTTGAATTACTGTGTCCCACCGGATTACATCGATCAAATGTGTGAACACCTGAAGAACGGAGCGAAGAAGGCGGGGCGGTCGCTCGACGATCTTGACCGCCCACAACTGATCGTGTGTTCTGTAGACCATGATGAAAACAAGGCTTTGGATTGGAGTCGGGAATTACTCACGCAGTATCTTGCCCAACAACCGCACATCGCCAAGGCGAGTGGTGTATCTCAAGATGTCGTGCAGGAGATACAATCCATCCTCACTTGGCCTGCCACAAACGAACAGATTAAGAGTGCGAAACACCTTGTACCGGATGAGTTAATTTCACGGATCACCGCTTCTGGGACGCCAGAGCAAGCTAAAACGAAGGTACATGAGTACCTCGACCACGGCGCGACATGCCCAATCCTGTATTCTGCTGGAGGGGATGTCAACCTTCTTATCGATACATTTAGCCCGTTGTAATAATTCTGGAAGGCAAGTGGTGGGAGCGAAGAATTTCATCTATGCATTAGAAAAGGCCGCTGTGGTTGATTGAGTTTCTTCATCGTGGAGTCTATCCTGAGTAACACCGAAGGGATACTCAGAATGACCATGCCGCGAGGAGCCTGAATAATTGCATATTCAACAATAAACCACTGTCATAAGAAGAAAGGGAGAAATTCGATGAAGAAAGATCAATATGAGCCCCAGCTTATGATGACTGATCATCAGTTCCAAGCGGAACTTCTCCGCTGTGAGTACTGTGAGGAGCAGCCATGCACTGCGGCTTGTCCCTGCGATTGTTCGCCTTTTGATTTCATCATGGCGGCTCGAGGAGGGAACCCTTCAGACATCAGGCGTTCCGCTGGCGTAATCATGAGCAAAAATCCACTTGGGGGTGTATGCGGAATGGTTTGCCCCGACACCCTTTGTATGGCTGCCTGCTCCCACAAGCTCTTTGATGGCGCCATCAATATTCCCCAGTTACAGGCGGCGATCGTCGAGAAGGCGAAAAATCTCGGTGGAATCCCAAAATTTGCAATTTCGGAGGCAAATGGGATGAAGGTTGCGGTCGTTGGCGGAGGCCCGGCTGGTCTCGCGGCGGCTGCCTCCCTGGCGCAGATGGGGTATGCCATTGATATCTTCGATGCCCGTGATCGCCTCGGCGGCATGATGACACTTATCCCCGACCATCGTCTCGACAAGAAGGTGATGGAGACGGATATTGATTTTGTCCTGTCACTCGGGGAGATCTCGACGAAGCTGGGATCCAAGGTCGAGGAACCCAAGAATCTGCTCACACAGGGCTATGACGCTGTCTGTATCGCTGCAGGTCTCTGGGAACCGATCCATCTTGGCATCGAGAACGAAGAGTTAGCCATACCGATGGTCAATCTACTTGATAGGCCTGATGCTTATGATTTTGATGGACGTGTGGCGGTCATAGGCGGAGGCGCAACTGCAATAGATTGCGCCATAACTGCGAAAGAACGAGGGGCTAAGAACGTAGAACTCTTCATGCTCGAGAAGCTCGCAGAGATGCCTCTTACCGCGAACGAGCGGCAGGAGTTGCTGGATTATGACATCGAAGTCAACGGGCGAATTCGCGTAAGTAGGATTATCAAGGAAGGCCAGGGCGTCGCAGGGATCGATACGATAAAGGTTCAACTACCGCAGGGTAAATCCTTCTCACCTGAAAATGTCCAAGATGTGAGTGGAACTGAGGGCGTCAGGACGGACATCGAGGCCGTTGTCGTGGCAATTGGAATGCGCTCCACACTTTCAATCGACCAGAGCAAAGGTCTTTTCTATGCTGGTGACATGGCCACCGGTCCGACGGCTGTAGTCGAAGCATCCGCATCAGGCAAGAATGCGGCGAGCGAAATCGATGCCTACCTGAAAGGTTTAAAGAAGCCCGTGATTGAAAAGGTGACGAAATCCTACTTAACCTTGCCAGGCTTCACCCCTGTACCGGTCTCCCTCGAGGCTGATTTCTTCGGCCGGCCGATCCGCTCACCTTACCTGCTTTCGGCTGCTCCACCCACGGATGGGTTGGAACAGATGAATCTCGCTTACGAGGCTGGCTGGGCTGGCGGTGTAATGAAGACCGCGTTCGACAATATCCCGATCCACATTCCTTCCGAGTACATGTTCACCTTTGGACCCTCCACCTACGCAAACTGTGATAACGTCTCGGGGCACCCTCTCGATCGAACCTGCAGTGAGATTGAGCAACTGGTAAAACAATGGCCAGACCGGCTCACCATGGGCTCGACGGGAGGCCCGGTTTCTGGGGATGACGAATCCGATGCTGCCGTGTGGCAATCTAATACGAAAAAACTCGAAGCAGCTGGTGCGATGGGCATCGAATATTCCCTATCTTGCCCGCAAGGCGGTGATGGGACCGAAGGTGACATTGTCTCTCAGAACGCCCAGCTCACGGCCAAGATCATCGACTGGATCATGGCGGTTGGATCCCCTGATATCCCAAAGCTCTTCAAACTGACCGCTGCGGTGACATCGATTGTGCCGATCCTGCGCGCGATCGAAGCGGTCTTCGAGCGGTATCCTGACAAGAAGGGAGGGGTCACGCTCGCCAACACGTTCCCAACCCTCGCATTTCGATCGGCTAATGGCAACCGTGTATGGGAAGAGGGCATCATTGTCGGCATGAGTGGTGAGGGTGTGGCGCCGATCTCATATCTCACGTTGGCGTCAGCAGTGCCGGAGGGTGTGGCAATCTCAGGTAACGGCGGACCGATGGGCTATAAGGCTGCAATGAATTTCCTGGCTCTTGGTGTCAAGACCGTCCAATTCTGCACGATTGTCATGAAATACGGATATGGGATCATCAACGAAATCGAGTCGGGTACTGCGTATCTCATGCAGGAACGAGGGATTAAATCCATCGAGGAGCTCATTGGGATCGCTCAACCCAATGCAATTACCGACTTTATGGATTTAACTCCGACGAAGAAGGTCTCATCCTTCAACCACGACTTGTGCGTCTCTTGTGGTAACTGTGCTCGCTGTCCATATCTGGCCATCGAGCTTGACGATCGTGGGCTCCCCTCGTCAGATCCGGCGAAGTGCATCGGGTGCTCAATCTGTGCGCTTAAATGTTTCGTAGGTGCTATTACGATGCGGGAACGAACCCCTGATGAACTCGAAGTGTTGAGGGAACACTAATCACGTTCAAAAGGAGATCTCACAACGATACGAATAGGTTGAAGGTGGAGGATAAGGTTTACATCAGACGTTTGTACGTTATTTGCTTAGCTTGGTTTGATAGATAAAACATCGATAAGATGTGATTAGCAAACACTACCTGATGTTTCTAGGTTCAATATTGCGAAGGAGCTGCCGATGACAATACGATTTGAGAATGGCATTGTTGCTACGTTGGGCAAGGATAACCGTGTCCTGTGGAACGGAACGGTCATTACCGACGAGGAACGAATCGCAGCAGTTGGTGATGCAGCTGAAATGGCAGAGCGATTTCCCGATGCTGAAGTAGTCGACTGCTCAGGAAAGATCGTTTTACCCGGTTTCATATGCACCCACCATCACTTTTACTCGACGATGGCTCGTGGCATGGCTCCACCAGGGGAGCCGGCTTCCAACTTTACCGAGATCCTTGAGCGGCTTTGGTGGAAACTCGACATGGCGCTCTCTGAGGAGGACATCACCCTTTCGGCTAAGATTCCTCTTATTGAGTGTATCCGCAATGGAACGACAACAATCATCGATCATCATGCTTCTCCCTCACACCGTGATGGGTCACTTGACCTTATCGAAGAGGCTGTACGTGAGGCTGGTCTTCGGGCATCTCTCTGCTACGAGGTTTCGGACCGCAATATTCCTGGCGGCGGGATAGCAGAGAACGAGCGTTTCATCAAGAAGATCGGTAAGGGGGATGGACAGGTTGCAGCCATGATGGGCTTGCATGCATCCTTCACTGTGTCGGACGAGACAGTTGAGACGTGTGTTGGGATCGCCAGGGATGCTGGTGTGGGTTGTCACATCCACGTAGCCGAGGATCTTGCCGATCGGGAAGATTCCATCGCTAAATTCGGGGAGCCTACAGTTAAACGACTAGACGGGCTTGGCGTAACTGGCGAACGTTCAATCTTCGTCCACTGTATCCATATTGACGAATCCGAGATGGACGTTCTCGCCGATACGAAGACAATAGCCGTACACAATCCCGAATCGAACATGAATAATGCAGTTGGCGTTACCAAAGTACTCAAGCTGCTTGAAAAGGGCGTTTTGGTGGGGTTGGGAACCGATGGGATGTCATCGGATATGCTTTCCCAGATGCGTTGCGCCTATTTACTGCACAGGCTCGACAACAGGGATCCGCGTGTGGCTTTTATGGAGGCGCCGCATTTGCTGCTGCAAAACAATGCCGAGATTTGCGAGCGCCAGTTTGGCATACGCTTGGGTGAGATCGCGGAGGGTCGTCCTGCTGATCTTGCCATCATCGATTACCAGCCCCCTACGCCGCTTGATGAGACCAACTTCCTAGGGCACCTCATTTTCGGCTTGGTAGATGCTACTGTCGACACGACGGTCTGTATGGGCAAGATCCTGATGATGGGTAAGAAGATACTCTCTCTGGACGAAGAACGGATTGCAGCCCGATCACGAGAGCTTGCACCGAAGATGTGGGGGCATTTGTAAGGCATCTTCGATGTTGGCTTAGAATGTCTTGATGATATGGGGTCCAAGGCGGATAGATTGCTGAACAAGCTTGATGATCCGTAACTGGCGGCTTGCTCCGTGAATCATGGTCGGGATAGGAGATAATATTTTCCGCCATAGCAACTATTTGCGTATGTCATTCTGAGCGATCGTAGGTAGCGAAGAATCTCAGTTATGCCTGAAAGATCACTATTGCTGGTTGAGGTTCTTCGTTGCGGAGTTTTTACTGAGCAAAACCGCAGGATTTCTCAACGCGACAATGCCGCGAGGAGTCTGAGCAGTTCCCTGACATGGATGAGGGAATGAGGGAAGACTTTGGAAACGAGATGAGATCAAGCATAGAAAACAAACAGCCGAATTCGGCAAATTGCTTCGTATGCGGTAGAGAGAATGCAAATGGATTGGGACTATCTTTCTATGAGGTGGGTCCGGATGAAGTGACGGCGGAGTGCACGGTTCCGAGTCATTTTGAGGGGTATCCCGGTATCATTCATGGAGGCATCGTCGCAACGATGCTGGATGAGATCGCCGAGCGAGCGGCGCTGATTGGAGAGCACAACCGCTTCCGATTAACTGCAAAGCTCGAAATTCGCTATCGCAAACCCGTCCCGAGTGAGCAGCTTATACGTCTGCGGGGTATTGTCCTACGAAGAAGAGGGCGGATTTCTTTCGCTCACTCCGAACTGATCCTTACGGATGGTACGGTGGCAGCAGAGGCAGATGCGGTTTTGGTAGATTATCCCGGGCTGCCTGACGACGAATCTATGTTGGAATCGCTGGGTTGGAAGGTATATCCAGACTGAAGGCGATACAAAGAGAGGGAAGCAGATGGGGTCGTTAACCTATCACCGGCCGAAAACGATTAAAGAAACGCTCGCATTGATGGAAAAGGGAGTGCCTCTCGCTGGGGGCACCGCGCTGACACCACAACGCTACGATGTCGACGCCGTCATCGATCTACAGGATCTTGAGTTAGACGAGCTTAAAGTTGGGAAGTCGGAGATAAGCATCGGCGCCACGGTAAAACTCCAGGCCATCATCAAGGCGCAAAAAGAGCTGCCTCAGGCGCTTGCTCAAGCTTGCCGCCAGGAAGCCGCACTTAACATCCGCAACGCCGCCACGATCGGTGGTGCCGTTATGAAAGGAGACGGCCGCTCTCCCTTACTGACTGCGCTGCTCGCGTTGGATGCCTCTGTCTTAACCGAACCGGGGAATAAATCGGAGTCGCTCGAGAAATTGCTGGAAGATCGAGGCGGAGCGCGTAAGCCTAGATTGATTGTCGCTTTAGAAATGATGCGTCCAAATCGAATGATATACGAACAAGTTTCGCGTTCACCGGCAGATAGACCGCTCGTTTGTCTTGCTGTCGCTGAGTACCAATCTTCTAAAGGGGAGAGTCGTGTGATCGCTGCTCTTGGAGGCTACGGTGAGCGACCGGTACGGTTGACCAAGATGGAAGAAGCACTCGTAAAGGGTGCCAGCCTCGAGGATGCCGCAGTACTTGCGGCAAAGGCATATTCCGATGCTGGTGATGCCTTCGCCAGCGCGGCCTACCGCGCGGAGATCGCTGGTGTCCTCGCAAGGCGACTCTTGACGGAGGTGAAGGGTCGATGATGATTCGTTTCACTCTCAATGGAATTCCGGTCGAGATCGATGTGCCACCAGAAACAACCTTACTCACGGCATTGCGGGAGGAGTTGGGAATTTTCGGAGTCAAACACGGATGCGAAACTGGTGAATGTGGCGCTTGCACCGTGCTCTTTGACGGAGAACCTGTGAATAGCTGCGTCATGCTTGCAGTCCAAGTAGATGGGCATAACCTCGTGACGATCGAGGCGCTGGGTGAGCATCCACAATTTGGCTGGCGGAAAGGCAAAGGGCTTGATCCTTTGCAGCAGGCGTTCGTCGATACGGGAGCCATTCAATGCGGTTTTTGCACACCGGCGATGATCCTTGCTGCCCGCTCTTTATTAGAAGAAGAATCGAATCCAACTGAAGCTCAGATTCGCGAAGTGCTTTCTGGTGTACTCTGCCGCTGCACCGGCTACATTAAACCCATCCAAGCGGTTCTGCGCGCCGCAGCTATCTTGCGCGGGGAGCCTGTGGAGCCTCTTGAAGCGCCGCTTCCAGCCCCGCCCGATCTGTTCTTCCCGCCCGATAGCGCCGAAGACACTGGATCTTTATTGGGATCCGATGGCCCTGAAATCGCAACACAGATAAGCGTCATGCCTCGCATTCAAATTAACCCGAGGACTGAGCCTTATCAAACCGTCGGTTTCCCAGAGCCGAAGGTCGACGCGATCAAACTGGTCACGGGTAAGCCGGCTTTTACGGCAGATATTGAGATGCGCGGGATGTTGGTCGCGAAAGTCTTGCACAGCCCGATTGCACACGCCCGAATCAAGCGCATAGATGCTTCCAAGGCTCGTTCGCTCCCAGGTGTGGCGGCCGTATTAACATCGGAGGACATCCCCCGCGTGGCGTATTCAACTGCGGGGCAATCCGACCCAATCCCGGGGCCACTCGATACTTTCTCTTTAGACAACAAGGTGCGTTTCTTTGGTGACCGCGTGGCGTTTGTTGCGGCAGAGACTGAAGAGATCGCTGAGCAGGCTATGCAATTAATTGAGGTGGAGTATGAACCGCTGCCGGCGATTCTTGATTCAGCCGAGGCTCTAGCTGAAGGTGCGGTGCAAATCCATGACGAACCGGATTATGTTAATTTCGCTGACTCGGATCCCAGCCGGAACCTTGCTGCTCAGATCCACATTGACATCGGCGATGTAGAGAAAGGTTTTTCCGAAGCGGATCATATTTTTGAAGCATCCTATGAAGTTCCAAAAGTGAGTCCAGCGCACATTGAGCCGCATGTTGTTGTGACATATTGGGATGAGGATGATCGTCTTGTGATCCGTACTAGCACGCAGGTTCCCTTCCACGTGCGCCGTCAAATCGCGCCGGTCCTTAACCTACCAGCGAAACGAATCCGGGTGATCAAACCACGCATTGGCGGTGGTTTTGGCGGGAAGCAGGAAGTCTTGGTCGAGGATGTAGCCGCGCATTTGACAATCGCAACAGGTCGACCGGTGTGTTTTGAATTTACCCGTGCCGAGGAATTCTATGGAGCACGAACACGCCATCCTATGCGCATCAGCATGAAGACGGGTGTAAAAAGTGATGGCACGATCACAGCCAATGAGATGCGCATTTTGAGCGACACAGGCGCTTATGGTTGTCATGCCCTCACCGTCACCGGCAATACCGGACATAAGGCAATGGCGCTTTATGTCGGGGATGGTCCATACCGCGAATCGCCAAATATTCGTTTCTATGCAGATATAGTCTACACGAACACACCTCCCTCCGGCGCATATCGAGGCTATGGTGTCCCGCAAGGTTTCTGGCCTGTTGAACGGCATATGGAGCGCATCGCCCGCGATTTAAATCTAGATCCACTGCAGTTTCGGATTAAAAACGCTTTACGTGCTGGTGAGCTGCATCCATTCAGCACCTCCTGGTCGGAGGGACGAGAGCCCAGACCTGAGATTATTAACACCTGTGGATTGGAGGATTGCGTCCGGCAAGGTAGAGCTGGAGCGGGGTGGGACGCGAAGTTTAAAAACCCGGAGTGGCATATCGTCAAGGGAAAACCTCATCTCCGGCGGGGGATCGGCGTCGCTTTGGTAATGCAGGGGACGGCTATTCCCTACCTCGACATGGGTGGCGCCAGTATCAAGATAAACGAAGACGGGTCTTTTAATCTACTTGTCGGCGCGACGGACCTGGGCACAGGTTCGGATACTGTTTTGGCTCAGCAAGCAGCCGAAGTTCTTGGTGTTCCTGTTAAAGATATCATTGTCTACTCTTCGGACACGGATTTCACCCCTTTCGATAAAGGCGCATACGCATCGAGTACGACCTATATCTCCGGAGCGGCTGTCGTCGGCGCTGCCCAGAAAGTATCAGATCGAATTCGCCACCGCGCAGCCCGTATGCTGGGGACAGAGAAAAAGGTGATCCAGCCGGATGAGATTATGCTGCGAGATCGTTGCGCCTGGTCACCCGATGGGCGATCCGTCACGCTGGAGGAGATTGCACTTAACGCGCTGCATCACGAAGATCAGGAACAGATAATGGGTGTCGATTCCTTTGTGTCTCCTGTCGCTCCACCACCCTTCGCAGCTCAGTTTGCAGAGGTGACTGTTGACATCGAAACCGGACAGGTGATCGTCGATAAGTTGTTAATGGCTGTTGATTCGGGCGTGATCGTTAACCCACTGACAGCATCCGGGCAGGTCGAAGGCGGCATGACGCAGGCGCTTGGCTATGCCGTGTGTGAGGAAATGCTTTATGATGAAGACGGTCGTCCGCGGGAGGTGGACTTCCGGGATTATCATATCTTTGCCGCGCACGAGATGCCTGATCTGGAGACGATCTTTGTGGAGACGTTCGAGACATCACACCCCTTCGGTGTGAAAGCTGTTGCTGAAATCCCTATGAATGGTGTTGCACCAGCGGTTGCGAATGCGGTAATGGATGCCTGTGGTGCGGATGTGCTGGTTGCGCCTGTGACGCCTGAACGCGTATGGAGCGCCTTGAAATCGCAAGAATGATCCCTCGCGAGCGGATGTACATAGTATGATAAGAATCATAACCAGCGGCTTCAACATAAGCGGTGGAGTGGAGACAGAATGAGCAGGATCTACGTCGTCGGACATGTTAACCCGGATACCGATGCAATCGCCTCTGCGATGGGCTATGCCTGGTTCCGGAAAGCTAAAGGCGACGGCGACGTTGTAGCTGCTCGCGCCGGTCCAATCAACGCACAAACGGCATGGGTTCTCAACCGGTTGGAATTATCCGCTCCTGAATTTCTGGCTGATGCATCCCCTCGCTTTGAGGTTGTCGTTCATCGATATGACACCGTTACGCCGGATCAAACACTGCGCGATGCGTGGGCGATCGCCAATCGAACAGGAACGGTAGCACCGGTTGTTGATTCGAATGGGATGCCATTTGGTCTAATCTCGGGTTTCAGCCTGTTTCGATCCCTGAGTAAATTGGTGGGACCAAGACTAGATTTCCAGGATATCCGCCTTCAGGAACTCTTCGATCAACTGTGCAGGGAAGTGGCTGACACCGATGTGCCGAAATTCCTCTCCAGTT
>DAOUEQ010000004.1:0-5576 GCA_034430395.1 Anaerolineales bacterium | reverse complement strand
TGATGTCGCAGATGATGATATCCGGGCGCGTTTCCTTCAGCCTCTCCAGCCCCTCCATTCCATTATGGCCAACCAGCACCTCGAAATCGGACAAGGTCAGGAAATCCACCAGGCTTTCCAACAGGCTTACATCATCATCAAGAACGAGGACGACTTCATTCATAGCGTAGGCTCGATTCTAGAATCATTTGCGTTCTCCTTCACTGGGATTTTCACGCTGAACGTAGTGCCCTGACCTGGTATGCCAGTGCTCTCGACTTCAATCCGGCCGTGGTGACGGAGCACGATTTCGTGCGCAATTGCGAGCCCCAGACCTGTTCCCGGAGCACCTGAATCCCGGCCGATCTTACCTCGGTAGAATCGTTCGAACAAATGCGGGAGATCCTCCGGAGATACGCCAAGCCCATCATCTTCTACGGAGAAACCGGCCCAGGTGATGTTTTCCGGATCGCCCTGCACCTGCCTGACTTCGATGTGGCCGCCCGCGGGCGTGTAATGAATCGCGTTGGTGATGAGCACGCTCAGGACCTGGCCAAGCAAACCGGCATCCGCATTCACAGCAGGCACTTCTCTATCAGGCACGAACTTGATTTCAAGCTGGTTGGCTTCTGCCATGGGCACCCGATCCTGGATGGTCTCTTCAATGAGCTGATCCAGTTCCACGACGTCCAGGTTGAGCTGAATCTGTCCTTGATCGAGGCGCGAAAGCCGCAGCAAATCTTCGATCAACACGTGTAAACGTTCAATCTCACGATCGAAACGGCCAAGATACTTATCCAGGTTTTCCGGGTTCTTCTTGATCAGGCTGTAGTTCAAACGCAAACTGGTGATCGGAGTCCGTAATTCATGGGAGACATTGGATACAAAGCCATCTTTCAGCCGCTCCAATTCTTTCCAATCCGAAATATCCCTGATGGTGCAGACGAATGCGTTTACATTCATGTTGTTTCGTATGGGTGCAAGGACGAATTCAGCATCAAAGCTGGTCCCATCTCTCCGCGCGGCGTTTCCCTCCCAGCTTATCGGAACAGGGGATTGCAACAGCTCTTCGATCGGTTTCTTGAGCTCCGTCCCCGCATTGCCTGCGAGGAGCGTGTCAATCTGCCTGCCCTCGACCTCCCGGGGTTCATAGTCAAACTGGAGCTGGATTGCGTCGTTTGCACGTTCGATTAACCCCTCGGGTGTCAGCAGCAGGACCGTGTCCGGGCTGTTGTTAAGGATCACTTCCAACCGCCGGTTGGATTGGCGAAGTTCCTGGGTTGCTTTGTCGACTGCACCCTCCAACGCGATATTATTTTCCTGCAATTTTGTGAAGAGGCTGGCATTATCGATCGCGATCGCAGCATGGGTCGCCAACATAGCCAGGAATTGAACCCAGTTCGGGTTTGGATCCAATCTGGATCGATGAAAGATCTCGATCACGCCTACGACTTCTTCGCGAATGAAAAGCGGCACGGCATAGTAGGACTGGAATCCTTCAGCTGCGAATTCAGTCGAAGCAGCGAAATAGGTGCCTTGTGATTCCAAATCCTCGATGAAGACCGGTTTCTTATCCCTTGCAGCGAGACCTGCGTTGCCTTCACCTATGGCAAGCGAGGTGTATTGAAGTGCTTCGGTCCGAAATCCATCGCCTGAGGCAAATTCGAGCTTCCCGTTCGTTGTATTCCGAAGGAGGATGCAAGCTGTATCGACTTCGAGCTGCCTCAAAAGTTGTTCGATGAATATATTCAGTGTCGATTCCAGATCCGTAAGACCAACGATGGCCAGATCAATCTTGCGCAGGGCTTCCAGTCGGTTGATCTGGTTCTGGATCAGGTTTTCGGCTTGCTTCCTGGAGGTGATATCCCTGACGACGGCAAGTTGGACATATTCGCCGCCTATTTCCCCCTGACGCAGGGTGAGTTCGACCGGCATCTGTGTGCCATCTGAGCGCAGGTTGACAGTCTCAAAGGTCCCGGGAGCTCGCTCGGTACTGAGTATATCCTTCAGGAGGAAGACCGGCGATTCGTCAACAAAGAGGTCCTGTACTTTCTTCTTCAGGAAATCATCCCGGGAATATCCATACAACTCAGTGGCGCGTGTGTTGACGTCGAGAATATCACCTTCAAGACCCTCAACCAGGATCGCATCCTGGATCCCTTCAAAGATATTCCGGTAGCCGGCTTCTGATTCTAAGAGAATTTTGTAGAGCTGTGCATTATGCAGCGCCAGGGCAGCCTGCGCCGCAAAACGCGTGGTAATTTCAATGATCTCGCTCCCGAATGGCCTTATCTCATAACGATCGATGGCCAGCATGCCGATGACTTCTTGATCGACGATCAACGGCACTCCGAGCCAGGAATGGATGCTCCCAGAGGTGAATTTATCCCCTTCCAACTGGAAATGGGAATAAGTCTGGGCAATATCGTCATATGCTAACGTCTTTCCCTCACGAATGACTGCGCAATTGGGATACTTTCTGTCAATCGGAAAAACGAGGCCGATCACTTCATCCGGATTCTCGAATCCATGACAGGCAACGATTTCCAAATGATGTTCTTTAACTATCTGTAAGGAGACCGAATCACACCGCACGATTTTTGTGAGTTCGGTCAGGATGATGCTCAGCACACCGGGCAGGTCGAGGGTCGAAGTCAGCGCCTTATCGATCTCATGCAGGCTGCGCATCCTGTCCAGATTCCCCTGAAGTAGAGCCTCAAAATTCTTGCTGGCAGTGATGTCCTGGAAGATTGTCGCTAACTGTCCTTTTCTCGGGCTGAAGGCGTTAATTGAGTACCATTTATCCAAGGATTCGACGAATTGTTCGAAACGAATCTTTTCTCCGGTAAGAGCCACTTTGTGGTACTTCCCAAGCCAATCTCTAGGATCCTGCTCAATACTCGAGAGAACTTCAGAAAAGCGCCGGCCAATGGTATCTGCAACCTTCAAACCAGTCAGGTCTTCAAAGGCCTGGTTTGCGTCAAGACAGATGTAATCCACCGGCGTGCCTTCCGCGTCGAGGACGATCTCGTGCAGGGTAAAACCATCCAGCATGTGTTCGAACAGCACGCGGTACTTCTCTTCGCTTTCTTGCAGGGCCAGCTCGGCCTGTTTACGTTCGGTGATATCGACCGCCGCCCCCTCATAATAAACCTGACCGCTGGCATCCCTGACGATATGCGCGCTTTCTTCCACCCAGATGATTTCACCATGGTAGCAGTGCCAGCGGGTCTCAAAATTCTTTACTTCACCGTGGCGATTCATTAGATCGTGCCAGCGCACCCGATCTTCAGGATCAACATACCCGTGGGTCGATAAATACGTCATGGCGCTTTCACGATCCGTGAAGCCGATCATCTCGATCAGTGTCCGGTTGATATCCAGGATCGCGCCATTCTTGAAAGTCCTGTAGAGCCCGACCGGAACACCCTCAAACAGGCTCTGGTAGTGCTCCCGGCTCTTGCGGACCTCGTCTTCCGCCATAATCCGGTCCGTAATATCGGAGATGAAACCCTCCACAGCCATCCCCTGATCATTCTCAGAGGGAACCCCCCGGCCTTGCTCCCAGACCCACTTCTCACCTTCTGTGGGGGTAATGAGCCGATACGTTATCTTAAAGGGCTGATTGATTTGGAGCTGTCCCTGAATAGACTCCGTCACCATCTCGATGTCTCCAGGGTGGATGAGCTCCAAATACGAAATCTTCGAATTATTGATCAAGGATCCTGGAGGATAGCCGGTCAGCATAAGGGCGCCATCACTTACGAACTCCATGCTCCAGTTCGGATCGTTTTTACGGCGGTAGGCCATACCCGGCAAGTTGTCCAACAGCGTGGAAAGCTGACGTTGGCTCTCCACGAGGGCTTTTTCGCTTTCTTTCCGTTCCGAGATGTCGCGAATAAATGCGGAATAATATTGGTCGTTCTCAACCTGCCAGGAGGTTAACGAAAGCTCGATCGGAAACTCGGTCTGGTCTCGACGAAGAGCCTGCATTTCCACCGTCCGACCCATCTTGTGCGGCGTCCCTCCGTGCAGGAGGCGCTGAAGTCCTTCGGCATGCTCTTTCCAGTAGCCCTCCGGGATGATCATTTGAAACGGATGGTCGTCCATTTCGGCTTCGGAGTAGCCGAACATCTCCTTAGCGCTCCGATTGCTGGAGACAATATTGCCTTGGCCGTCAATGATGAGGACGGCATCGGAAGCAGACTGGATCACGGCAGTGAAGCGCACATTGCTTTCGGTGAGCGCTTTTGCGGAGGCCTTTCGTCCATATGCGTAGTGGATGGCCCGAATAAGAGTTTCAGGTGAAATATTGCCTTTGACGAGATAATCATCCGCACCTGTTTGAACGGCATTCAACGCAAGACTATCATCATCGAAGCCGGTCAGGATGATGACGGTGACAGAGGGCGCCTTTTGCTGGAATAGCTCAAGCGTGGCAATCCCGGAGCTCTCAGGCAATCCAAGATCGAGCAGCACCACATCAACCGCCTCCCGTCCCAGGTACGCCAGGCCATCGGTAAGGTTTGCTTCGGTGGAGAGCGCTATTTGATGCTCTTGTTCACGCTCTTGCTCATGATCTTGGATCATGGTCTTGATCAGGAACGCATCATCAGGATTGTCCTCGATTTGCAGAACCCGAATCTTTTTCGTATTCATTCGATATCCTTACCGGAACCGCTGTTCGATCAAGCGTGAGGCAATACCCACAATCCGTGCCGACGCCCTGTCAGGTTATAGTCCTGTGGATTTCGCACATCAGGGCAGCTTCACGATCGAAAACCAGAAGTGATCGATCGCGCGAATAATTTTAGTAAATTGGTTAAGATCCACCGGCTTAGAGATATAGCAGTTAGCGTGCAGGTTGTATGCCCGAAGGATGTCTTCCTCCGCTTCAGACGTCGTAAGAATGACAACCGGGATGTGCATGAGCTTTTCGTCATTTTTAATTTCTTCCAGTACTTCACGACCATCTTTGCGAGGCATATTGAGATCCAGCAGGATCAGGTCTGGCGTCGGGGCGTCCGCGTACTTGCCCGTTTTATGTAAAAATTCCATCGCCTCTACGCCATCAATGACCACAGATACGTTGTTGCGGATTTTGATGTCCTCCATCGCCAACAATGTCAGCTGGACATCATCATCGCTGTCTTCGCACAGCAATATTTCGATCAAATTCACTGCCTTGAGGTCATTCATACGCTCTCCTTGGTCGTGGGTAACGTGAAGTTAAAGGTCGCGCCCTTGCCGGGCTCAGAAACGATCCAGATCCGGCCACCGTGACGTTCAACGATTTTTTTGGCAATGGCCAACCCGATTCCAGTTCCCTCATAGGCCTCACGCCCGTGCAGCCGCTGGAAAACCTTAAAGATCCTTTCAAAGTATTCCTCTTTAATGCCAACTCCATTATCGCTGACTGAGAATTTCCATCTTCCATCTTCGCGCACAGCTTCAATCTGGACGCGCGGTTGGGCCTCACCGTGGAACTTAATGGCATTCCCGATCAGGTTCTGAAAGAGCTGTGTCAACTGGCTTTCGTCGGCCAGTACGGTGGGCAGATGATCCTTGATCACGATTTCGGCGCCGGTGGTTTCGAT
>DAOUEQ010000003.1:0-3141 GCA_034430395.1 Anaerolineales bacterium | reverse complement strand
TCCATCGCTTCATCAAGAGATAAAATCCCTTGCGCCTCCTGCAGTCTTTCAGTGAGCATATCATAACGAATACAGATCCCATCGGTTGAGCCACTGTTCTTGCTGAGGAGGAAATTCGTCGCCTGGTGCCAGGGGCTTGTGTTGTAAAGCACTACCATCTCACCATCTACGAACTCGACCAATGCGGCGGTGCCGTTGGCGTCGGCGATGAGATAGTGGAGCGGGGGTCCGCCATTCCAGAGGATGTTCACGCCTCTCATGATCTTGACTGCTTCTTCGACGTTCGAGGCGTGATCCAGGATCATGCGGATGACTCGCAGGGAACCTACGCTCTCGTGGTTCGCATCGCTTGGTGTTGGCGAATGAGGAACGGCAGCCATCCCGATAGCCAGACCTTTCTCGTTCATTCCATCAAATGGCATTAAGGGCGTGTTCAACAACGGCTTTCGGTCGTCAAGGCTCTGATCCATCAATCGTGTTAAGGTAGAGGCTTCAAAGACGTATGCCAGATCCACCATGGATACCGAGGCATACCCATCAGGCGGGTCAGTGAAGAGCAAAAGTGCGGGGCTGAATTCCCAATCGAAATTGCGTCCGAATACTCCGTTTTGCGGGTCGGCGAGAGTAGTGAACAGGGAGCATGCCCACAGCGGAGTTGGGTTTATATTCTCAAAAATGGATCGCAGCGGATCACTCACTCCTGGTGCAGTAAGAGTGGTCTCGCCATAGGGTCCTTGGTAATGCATAACAAAAAGCGGGTACTCATCCACTTTCTGTAAACTGTTGAGGGTGTCCATTTCAGCTTGTGTAAATTCAATCGAGCTGGTCTCTGACTTTGGAGTTATAGATGGATAGGGAATTGGAGATGGCGCTGGTTGTTCAATTCCGAAGATTTGACAACTGGCGAGAGCGAGAGTGCCGAAGAGGAGAGTGAGGAGAAAATGGGGCTGCCAGCGGTGTTTCAAAGAATGGCTCATTGGGTTTCAATTTCCGGGTTGTCTGATTGCCATTTGCCGCAGACGGTTTATAAACACAGCGATCATTATGCGGTGGTGGTCAACCGGTGAGAGCTATCACACCTTACACCTTATACGATTTCTGACCGTGCTGCGTTCATTTGGCCGGGAAGGCATGCAACCTATCCGCTTCTCCCTGCGTATATAAGATTAAGTAATAATTGGTGTCGCAGAAGTATGTCCTTTTAAGGAGCGGAGCGACGAAGAATCTCGATCTTCTCTTGAGATAACTCCAGTCTGGAAACAACGAGTTCTTTTGCCTCCACTGCGCTTCGGCTCAGAATGACAACACCACTAGGGGATCAAACAGTTACAATAATCAATAATTGGAGGGATGTCTATATGTCACGGATATGGTTGGTATTGCTCGTTCTAGGATTAGCTGTGAGTGCTTGCACAATTACAATGCGATATGAACAGGGATCTGGGGTGCTTATAACCGAGCGACGGGATGTATCAGGTTTCAATCGAATTTCATTCGAGGGGTTTGGGACGCTGATCATTACGCAGGGCAGCGAAGAAACGCTCACCATCGAGGCGGAAGATAACATCCTGCCAAGAATTGAAACGAAGGTGCGCGGGGGCACCCTCGAGATCGGTTTCGATACCAATAAGTGGCAGGACATCGTGCGGCCAACGAAATCAATCACCTTCAACCTCACCGTCATAACATTGGATGGGATGGCCTTATCGGGAGCGGGGAGCATCGAAGCGAATAGCATAGACGCTGAGCGTTTTGATGTGGAGTTAAGCGGAGCGGGCTCGATTGAGATCTCCGGTTTTGCTGGAACACAAGAGATTAACGTCAGCGGCGCGGGTTCATACGACGGTGCAGAGTTTCAAAGCGAACGCATCGACGTGAATATCAGTGGTGCCGGCAGTGCAACAGTGTGGGCGACAGAATCGCTGGATGTGAATATAAGCGGGGTGGGGAATGTGAGTTACTATGGTGATCCGCAGGTGAGGGAAGTTATCAGCGGTTTAGGAAACCTTAAAGCGCTTGGATCGCCTTGATTTGATGGCCGTTTGAAACGAGCGCAGCTTTTTATCACAAGCAGCTTGTGCATACTCCAGGGAATTAGCCCTGGAGTATGTTTCTCTCGGATAAATAATCGCCGCTGGCGGAAGTCCACGGAGACGCCCTAAATATCACATGGGCTTGATATTACTTCCAATTGAAGACCATCCGTACGCAGTGATAAAAGGGGTGGATGTTTTTAATCCCCATCTACGAGTCAGAACAGGGCAAATGTGCTAGGATTGATCATTGCCTTTTAATCGCTCATCCATGACTTTTGAGTGGTGTGCCGAACCATGATCGAAATACACAATCTTCAGAAGATCATCGATCAACGCACAGCGGTCGACATTTCGGACTTGACTGTCCATCCGGGGGAGGTGGTTTCCCTGATTGGCCCCGTAGGTAGTGGAAAGTCCGAATTGGTCGAAATGTTAACCGGCCAGGCACGACCCTCAGCGGGTTCGATTCGAGTGGCGGGATTGGACCCTGTCTCCGATCGTGATCGATACAGCCGGCTCGTTGGTGTGCTGTTTGCCGAGGATGGTCTCTACCAGCAGAGATCGCCGTTGGGGAATCTGCAATTCCATGCCAGGCTGTATGGTTTGTCAAAATCCAAAGCCGTGGAGGTTCTTGAGCGTGTTGGACTCGCCGACCAAGGGAAGGCGAAGATGGATAAGCTCTCCACCGGGCTCTCACGACGGCTGGCTTTCGGACGAGCGATCCTTCATGATCCTAAAACCATCATCCTGGTGGACCCCTTCGCGAGATGCGATGAGGCATCCATTAATTTACTCTCCGGGTTGATTCGATCCCTCGCTGAAAGCAAAGTAGCCGTCCTCATATTGGCCGACGACAACACGCTGTTTGAACCCATAAGCGACGTAATCCACACTATCGCGGAGGGTCGAATAGTAGGGACATCCCGACCAGGTGAGGAGCAAGAGGCGCCCCTTCCTTTTAAGATCCCGGTGAAGCTGGAGGGGCGGGTTGCGCTGGTTAATCCCAGCGATATTTACTACGCAGATGCTGAGGAGGGTCGGGCAGATCTGCACACCACAGATGGCGAGACCCTACCGACCCAATTTACGCTTTCCGACCTCGAAG
>DAOUEQ010000002.1:0-6650 GCA_034430395.1 Anaerolineales bacterium | reverse complement strand
CACTCTCGTTCTGTCGGAATCGGCACCATCCGAGATCGCGGGTAATCTCCTGTTAGATCAGTTATTAGGCGCTGAGATCGTTTGGACAGAGGGCGAGGATCCCGAGCAAGTGTTGCAATCAACGTTCACTCAAGCCTGGGAAACCGGGCGCCGACCGTATCTAATCCCATACGGCGGCTCCAACGCAACCGGCGCGAGTGCGTATGTGGCGGCGATCCATGAACTCGTCGATCAAGGCCTGGAATTCGACCGAATCGTTTTTGCCTCATCTTCCGGGGGGACACAAGCCGGTATGATCGTAGGCGTGAAAGCGCTCGAGCTTGCGACTCTCATCACCGGGATCAGCGTCGACAAACCGAGCGAAGAACTCCAGCTATTGATCTTGAATCTAGCACAACAGATCTCGGAATTGCTGGGGTTAAACCTCACGTTTCAAGCGGATGATGTTGACGTCGACGATCGCTATCTTGGGGGTGGATATGGGGTCATGGGCAAGATCGAGCGCGACGCTATCGAATTGTTTGCGAGTACGGAGGGGATTCTCCTCGATCCCGTCTATACCGGGCGTGCTGCAGCCGGGATGATCGATCGCATCCGCAAGGGGGAATTCGGATTAGACGAGCGCATTCTCTTCTGGCACACCGGCGGCACGCCGGCGCTCTTTGCTTATGCGGATGAATTTTCCTAGACAGATTCCTTTTTTGCTCTCCCCAAATCCCCACAAGGAGATTGCCACGTTGTCCTGACAGGCTCCTCACGATGATAAAACCAGGAATATCTCGTCCATACATGTCATTTCAAGCGAAGCAAGAAACCCCTATGATATAACTCTTGAGAGCTCAATCTCTGAAACTGATTGGATTCCTTTACCAAGATTCTTAAATGATAACTTGAATCGACTCAGGGATATCTCACCCCAACTGGGGTTCAAAATGACATGCTTTAGGAAGTTATCCCAAAAAACTGTGCTCGGGCAGCGTGGTTTATACTATATCGATTATCCATCCTTCTCTTGCAACTAATTCCACCACCGGTCGGTTGATTTCCTTAACAACGCCATCCAAAGCCTCCAGCGCAGCGATCTCCATGCACCAATAACCAAATCCTCATTGACGAATTGCTGTCCAAAACGTTCCTTTGAATACGCCTCAACAATCGTCCAGGCTGCGTCTGCGGATTCTGGCAGCGAGGATGAGAAAGCCACGACCCGCTCCAACGCTGTCTGTGACCTACCGGTAATCATTCCCAGACGCTTCAGCCACTCCGTCCATCTCGCATAGATCCCACCCGTTATCGTATCCCAGGAATACCCCATCATAGCGAGTGCCTCTGGCGGTGCCACACCCAGGCGATTCATCCCGCGGAAAAGAATAGCCCTCACAGCAACCCACGCGATCGGGCTAAGTCGCAGCCAAATCAGCGCAATTATTAAAACACCTCCTGCAGCCAGTGCGATTCTGCGCGAAAGCAACCAGCCTCTCAGTCCAACCGAAGTATCATCTACCTCCATATCCAGCGCGAGTCGATCTTCTAACCTGTCTTCAAGCCTGTCTTCACGATCGAAGGGATCCTCGGGATACCGGTACAGCGGTCCTTTGCCGACTTCATTGCCGTCCAACTCCTGGCGGGTGAGGACAGGTTGAGATGTGGTGGGCTCAAACTCCACCCATCCGATCCCGGGGAAGTAGACTTCTGGCCAGGAATGAGCGTCCTCACTGTACACATGGTAGACAGCCAAGTCATGGTCAAATGTACCGCTCGCATAACCTGCCGCCAAGCGGGCTGGGATCCCCAAAGAACGCAACATGATTACATCAGCGCTAGCATAGAAATTGCAGAAACCTATCTTGTAATCAAAGAGAAACCAATCAATTGCTTCTACTTCTTCAGGAAGTGGCTCCGTTTCACGATCGTATTCAATGTTGGATCGCAGCCAAAGAGTAATCGCGACCGCTTTATCAAAGGGGTTTTCCAGATCCTGCGTGATTATCTGTGCTAGCTCAGTCGTCCGGTCCGTGATCGTCTCTGGTAATTGGAGATAACGTTCAACGACCCATTCCGGGTATAGCTCTCCGGCGGCGCGCAATTGGTCCGCGGTAGGAGTGGCGACAGACCCTCTCGAGAGGTAAGACTCTCCCTCACGGATGAAGCGATTCGATGTCGCTGTCAAGAGATCAAATGCTCCTGCTTCGAGAGGGGTTACGGTCCAATTTGACGTACGTTCCACCCAGACAGGTTGACTCGGTAGGAAGAGGAGTTTAATATCTCCGCTCTTCAATGCGAAATTGACCTCGACAACATCCCTGCCGGTGAGATCCCCCAGTGACAGATCTCCTTCGTTGGGATTAAAGGGAATGGATATGCCCTCCGGCTCGGTCCATTTCCCTTCCTGATATTCCTCATAGACCCTCGTGCGCCAATAGAAGCGCCCGCCGTGTGAGGGGAATTCAACCGGATCGACGTCCATGACAAGGCGGTTCGCCGGCTGCGTCCCGGCTTTAAGCTCCAGCACCTCATCATATTCACTCATATAGACAACAGCTGGACCGTGGACCGTGCCGAAGGCGTCACTGACACGATCTCTGACATCCAGGAATGGATTCGAGATCGTTTTCCACGCCTCCGCGAGTGTTTCACTCCGGGCGAAAGCCGGCGCACCCCAAGCGAGTCCAATAATGAGAATAGCGACCACCAATCCTGCGATGCTGATGCGATAGGCCGTATCGAAGGGCACGCGGGCACGTACCGATGCCCAGACTTTCAGCCGATTAGAAAGATCCACGCTTATCACAAGCAGCAGCAAGAACAAGGAATATGTGGCCAGGAAGAGATCGATTCTGACTTCGCCCAGGTAAAAATAGGAAATGGCAAAAATTGTAATCCCACCTGGAAGGATGGCGCCCCATATTCCACCCCTGCCCATCACGGACCAAGCGCTATATACGCCGAGGAACCAAAAAAGCAGCGCCATGATGAGCACGAACATCAGTGGATCTTGATTGGGTTCGCCGGTAATGAGTACGGATATGAAGACTGAAAAACGGCCGAGGATTGTGATGATCTTCCGGCGCAAGATCAGCGCCGGGTCGAGTGTGGTGATTAGCTGCCAACCTACGACAAAGAGACCATAGGCTGTGGCGAAGAGTCCGGTCACCACAGATGGGAACCTGCTTCTCGCTAGAGCCGTACCAGTCCATACCCCGAGAAGTGCGATCAACGCTACAATGGAGAGATGCTCATCCCATTCGGTTGCCGCTAAGGTCCATGCCCCCACTAATGCAATTAGATTTAGAAGCAAGAAAGAAGCCCAATTAAAGGGTGGGGGTTTTTGCGGGGATTTCATGATATACATCTAACCATGTGGGAAACCCATGAAAAAGATTCAATTGGTTAATTGTACCGAATCTCACATTATTAACCACATTTTCGGGAGAGAGCGCGCGCTTCAAATGGAAATACCGTTCTGCAAAGCGGTGGGTTCATCTAATGTTAAGCACTAGCGCGTGATCGCTTGCTGGCGGCTTGCAACCTTGGTATCATCGCCACGCAATGGACCGGACTAACCCGTTGGATCCCTCCCGCCGCCGTCTTTACCTCATCCTGGCCAGCGTGATCCTGGCTACACTGCCCTGCTACTGCGCGGGGTGGATCGCGATCCGCCGGGCGCCGGGGAGGATGCTGGGGACACCCACACCGACATCCATTCCAGCTTCGGCAACGACGATACCGGCAGAGACCCTCGCCGTCGCACCCAGCCCAACCCCTACGATTACTTTGACGCCGACCGTCACGCCCACCGCGTTCATCCCGCCCTCACGAACGCCCACGTCTACGCCATCACCCACACTCACAGAGACCCCTACGGAGACTCCTACATCAACGGAAGTGCCGACGGATACCCCTACATCAACGGAGACCTCACCCCCCTCTCCTACAAGCACATCTACTCCTGAACCGGGATGATTGTCCCAAGAAAGCTGTTCATTTCTCAACGGCAGGCAATTAAAAAGCCCCATAAGGTCACTCAGCGAGTGGGATTTAATACTACGCCTGGGAGGTGATATCCATGTGTTTATCATTGTATACTCTTGAAACAGATTCGAACTGCGAATTTTACTTCGCATCGAAATATGAAATTAGCTATTGTCTGATATGGTGATTTCACTCCTACTTCTAAACGCGATAAACAATGACGTCCCATATATCATAGTAAGTGGCTGTTTTTTTCCGATGTGTAGATGCGTGACTTTAAAACGGATCGAAATGGTCACCCGGGAAGACGATCAGGGGGCAGTATGCCCAGTGAATTGACCGACGACCGACGGATCCGTGGAGTTTTCATCGTAAGCTCCCTCATCTTTATCGCGTTCATCTTGGGATTCACACTCGCTGACCACTATGGTCAGTCTTGGGATGATGAAGGAGATGCCGACTACGGCACTACGTCACTTCAAGCTTATACAGGCTCATCGGACTTCCTGGACAACACCGATCGCCGATACTATGGCCCGCTCCACTTCATGGCCTCTTCACTCACGACAAACCTCGCCGGGCATATATTCCCGGAATGGCACCCTGTGGATGTACGACACTTCATGAATTATTCGGCTTTCGTGGTCAGCGTCGCTACTCTTTACCTATTACTACGGTCATTCACAGGGAATTTCGCCGCGATCGCCGCAACAGCTCTTTACGCAACCCAGCCGCTTCTCTTCGGCCATGCATTCATTAACCAGAAAGACATTCCCTTCATGGCAGCATTTAGCGTCGCCTTTCTGCTTGGAATCCGCGCAGCAGAGAAATTACAGGGTGATCTGCCTGCACCTGGGGTGGAAAAGAAACGCATTCGAACCCGTGTAAGCCTAAGTTCATCAATAAGACGTGATTGGGGCGCTCTCGATATCCGCACTCGTATGCTATTTGCGTTTATAGGTCTACTTACCGTTCTGTTCCTTCTTGACATCATCGCTAAGGTAGTCATCTTCCCACAGATGGAAGAACTCGTTCGAGATGCATATGAGGGGCACACTTGGGCACCAATACAGCTAGTTTTTAATCGCATAGCCGAAGATGCTTATAAGACGCCGATTAATCTTTACCTTGATCAGCTACAAGTGGTCTACCGCTGGACACGTATTCCAGCTTGTTTTGCAGCAATAGCCTTCTTTATCGTAATTGTAAGAAAGGGATTCCCCATCACTTTGCGTGACCTGGTTTGGAAATGGGAAGACCGGCATACAGCCGTTGTACTCGCCGGGGTAGCACTGGGAGCTGCAACCGCAATTCGCGTAGCTGCCCCAATGGTGGGCATATTCGTGACATTCTACATATTTATAAGAATTGGCCGACGAGGGATCGGACCTGCGATTTTGTACTGGTTCGTTGCAGTGGTCTTCACCTATTTAACTTGGCCTTTCTTATGGTGGGATCCCGTTGGACATTTCCTAGAAACAATTAAAATCATGGGGAGTTTCCCGACTCATGACGTACTCTACCGTGGCGAGGTACTCTTATCAAGCAACCTCCCGTGGCATTTTTTACCAACACTGTTGGGCTTACAGTTGACCGAGCCCGCCCTTCTTTTAATCCTGGCGGGAATACCCATCTCTTTTTGTAAATTTAGAAACCATAAACCCCAACGCGTATTGCTTTTTCTGGTTATTCTTTGGATTGCTATCCCTGCATGTTCAGTGGTTCTATTTAATACCCCAATTTATGGAAACTTTCGACAGCTGTTGTTTATCCTACCTGCTTTTTTCATCCTCGCTGGTCTTACGCTGGAAAAAACGCTCACCTTCCTCCGAGGTAAAATTTTTTTTAAAGCCCTTGTCCTGATACTACTCATCACACCAGGTCTTCTCGGCATCCTCCGCCTCCATCCATTTGAATATACCTATTACAACGTCTTTATAGGAGGGGAAGGCGGAGCCGCAAGTTCCTATGACCTAGATTATTGGTGTACGGCTTACAGGCAGGCAATTGAGTTCGTTAATGCAGAAGCCGGGAAAGGTGTCCGCGTTCTTGTATCGGGTCCGGATCACATCACACGCACCTTCGCGCGCGAAGATCTAAGCATCTATGCAGATTGGGAGAGTGTGCCAGAAGTAGAATATGCCTTAGCTTGTAGTAGGTCTCTTGAAGGGGATTGGTTTTACCCTGATATGGATGTGGTTTTTTCAGTACATCGAGGTTCAGCGGAATACGCTCGCGTAAAAGCATCCAGGAACAATCATTAACATCATTCAATCTCAATAGCTGGGGAAATGATTATAAATACGCGCTCAACACTTGATCTACCTCCAATGGACACGATACTCGCCCCAACAGTTAAAACCGTTCTATCCATATGTAAAAAACCGCCGAGGTTCCCTCGACGGTCGACCTCACTCAGTAATCATTGAAATTAAATCACGGTTGATAGATCTGGCGGGGGCGCCTGACCCAGTACACTGCCTGGAACTCGGTCACCTAACAAGCCTACTATCGCCTTTCCATCCCCCTCATGAGCCAGGCGAACCAATTCATCGATCATTACCTGAAGCGCATCGCCGAAAGTCCCATTGTCCTCTTCGACCCGCACGATGTCGGGGTGATCCGTTTCTGTGTATTCTAATCCCTCATCCCAAAGCTCCTCGCTGAGCTTTTCGCCA
>DAOUEQ010000001.1:0-3806 GCA_034430395.1 Anaerolineales bacterium | reverse complement strand
CCGGGAATCTATGTGAATGTTTATGACAGCATTGGTTCCACCCAGTACAGGCTGAATCTGGATAACGCTGCGGCGAATCGAATTGCCAGCAAGTTGAGTAATGATGATCGCCTTGCCATGAAGGATTGGCTTGTGGCAGCCGGGATTTCTGAAAACGAGATTGATATCACTAATACCCAAGCACTCCTGGATCAGTGGGAGAAAAACTATGACCCCTCGCAGAAGATCGCTGGGATGACCAATGCGAAGCGAAATTACTATGTTCGGCTCAATAACTCGCTCAAGGGACTTTTGTCAACCGAGGGGGTGATTATCGCGGCAGAAAGCGCCGACACGGGTGCCCTGCAAGAGACAGGCGTCGTCAACCAATCTGATTACGTGAATGTCAACCAGGTCCCGAACGTACGGGTGCTGCCGCTTGGAACGAATAGCTTTGGTAGGGATGTGCTGACGGAGCTGGTTAAGGCCACTAGCGTATCGCTGCAGATCGGTTTTGTCGCCGGTATCATTGCAACCTTGATCGGTTTGACCCTGGGACTGCTGGGGGGGTATGTCGGCGGCCTGCCGGATGACGTAACTATGTTCGCCACCAATCTCTTTACTGTAATCCCCACTATTGTGTTGTTGATCTTGATTTCATACAGTATCGGGCAGGAAAAGCGCGGTCCCTTTACCATCGCAGTGGTGATCGGGTTTACCTCCTGGGTATGGACTGCCAGGGCGGTGCGGGCGCAAGTCATTTCACTGCGCAATCGCGACCACGTCAATCTGTCGAAATTATCCGGGCACTCAATCGTTCACATCATTCTCACAGATATTCTGCCTTACATCGCTTCTTATGTCGTTATGGCGCTCATCTTGCAGATTTCCACGGCTATCCTGGCGGAGGCCGGGTTATCAATCCTTGGGTTGGGACCAAAAACAACGCTAGTACCAACCTTGGGGCTGATGTTGAACTGGGCATTGATCTACCAGGCGCCAACCCTGGGAAAATGGTGGGCGTACCTCCCCGTGATCGTTACCATCGTTCTGGTTACGTTCTCGATGAATTTGATGAATACAGGTCTCGACCAGGTATTCAATCCGGCATTGAGGGACTAGGCGGTTGAAATGTCAAATGCAATACTAGAGGTTAGGGAACTGGCGGCCAAAAAGAATGTAATATTAGAGGTTAGGGAACTAACGACAAAATGGGTCACCCGGTTCAAGGAAGACATTTGCGCTGTTGACCACGTTTCTCTGAAGGTCGAAGAAGGGAAGTCGTTGGGAATTGCGGGGGAATCCGGCTGCGGAAAGTCGACGCTGGCGCTCAGCCTGATGGGTTATTACTTCCCTCCACTACACTACATGAGTGGAGAAATCATCATCGCGGGGCGTAATATTTCCAGGATGGACCCTGATGAAGTTCGTAAGTCGGTTTTGGGGAAGGAGATTGCATGTATCCCCCAATCCGCGATGAACGCGCTCAACCCTACACAGAAGATCATCCACTTTATTGAGGATGTTGTTCAAGCGCATGATCTTTACATCACCAAGAAGGATATTTATGAACGTGCCAGAACATTGTTCGAGACCCTGGGGCTTCCAGCCGAAGTATTGCAAAAATACCCCGTTGAACTTTCGGGCGGTATGAAACAGCGCACGGTGATTGCGGTATCTGTGTTACTGTTACCACAAGTGCTGATTGCTGATGAGCCTTCCTCCGCACTCGATGTCACTTCACAGAAGATGGTTATCAAGATGCTGCGGCAATTAATGGAAGTTGGTTTGATCAGCTCGTTGATCTTCATCACGCATGAACTTCCGCTGCTTTACAACGTGACGGATGATATTATGGTCATGTACGCAGGGCAGATCGTGGAGAAGGGCACCGCAAAACAAGCCGTGTTTGATCCACTCCATCCGTATTCCAAAGGTCTCATGGGCTCGATCATTGTGCCTGAACAAGGTCAGCGGGATGTCAAACTGACGGCCATTCCTGGAGTACCGCCTAATCTAAAAGACCCACCAACTGGCTGCCGTTTTGCTGAGCGCTGCAAATACGTTTGGCCAGAGTGCAGGACGCATTCTATCGATCTTCGTGAAATTGGAGGCGGCCGCGCTTACCGCTGTATCTTTTCGGAAGAACAACTGAGAGAGTTTTATAAAAATGGCTGATGAAAAAAAAGTATGCCTGAGCACGTCAGGGCTTACCAAGGTATTTGGGTTTGGCCGCCAGAAAACGGTCGCCGTCGATCATGTGGATATCCATTTCTACGAGGGCGAAGTCGCCTCGATCGTGGGCGAATCGGGCAGCGGAAAGACTACTTTAGCGAAGATGCTTTTGGGATTGATCAATCCTACTGAGGGTGAGGTTTCCTTCCAGGGAAAGAGGCGTGACATCAGTTCTCAGAAAAAGAGAAAGGAATACTGGAAAAACATTCAGGCGATCTTCCAGGATCCGTACTCTTCATACAATATATTCCGAAACATTGATACCGTGCTTTTAGATTGCATTCACATGCGCGGCGGTCGAAAACTTCCACACGCGAAAAAAGTAGAGATGATGGCCGAGGCGTGCGGCTTTGTCAACTTGAAGTTCGAGGAATTAACCAAAAAGTATCCCTTTGAGCTTTCCGGCGGACAGATGCAACGTCTAATGATTGCCCGTATCTTCCTCCTGAACCCGAAGATCTTGGTGGCTGATGAGCCAACCTCGATGATAGATGCCTGTTCACGCGCGACCATCTTGGATATGCTGATGCAATTACGTAAAGAAATCGGGATGACAGTTATTTTTATCACCCATGATATTGGCCTGGCGTATTATGTTTCTGACACCGTACACATTATGGAGCGTGGGAAATTTGTCGAAAGTGGATCTGCCGATGAGGTGATTCTGCATCCGAAAGAGGCCTACACCCAACGCCTGATCAGTGATGTACCAAAAATCTACGAAGAGTGGGATCTTTCAACTGTTGAGTATTCCTCTTGAGTTTGGATTCAAGCGAAAATTAGAAAGGATTAAGCCATGACTGAAATTTCAAATTTGATTAAGAAAATGTCTCTGGAAGAAAAAGCCACACTCTGTACTGGAGCCGGTCCATGGACGACAACACCTGTTGAACGCCTGGGCGTACCGGAGATGACCGTTACAGATGGACCACATGGGGTACGGCGCGTTGAAGATGTACATACCTTTATTTCTAAGAGCGTACCCGCAACCTGTTTCCCAACCGCAACCTGTATGGCTTCAACCTGGGACGTGGATTTAATCCATAAACTAGGCGAAGCAATCGCAGAGGAGTGCATCGCCTTGAATGTTGATGTCGTCCTTGGACCTGGAGTGAACATGAAGCGCACCCCCCTGTGCGGGCGTAATTTCGAGTATTACTCCGAAGACCCCTACCTTGCCGGGGAAATAGCGGTCAGCTTCATCAAGGGCGTGCAAAGTAAAGGGGTGGGCACTTCGCTAAAACATTTCGCCGCGAATAACCAGGAATACCAGCGTTCCACGATCAGCTCCGAAATAGATGAACGTACTTTACGCGAGATTTACCTGCCAGCCTTTGAGGCGGCGGTCAAAAAAGCCAAACCCTGGACGGTGATGTGCTCTTACAACAAGCTAAACGGCACATACGCCGCTGAGAATCATAGGCTGCTGACGGAGATCCTCAAGGAGGAGTGGGGTTTTGAGGGTTTTGTCGTTTCCGACTGGGGCGCTGTACACGACCGGGTGGATGCTTTGGAAGCTGGTCTGGACTTGGAAATGCCCGGTCCAAGGGAAAGGCGGGTTAAGGCAGTTATAGATGCCGTTCGCTCAGGCA